>CAWBPP010000001.1:0-467940 GCA_963790785.1 Candidatus Polarisedimenticolaceae bacterium
TTGAGGTAAACTGCTCTGTCCCGATGCACTCGTAAGGGGGTAGCGCGTGTTCCGAAAAGTACTGGTAGCCAACCGGGGCGAAATCGCCCTCAGGATCATAAGGGGGTGCAAAGAGCTGGGGATCGAGGCGGTGGCGGTGTGCTCCGAGGCGGACCGCAACGGCCCGTGGCTGGAAGAGGCGGTGGAGACGGTCTGCATCGGCCCTGCCCGGGCGGCGGATTCGTACCTGTACGCTGGGGCGATCCTGCAGGCTGCGGACCAGACCGGCTGCCAGGCGATCCATCCCGGCTACGGCTTCCTGGCGGAGAACCCGAGGTTCGCCGCCCGCTGCGAGCAACAGGGGCTGACTTTCATCGGTCCCTCGGCCTCCGCCATCCGGCGGATGGGGGACAAGGCGGAGGCGAAGGCGACTATCGCCAGGGCCGGTCTGCCGACGATCCCGGGTTCCACGGGGATCCTGGCCTCGGTGGAGGAAGGGCTCCGCTGGCGGCGGAGATCGGATACCCGGTGCTCCTGAAGGCGACGGCCGGAGGGGGCGGCCGCGGGATGCGCGTCGCCGAGACGAAGCCACATTCCGCAAAGGATTTACGGAAGCAACCCTGGAGTCGGGGAAGGCGTTCGGCAACCCGGCGCTGTACCTCGAGAAATTCGTCTACCGGCGGCCGGCATATCGAGTTCCAGATCCTGTGCGACTCCTTCGGCAACGGCATTCACCTGGGCGAGCGGGAGTGCTCGGTGCAGCGCAACCACCAGAAGCTGGTGGAAGAGTCGCCGTCGCCGGTGATCCCACCTGAACTTCGAGATTCTTTTGGTGCCGCAAAGTTGCCACGGCCGTCGCCTCACTCGGCTACGTCAACGCCGGCACGGTGGAGTTCCTCCGGGAGCCTGGCGGGGAACTGTACTTCATGGAGACTGAACACCCGGCTGCAGGTGGAGCATCCGGTAACCGAGATGATCACCGGCGTGGATATTGTAAGGCAGCAGTTGCTCATTGCCGCCGGCCACAGGCTGGAGCTGAAACAGGAAGAGATCTCCTTCACCGGCCACGCGGTGGAGCTCAGGATCAACGCCGAAAATCCTCTGGACGGTTTCCGCCCGGACCCGGGGACCATCAGCTCATTCAAGGAACCGTCCGGCAAAGGTGTGCGCTGGGACTCGGCGATTCGGGAGGGGTACCGCATCCCGCCGCATTACGATTCCATGGTGGGGAAGCTGATCGTTCACGGCAAGGACCGCAAGGGAAGCCTGAAAGGCGCGGTGAAGGCGCTGGACTCCATGGAGGTCAAGGGAGTGCACACGACTATGGCGCTGCAGCGCAGCATCCTCCTGCACCCGGTGTTTCGTTAAGGGTGAATACGATGTCGACTGGCTGGCCGGGTCCGGCCTGCTGGAGGGTTAGAATATGGCGAAAGTCATCCTGGAACCGCTGGGCGACTCCCGGGAAACATTCCTTCCCGGCGAAGCGTGGGACAACCAGCTCCATGGCAACAGGACAAGCTGAACCACGCCCTCCGCGAGAAACGGGACGGAGGTCCGTGCCGGCTGGGGGCCGAAGTACGAAGCGAGGGTCCGTGAAAAGGGCAAGCTGCCGACCTGGGACCGCATCGACCGCCTGAAGGACGCCGGACAGCCCGATCCTGCCCATCGGCACTTTGGTGAACCACGGCCGCACATTCGGGCAAGACGACGGACCTCTCCAGGCGCCGGGGTGGTAACCGCCTTCATCCGGATCCACGGCCGCTGGACGGTGGTCATCGCCAACGACAACACGGTGGCTTCCGGCTCCTGGTGGCCGCTGACGCCGGAGAAGATCCAGCGGGCCCAGGAGATCGCGCTCCGACTCCGGCTCCCTGTGGTCTACCTGGTGGACTGCTCCGGCCTGTACCTGCCGGAACAGTCCCACACGTTCCCGGGCCGCACCGGAGCGGGAGCGATTTTCCGGATGAACTCGGAACTGTCCGCCGCCGGCGTGCCCCAGATCGCCGGGGTCCACGGCGACTGCATCGCCGGCGGCGGCTATATGCCGCTCATCAGCGACGTGGTTTACATGACGGAGCAGGCCTACATGGTGATCGCCGGCGCCGCCCTGGTGAAGGGCGCGAAGTCCAGGCAGATCACCTCCCTGTCCATCGGAGGACCGGACGTCCACGTGCACCTGTCCCGCTGCGCCGATCACCGGGTGCCGGGACGACGAAGAGTTGCTGGACCGGGTCCGAGATGGAGATAGCAAGACTCCCCAGCCCGGCCTGCGCCTACTACCGCTTCGGCGCCGAGGCTGCCATGCCGGGGTTCGACCCGGAGGAACTCAACGGCCTGTTCCCCACCGACCACCGCATCGCCTACGACGTGCAAACAGGTGCTGGCCAGGATCCTGGACCACTCCCTGTTCCAGGAGTTCGCGCCGAACGTCGGTGCAGGAGATGGTCTGCGGCATAGGCAGGATCAACGGCCTGTACGCCGGGATCGTAGCCAACAACACCAACCTCACCGACCACCCGGTGCACCGCGGACAGAAGAGACCGGGAGGGATCCTGTACAAAGAGGGCATTGCCAAGATCTCCCAGTTCAGCCGGGCGTGCAACGACGACGGCATTCCGCTGATCTGGCTCCAGGACATCTCCGGATTCGACATCGGACCGGAGGCGGAGGAACAGGGCCTCCTGGGATACGGCTCATCCCTGATCTACACCAACTCAACCAACACGGTTCCGATGTTCACGGTCCTGCTCCGCAAAGCATCCGGCGCCGGGTACTACGCCATGGCCGGCCATCCGTACAAGCCGGTCCTGCAACTGGCGACGCCGTTCACGCGCCTCGCCGTCATGGAAGGGAGAACCCTGGCGATCGGAGCGTTCAATACGAAACTGGACGACGACTTCAATATAGCTACAGACGACAAAGAAGAAGCGGCCAAGATCAAGGCCGGAATGGACTCCGTGGAGAGCCGCATCACTGCCGACATGGATCCCGTCAAAGCGGCCGCCCAGATGGATGTGGATGAAGTGATTGAAGCAGGGGAACTCAGACTCTATCTCGAAGCAGCCATGGAGATGAGCTACCAGTCCATCGGCTACCGCAGAATCAAGAACCCCAGGATCTGGTCACTCCACGACCTTACCGTGCTGGGAGGGGAGTGAACATGTCCGAACTCCTCACAGCCATGACCCGCAACGGCAAAGACGGCAAGATCGAAGTCCTCTCCCCCAAGGTCGGGATCTGGGTCAATCAACCGAAAAACCGCTCTCTCCTGGGAAGCGGCGCCGAAATCGGCACCCTGCGCTTCCAGACACGGCGGTTCACACTCCAGCTCCCTGCCGGCATCGCAGGCCGATTTTCAGAGACAGTCCGCCGGGACCGCTCCGCGCCGGTGGAATACGGGGAAACGCTGTTCGTTCTGGAACCGATGGACTCCGCGCTGAATGACGCCGGGGATACCCATGAAAGCACCACAACCGCCGGCGACAAACTGCCCCCCGGCTGCCTCGCCGTGACACTCCCACCGACGGGGTGTTCTACGCACGACCGTCACCGGAAGCCCCGACGTTCGTCTCAACAGGAGACAAAATCGGAATCGGCCACACCATCGGACTCGTAGAGGTCATGAAAACCTTCAACCCGATCCTGTACGGCGGCCCGGACCTGCCCGACCTTCCGGACCAGGCGGAGGTGGTGGAGGTTCGTGCGGAAGACGGAAGGGAGATCAGGGCGGGGGAGATACTTCTGGTCGTACGGTAGTCGCAACAGTTCTGCTGTATATCAAAACATGATATACAGCTCTGTATGTCCCGATGCAGCACAAGCCACCTGGAGCTTAATCTTCCGAGCGTAGATACTTGGAAGCGAGCGGCATGAGATAATGATCAGGACGAATTGCAGGGCCTGCTAGTTCAGCAGGTCTGTATATTTATAGTAATATATTCGCGGATACTCGATATGATGTCTTACAGGCCAGAGATCAACCCGCAGCAAATTAGTCAATGGTGTCGCCTGGGTCCTTATCCTGATGGGTTGTCTAGGCTTGGCTTTTGGCCTGATTCTGTTCGTGTCCACATTCGAAACGGTTGTAGAGTCTGGCAAATATGGGCAATACGGGCTATTTGCTGTTGCTTGGTGTTCTCTACTGGTGTGGATAGGTGTAGGCCTCAAGCGCCGAAGGCAAAGAGCTAAAGTTGCATTCACTGTGGTCATGGTCTGTGCGACGTTATGGAACCTTATCCTCCTGCTCTCGGTTCTCTCTGCAAAACCCTTCTATCTATTCCCCGATCTCTCCACGATGCCAGCTGAGATGAACTCAAGGATGCTGCGGTACTCCGATTCGCGAATGCCTTCTATACTTGGTTCCTCATCATGTTCAATAGACCAAAGATAGTCTTTAGAGTTTAAGAGTGTTGTCTAACAATTGGCCCAAACTGCCAGCCGGCTGCGGCATGCGGCTTGCGCCGCAAGCCACACGCCTTCGCACGGCTGCAGTTTGTCCAAAACGGTAGCCACACAGGAAAGGAATGGTCATGGCGAAAGAATTACCATATTTGCCTTCGTATAAGAACGTAGGGAAACTGTTCACAAAGATTCAGTCACAAAAATTCCAGACACATTTACCCACAAGTATCTCTACGACACGATCGGTATAAAAGGTGTGGGTGACCGACAGCAGATAAATTCCTTAAGCAACTTGGCTGTTTTGAAGAACAATGCGAAAGCCGACCATTGTACGGCTAACTGAAAAACGAACAGGAGCTGCGGTCGAAATCGAGAACGGAGTGCGGAGAGCGTTTTCGCCACTATTGGTTGCGAACGAAAGTGCTAAGACGTTAGAACCTTCGGAGTCAAAGGGCCCTAGTCGCACAAGTTTCCTGGGGCTGAGACCGGTACAACGACCACGATAGTTGGAACCTGAAGGCGCTACTGGCGATAGCAGACTTAACATCGGCTTCGTCTGTTGAAGAAGACGGCGGTATGAGAGGACGGTGAAGTGGATAAGGATCCAGAAATGACGCGAGTCGGTCGTGGCTTTGCACAAGTTGGCGCGGGCCTTCGACCCGAATTCCACTACAACTTACAGATTCATCTGCCGTCTAACGGAAACGAAGAAACGTATATGAATATCTTCAACGCGATTCGGAAGGTATTCAAATGAGCGACGATGGGAAACTTGCTCTTTTTATAATGCTGGCTCAAACGGCGTCAAAGACAATCGGAAAAATTCCCGAGGTCGTAGCCGGCGATCGCCTGATGATTTCAGAGCACTATGATTTAACGTCCTCGTTGCCGGAGTCAGTAAAGTCTGCAAACAAAGCATCCGAAGGCTATCGGTTGTTTTTTGTGTTCGAAAATTACCTCGAGAGAATTTGTTGTCGAAACAATCACAAAGACCTGGAATGAAGCGTGCTGGGACAAAGTGCCAACTGACGTGCAACAGGAAACCGACAAGTTAGAAGTAGAATGAAGAGGTAAAGCGTTGGATGGCGCAAGGATTAAGGGACAAATGCTATTTGATGACAGTACCCGCAGTTGCTGCGGGTTATAGATCATTGTTGGAAAACGATTTTCGCAGGTATCTTCGAGACAAACCAACTGTTCGGGGAGCAAGATTAATCGCGCATCTCCGAAACACGGTTTGTCATATACTGAGATTAGCGTTCGAAGAAATGGAAAGAGGGCGTCAAGTTATTCGTGATTGGTTTAGGGTGGTGTCGCCGGAAGGTGGCTATCAAGTGCTTGAACCTGACGAGGCGCGTCTCGTCACGATCTGGCTTGCGCCAGGTCAGCGCAAGCCAGCTTTGCAGGTGAAGCCAACGTTATGCGGAAAGTGCTGGTGCGTTCACATGTGGTAGCTTCCTGAGACGTTAGGGCGGTGAAGAGTGGCCTGGCAGGACGGTCCGCGATTCCGGCGGAGCTGATTGGTCCTTCAAGATGAGCAAGACTCGCCGTTTAGGTGCAACAAGCATTGCTTCGTCGGAAAGCGAGCACGAGTGTTGTAAGGCTTTGCACGCAGTCCAAGACCTGTATCATTGCGTGCCGAGTGATGAGAACCTGGAGCCAACAGTGGACTGATTCCGGAGGAAGGTGATGCGGCACCGCATATGAGCCGGTCATCGTAGTGAAGGAGCGCGCTTACGGAACCGGACATTTTCGGCATGAATGGATCTGCGGAAGATCATCGAATCGAAATTCTGCATCGCGAGACTCGATGACGCCATCGAGGGGGGAAAGAACATCCCGAACCAACGTTGAATACGAGTACGGATTGCTGACCGGTCCGCTTGGAAAGCACGTCATTGTTTCCTGAATGCCAACCAGAAGCTCGCGCTTCAACACTGCAGAGCTACGTACACAATCAAGTACATGTCTAGCGACTCCTTGTTGGCAAGCTCGAGCGAGCGGTTCGAGACGCGATCTGAATCACTGAGGAATCGAGACTGAGGCAGAGTCAGCGCAGGCCATCGACCGGTAGATTATGAGGCAGCTTTGAAATTCGCCGGCTGGGTAGCCAGGACTACAACTGGTTCTTGAACTCAGTCATCGCCGATTGGCAGTTTCCTGGGCTTGGAAGCGATTCGCAGAACGCATATGTATACCTCGGAAGGATCGATTAACTGAGGACGCGAGATCATACCTAGAAGATCATCGATGTGATAATCGTCGTACCGACAAGAGACTCCAGGAATTGAGCGCGAAACAAGCCGACCTATCGGTCTAGTTTGCCGATGCCAAGGCAGACCTGTGAGCTTAAGTAGCATGGGCCGTTATTTTTTGCCGTTCAAGTTCGAAAAAATGGAAGAGGCACTTCCGGGAATTGAGAGCAATCTACAGGACGCAGAAACCATCTTTCATTGCGTACATGGGTCTTGGCGGGCCCGATACTCGACTCTCGTCGCTTTTTTTCAGGTGTTGAGAAATCTGTCTCAGGCAATGCTCGATTCATGGTTGCGTATTCTTCTGCTGAAGAGCTCAGACTCGGAGCTTCAAGGTCGAACTCGCGCCCCGAAGTAGCTAGGTCCGTGTTGCGCATCACAATGTATTGCTGAATGCCGGTCCGTTATGCAACAGGAGGTGATATGTCGGGGGTGGTAAATCTGCGATCGATGCTTCGAGCGCTTCAACGATACGTTCTCGCCTAAGATCGTGGGCGAGTTGAATGGGCAATATATTATGGTCGTCCGCGTAGAAGGCGACAAAGTCCCATGGCATACTCATGCCAAAGAGGACGAAATGTTCCTCGTGTTGGACGGCGTGTTGGACATCCATGAGAGGGATAAGGCAACGGTATTGCAGGCCGGTGAGTTTTACATTGTTCCCAGAGGAGTCGAACACAGGGTTGTTCCTCAAGGCCATGTCAGGCTAATGCTGTTTGAGCCTGCGGGCATTGCTCACACGGGGAAGGTGAAATCGGAAATAACAAAAAATGAATTTGAGCGGCTGGATGTTTAGGGGGAAAGCACAAGGCTTTAAAAAAGGAGGAGGTCATGCACGTTCAGATCGTCAACTTTCAGCTGAAAGGTATGAGTGAACAGGAGTACGCGGGAATCAGCAGTGAACTGGCCCTCGCATTCGCGAAGGTGCCAGGTCTGGATTCGAAGATATGGCTCGCCGATGCATCCACCGGGACCTTTGGAGGGGTATATATGTGGAGCGATCGGGCTGCCATGGAGAACTTCGCCAAGACTGAGCTTTTCAATTCTGTGGTGACACACCCCAATCTGACGAACATCACCTCGAAAGATTTCGCGGTGATGGATGCACCGACCAAGATCACGTGTGGGTCTTGTTGTGGAACAGGCGCTTAACGAGGCCAGGGGTGCTGTACATTAGAACAACGAAGAACAAGGAGTAAGAAGAATGGGATGGTTCGTCGCGGCCGGCGGTGCCTTCACCCTTTGCTGTGCTGTTTTCGATTGGGACCGGTTCATGAACCAATGGAATGCGCAGTTCTTCATCCGCCGGTTTGGCAGAAGCGGTACAGGATTATTCTTCGGGATCATCGGAGCCGCGATCATGGTTTTGGGGCTGCTTATAGCGATGGGTATCATTCAAGGATCCGAGTAGTCCATGAATCAGCCTCGCAAGACGATTCGGCATTGGATATACCGGAGGAGCGCAAATGAAAATCTTCATCATGATGCTCGTCGCACTGATGTCGGGACCCACAAAGGATGCAGGATTTGAGTGGGTTTACCATATACCGACTCCGGAAGGCGCCACGGATATCACCATGCATCGACCGCATGAAAATATCCAGAGTCTGCACTTTCATGTATTCGCGGAACATCCGTCGATTCAAGTCCTGGAGTTCTATGACGGCTACTTTCTGAAGCCCGATTGGGAATACTGCACTTCCCGGAATGAAGAATGGATCAGCCTGTACATGCCCTCGGATGAGGGTGATCTGGCTGTCCACAGCAGGAGTCGATATTGGGTGAGCCGAGCGCTCCGTCGGGTGGCAATAATCAGCATTTACTACGAGTCACCTAAGGAACACATCAAGAAACCGTCATCCAGCAAGCAGTTGGTAAAGATACTGATTGAGGGAAACATCCGCGATTTACAGGATGAACTCAGCTATCTGAAGTTGAAATGTGGTGATCATGCAAGGGAAGAATCGCCGCCGGCAAAGTAAAGGAACAATGAACAACGAACATGATCCGGATAAAGGAAAGACGAAGGACGACAACAGTTTAACTGGTTGTATTATCTTAGGTATACTCTTATCAGTTATCTTTCTTATCATTGGCTCCATTATTACCTGTTCGATGGTTGCTAGCCACGATCCGTGCACCCCTGTAGTGAGGGAATTCCTGGATGCGGGGGAATCCGGGCGATTCGAGGAAGCATACGCGTTGATGAATGATGTATTGAAGAAGGGAACAACAATTGAGGAGACCGAGGAACTATTTGAGCGGGTAAGCCGTGTTAGCGGTGAGCGACTTGAAATGAAGCGTACGTATTGGAGAAAAGGGGCATCCACGGTGGCCGGAACCTATGCCGATATGAGGTACTCCATAAAGTACGAGAATGGGGATATTTATCTTAACGTCTTCCTTTCAAAGAATGGAGGGCAGTGGCTGATTCAGAAGATGCACTTTGGATCCGACATGTTTGTCCAAGACCTGAAATGTCCTGATTGCGGACAAATCAATTCGCTTGAATCAAGATTCTGTTCGGCTTGCGGCACGGAACTGAAAAGACCGGACGCGGCGACAGGAAATTAAGCCAGGAATTGCCGTTAGGTCAGCTTCTCCGCCACACTCACCAGCTTGTCTTCCATCGTCTGACTGCGATCCGTCCGGGTTCCCAGCTTGATCGTCGTTGAGATCCTCGGCGCGCCCATGGCGTGGACCTCCTCATGGCAGCGTTTGACGGCGGCCATGACGGCGTCCCATTCACCTTCGATGTTGGTGCCGTAGGCGTGCATGGTGTGGGAGAGGCCCGATTCCTTGAGGATCTGCTGGCAGCGGGCTACGTGTTTTGAAACCGATACGCCGACGCCCATGGGGATGATGCATATGTCGATGATGACGTTCATGGTCGGCTCCTTTACCAGCGGGCGAGGTCGATGATCTCTTTCCTGATGTCCTCTACTTGCGGCAGGATGAAATCTTCCAGTTCCGGTGCGTAGCCGACGAACGTATCGGTGGCCGCCAGGCGGCGGACCGGGCCGTCCAGTTCCTCGTAATGCCGCTGGGATATCTCCGCGGCCAGTTCGGCGCCGTACCCCCAGGATCGAACGTCTTCGTACAGCACCAGCGCCTTGCTCGTTTTGCGGATGGAGGTTGCGATGCCGTCCCAGTCTACGGGTGAGAGTGAACGGAGGTCGAGGATCTCGGTGGAGATCCCTTCTTCCTCTGCTTTTCGTGCGGCCTGCAGGGCGCGGTTGACGGTGGCGCCGTAGGTGATGATGGTGAGTCGGTCTCCTTCTCGGGCAACTTGAGCTTTTCCGAACGGGATCATGTAGTCCGGGCCGGGGTAGTTGCCCTTGTTGTAGGTCTGGCGGTAGAGATGCTTGTGTTCGAAGAAGAGCACCGGATCGTCGCAGCGGATCGCGGTTCGAGCAGGCCGTTGGCGTCTTCGGCGTTGGACGGGCAGACCACGCGGAGACCCGGGTTGGCGGTGAACAGCGCCGCGCCGGACTGGCTGTGGTAGAGCGCGCCGCCGCGGATGTAGCCGCCGTAGGCGACGCGGATCACCACCGGGGCGCTGAAGTCGTTGTTGGACCGCCAGCGCAGGGTGGCCAGCTCGTTCCGGATCTGGTGGTAGGCCGGCCAGATGTAGTCGAAGAACTGGATCTCGACCACCGGTTTCATGCCCCGCAGCGCCATGCCGATGGCCCGGCCGACGATGTTGGCCTCCGCCAGCGGCGTGTTGAACACGCGGTCGCGCGCCGAACTCTCTTCTGCAGGCCCCAGGTCACCTTGAAGACGCCGCCTTTGCCCTTGACCTCGTCCAGGGCCTCCTCCCGGGAGGCGTCGGCCACGTCTTCGCCGAACAGCAGGATTGCGCGGGTCGCGTCCTCATCTCGTCGCGCATGCAGTTGTTGAGCAGGTCGACCATCGTGGTCGGGTCGCCTTCGTACTTGGGTTCCGTAGCGAATGCGTCTGACGTCGGATCCACGTCGGGGGAGTAGACGTAGTTCAGGGCCGATTCCGGGCTCCGGCCGCGGCCGGGCCTCCGCCTGATCGGCGGCCTCGTTGACCTCCTCGTCCACCTGGGTTTTCAGGGCGTCCAGGACGCCCTGGTCCACGATGCCCTTCCCGAACCAGCATGGCGGGGAAGGTGACCAGCGGATCCCGTTTCGCCTCATCCTCGCGTTCCAGTTCCGTCTTGTACATGCACCTCGTCGTCGGACAGGGAGTGGCTGTACGGCCGGATGACGTGGGCGTGGACCAGGGCCGGGCCTTTCCGGGCGCGGCAGTGGTCGGCGGCGGCGGTGAGGGCGTCGATACATGCCAGAGGGTCGCAGCCGTCCACCTCCCGGATCAGGAAGTCCGGGAACGATGCGACCAGCTTGCTGATGCTGCCGCCGGCGGTGTTCACCTCGACCGGCATGGAGATGGCGTAGCCGTTGTCTTCGATCACGGAAAATCACCGGCAGCTTGATGTTGCTCGCCGAGTTCAGCGCTTCCCAGAACTCGCCCTGGCTGGTCGTGCCGTCGCCGGAGGTGACCAGGGCGATCTCGTCGTGCTCGAAGGTCGATCGGCGGCTCGCCCTCGTAGCGGGCGGCGCGGATGCCGGCCTCGGCGGCGCCCACCGCCTGGAGGAACTGGGTGCCGGTAGGGCGAGGAGGTGCTGACGATATTCAGCCGGCTGGCACTGAAATGGGACGGCATCTGCCGGCCGCCGCTCTGGGGGTCGTCGGCGGTGCCGTACTGCCTGCAGGAACATCTCGTCCGGCGTCAAACCGAGGCCGAGGGAGGTCGGCCCGATCCCGGTAGTAGAAGAAGAACCAGTCGTAGCCCGGCTTCAGGACCTGCCCGACCGCCGCTCCCACCGCCTCGTGGCCGACGCCGTTGATCTGGAAGAAGATCTTGTTCTGTCGCTTGAGCTGGATCTCCTTGTCGTCGATCCGCCTGGACAGCAGCATGGTGCGATAGAGGGAAAGAAGCGCTGTCCGGTCCAGCCCCCGAATAGTTTTGGTCTCGGTTTTTGATCGCATCGCTCTATTATAGACCATTTACGTCCTTCTTGTCCGCTTTCCCGACCTGGCGATCCAGACGGAGCAGTTGCAGCACTGCTTCCTCCGATCGGTACTTCTGGACCGGGAGGACGATGAGGCCGTCGGCGAGGATCGCAGGGTGGGAGGCCACCTCGTCCTCAGTGTTCTGGGTGTTTCCTTGCCCCAATCTAAACCGGGCCAGGGACTTGCCGTCGAACGGGTCCAGCACCCGGATCGACCGGCCCGGATGGGGCACCACCAGGACCAGATCGTATTCCTCGCCCTCGATCCGCCCCCGCCAGTGCACCAGGGGGAACAGGATGCGGTGTTCGAGGTCCTGGTGCCAAAGCCGGTGGCCGTTGCGGGCCTTCAGCGCATAGACCCGGTTGTCGCTGCATCCGAACAGGAGCATCTTGCCCACCATGAGAGGTGGCGCCGGGGTGCTGCCGGGGGTCTTGAGGTCCCAGCAGCCTCTCCAGGCGCTGGACCGCGATGACGGCCGTTTCTGGGCCACGATCCGCCCCTCAGGTTCTGTCCTGAAGCGGTATCGTTGTTTCTTGCCCGCCAGAATCCAGCCGCCGTCCTCCCCGGGCTCCGCCGTTTCGGCTTGCACCAGGGTCACCACCGGCTCGCCCCTTGCGCTGAGGTCCACCAGTACGTAGCCGCCGTGCACCGGCACTCGCACCGAGTTGCCGTCCACCTCCATGGCGGAACCGGCCAGGGGGCCGGGGATCGGAACTTCCTGCACCAGCACCAGAGAGACCGGTGGTGGGGCCGGAGACTTCCGTTGCGGCTTCAGGACGGGGAAAGGTGACTGCTCCATGGTTGCCCCGCCGTACCCCTGGCCGGCCGCCGGCAGGGCGGACAGCGCCAGGAGACAGACTGCGAACAAAATTGCCGATGGATTGTTGGTCATTCCTTGGAAATGGTAGCACGCCGATCTCCGCAACCGTTTGCCCGTCAGAGGCTTATATGCTAAAAGTCCAACCCCACCGGCTTAGCGCGCCGCTCTTGACGGGGGTCGTCGGATGAAGGCAAAATACGCCGCCCTCAGGGGCACCCGGGACCTCCTTCCGGAGGAGGTTGAACGCTGGCTGTACGTGGAGCGTGCGGTCAGGGAGATCTTCGGCCGCTACCGCTTCCAGGAGATCCGGACCCCCGTGCTGGAAGCCACCGAACTGTTCGCCCGCTCGGTAGGGCAAGGAACCGACATCATCCACAAGGAGATGTACACGCTCAAGCGGGGGGAAGAGTCGGTAAGCCTGCGGCCGGAGAGCACCGCCTCGGTAGTCCGGGCTTTCGTGCAGCACAACCTGCACCGCTCCCTGGCCGACGGGTTCCCGGCCCGGTACTACTACATCGGGCCGATGTTCCGGTACGAAAGGCCTCAGAAAGGGAGGCAGCGCCAGTTCCACCAGATCGGCGCCGAACTGCTGGGATCCCCCGATCCGTTGTGTGACGCGGAGACCCTGGAGATGCTGTGGCGGTTCCTGGACGAGTTGGGGATCACCGATCGGGAACTGGTGCTCAACAGCCTGGGAGATCCGGATTGCCGCAGCCGCTACCGGGCAGCCCTGGTGGACTGGCTGGCTCCGCTGCGGGACCGGTTGTGCGACGACTGCCGGCGCAAGAGCGCGGACAACCCGCTGCGGGTATTCGATTGCAAAGTGGAGGAGGACCAGGCGCTCCTGGCCGATGCCCCCTCCATCCATCGATTTCCTGGGGGACGAACCGGCGGAACACCTGGCGCAGGTCCGGTCGCTCCTCGATGGCTACGGCATCCCTTACCGCATCGACCCCCGCATGGTCCGGGGCCTGGATTATTACCAGCGCACCGTGTTCGAAGTGGTTTCCACCGGTCTCGGCTCCCAGAACGCGATCCTGGGAGGCGGGCGGTACGACGGCCTGGTCCGGGACCTGGGCGGTCCGGAAGTCCCCGGGTTCGGTTTTGCCATCGGCACCGAACGGCTGGTGGCCCTCATGCCCGAAGACCGCAGGGTGGCCGGCAACGCCGACCTGGTGCTGGTCTGCCTTGGCCGGGAAGGGCTGGAAGGTTCCATAGCCATCGCCCGCCGGCTGCGGTCCGCCGGGCTGAACGTCGCCATGCCGGTAGCGGTGCGCCCCATGGGCGCCCAGATGAAACGGGCCGGACGCACCGGGGCGAGGTACGCCCTGTTCGTCGGCGAGAAGGAACTGCAGGATAGCCGGTTCGGCCTCAAGGATCTTGAAACCGGTCAACAGGAGACCGTGGACGAGCACGAACTGCTTGCCCGGCTTGGAGTCAAGACGTGAATAGCGAGACGCCGGAACTGCTCCACCGCACCGCGCGGTGCGGCGAATTGACCGCCGATGACGCCGCCGGGCGCCTGGAAGTGGTCCTCACCGGATGGGTGCATCACCGCCGGGACCTGGGACAGCTGATCTTCGTGGAGATCCGGGACTACTCCGGTACGGTGCAGGCGGTCTTCGATCCCTCGCACGCGCCTGACGCCCATGCCCTGGCGGAGACGGTGCGGTCCGAGTTCGTGGTCGGACTCCAGGGAACGGTAGTTGAGCGGGAGTCGGTGAACCCGAATCATCCCACCGGCGCCGTGGAGGTCCTGGTGGACCGGCTGGAAATCCTGAACCGGGCGGGGCAGCTTCCGTTCCTCATTGACGAGGAGGTGGAGAGCAACGAGGAACTAAGGTTGCGGTATCGCTACCTTGACCTTCGCCGTCCCAGGCTGCAGAAGGTGCTGCGCACCCGGCACCGCTTGGCCACCGCCACGCGCAAGGCGATGGACGGTCTCGGGTTCAATGAAATCGAGACGCCGATCCTGACGCGGTCCACTCCGGAAGGGGCCCGGGACTACCTGGTGCCCAGCCGGGTGCAGGCCGGCAGCTTCTACGCACTTCCGCAGTCGCCGCAGTTGTTCAAGCAGTTGCTGATGGTGGCCGGTTTCGAGCGGTACTACCAGTTCGCCCGCTGCTTCCGCGACGAGGACCTCCGGGCCGACCGCCAGCCGGAGTTCACCCAGGTCGATGTGGAAATGTCCTTCGTAACACCGGAGGACGTCTACCAGGTGGTGGAAGCGGTGATGGTCGGACATGTTCCGGGAGATCGGGGTAGACATCCGGTTGCCGCTTGCCCCGGATGGGGTACCACGAGGCGATGGACCGCTTCGGCGTCGACCGGCCGGATACCAGGTTCGACATGGAACTCAAGGATCTGGGATCTGCCGCGCAAGGGACCGGATTCCGGGTGTTCGATGGCGCACTGGAAAACGGCGGCGCTGTTCGGGGGATTGCGGTTCCCGGTGCGGGAGAGGTCTCCCGCAAGGTGCTGGACCGCTGGACCGCCTGGGCCAGGGCGGCCGGCGCAGGCGGCCTGGTCTGGATCAAGATCGAGCCCGGCGGCAAGATCGCATCCCCGGCTCTGAAAGTGCTGGGAGAGGAGCGCTGCCGCGCCGCCGCCGGAGCGGTGGGGGCCGGGGAAGGGGATGCGGCGCTGGTGGTGGCGGACAGCCGCACCGTCTGCAACCGGGTCCTGGGAGTGCTGCGTCTCAAGGTCGCCGCCGAACGGGAGCTGATCCCGGAAGGGCTCTGGAACCTGCTCTGGATCGAAGAGTTTCCGCTGTTCGAATGGGACGAAAATGAGGGACGCTGGTTCTCCATGCACCATCCGTTCACCTCCCCGCGGCCGGAAGATCTGCCGAAGCTGGAAAGCGCGCCGGGAGAGGTCCTGTCCCAGGCCTACGACATCGTCGTGAACGGAACGGAGATCGGCGGCGGCAGCATCCGTATCCACGACCAGGAGGTGCAGTCCCGGGTGTTCCGGGCCCTTAACATCTCGAAGGAAGAGGCGGAGGCGAAGTTCGGGTTCCTCCTGGGCGCCCTGGCCTCCGGGGCGCCGCCCCACGGCGGCATCGCCCTGGGGTTCGACCGGGTCTGCGCCATGCTCACCGGTTCGGAGTCGATCCGGGATGTCATCGCCTTCCCCAAAACCACCAGCGCCGCCTGTCTCATGACCAGGTCGCCATCAAAGGTCGACGCAGGGCAACTTCGGGATCTGCACATCGATCTGGCTTCGGAAAACAGGGAATAGACAGCAATAGCGGTCGATTGACCGCCGGTTCGGCCCTATGTTAGCTTCAGTTTCGGGATCGGAGGCGCACACTAACGATGATAACGATCACCCTCGACGGGCAGGCGCTCGAGGCGGTGGCCGGGCACTACGACGAGGCTCTCCGTCTTATCGAGGAACGGTTCCACGTACGGGTCTCCGCCCGCGGACATGAGATCACACTGAGCGGAACAGGCGAGGCATCAGGAAGCCGGGAACAACGGGTCCAGGATCTGCTGGAACAGCTTTCCGATCTCCAGACCCGCGGCATCCCGCTGGGGCGGGAAGAGATCCGCACCGCCATCGGCCTCATGGAGGGACCGGGACCGGTCCGTCTCGTGGATCATTTCATCCAGGGCGCCATCCGCACCTCCACGCGCAAGGTGATCGTTCCCAAGAGCCGCAACCAGCGCCTCTACCTGGAAGCGATGCTGAACCACGACCTGGTGCTCGCCATCGGACCGGCCGGCACCGGCAAAACCTTCCTGGCGGTGGCCATGGCGGTCTCCCTTCTGAACCAGAAGCAGGTAGACCGCATTGTGCTGGCCCGGCCGGCGGTGGAAGCGGGGGAGCGGCTCGGTTTTCTCCCCGGCGACATCGCCGCCAAGGTCGATCCGTACCTCCGTCCGCTGTACGACGCCCTGTACGTCATGCTGGAACATGACCATGCCGACCGGTTGCTGGAACGGGAGACCATTGAAGTCGCACCCCTGGCGTTCATGCGGGGGAGGACGCTGCACCGTTCCTTCGTCATCCTGGACGAGGCCCAGAACGCCACCTCGGAGCAGATGAAGATGTTCCTGACCCGCATCGGGATGGAGACCAAGGCAGTGGTAACCGGAGACGTTACCCAGATCGACCTGCCGTCCCGGCAAGTCTCCGGCCTGGTGGAGGCCCGCAAGGTCCTGGCCGGCATCAATGAGATCCATATCAGCGATTTTGATGAGACCGATGTGGTCCGCCACCCGCTGGTGCGCAGCATCATCCGGGCCTACGATCGCCACGAGGCGGATCAGGCACGGGTGGAGCAGGAGGAGGAAGGCTGATGGCGGAGTCGCCTCCCACCCCGAAGAAGTCGACACGGTCCTCTTTTAGCCGCAAGCTGAACTTCACCGCCAGGGTCCGCAGCCATGTGCGGAGATGGAGCGACAGGGTGCTGGGGGTGGACGCCGGTTGGTCCCTGGCCCTGGTGATCATTGTCATGGCGCTCCTGGGAACCCAGCACTGCGGCGGTCCCGGTGTGGATTACCAGGCCGGAGATATCGCCGCCGAGGATATCGTCGCCGCCATGGATATCCAGGTTCCGGACGTCAAGGCCACCGAAAACAGACGACAGGAGGCGATGGACCTGGAGCCGAATGTCTACGTTCACGACCTGAACCGGGAACAGCGTGTCGTTTCGGACCTGGCCGGATTGATCCGCGCCGGCAGGGAGGCGCTGGAGCGGGACGATAAGGCCGGAGCGGCGGACTGGGAACTGCCGGAACGGTACCAGGGTCCGGTGGCCCGGGTTCTGGAAAAGCACCGCTACTCGGAAGAACTGGAGCGGAACCTGATCACCGCCCTGTCCGGGATGATGCGCGGCATGGTGGTGGGCAACCGTTCCCTGCTGCTCAACGAGCAAGTGATCACAATCCTTCACGTGCCGGGCAGCCGGGAGGAAGTCCAGGATGATTTCGTCCACATCACCGGCCTGGACGAAGCGAGGACGGAGGTGTTCGACCAGGTGGTGCGGAGCCTGAAATTCTCCGCCGCCGATCGCCAGGTCCTGGGGGAACTGGCCGCCTCGTTCGTCGACGCCAACCTGTACCACGATCCGGAGATCACCCGGGAACGCAGGGAGGCGGCGGCCGACCAGGTTCGCACCATGTCGGAGACGGTGGGCAAAGGAGCTGTGCTGGTCCCAAGGGGCGGGCGGGTGGATGCCGCCGCTCTCGATGTCCTGGAGGCGATCCGCAAAGCGTCGGTCTCCCGGTTCGGGCTCCTGGAGTGGCTCGGGCTTCTGGCCATGGTAGCGATGACGGCGTTCTTCCTGTTCCGGTACGCCACGTACCATCAGCGTGACTTCAAGCGCATTCGCCGGCTGCACGCCCTCCTGGTGCTGGTTCTGATCTCGATCCTGCTGTTGTCCCGGGGGATGATGTGGGTGTTCCGGCACATCGTGGACGCTCTGCCCCAGCCGTTCAACCATGTGGAGGACTACGTCTTCCTGATCCCGGTGAGCGCCGGCGCCATCCTGATTACGCTGCTGGCCACAGGCCGCATCGCCATGGTGTACTCCAGTTTCACCGCCGTGCTGTTCGGGGCGATGTTCGAGTGGCACTTCTTCTTCACGGTGTGGGCGCTGCTGGTGCAGTTCGCGGCGATCTACGCCATCACGACCTATCGCAACCGGGCGGCGCTGCTCCGGGCCGGCCTGGTGATCGGGCTGTTCGGAGCCGGGGCCAGCCTTGCCCTCGCCACCATTCAGGGTGTTCCGGGTGAAGCGTCCCGGGTCGCCTTCGGCGCCGGTCTCGCTTTCGCAGGAGGCGCCGTCGGCGCCGGACTCCTGGTCTCCTTTACGCTGCCTCTTCTGGAAGCGGCGTTCAACGTCCTGACCGAGATCCGGCTCCTGGAACTTTCCAATCTGGACAATCCGCTGCTGTCGCAACTGGCGGTGAAGGCGCCGGGATCCTACAACCACAGCCTGGTGGTGGGCTCCCTGGCGGAGGAAGGGGCCAAGGCGATCGGAGCAAACTCCCTGTTCTGCCGGGTGGCGGCGTTCTACCACGACGTCGGCAAGATGGTGAAGCCGGAGTATTACGTGGAGAACCAGCGCGGGGTGAACCCCCACGACAAGCTGGTGCCGTCCATGTCGGCCCTGATCATTACCTCCCACGTCAAGGACGGTATCCGCATGGCCCGGGAGGCCGGCCTGCCGGAACAGATCGTGGACATCATCCCCCAGCATCACGGCACGCGCCTGATGACCTACTTCTATGAGAGGGCCAGGAAAAGTTCGGAAAACAGCCAGGCCACCATCAAGGAAGATGACTACCGCTACCCGGGGCCGAAGCCCCAGACAAGGGAGGCGGCGATATTCATGCTGGCGGACGCCGCCGAGGCGGCGGCCCGGACCGTGGAGGAGCCGACCCAGAACCGCATGCGGGAAATGATCCGGAAGGTCACCAACGCCGTCATGCTGGACCGGCAGCTGGACGAGTGCGACCTGACCTTTGCGGACCTGGAGAAGATCCAGAACGCATTCCTGAGGATGCTGGTAAGCATCTATCATCACCGTGTGGACTACCCGGGGTTCAATTTCAGCGCCGAAGAACCGGCCACAGGGGAGCCGGAAGCCTGACATGGAGATCCTGCTTCTCAACCGGCAGCGCACGGAGAAGGTTCCGGCGAAGGAACTCCGCGCCTTCGCCCGGCGGCTGGCGGAAGGGGCCGGGCTGTCCGACGCCGGGTTCTCCATCTGCCTGGTCTCGGACCGCAGGATGAAGGAGTACAACGCAACCTACCGGTCGATCCCCAAGACCACCGATGTGCTGTCCTTCCCGGACGATCCGGAAGACGGTTCCTATCTCGGGGATATCGTGATCTCGGTGGAGACTGCGGTGAGGCAGGCCGTTTCCCGGCGGCACAGCCTGTTGAGGGAACTGGAGATTCTCATCGTGCACGGTTACCTGCATGTCCTGGGCCACGATCACCAGGCCGACGAAGGCCTCATGATGCGCATGCAAAGGAAGCTGGTGCGGGAGTTCTGCCATGGAGCCTGAGCTGCAGTGGATTCTGGCGGCGGCAGCCGGGGCGGCGGTCCTGGTTGTGCTCGATCTTTTCCTCACCATCGCCCTGGTGGCCGGCAACGCTCTGAGCCATGTCTCCCTGCACCGGCTGGACGCCGATCTGGGAACGGAGGACCGCTTCCTGCGGGAACTGAACTCACCGGTTTCCCGGTATCGCACCTCCGCCTACTTCGCCCGGCAGATCTGCCTCCTCGGTACCTGCGCCCTGCTGATCGCCATGGGAAACCTGCTCGATGTTCGCCGGGGGTTGACCCTGGCCGTTATGGCGGTGGCGCTGGTTGTAGTGCTGCTGGTAGAGGTCCTGCTGGCCAGGTTGATCGCCTCCCGGGGAGCGCGTTCCGCCCTGAGGCGGCTTATACCGTTGCTCCGGGCGGTTCGCCTCCTGACCCTGCCCCTGGTCGGGCCGGTGCAGGCGGTGCTTTCCCGGTTCGGTGAGGTGCAATCAGGCGATGCCGTGAACCTCGAGGAACCGCCGGAGGAGGCTGTGGAGGCCTATTTCGAGACCGGCGAGAGGGAAGGGATCATGGAAGCGGAAGAGGGCAGGATGATGCGGAGCATCGTCGACCTCGGGGACACCAGGGTCCGGGAAATCATGACGCCCCGCACCGATATCGAGGCGCTGCCGTTCGGCGCCACCGTGGGGGCGGCCCGGGTCGCCCTCCTGCACGCGACCCACTCCTGTATGCCGGTTTTCCGGGACTCCATCGACAGCATCGTCGGCATCCTGCACATCCGGGACCTGATCCGGGCCTGGAACGAAGGGAGCGACGATGAGCCGGTTACCCCTTATCTCCGTCCGGCGTTCTTCGTTCCCGAGACCCAGATGGTGGATGAACTGCTGGACCGCTTGCGGACTACCAGCAACATGGCCCTGGTGGTGGACGAGTACGGCGGCGTGGCCGGACTGGTCACCATGGAGGACATCTTCGAGGAGATCGTAGGAGACATCCGGGACGAACATGACTCCGAGGAAGAGCAGATTCGCCGGGTGGATGATGAGAGCTGGCTGTTCAACGGGCTGGTGCACGTCGGTGAACTGGAGGAACGGTTCGGCATCGAATTCGAGAACCGGGATTTCGATACGGTGGGCGGCCTGGTAGTGGCCTGCCTGGGCCGGGTGCCGGCGAAGGGGGAGACGATTCTGGTTCAGGGCCTGGAGTTGAAAGCGGAAGAGGCGGACAACCGCCGTGTGTACCAGGTTCGTGTCCGGCGCGCCGGCGGGAAAGACCAGCCATGAAGTCCGGCGCCGTGGGGATCATCGGATGGACCAACGTCGGAAAATCGACCCTGTTGAACCGTCTGGTGGGGGCGAAGGTGGCGGCGGTCTCCAACGTTCCGCAAACCACCCGGAACCGGATCACCGGCGTACTGAACATGGAAGGGCAGGGCCAGATCGTGTTCATGGACACCCCCGGTTTCCACAAGCCGAAGTTCCGCATGAATCAGGCGATGGTTGAGATCGCCCGGGGGACGCTGTCGCGGCGTGGACGCGGTGGTGTTGGTGGTGGACGGAGAGCGGGGGCTCGGCCCCGGTGATCGTCAGGCCGCAACCCTTCTACAGGGGGTGGACGTTCCTAAGGTGGTGGCGGTTAACAAGGTGGACCGCATCAAGCCGAAGACCAGGCTGTTTCCGCTGCTCCAGGCGGTGGTGGACGAACTCGGGTTTCCCGCAGCCATTCCGGTTTCCGCCCTCAGTGGGGACGGTTGCGATGTTCTGTTGGATGAGATCCTGAAACTCCTGCCGGAAGGGGAACCGCTTTTTTCCGACGAATACCTCACCGACCAGACGGAGCGAACCCTGGTGGCGGAGTTCGTCCGGGAAAAGATCCTCAGGAAGACCCGGCAGGAGATTCCCCACGCCGTGGCGGTGATGGTGGAGACCTGGGAGGAGAAGGAAGGGATGGTCATGGCAGGCGCCACCATCCTGGTGGAGCGTGACTCCCAGAAGGCGATTGTCATCGGGAAGGGGGGGGAACTCCTGAAGCAGGTGGGAACCGAGGCTCGCCGGGAACTGGAGGACTTTCTGGGTGTAAAGATGCACCTCAGCCTGTGGGTCAAGGTCCGGAAGGACTGGCGCAACGATCAGTCCACCCTCCACGAAATCGGCCTTTCCTGAGGGTCTTGCTCCTCATCCCTTCCTACGCTCTGATAGTATGCGTCTTTATTTGTATTTGGAAATCCAACGGGATTCACGGTTATGTTGCGTACTGACGAAGCGTTCCTGCTTGACAGCACCCGGTTGGGTGAAGCCGACCTGATCCTGACACTGTTCGCCCGGGAAGCGGGAACGGTGCGCGGGGTGGCCCGCTCAGCAAAAAAGAGCCGGCGGCGGTTCGGCGGTGCTCTTGAACCGATGAGCCGGGTCCGGCTGCACTGGACGGAAAAGTCCGGCCGGGATCTGCACCGCATCGACTCCATGGAACTGGAGCAGTCCTTCGCGGAGATGCAGGCCGATCCGGCGCGGCAGGCCGCCTGCGCCCTCCTGGCGGAGATTACCCGGGCTCTCTCCAGTGAGAACGACCCGGACGAAAAATTTTACCGCCTGCTGGGAGTAGTGCTGGAAGGGCTGCGGGATGGTCTCGGCCCGTTTGCCGCCGTGCGGTATTTTGAGTTCTGGAGTCTGCGGATTCACGGCATGTTGCCGGAAATCAACCGTTGCAGCGGATGTCACGAAAACCTTGCGAGTCGCGAGATTCGCATCAGTTCGCCGGACATGGGGTTCTGGTGCCCCCGCTGTTTGCCGGATGGTGGCGTCGAGGTCCGGGCCGCCGGGACTGACGCCCTGTCATTCCTGTCCCGGGCGGTCTCGTCCCCCCCGGGAGAGATCGGGGATGCGGAGCCGGTCTGCCGGCCCGGGGGAACCCTGGAGTGGTTTCTCCGCCGGGGTCTGGAGGCGTTCGCCGAGAAGAGTTTCAAGAGTTATCGCCATCTCAGGACTGCGTGACCAAACGCGCCATAAGAAGGATGCATATGTCGAACAAGCTGGTTTACGCGTTCGCGCAGGAAAAGCGGAAGGCAACACGGACATGAAGGATCTGCTGGGTGGCAAGGGAGCCAACCTGGCGGAGATGACCAGCATCGGCATCCCCGTCCCGCCGGGGTTCACGATTTCCACCCGGGCCTGCAACCTGTACTTCGAACGGGGGCACAAGATGCCCGCCGGCCTCAAGGCGCAGGTGGACAAGGCGATACGGACGCTGGAGAGGGTGCGCGGCAAGAAGTTCGGCGACAACAAGGACCCGCTGCTGGTCTCGGTGCGCTCCGGCGCCAAGTTCTCCATGCCGGGCATGATGGACACGATCCTCAACCTCGGTCTGAACGACAAGGCGGTGGAGGGACTGGCCGCGAGCTCCGGCGACGGGCGCTTCGCCTTCGACTCCTACCGCCGCTTCATCCAGATGTACGCCGACGTGGTGCTCGAGATCGGGAAGAGCCGGTTCGAGGAACTGCTGGAAGCGATGAAAAAGAAAGCAGGGTCCGGAGTGACACCGACCTGACCGCCGCCGACCTGAAGAAGCTGGTCGGGCAGTACAAAGCGATGGTCAAGACGGCCAGCGGCAGGCCGTTCCCCCAGGATCCCGGGAAGCAGCTCTGGGGATCGGTGATGGCGGTCTTCCGCAGCTGGGACAACCAGCGGGCGCGGACCTACCGGCAGCAGTACGGCATCGCCGATGACCTCGGCACCGCCGTCAACGTGCAGTGCATGGTCTTCGGCAACCTCGGCGAAGACTGCGCCACCGGCGTGGCCTTCACGCGCAACCCGGCCACCGGCGAGAACATGCTGTACGGCGAGTACCTGATGAACGCCCAGGGCGAGGACGTGGTGGCCGGCATCCGCACCCGCGGCCGATCTCCAGGGCGCAGTCCGCCGGCGATGGCGCCGATCTCGCTGGAAGCAGCTGATGCCGCAGTCCTACAAGCAGCTCAGGAGATCCGGCGCAAGCTGGAACGATACTACAAGGACATGCAGGACGTCGAGTTCACCATCGAGCGCGGCACGCTCTACATGCTGCAGACCCGGACCGGCAAGCGCACCGGCCTGGCCGCGCTGCATCGCCTTCGAGCTGTATGACGAACGGCTGATCCGGCGCGAAGAGGTAGTGCGCGGATCGAGCCGGACATGCTGATCCAGCTGCTGGCGCCGGTCTTCGATCCGGAAGACAAGG
Source organism: Candidatus Polarisedimenticolaceae bacterium (assembly GCA_963790785.1). GTDB lineage: Bacteria > Acidobacteriota > Polarisedimenticolia > Polarisedimenticolales > Polarisedimenticolaceae > Polarisedimenticola. Next base: position 23,711 of record CAWBPP010000001.1, read on the forward strand.
AACGCGCCAGGCGCGCAGGCCGGCGTTCGGGCAAGGCCTGCCGGCCGGACCCGGCGCGCCGCCGGGATAGTCGCCTTCACCGCCGCCGAGGCGAGAAGATGGCTGCGGCGGGAAAGGCTTCGTCCTGGTGCGGCCTGAGACCAGCCCCGAGGATATCGGCGGGATGGTGGCGGCCGGCGGCATCCTGACCAGCCGCGGCGGGATGACCTCCCACGCCGCGGTGGTGGCCCGGGGCATGGGCAAGCCGTGCGTCGTCGGCGCCGAGGCATGTGATCAACGAGCAAGGAGCATGGATGAAGGCGGGCGGTCCGACGGTGAAGGAGGGGGAGATGCTCTCCATGGACGGCACGGCCGGTGAGGTCTATAGCGGCGATCTGGACCCGCACCCCTCGGAGATCCAGCAGGTGCTGGTGGAGAAAACGCTGCAAGCGGCGATCCGCCGGTCTACCAACTGTTCGCCCGCTGATGAAGTGGGCCGACAGGATCCGCAGGCTGAAGGTGCGCACCAACGCCGACACGCCGAACGACTCCGCCGTGGCCCGGGCCTTCGGCGCCGAGGGCATCGGCCTCTGCCGCACCGAGCACATGTTCTTCGGCGAGGAGCGCATCGCCGCGGTGCGGCAGATGATCCTGGCCGAGGATCGTCCACAGCGCGAGAAGCGCTGGCGAAGCTGCTGCCGATGCAGCGCAAGGACTTCGTCGGGATCTTCAAGGCGATGGACGGCCTGCCGGTGACGATCCGGCTGCTCGATCCGCCGCTGCACGAGTTCCTGCCGACAGACGAGAACAGTTCAAGGAGCTGGCGAAGGAGATGGGGGTTTCGGTGAAAGCGCTCAAGGAGAAGGCCGAGCAGCTGCACGAGGTCAACCCGATGCTGGGCCACCGCGGTTGCCGTCTGGGCATCACCTTCCCCGCGATCTACGAGATGCAGGCCGGGCGATCTTCGAGGCGGCGGCCGCGGCGCCAGAAGAAGGGGATCAAGGTCCGTCCCGAGGTGATGATCCCGCTGATCGGCACCGTCGAGGAGTACATCGCTCTCCGGGACAGCGGTCCGCGCGGTGGCCGAAGAGGTGCTAGAAGGCAGAGGAAGAAGCTGAGGTACCAGGTCGGCACGATGATGGAGATCCCGCGAGCCTGCCTGACGCCGGCGAGAGTCGCAGCCGAGGCCGAGTTCTTCTCCTTCGGCACCAACGACCTGACCCAGATGACCTACGGCTACAGCCGGGACGACGTCGGCAAGTTCCTGCCGGAGTACGTCGACCGCCGGATCCTGCCGGTCGATCCGTTCCAGACCGTGGATACCAACGGGTGTCGGCCGCCTGGTCGGAGCTCGCCGTTCGGGAAGGGAGATCCGCCCGGAAGAACCTGAAGATCGGCGTCTGCGGCGAGCACGGTGGAGATCCGGCCTCGGTGGGGTTCTTCCACGACGTCGGCCTGGACTACGTTTCCTGCTCGCCCTACCGTGTTCCGGTGGCCCGACTGGCCGCCGCTCAGGCGGTATTGCAGGAGAAAGGCGGAGGGGGGTCCGGGACAGCCTAAAGGCAGGTGTTCCGGTTCTTCTTGACGGCCCTCCAGCCGGGGATTATATTAACGCGCCATTCAGGGCAGGCGGCCTGGGCAGGGCTGCCCGCCGTTGATGTAGACCCGTCCCGCTGGAGGGAGCGCCATGGCGGCCAGAGTGACTAAAAAGACCCCGACGAGGAAAAAGGCGGCCAAAAAGGCAGCCGGGAAAAAGACCGCGAAGAAGAAGGTCACCAAGAAGAAGGTCACCAAGAAGAAAGTGACCAAGAAGGTCGTCAAGAAGAAGACTGTCAAGAAGAAGGCGGTCAAGAAGAAGATTGTCAAGAAAATGACTGTCAAGAAAAAAGCGGTCAAGAAGGCGCCGGTCCGGAAAAAGGTGGTCAAGAAGCGCAAGAAGAAGCGGTTCCACAAGCGGGAGTTGAACAAGTTCGAAAAAATGTTGCATGTGAAGCAGCTCGAGCTGACCCAGGCCTACACACTTTCCAAAGGCGCCTCCATGCAGACATCCTCGGGCGGTACTGAGGATTACATCGATTATGCCGTCAGTTCCTACGCCAAGGAGTTCATGCTCTCCCTGAGCGAGATGGACCGCAAGCAGCTCCAGATCGTGGAGGAGGCCATTCGCCGCATCAGCAGCGATGATTTCGGCCGTTGCGGATATTGTGGAACCGAGATCATGATCAAGCGGCTCGAGGTGGCGCCCTGGGCCCGGCTTTGCCTCAAGTGCCAGGATATGGACGAGCGTGGCCTCCTGGATGACCGGGCGATGTTCGACGACCTCGATGAAGAGGATGAATTCGATTATCATCCTGGAGACGATGCGGACGCGGCCGAGGAGCCAGAGGTCGGCCGGGAGGAACCGAAACTTGCCGCGGCAGACGACGACGACGAGAGCGAGAACTAATCGCCTTCCCGGTCTTTTCCTGAAAGGCCGTGCATCTCGTGACCAACGCCAGGCAGGATCAAAAAGCACCCCGCCAAAAAAGAAAGTGGCTGCGGCGACTGGTTGTGATGGGCGTCGTGGTCCTGATCCTGCTGCCCCTGACCCTGTTTTTCCTGCGGCACCGCATCGCCGATCACTTGATGCACTCCATGATCAGACGGGTGGAGTCGTCCACCGGCGGGTCACTGGTGGTCGGCCGGGCCGATCTGGACCTGCTGCACCTCAGCGGCGTTCTGCAGGATGTCCGGCTGGAGATCCCGTCCACCACCGGGCCGCCGTTGGTGGCGGAGCTCCGCAGCGGTTCCGCATCGTTCTCCCTGGGTGATCTGTTGCAACTGCCTGCAGGTCGTATTTCCGTCCGGAGCCTGGAGCTGACAGGGCCGGACATCCGTCTCGATCGCTCCTTCCTTGAGGGGCCCGGCCGAAAGGAACGAGACGACCTGGCCATCGATCTCAGGATCGGCGCTCTGAAGGTCCGGGACGGCCGGTTGCGGTACGAGGGCAGAGACTTGCCGATGGCGGTGGATATCCGGAACCTCTCCCTGGCTGCGAAGTGGGACGATGGCGCTCGTTCCCTGGACGGTACGGTTGCTTTCAGCTCGGAAATGTCGGGTCCGCCGTTCCGGCTTCCCATCGCCCTCGATCTGTCCTCCCGGTTCCGCCAACATGGCACCAGTGTGGAACTGTCCGGGCTGGTGGCGGAAGCTCCCATGGGACGGGTCGAATTGGAAGACGCCCTCATCAGCTGGGATGACGGGGTCCGGAGCACGGGAGCAGGCTCCATGGAAGGGGACCTGGCCGGGCTCGGCGACCTGTTGAACGAGGGCATGCCGGAACTGGCCGGTGAGGTCATAGGCGATTTGCGCCTGGAATACGAGGGCGGGGAGCTCAGGTTCCACAGCAGGGTAGAGGGATACGGCGTGCAGGTCGGCCCGGTGAAGACCGACCGCATCGCCGCCGACGCCACTATCGATCTTGATACTCTGACCCTGGACCACCTGGAGGGGACCGCTTTCGGCGGCGCAGTTACCGGAGCGGTTCAGGTGCCGTGGAACCTGGATCGAGAACTGCGGATGGACGTTGCCGGCGCCGGGCTGGACGCTGCCGGACTTTTCCGGCTGCTGGAACTGCCGCTGCCCTTTGCCGCCTCCAGCGACGTGACCTTCCGGTTCATAGGTTCCTGGCCGGACCGGTCCACCTGGAACGGCTCGGGGAAAGCGGTGCTAAGGCGTCGCTCACGGGAGGGGCTGCTGCCTGTGGAAGGAGCGGGAGAGTTCGGCATCCGGTCCGGTGTGCTGCAGGTCGATGCGCCCCGGGTGGTGACCTCCGGGGCAGTGCTTGCTGTCATCATGGACGCCGACCTTGTACGGGGCCGAACATCCGCCGGCCAGTTCCTGCGCCTGCTCGGAAAAACGGAAGATGCCGGCCTTACTCGCGCCGGGGCGATCAGGGTCCTGGAACGGTTCGACACCGAACTGCCCGACACCCTGATGGAGACACTGTCGGGGAGCGGCGATATAAAGGTCGAGATCGGCCTGACGGACCAGGCGTTCCTGGATATGACCGTGGATCTTGCGGACGGCGTTTGGGGACCGGACAGCTACCGCCGTCTTTCGTTCCGGACCCTGCTGGAGGGGAACAGGGTCAGGATCCGGGACCTGACGGTGGAGAGTGAAGATTGGGATCTGGCCGGGAACATGGAGATCGACCTGGCCGGGGGAGAGATCAGCGCCGCCGACCTGAGCTCCAGGAACTTCCCGCTCTCGCGAGGGATGGAGCTGGCCGGCATCGATGGCGACGTTACCGGCCGGTTGTCCGGCCGATTCCACCTGCAGGCAGGCGACGGGGGACTCGACGGCGACGGAGAGTTTACCCTGGGCGATACGGTTATCGCCGGGTTCCCCGCAGGGATCCTGGAAGGGTCGGCTCGGGCCGTGGATGGCCTGTTCCGCATCGAAGGCATGACGGTGAACGGCCCGGGGATCCGTGGTGATCTGGACGTGTCTTACGACATGGGCGGAGGTGAAGCGGAAATCACGATTCTTCGCTCCCGGATTGTTTTTTCCGAACTGCCGGTCTGGGACGAAGCACCGCCGTTCTTTGAAGCTACGGCGGATCTGAACGGTGTGGTGCGTTACCGCAATGAGACGTTCACCGGCCTTCTTTATATGCAGGGGACCGGCTGGTCCCTGGCAGGCCACACCCTTCCCGATATGGCCGCGAAGGTTCGGCTGGAGGCGAACGGTCTGGAGGCCGGGTTCCAGTCCGAGGACGGGGATAGCATGTTGGGCTCCCTTGCCATCGGATGGGACGAGACGTTTCCGATGGACCTCAACCTGATCTTGAGGGAATACAGGGTGGCATTCGGCGACCCAGGCAACGCCACGCCGATGTGGGCGAGGCTCACCGGCACGGTTACGGTTCAAGGCGGGCTGGAGGACCCGGCTTCCCTCACCGCCGGCGGATCGATGGAGCAGATGGATATCCGCGTGGGGACACACCGCCTGGTCCTGAACAGGCCGGCCGCACTGGTCCTGGACCGGGAGCGGCTCCAACTCGGCCCGGTGGCCCTGGGCGGGGAACGCTCCGACCTTAAGGGGATGTTTACCCTGATGCGGGAGAGCGGAAACATCTTCCTGGACTGCACCGGGAACGTCGATCTGGCTGCGCTGGCTGCGCCACTCCCCGAATTGCGAGCCAGAGGGAGCGCCGATGTGGACCTACATCTGGCTGGAACGGTGGACGATCCGGATCTGACCGGATCTGTCCGGTTCCGGGAAGGCTGGGTCCGGCAGCTTGGATTCCCTCAACCTCTGGAACATGTCCGTGGCACGATACGGTTCGGCAATGGCGAGGCTGAACTGTCCGGTTTTTCTTCCCGGTTCGGCGGCGGGGAGATCTCCGGTGCAGGGGGGATGCAGTTTGACCGCTTCAGCCCCGGGGCGTACTACCTGTCCCTCGGTCCGGTGAACACCCGGGTAACATATCCGGAAGGGTTCCGTGGCGTGTATGAAGGCGACCTCCTTCTTCGCGGGGACAGTGACGAGGCGCTGATCACCGGCAGACTGGAACTCCTCCGGGGAGTATACAAGGAGCCGTTCGACATCCCCCAGCTCCTGGGTTACGGCAGCCGGGAATACACCGCTGAAGAATCGCTTGTGCTGCCGGTTCCGGTGGCGGTGCAACTCGATATTTTCGCCGAGGACGGGGTGTGGCTGAAGAACGATGTGGCTGAGCTGGAGACTGCACTGGACCTGCACGTGGGCGGCAACGTGCTGGCGCCGGAGGTGACCGGGAGAATCTTTATCATGGAAGGAGGCCGGGTCCGGTTCCGGGACGTGGATTACCGCATACGGTCCGGTTCCCTGGACCTGCTCGATCTGCACAAGATCAACCCGTACATGGACATCACCGCCGCTACCACCGTGTCCCGCTACGAGGTTACTCTCAAGATCGAGGGGACCCTGGACCGTTTCGAGTACCAGCTCTCCAGCGTGCCCTCGCTGTCCCAGCAGGACATCCTGGCTCTCCTGACCACCGGGTACACCCTGGAAGACCTGGCGGAGCGTCCCGGCAACGCCGGCCTGGACCTGACCTCGGACATGGCGGCCAGCTACTTCGCCGGCGCCCTTACCGGCCTGTTCGAGACCAGGCTCAAGAAGGTCTTTCATCTGGAACGGGTGCGAATCAACCCGTACGCGGTGGCCGGCAGCGCCGACCCCACCACCCAGCTCACCTTGGGCAAGGAGGTTGCCGATAACCTGTTCATCATCTATTCCACGGAGCTGGGAGGCGACGAACGGCAGATCTACAAGGTGGACTGGCAGGTCTCCCGCAAGTTCGACCTGACAGCCGAAAGCGATTCGGAGGCAGGCGTCGGCGGGGGCCTTGAATTCAGCAACAGGTTCTGGCTGCACCGTCGCCGGGGAGAATCCGAGAAGGCGGTGCCGGGGGCGACCACGGCAGCCGCTCCCAAGAGTTCGATGGTTCATTCCGTGGAACTGCCCGGCCTGCCCGTGGAGGAGGCCGGAAAGATCCTCGGAAAGCTGCCGCTCCGGGCGGGTGAGACCTACAGACGCGCCCTGATGTTCCAGGGTGCGGAGGAGATCCGGCGCTTCTACGTCCGGTCCGGACGGATCCACGTCAGTGTGGAACCGGAGGTTACCGGGCATGAGGGGAATGACGGGGTGACCGTGGTCTATGTCGTTGAGCCGGGACCGCTCTACCAGGTGCAGTTCCAGGGCATCCGGCCCAAGGATGAGAAGAACCTCCGGAAAGAACTGGAGGAGATGTGGGTGGAGTCGGAGTTCGTTGACGATCAGTTCGAGGAGACGGAACAAAAGATCCGCCAGTACTTCCTGGAGCAGGGACATTTCACCGTGGATGTCGTCGTGGAGAGCCTGGAAGGCGACAAAGGCATGAGCACTACCTTCAGGATCGATCCCGGCCCGAGGGTGGAGGTGCAGTCGCTGTCTTTCGAGGGCAACGACTCCATCCCGGAAGCCCGGCTTCGCAAGCAGGTTCTTACCTCCTCCGGTTCAACCTTCGGCAGGGACGATCTACTCCCCGAGAAGCTCGAAGAGGATCTGGGAGCGATCCGGAACCTGTATCGGGACAACGGTCACCTCCTGGTCCGCACGCCGCCGCCCCGAATACGGTTGGCCACCACCGGAGACAAGGTGGACGTGGTGCTCAGGGTGCAGGAAGGGCCCCGGTTCACCGTGTCCGGAGTGGAGTTTCCGGAGGAGGGTCCTTTTGACCATGAGCAACTGGCCGCCTGGGCCTCCATCTTGCCGGGGGACCTGTTCACTCCACGGGCTCTTGTGGAGGCGGAGAGCCGCCTGCGATCCGCCATGGACCGGGAAGGGTACCCGGACGCCCGTGTGGACGGTTCCGGCGTTCTGGCGGAGGACACGGTGCAGGTCCGGTTCGCCATCGCCTCCGGGCCCCGGGCGGTGGTGGGGGATGTGCGCATAGAGGGGAACATCCGCACCCAGACGAAGATCATCCGTCGGGAGCTGACCTTCCGGCGCGGAGAACCGGTATCGCGGGCCACTCTCCTTACGAGCCAGCACAACCTTTACCGCCTGGGGCTGTTCAGCCAGGTCAGCATCGATCTGGAGGCCGACCCCGGTGCGCCGGGCGAGAAGCGGACCCTGGTGGTCAAGGTCCGGGAACTGCCGCCGTTTCGCCTGCGGGTGGGCGCCGGGTACAGTAGTGAATTCGGCCCCCGGGGCGAGTTCGTGGTTACCCACGAAAATGTTGGAGGGTACGATCGCAGCCTGACACTTCACGCCAGGGCCAGTGAAGAAGAGCGTTGGGTGCAGGTGCTGATCGAGGAGCCGAGGCTGTTCACACGGAAATGGCCGGCCCTGATCAGCCTCCTGAACCAGCGCAAGGACGAGATCGGGTTCAGTTTCCGGCGAAGATCCATCGCGCTCCGTGTGGAGCATGAGTTTCGTCCGAACTGGAAGCGGTTCTTCCGGTACAACATCCAGCGGGTCGACCTGTTCGATATTCAGGAAGGCAGCGACGACCTGATTCAGGAACAGAAGCTGGAAGATCTGAAACTGGGAGATATCGGGTTTGCCCTGGTGCGGGACAGCCGGGACGATCCTTTTCTGACCCGGGAAGGGGACTACCTCAGCTCGGAGATCCGGTTGTTCGCGCCCTGGTTAGGTTCCGAGGCATCCTTCGCGAAATTCTCCGGCCGCGGATCCTACACCCGGACCTTCAACGGAGGCGGCACCTTCGCCTCCGGGCTGCGCGTGGGGTTGGCGGACTCCTACGGGCCGACTGTGCGTGTGCCGCTATCGGAACGGTTTTTCGCCGGCGGTGATCGCACCCACCGGGGGTTCGCCCGGGACCAACTCGGCCCCCTTGGGAGCAACGGCGTGCCGCTGGGAGGGGAGTCGATGCTGCTGCTTTCTCAGGAGTGGAGGCAGCCGCTGTGGCGGATGTTGCGGGGGGTGGTTTTCTATGACGCCGGCAACGTCTACCTCACTCTGGAGGAGTTCAAGCCCACCGACCTGCGCCACGCCCTGGGAGCCGGGTTGCACGTAGAGACGCCCATCGGTCCCATCCGCCTGGAATATGGACACAAGCTCGATCGCAAGGACGAGGAGTCCCGGGGCGAGTACTTCCTCTCTATCGGGCAGATCTTCTGAAGAACCTTCAGGCCAGGGAGAATTTCAGGTAAGCCTCATGATGCTGAAGCATCTGGCGCAATTTCAATTTCGCTTCCCGCTCCAGCTGGCGCACCCGTTCACGACTCAGGTTCAGGGTCCGGCCTATTTCTTCCAGGGTCTGTTCCGCGCCTCCCAGCAGGCCGAAGCGATTTCGGATAATGTGGCGTTCACGGTCGTCCAGCCCCACCAGGGCGGTACGAACAAGACCGGCCACCTCTTTGCTGTACAGCTCCTCAACCTGGTCATCGATGCTCGCGTCGGTCAGAAGGCTGGCAAGCCGGCATTCGCCTGAAGGATCCACAAAGTCATCAATGGACCGTTCCTTTTGCAGCAGCGGGATAAACACCCTGGCACCTCCCGTCGATCCCCTCGGCCTTGCAAACAGCAACTCTCGTGCCGGAATTTTGCCGATTCACGAAAAAATGTCGAAAACTATCATTAAAATGCTGAAAACAAACGGGAAACAGGCTCAGAAGCCGAAAAGTGGGGTATGACCGGATGAGGCCGGTACGGCACGACTGTGTCCTCGATTTGCGCCTTCCTGGCATCGGTTGAGGTCAGCTTGATGCAAAAATGGCATACTAGAATCGATCTTTTGCAACCAGGCCGGAATGCAGACATAGGGTACGATTTTGGGGAAAATTCACCTGCTTGACGATCACTTGATCAACCGGATCGCCGCCGGTGAAGTGGTGGAGCGCCCGGCATCGGTGGTCAAGGAACTGCTGGAGAACAGCCTGGACGCCGGAGCGCTCCGCATCGACATCCGGATCGAGGGCGGAGGCAAGCGGTTCATCCATGTCCTGGATGACGGCTGCGGGATGGACCGGGACGACGCCCTCATGAGCATCGAGCGCCACGCCACCAGCAAACTGGACGAAAGCGGGGATCTGGAGTCGATCCGAACCCTCGGGTTCCGTGGGGAGGCGCTGCCCAGCATAGCCGCAGTTTCCAGGTTCATCCTGCGCACGGCGGCGGAAGACGGATCGGGTGCCGAGATTGAGATCCGGTCCGGGAAGATCCACCACATCCGGGAAGGCGGGTTCCCCCGGGGGACCACGGTGGAGGTGGACCGCTTGTTCCACAACGTGCCGGCCCGTCGAAAATTCATGCGGGCCGACGGCACCGAGACTGCCCACATCGTGAGGATCGTGACCCGGTACGCCCTGGCCCGGCCTGACGTCCGGTTCAGCCTGGAGCAGGCAGGCCGCAGGTTACTGGACGCACCGGCCGTCGGGGATGCAGCAACCAGGATCCGGCAGGTCCTAGGCGGGGAGGTGGCGGAACGGATGATCCGGTTCGATTCCGGGGAGGGGGGTGTCCGGGTCCACGGATTCGCCGGACGCCCGGCCCATGCCCTGGCCAGACGGGACCGGCAGCACCTGTTCGTCAATGGCCGGGCGGTAACCGACCGGGTCCTGACCCACGCCGTGAAGGAGGCGTACGGCAACACGGTTCCCCGAGGCCGTTTCCCGGAGGTGGTGCTGTTCCTTGCCCTGGACGGTTCGATCCTGGATGTCAATGTCCATCCCCAGAAAACCGAGGTCCGATTCCAGCAGTCGTCCCTGGTCCATGAGCGGGTCAGAACCACGCTCCTCTCCGCCCTGTCCCACCAGGGTATGGTCCCCCGTCTGGATCAGCTCCGGCCGCCCGTTGCGCCTCCACTGCGGTTGTCGCCCCCCGGTCCGGCGTCGCCGTTCTCGGTGTTCGAACCTGCCGCCTACCGTCGGTTCGAAGAGGATCCCGCCGAACCGCAGAGCCCGGAAGCCGGGACACCTGAGGGTGGGGCCAGGGCCCTGGCCCAGTACAGGGATTCGTACATCGTTGCCCAGGATCGGGAAGGGCTGGTGATAGTGGATCAGCACGCCGCCCACGAGCGGGTGATCTTCGAGAGATTCATGGCCGAAGCGGAGAGCAAGCAGGTCCAGGTGCAGCGGTTGCTGTTCCCCAAGGTGATGGAACTTGCGCCGTCCGAGTTCGTTACTCTGGAAGGAGAACAGGAAGAGTTCCGGCGTCTCGGCTTCCTCATCGAGCCGTTCGGCGGGAACACGGTACGGGTGGACGGCGTGCCTGCCCACGCGGCGGAGGTTGACCCGGAGGATCTGGTCCACGAACTGCTGGGCGATGCGGCGGAAGTGAAATCCAGCGCCACGGCGGCGGAAGATCTGCGCTACAGGCTGGTGACTACCGCCGCCTGCAAGGCGGCGATCAAGGTTAACCACCCGCTGGATCGCAACGGCATGCAGGCGCTGATTGACGATCTGTTCCGGGTTGAAAATCCGACTACCTGTCCCCACGGAAGGCCTGCCCTGTTCCGGCTCACCCTGGAGGAGATGGAACGGGCGTTTCGAAGGCGGTGACTGTGTTTAAATCGATACAGGCACTCGCCCTGGCGGCCGCCGTACTCGGGTCTGCCGCCGCCGCCGCCGCCGAACAGGTGGAGTTCGTGGATGGCCGGACCATGGTGGTGGAGAGCCTCCGTCTGGACGGTGAATATTTCGTCCTGGTGCTGGATTCGTCGGCCTCCGTCGCCGTCCCCAGAAACCGGGTCACCAGAGTGCAACGGTACGTCCCTGTGGTGCCGGAGCCGGAGGAGGAATCGGATGCGCCGCTGCCCTGGACCCGGGTGGCCGGTGAATATGCCGACATGATCCGGACCGTGGCGGCGGAGTACGAGCTGGACCCTGCAGTGATCACCGCCATGATCCAGGTGGAATCCAACTTCGATCCGTTCGCCGTGTCCCACAAGGGAGCCTGTGGTCTGCTGCAGTTGATCCCGGCCACCGCCGAACGGTTCGGGGTGAAGGATGTGTTCGACCCTAAGGACAATCTCGCCGGAGGGGCGAGGTACTTCCGCTGGCTTCTGGACCGGTTCGAGAATCGCATGGAGTTTGCACTGGCGGCGTACAACGCCGGAGAGAACGTGGTGGAGCGCTACGACGGCATCCCGCCGTACCGGGAGACCCGGGATTACGTTGCCAGGGTGCTGCAAAAGGTGGAGAGCAACGGCGGGAGCATCAAAAGCCGTCCTGAATCGTGAACGCTCTTGTGAGATACAAAACCGCCGCGTCCTCACCACCGGCTTCCCGGTACCAACGCCTGGCGGCGGTGCGGTTGCCCGCCAGGTCTTCGGCCTGGCCGGCAAGGAGCCTGCAGCGGTTGCGGAATTCCGACGGCAGGGAGTTACTGGCGGCGGCGGCGGAAAGCAGCCGTCCGGCCTTCTCGTAATCGCCCTCCAGCAGATGTTGACGACCGTCCATCATTCTTTTCAGCGCAGAGCCGTTCCCGGCGAGCTCCATAAGACGGGCACGCTGCATCAGGTCCCGGGCCTCCCGGGCCATTCCCTTGGGGAGAATCCGGTCTCCCTCCAGCAGCCGGTCCAGGTGGATCCTGGCCGCCTCGGGCCGGAAACGACGGTACTCGGCCAGGGCGGCCTGGAAATAGAGCGCGGCCAGCACTTCGTCCGCCGTACCTTCCCGCAAAGACGCCCGGGTCAGGGCTTCTTTCAGAAAAGCGCTCGCCTGGTCCGGCCTGCCCAGGCCGAGATAGAGCTTGGCGACGGCGTGGAGGGCGGTGACGGAACGGTCCTGTTCCTTGAGAAGCAGGCCGGCGTGGCGCAGAGCATCGTCGTGGAGGTGCTCCTTGTCGCCGGCATAGATGGTCAGAAGGACAACCCGGGCTTCGAACCGGAACAGCGAACCATGTCCGGCGGCCCGTTCCAGCCTCCGAAGGCCGAGCTCACGGTCTCCCCCGGGAATAAAAAGCAGGAAGCGCAACCCTTTCACGATGGCCGGCAACTGGTCGGCATAGTACTCATAGGTCCCGAGACCAAAGCAGGAATCAGGTCCTGAACCGCTTTCGTTCATGGCCCGCTGCAGCATCTTCCTTGATTTCTTCGCCTCATATGCCGCCGGGAGCACCTTTTTCTCCGCCGCCCGGAGTTGGGCTCTGAGAAGATGCGCCGATCCAAGGAACAGGGATGCCCGGGCGTCTTCCGGAGCCTCGCTCAGGTAGGCCTCTCCGTCCCGGATCGCCTGGAGGAGATCTCCCTCGAACCTCTCCCTGAGCCGGTCATTGTTCGGGTCGTACAGCACCTTCCAGTAGGTTGTGAACGATGTCAGAAACGACTTTTCCGCCCTGGCCGCCCTGGATTCCGAGGGGAAGCCGGCGATCTCCGCCTCGGCGGCCTGGAACCGGCCCTGGTGCAACTGTTCCAGAACCCGGGGCACAGACCGGCCGGCCATGGCCGCCATGGGGAAAACAAGCAGGAAAACCAACAATAATTGCCGTATCATGGGGAGGCGGGTCACAGGCTTTCCTTTCGGTCCGGAATAGTTATATTGTTCATGGGAATATTATAGGTCGGGGGCCGGGACGGCACCCTGCAGCGCCCAGGATCGCTTCCGGAGGATCGAAAGAGAAAAGCATGCAGACCGAATTCAGCAGCCAGACCCTGGCGGAGATCTTCAGGGACATTTTCCAAAGCGAAAAATCGGGAGTTCTGCACCTTTCCAGCCAAGGTTGCGAGAAGCGGATCTATTTTGACCGCGGGATGATCCTGCTGGCCGAGTCCGATGCTGCTGATGAGGACCTGGGTCCCAGGCTGGTGAGCGAGGGGAAGATCTCTTCCGGCGCCCTGGCCGAGGCCAGCCGCAATGTCACCGAGCCGAAAGACCTGGCCCAGGTCCTGGTGAATCGTGGCCTCATAGGCAAGGAAACTCTGTGTCATACCGTCAATTACCTGATTGAGAAAGTGGTCCGGTCGGTGTTCAAGTGGGATGGGGGCAAGGCCTGGTTCAGCGAGGGCTGGCTTGTCCAGGAAATCTTCGAGAGCGATGTGATCAGCACCTTCGGTGTGATCCTGAAAGGTATCTCGGGCATGTCCGGTTTCGCCCAGGTCCACGAGGCGATGAAATCCCAGGAAGGCGCCCTGGCCACCGCCGGACCGGTCAGCGTGCCGATGGAACAGCTGGCGCTGACTCCGTCCCACGGTTTCCTGCTGTCCCGCATTGACGACAAGCTGAGCATCCGGGAGATCCTGTCCACACTGCCGGAAGAAGAGGAGCAGGAGGCCTGCCGTTTTCTGTACGGACTGCTGATCATGGGTGTCCTGAAGTTCGATCCTCCCGTCTGCGAAGGCCCGTTTTCAATCAGTCTCTTTATCCGGGAACACGCCGATCAGACAGCCCGGGAGACGGAACAGGAACAGGACATCCGGGCGGAGTACCAACGCATTCTGGAGTGCACCAGCCCGATGGCCGTCCTCCAGGTGGAGAACGATGCCGACCGCGAAACGGTGGAGCGGGCCTACATCCATGCCAAGGAACTGTACGTGCGCGATCGGATCCTGTCCCGGGTCCGTGAGAGTCTGAAGTCCGAAATATCCATTATTGAGAATCGATTGCTGGAATCCTACCTGGCGCTGGTCCAACACCGGGACCATGAGGCCAGGCGACGGGCTTCGGAGGCGACCCCGGAAAGGGCGATGGCGGATGTCAGCGCCGACGATCTCCTGGTCCGGGTCGAGATGGACAAGACGAAGACCAAGATAGTCCTGGAAGCGAACAGCAAGCAGGCCGAACTGCACTTCTCCAAGGCGCGGAAGGCGATGCGGGAAGGGGACTTCCACAGCGCGATCCAGTACTGCAAGCTGGCGATCACGTACGACGAGGAGAACGACCGCTACTACTATCTGCTGGCCGAATGTCAGGAAATGAACCCGTCCTCCCGCTGGCAGAGAATGGCGGAAAAGAACTACATCATGGCCACCGAACGGAACCCCTGGAAGCCGGAGTACTGGATCACCCTGGGGCAGTTCTACAAAAAACGAGGTCTGTCCCTCCGGGCGAAAAAGCAGTTCGAGAAAGCCCTCGAGATAGCCCCCAGCCACGAGACCGCCCAGGAAGAACTGGCGTCCCTCAAGTAGGTAACCCTCCTGCCTCCCCGATTCTTGACACCGCACCGGCCGGTGCTATAATCCGGCTTTTTCCGCGGGCAAATGTTCATTGATATCAATACGATAGATAAGGATGGGATCCTCGTGGAGACCGCTCTGGACCTGCCTCCGCTGCAGGGCGCCGGTGGAGAATCGAAGCCGGTGCGCTCGGTTTCCCTGGTCGCTAAGGTGGTGAAACGGGACCTGGGGGCGGAAATTCGGGGGAAGCTGAATGCCGTCGTCGGTGTGGTTTGCAGCCGATGCCTGGAGCCGCTTGAGGAGCCGATTCAGACTGATATTTTCCTGATCGCCGTGCCCGAAGACCAGGATGATCCGGAGGTTCCTGATGACGATGCCTGGCAGGACGCCCGACTCCAGGTAACCGACGGACGGATTGACCTGCTGGCGGTGGCGGCGGAGCAGATCGAACTGAACTTATCGCGGAAACCGGTCTGCCGCCAGGACTGTCTGGGGCTTTGCGCCGGCTGCGGGGTGAACAGGAATACCGCGGAGTGCCGCTGCCCCCGGGAGGAAATCGATCCGCGGCTGGCGCCGCTGCTGAAATTCTGGGAGAATTAGCACGTTCCGGGTACAGCCGGTCAGGCGGTACCCGCGCAGAATATAGAGAAGAAGTCATGCCGAATCCAAAACGAAGGCATTCCAAGGCCCGGAAGAACAAGCGTCGCGCCCACGACGCACTGCCTTCCGTCGGGCTGTCGGTCTGCACGAACTGTCAGGAAAAAAAGCTGCCCCACCGGGTCTGTCCCCATTGTGGTTACTACAAGGGGAAAGAGGTTGTGGAGCCCCGGGAGATCTGACCCCGCCTGTTTTCCCGGGAATCTTTCATTAATCTGAGATATGATCGGACGCCATCGCCGGAACGCCGAAGGTTTTGGTGGGTTGTTTCGCACGGGTCCGTGAACCCGGGAGGGAGTGGATGTCCACGTCCAGCGCGATCATAACCGGGACCGGGATGAGCGTGCCCGACCGCGTGGTCACCAACCAGGATCTGGAGAAGATCGTCGATACCTCCGACGAGTGGATCACCACCCGCACCGGGATCCGCGAGCGAAGAATCGCCGGCGAGGACGACAAGCTGTCCACATTCTGTGTTGCGGCCGCCCGGGCGGCGATCGATGGGGCCGGGGTTACACCCGATGAAATCGAGCTGATCATCCTGGCCACGGTCACACCCGACATGCCGATCCCGGCCACCGCCTGCACCATCCAGCACGAACTCGGCTGCAGGAACGCGGCCGCGTTCGACATGCAGGCCGGCTGCTCGGGGTTCATCTACGCGCAGTCGGTGGCCAAGCAGTTCGTGATGTCGGGGCGCTGCAAGCAGTCCTGGTGATCGGCGCCGAGATTCTCAGCAAGTTCGTGGACTGGAAGGACCGCGCGACCTGCGTAATCTTCGCCGACGGCGCCGGTGCGGTGGTCATGAGCGCAGGGGAGGTACCGCAGGGGGTGCTCAGCTCCGCCATGCACACCGACGGCAGCATGGTGGACTTCATCACCCTGCCTGCGGGCGGCTCGGCCATCCGCCCAGCACGAGATGGTGAAAAACGGGCTGCATTACATCCGGATGCGCGGCAACGAGACGTTCAAGATGGCGGTGCGGTCCATGGAAGAGGTCTGCCGCGAGGTGCTGGAGAGCGCCGGCCTGACCCCGGACGACGTCAACTGGCTCATCCCGCACCAGGCCAATCTGACGGATCATCAATGCGGTGGGCGAAACCGGCTGGGGATTCCCGAGGAACGCTGCTACGTCAACATCGACCGCTACGGCAACACCTCGGCCGCCTCGATCCCGATCGCCCTGGACGAGGCGGTTCGGGCAGGCAAGATCAAGGAGGGCGACATCGTGCTGATGACCGCTTTCGGCGCCGGCCTGACCTGGGCCGCATCGGTGGTGCGCTGGTGAGTCGCGATCGCATTTCTGTTCCCCGGGCAGGGCTCCCAGAAGCCCGGCATGGGGCGGGATCTGGCGGAGGCCTTTCCCGAGAGCCGGCGAGGTGTTCGAGACGGCGGACGCGCGCTCTCGCGTCGCCGCTGTCGCGATCTGTGCTTCGAGGGCTCCGGACGAACAACTGGCGCTGACCGAAACCACCCAGCCGGCGATCCTGACCGTCAGCGTGGCGGCCTCCGGGTCCTCGCCTCCGCGGGGCGCCGGCCCGGCGGCGGCGGCCGGCCACAGTCTGGGCGAGTATTCGGCGCACGTGGCGGCGGGGACGCTGGAGTTCGAGGATGCGGTGCGGGCGGTGCGCTCCCGTGGCCGGTTCATGCAGGAGGCGGTGCCGGTGGGTGAGGGCGCCATGGCCGCCATCCTCGGGTTCGAGCCGGACCAGGTGGAGGAGGTCTGCGCGGAGGCGGCCGGGGGCGAGGTCGTCAGCCGCGCCAACCGGAACGGCCCGGGGCAGGTCGTGATTGCCGGGCACGCCGCAGCGGTGGCGCGGGCGGTGGAGGCGGCCCGGAGAGGCGGGGCGCGCAAGGCGGTGCCGCTCCCGGTCAGCGCTCCGTTCCACTGCTCGCTGATGGAGCCTGCCGCCGAACGGCTCGGCCGGTCCTGGCGCCATGCGGTTCTCCGATCCGGCATTCCGGTCTTCACCAACGTGGACGCGTCTGCGGTGACCACCGGCGCAGGGGCGCGGGAGGCGCTGCTGCGCAGGTCGTGCTCCGGTGCGATGGAGACACGATGCCGAGGCATGATCGATGCCGGGGTGGAATCGACACGTTCGTCGAGATCGGCCCGGGCAAGGTGCTGTCCGGCTGATGCGGCGGGATCGACCGCAAGACTCGCGCCTGTTCAGCGTCGGCGACCCCGAGGGGGTGGAGAAGGCATGCCGGCGGAACTGGGACGGATGCATGATGAACGACAGGCCGCTGGATGGGCAAGGTCGCGCTGGTGACCGGCGGATCCCGGGGCATCGGGAGGCAGATCGCCATAGCCCTGGCCGCCGCCGGGGGCCGAGGTGGTGCTGGCCGACCTGGAATGCCGAAGCGGCGCCGAGCAAGCGGCGGAGGAGATCCGCGACGCCGGCGGGATGAGCGCCGGGTCGCTGCGATGAACGTGGCCGACGACGATGCGGTCGAACAGCGCGTGGCGGCGCTCTGTCGACTATGGTAGAATCCCGATCCTTGTGAACAATGCGGGGATCACTCGCGACAACCTCCTTCTCAGAATGAAACGGAGGATTGGGATGGGGTCCTCCAGACGAACCTCGTCGGCGTGTATCGGCTCTGCCGGGCGCTGGTGCCGCTCCATGGTGCGGGCGCGGTACGGGAGGATCGTGAACATCAGTTCGGTCGTGGGCAGCATCGGCAACGCGGGCCAGACGAACTACGCCGCGGCCAAGGCCGGCGTCGAGGGGTTCACGCGCAGCCTGGCGCGCGAAGTGGCCTCGAGGAACGTCACGGTCAACTGCGTCGCGCCCGGGTTCATCGACACGGAGATGACCCGGGCGCTGGACGATAAGCGCGGAAGAGCTGCTGGACCAGGTGCCGATGAAACGGCTCGGGACGCCGGAGGATATGGCCGCGGCGGTCCTGTTTCTGGTCGGCGACGACGCAGGTACATCACGGGAACCACCCTGCACGTCAACGGCGGAATGTACATGTGATTGTTTCGGCGCGGCGGCCGGCTCGATCGGGCGCACCGCGTTTCATAACGGAAGTGGAGGAAACCGCGATGGCTTCGGTTGAGGAAAAGGTCAAGCACATCATCGTCGAGCAGCTCGGCGTGGACGAGGACGAGGTCAAGCCGGAGGCGTCGTTCGTCGACGACCTGGGCGCCGACTCGCTGGACGTGGTCGAACTGGTCATGGCCCTGGAGGAAGAGTTCGGCCTGGAGATCAGCGACGAGGACGCCGAGAAGCTGACCACGGTCAAGCAGGCCGATCGAGTACATCCAGGCCCACGCCAAGGCGTAGCACGGGCACCGGCCTGTGGCCAACGGACGCAGGGCCGCGGTCGATCCACTCGCGGTATCGGCGCCGGCATGGAGTCGTTCCATGAGAGACGTGTCGTCATCACCGGTATGGGCTTGATTTCGCCCCTGGGCTGGACACGAGTCCACCTGGAAGGGCTGCTTGCCGGACGAAGCGGCGTCGGGCCGATCACCAGGTTCGACACGGCGCTTTCCGCAGTCGCATCGCCGGCGAGGTGCGCGGCTTCGACCCCGAGGATCACTTCGTGGACGGAAAGAAGCGCCGCAAGATGGACACTGTTCTCCCACTACGCCATCGCGGCGCGCCGACGAGGCGCTGGGCGACTCCGGCTTCGAGATCGACGCGGGCAACGCCGACAGGGTCGGTGTCTACATCGGCTCCGGGATCGGCGGCCTGCCGCTGCTGGAGCGACCCACCGAGACCTGCTGGAGCGAGGGCCGCGGCGGATCTCGCCGTTCTTCATCCCGGGCATGATCCTCAACCTGGCCGGCGGGCAACGTCTCGATCCAGACTTCGGCGCCAAGGGGCCGAACCTGGCGCTGGCCACCGCCTGCGCCACCGGCACCCACGCCATCGGCGAGTCTTATCGCACTGATCGCGCGAAGGGCTACTGCCGACGCGATGATCGCCGGCGGCACCGAGGCGGCGATCACCCCGCTGGCGGTGGGCGGGTTCTGCTCCATGAAGGCGCTATCCACACGCAACGACGAGCCGGAGCGGGCCAGCCGGCCCTTCGATGCCGAGCGCGACGGGTTCGTCATGGGGGAGGGCGCGGGCATCCTGATCCTCGAGGAGCGCGAGGCGCGCGCTGGCGCGGGGCGCCCGGATCTACGCCGAGATCACCGGCTACGGCATGAGCGGTGACGCCTATCCACATCTCGGCGCCCCTGCCGAGGACGGCGACGGAGCGATGCGCGCGATGCGCATGGCGCTCTGGAACGCGCCGGGATTCGCGCCGCAGGAGGTCGACTACATCAACGCGCACGGCACTTCGACGCCGGCGGGCGACGCGATCGAGGTGCGTGCCGATCAAGAAGGTGTTCGGCGATCACGCCAGGAAGCTGGCTGTGCGGATCGACCAAGTCGATGACCGGCCACCTGCTGGGCGCTGCCGGAGGCCTGGAGACGGCGGTGGCGGCGCTGGCGGTGCCACGAGGACGTGGTGCCGCCGACGATCAACCAGGAGCAATCCGGACCCGGAATGCGATCTGGATACTGCGTGCCCAACGCAGCGCGCGAGATGACGGTGCGCAGGGCGCTGAACAACTCGTTCGGATTCGGCGGCACCAACGCGACGCTACTGATCTGTCCAAGCACGACTGGAAGCGGCGACGAACGCCACCGACGAGAGGTGCAACGATGAAGATCCTTGTAGGCATCAAACACGTGCCGGACACCGAAACCAAGATCAAGGTGGCCGGTGACGGCGTATCGCTGCGGATCACGGGGCCGTCAGCAAGTGGGTCATCTCGCCCATTCGACGAGTACGCGCTGGAAGCAGGCGCTGCTGCTGCGGGAAGCGGCCGGGGAGGGCGAGGTGGTCCTCGTCTGCGCCGGTCCTGAGAGCGGCGCAGCAGACCCTGCGGCAGGGGCTGGCCATGGGCGCCGACCGGGCGGTGCTGGTCAGGACGACGCGCTTCGACCGGGCCGACGGGCTGGCGCGGGCCACGGCGCTCGCCGCCGTGGCCGCGCGAGGAATCGCCGGACCTGGTCCTGCTGGGCAAGTACGGCGTGGGCACCGACGAGGGCCAGACCGGGCCGATGCTGGCCGAGCTGCTGGGCTGGCCCCACGCGGCGGCGGTCTCGCAAGCTGGAACTCGCCGACGGCCGATTCACCGCCGAGCGGGAGATCGAGGGCGCCGTGGAGGTCAAGGAGGGCCGCTTCCGGTGGTCCTGACATGCGAGAAGGGACTGAACGAGCCGCGCTACCCGTCGCTCAAGGGGATCATGCAGGCCAAGAAGAAGCCGATCGACGTTCAAGTCCGTCGCCGATGCCGGGATCGACGATGCCGACCTGGGAGACGGCAGGAAGGCTGGTCTGGGAGACGATGGAACTGCCGGCTCCCGCGAAGCGGCGCCCGGCTGCATCGAAGGGAGGCCGAGGAGCGGCGCGGGAACTGGTGCGCTGCTGCGTGAAGAAGAGAAGGTGATCTGATGGCGGGCAACGTACTGGTATTCGCCGAACGGCGGGAGGGTCAGCTCAAGCGGGCCGCCCTCGAGGCGTCTATGCGTCGCGCCGTTCCGCCGCAGACAAGATGGGCGGCAAGGTGGCGGTCCTGGCCCTGGGCTCCGGGCGCAGCGGAGCTGCCGCCGAGGTCGGGCGCTACGGCGCCGACCGGCTGCTCGTGCGCGGACGCGGCCTGGCTGGACCTGTACGCCGCCGGAGGCCTACGCCGCCTGCCTGGCGGCGGCCGCGGGCGAAGCTGAGGCCGCGCTGGTCCTGGTGCCGGCCACGATGCATGGGCAAGGACCTGGCCCCCGGGCGCCGCCGCGCCTGGAGACGGCCTGCGCCAGCGACCTCGATCGAGCTCGACGTCGAGCGCCGACGGCACGCTGCGCGGCACCCGGCCGGTTTACTCCGGCAAGGCGGTGGCCACGCGTCGCCATCCCGCAGGCCGGCCGGCGTCGCCACGCTGCGCCCCAACGTCTTTCCGCTGCAGGAGACCGGCGGCGCGAGGCGGCGGCGATCACCTCCGTGGACCGGGCATCGGCAGAGGACCAGGTGCGCGTGCGTGCGGTCCGGCTGCGAGAAGCCGGGCAGCAGTGAACTGGACGTCGCCGAGGCCTCGGTGATCGTCGTCCGGCGGCAGCGGGATCAAGGAGGCCGAGAACTTCACACTCGTCCGGGACCTGGCCGGAGCCCTGGGCGCGGCCGTGGGCGCCTCGCGGGCGGTGGTCGACGCCGGCTGGATCGCCCACGCCCACCAGGTGGGCCAGACCGGCAAGGTGGTCTCCCCGAACCTGTACGTCGCCTGCGGGATCTCCGGTGCGATCCAGCACCTGGCCGGGATGTCGTCGTCCAAGGTGATCGTCGCGATCAACAAGGACCCCGAGGCGCCGATCTTCAAGGTCGCCGACTACGGCATCGTCGGGCGACCTGTTCGAGGTCGTCCCGCGACTGACCGAGGCGGTCGCAAGCTGAACGCTGACAGCCGACGGTGGGCCTGGACACGGCTCGCTGACCTCCTGCGGCTCAGACCTCGTCGTAGAAGAACGGCTTGAGGCACTGGATGCGGTCTTCGTAGTCGTCCGGGTACAGCAACCAGGTCGCCGCCGAGATCGAGGACAGCAGCGAGTTGCCGTCCTGCGGCGTGAAGCAGTAGCCGACGATCTCGTTCTCGTTGCGCACGGTCAGCGATGGGCAGCGAGATCACCGTCACGTTGAGGATCCGGCCGAAGTGCCCGTGGTCCCGGCCGAACGAGAAGACCGTGTTGGCCGAGTTCTTGTACGTCACCGCCACGCGGTCGTTGGCGTGGATCTGTCTCGAGCAGCTTGTCCATTGTCGGTGGGGTTCTTGACCGGATGTCGAAGAAGATCGTGTGCATGTACTGGGTGTTGAGCTTGATCGCCGTGGAGAACAGGTTCAGGTCGTAGCCCAGGGTGTTGAACAGGTGCCAGGCGTCCCGGGCGTGGTGCGTGCCGAAGCGGGCGTCCTTGTGCGTGCCGACCTGGGGCGAGGGGACGAAATTGCCGTCCTGCGAGATGTCGTTGGCGCGGCGCATGCAGACGAAGCGGCCGTCGACCAGGTTGTCCGGGCCGCCGTCGGCCAGGGCCAGGGTCTGGATCAGGATCGAGAGGTTGTGCGTGTTGCAGGAGACGACCTGGATGAACTGGTCCTCGCCCCGTTGACCAGCGCGTCGTCGTTGATCCCGCGGGCGTACGGCTTGCCGAAACCGAACTCGCTGCCCTGGGCGATGAAGCCGAGCGGTGTTCGAGGTGAACTTCTCGTAGTACTCGGTCTTGTTCTGCGGTCCCGACGCCGCGACGGCGTGCAGTCGATGACCACGGCCGCCCGCTCGGATCGCCTCGACCGTCTCGTAGGTCGGCTCCATGCCGAGATCCTGGAACCCCTTGGCCGCCGATTCGTCCACGCAGAGCTTGGCGCCGCGGCTTGATCAGCGACCTTGACCTTCGAGCGATCGGTCAGCAGCGGCGTTCGCTTGTGGAAGGTGACTTCCTCGATGCCGAGCGGCTCCTTCATGGAGGTCAGAGCAGGCCGATCAGCGGCTCGCCGATGGTTCCGGTGCCGATGACGTGCACGATGGCGTTTGTGCCCATGCATCGCTCTCTCCGATACGGATCTTGTCGGCGTTGAATGGATCGCGACCGTTACAGGCGCAACGGCAATATGCCACTGGCGGCAACCGAACGTGTCAACGCATGGCGCAAACCGCTCGCGCAGGCGTTGCTTGACACCCTCGCACTGCTTCCTAGAATCGGCAAATACCAGTTCGTTCAATCACTTGGAGCCAATTCGTGGGCGAGCACGAGAGCTGCGCGATCCCGTCCATGGCGGTGCGGGAACTGCTCACCGACGAGGCAGCCGAAGCTCTGAGCCTGGAACTGCTCTCCGGCGGAGACGGCCTCGACAAGTCGATCAACCGCCCCGGATCCAGAAGCCGGGCCTGGCCCTGGCCGGCTTCCTGGAATACATCCATCCCGGCCGTGATTCAGATCCTGGGAAAGTCCGAGATCACAGTTCCTCGAGGAGCGCGCGCCGGCGGAGCGCATCACGGATCGTCTCCCAGCTCTGCCGGCAGGGCGGCAGCTGCTTCGTGGTCACCTCGGGCCTGGAGCCGCCGGAGGAGCTGGTCGAGGAGACGGAGAGTCAGCGCGTGCCGCTGCTGCGCACCGAGCTGCCGTCCTCGTCGGCGTCATCGACAAGCTGACCGGTTACCTGGAGGACCGCCTGGCGCCGCGGGTGGTGATCCACGGCGTGCTGCTGGACATCTACGGCCTCGGCGTGCTGCTGCTCGGCGACAGCGGCGTCGGCAAGAGCGAGTGCGCCCTGGACCTGGTGGTCCGCGGCCACCGGCTGGTCTCCGACGACGTGGTCGAGATCAAGCGGCTGGGGGACCGCATCGTCGGGCACCGGCCCCGAACTGACCCGCTACCACATGGAACTGCGCGGACTGGGGATCATCAACGTCAAGGACCTGTTCGGCGTCGCCGCGGTCCGGATGACCAAGGCGGTGGAGTACGTGATCCGGCTGGATCCCTGGAAGGCGGACAAGCGGTACGACCGGCTCGGCCTGGACGAGCAGGATCTACGAGATTCTCGGCGTCGACCTGCCTTACGTCGAGATGCCGGTGGGTCCGGGCCGGAACCTGTCGGTGCTGATCGAGGTCGCCGCGCGCAACCACCTGCTGAAGCTCAAGGGTTACCACCCGGCGCGCCAGCTGGCCCACTGGCTGCGAGAAGCTGGGCCGGCAGTTGCGGAGACACCGCGGGAGGCGGCGACGCTCTGAAGCATGGAAAACGGCTCGTGATCATCACCGGGCTGTCCGGTTCGGGCAAGTCCCTGGCGGCGAACTGCTTCGAGGATCTGGGGTTCATCTGCGTGGACAACCTCCCGGTCGAGCCTGATCCAGCCGTTCTGCGACTTGGTCCGGCGCGGCGCCGAACCGACCCGCCGTGCCGCCCTGGTGATCGATGCCCGGGAACGGCGCCTCAATCCGCAGTTGCCGGATATCCTGCAGGCCTTGCGCGGACGGGGATTCCCGGTGCAGGTTGCTGTTCTTCGAGTGCTCCGACGAGTGCTCAAGCGGCGGTTCAGCGAGACCCGCCGGCCGCATCCGATGGCGGACAGCACGGCGACCCTGGGAGAGGCGATCGGTCAAGGAGCGGAGGAGCTGGCGTCCGTCGCGCGGAGTATGCCGACCGGATCATCGACACCGTCGGTTCACGCCCACGAGCTCAGGGCGTTCCTCAAGAACGCCTTCGACGCTTCTGCGGACGCGCACCACGCTGAACATCAACGTTGTCTCCTTCGGGTTCAAGTACGGCATCCCGGCCGAGGCCGACCTGCTCTTCGACGTCCGATTCCTGCCCAACCCTTACTTCGTGGAACGGTCTGCGACCCTGACGGGACGGGACGGTCCGGTCCAGGAATACCTCGAGGAACAGCCGGAGACGGCGGAGTTTGCATCGACATCTGAAGGAATTCCTCGACTTCCTGGTGCCGCTGTATACCGAAGGAAGGGAAGACCTATCTAACCGTCGCCATCGGCTGCACCGGCGGCAAGCACCGTTCGGTCGGCCTGGCCGGGGAACTGGGTGAACACTTTCAAAGCCAGGATCTGGTGGCTACGGTCAGCCACCGCGACCTCGGAAGGGAATAGACCGGAGAGGAACGTTATCGATGCTGAGGTCTGCTGGTAGTCACACACGGGCGATTCGCGGAAGAACTGGTCCGGGCGGCCACGCGACATCGTCGGGGAACTGGAGGCGCTGGAGGCGATTTCCATCGACTGGGACGACGATGTCGACCGGGCTCGACGAGATGATCGAAGAGGCGATCCGAAAGCTGGACAGCGACGATGGCGTGCTGATCCTGACCGACATGTTCGGCGGAACGCCGACAAATCTCGCCCTGTCTCTCATGGAGCCGGGGCGGATCGAGATCGTTACCGGGGTCAATCTGCCGATGCTGATCAAGTTCACCAACCTGCGGAGCAGGCTGGAACTCCACGAATCCGCCGCCAGGATTGCCGAGCAGGGCCGGTCCTCGATCCATGTCGCTACTGAAATCCTGGAAAGCCGGATCGAAGAAGATGGAGAAAACGGGGACCCGCCGTGACCGAGTCGCAGGCTGCGGATCGTCAACAGGCTCGGGCTGCACGCGCGCGCAGCCTCCCGGTTCGTCCGCCTGGCCAATACGTTCCGGTCGCAGGATCATGGTGAACAAGGGGAACGCCACGGGTGGACGGCAAGTCGATCCTGGGACTCCTGACCCTGGCGGCGGCTGAGGGGACCACGCCTGGCCCTCTCCGCCGACGGAGATGACGAAATCGAGGCCCTGGACGACCTGGAGGAGCTGGTCCTCTCCCGGTTCGGAGAGGGACCGTGAACGCCGAGACGCTCAGGGGCTTGGGGTCTCCTCCGGGATCGCCGTCGGCCAGGTGCTTGCTGCTGCAGACCGGCCAACCTGCCGGTGGTGCCGGATCCGATTCCGCCGGAACGGGTCAGCGAAGAGGTCGAACTTCTGGAGGGAGCGAGCGGGACGGCCCGAATGGAACTGCAGGACCTGCGGAACCGGACCATGGAGGTCCTGGGTGAAACCTATGCCGGGATCATCGACGCCCAGCTCCTGATCCTGGACGACCCGGCGCTGCTCCGCCAGACCGCACAGAGGATCAAGGTCGGCAGAATTTCGGCGCCTGGGCCCTCAAGGAGGAAGTCGGGGAATACCTCAGGAAGTTCGAGGCGATCGCGGAAGGTGTCTTCCGGGAGAGGGGCGGAGATCTGCAGGACGTCCATCTGAGGCTGCAGCGCATACTGCGCGGGGAGATCAGGGGGGGCGATCAGTTTCCGGACGACCGGCCGCTCCTGGTAGTGGCCCATACCCTCGGCCCCTCGGACACGGTGATGCTGGCCCGCAAGAACCTGGCCGGCTTCGCCACCGACGTCGGAGGCAAGACCTCCCACACCGCTATCCTGGCCCAGGCGCTCACGGTGCCGGCGGTAGTCGGCCTGAGAGACATCACCCAGCGGGTCCGGACCGGCGAGGAGATTATTCTTGACGGTGACAGCGGAACGGTGGTGCTGCGACCCGGCGCAGCCGACCTGCAGGATGCGGAGCAGCGCAAGCGCAGTCTTCTGGAACAGGGAATCGGCCTGGGTGGCGGTGGAACCGCAGCCGGCGATCACCCGGGACGGCGTCGACGTCTCGGTGCGGGCCAACATCGAGTTCCCCCAGGAGGTGGACAAGGCGGTGTCCTTCGGCGCCGAGGGGATCGGCTTGTACCGTTCCGAGTTCCTGTTCCTGGCCTGGTCGCCGGAACTGCCCACCGAGGAAGACCATTACCGCACCTACTTCCGAGATGGCCGCGCGGATGGCTCCGCGCCCCGGTCACCATCGGACCCTGGATCTGGGCGGCGAGAAGTATTTCCACGAGGTTCTCGACGCCCGGAGCCGAACCCGGTGCTTGGCCTTCGAGCGGTGCGGTTCTGCCTCCGGCGCCAGGACATTTTCCGGCCCCAGATTCGGGGGCTTCTCCGGGTGGCCGCCGAGGCGGACATCCGCATCATGATTCCGCTGGTGACTACCGTGGAGGAGATCCGCCAGGTCCGGGCGCTCATCATGGAGGAGGCTGCTTCACTCCGGGCCGGCGGCATCGCCGTGCCGGGAGGACGTGCCGCTGGGGATCATGGTCGAAGTGCCTGCCGCGGCGCGTGGTCCGCCGACATTATGGCCCGTGAAGTCGACTTCTTCAGCATCGGCACCAACGACCTGATCCAGTACGCGCTGGCGGTGGACCGGGGCAACGAGGCGGTGGACTACCTGTACCAGCCGCTCCATCCCGCTGTTCTGCGGATGCTCAAGTTCATCATCGAAAGCGCGGACCGGGCCGGCATCCCGGTCTCTCTGTGCGGCGAGATGGCCGGGGACGAGGACCTGACCCCGCTCCTGGTCGGACTCGGGCTGCGGGAATTATCGGTGCAGCCGAGGGCGATCCTGCCGGTACGGCAGGCTGTCCGGGAACTGGATTCCCGGGAGGCGGAGGCCAGAGCCGTGAAGGCTCTTAATCTGCCCACCGCCCTGGATGTTGAGGAGTTTCTGCTCGCCACCTGATGCTCCTTTGCCTATAATCGTCACGATTCGTATAAAGACCGGAGGAGACCGATGGCGCCTGAGATAGAGAACCGCAGGTCCGCCGCACCAGGCGGGAAACCGGGCGTTCCCGCTTCCGGTGGAACTCCCGATCTCCCGACCCGGGGGTATTTCCTCCTGAAGGAGGTTTGCAAGATCACCGACACCCAGCCGTACGTTCTGCGGTTCTGGGAGAGTGAGTTCCCCCAGCTGGCAGGAAAGAAGCGGGGGCG
This sequence comes from Candidatus Polarisedimenticolaceae bacterium, assembly GCA_963790785.1. Lineage (GTDB taxonomy): Bacteria > Acidobacteriota > Polarisedimenticolia > Polarisedimenticolales > Polarisedimenticolaceae > Polarisedimenticola. The sequence continues at coordinate 51,292 of CAWBPP010000001.1, forward strand.
CCAGGTGACCTACACCCAGGAAGACATCGGGCTGATCCTGCAGATCAAGCAACTGTTGCACAACGAGGAGTACACTCTGGCCGACGCCCGGGAACAGCTGGAACATGGTGAGGACCCACCGGAACCGGTGGAGGAGCCGGTCTCGCCGGACGCGGAGGCGCTCCAGGAAGAGGTCGAAACCCTGCGGGAACGGCTGGCGGATATCAGGGGCCGGTACGAAGGCGCCATACGGGAGATAGCCCACCTGAAGGGGGAACTGGCGGCTGCCGACGATAGCAAGGAGCGGTTCAAGGAAAGCGTGGCCGGTCGCCTGCAGGCGATCCAGCAGGCGTTCAGGAATTTAACCGGGTTCCGGTCTTCTTGACGGCTCCCATACGATCCCCTAACATTCCCGCGTTTCCCATGGTCGGGGCGTGGCGCAGTCTGGTAGCGCACTTGCTTGGGGTGTAAGGGGTCGTGAGTTCAAATCTCGCCGCCCCGACCAATTTTCACCTTCCTTAGCCCCGGATCCAGGAGCTGAATGCTTTGTCACAGTCCGGGACTCATGAACCGCCTCTGATCCTCATCACCAACGACGACGGCCACGAGGCGCCGGGGATCGCCGCACTGGCGAAGATCCTGGACCCGCTGGGCCGGGTGGTGATGGTGGCCCCGGATCGTGAGCAGAGCGGGGCGGGGCACGCACTGACCCTGGACAGCCCGCTCCGGGTCCGGAACCTGGGGCCGGACCGCTACGCGGTGAACGGCACACCCACCGACTGCATCCATCTGGGAGTGGACAGTCTGACCGACGGTGTCATTCCTGATCTGGTGGTTTCCGGGATCAACCGTGGGTTGAATATAGGCGATGACGTGACCTACTCCGGTACGGTGGCCGGCGCCCTGGAAGGGACCCTGCTGCACATCCCGGCACTGGCTGTCTCATCAGGACGGTTCGAGGATCAAAAGATCGACTACCACCAGGCCGGCGGTTTCATTCGGGAGTTGTGCTCCAGGGTTTTGAAACGCGGCCTCCCGGACGGTGTTTTTCTCAACGTCAACATCCCGCCGTGCCAGCCTAACGGAGTCCGGGTCACCCGTCAGGGCACCAGGACATACCGCACCGCCATGGACCGCAGGCTGGATCCGTCGGGCCGGCCGTATTTCTGGATCGCCGACGCCGATACCACGCCCACCGGCGAGCCGGATGGCGATCACAGCGCCATAGCGGATGGGTTCATCTCGGTGACTCCGCTGTTCGCCAATCTGACCCACGAAGCGTCGCTGGATCCGCTGCGGTCCTGGATCCCGGAGGAACACCGGTGAACCGGTCCGGCGATCAGCGCATCCGCCGGGAACGGATGATCCGCCTCATCGAGGACCGCGGCGTACACCATCCGGACGTCCTCCAGGGCGATGGCGGTTGTCCCACGGGAGCGGTTCGTGGAGGAAGCGCTCACCAACCGGGCGTATAGCGATGCATCCCTCCCCATCGGCGAGAAACAGACCATCTCACAACCCTTTATCGTGGCAAGAATGACCGAACTGACCTGTCCCGACGGCAGCGGCAAGGTGCTGGAGATCGGTACCGGGTCCGGATACCAGGCCGCCGTTCTGGCCTCTCTGTTCGAGCAGGTCTACACCGTGGAGAGGATACCGGAACTGTCCCGCCGGGCGCGCAAAACAATCCGGGACCAGGGGGTAGAGAACGTCCACTTCAAGATCTTTGACGGCACCTACGGCTGGGGCGAGTTTGCGCCGTACAGGGCGATCGTGGTCACCGCCGGAGCGCCGGACGTCCCGGCGACCCTGGTGGAGCAGCTGGAGGAGGGCGGTCGGCTGGTGATTCCGATTACCGTTCGGCATACCACCGGGGACGAAGACGAGGAACAGACCCTGACGGTGGTGACCCGGCGACGGGGCCGAAACGTGAGGGAGACCCACGGTCCGTGCCGCTTCGTGCCCCTGGTGGGAAAATACGGGTGGTCCCGATGACCACCGAACCACGCAAAGGGATCCATCATCGCATCTACCGCTGGGTTTTGAAGTGGGCCGGACACCGCAACGCAAGGGGCGCCCTGTTCACCCTGGCGTTTGCCGAGGCCAGCTTCTTTCCGATCCCGGCCGACGTGCTCCTCATCGCCATGACCGTGGCTGACGCAGCCCGGGCCAGGCTGTACGCCTTCCTGGCAGCCTTAGGTTCGGTCCTTGGTGGGATTGCAGGCTACGGCATCGGACGACTCCTCTGGCTGGCGATCTCCGATTTCGTTTTCGCCCATTGCGGATTTCTCGGCATGACGGAAGACAATTTCGCCTTAGTGGAACGGCTGTACAACGAGAACGCCTTCAAGGCGTTGTTTACCGCCGGGTTCACACCGATCCCGTTCAAAGTGTTTACCATCGCCGCCGGTGTGTTCCAGGTCTCCCTGCCGGTGTTCATCGCCGCTTCCATCGCCGGCCGTTCCGCCCGGTTTTTCCTGGTGGCGGAACTGGTGGGGCGCATGGGGCCCCGTGTGCTGCCGTTCGTGGAGAAACATCTCGGCTGGCTTTCCATCCTTTTCGTCGCCCTCCTTTTTCTCGGTTTCTGGGCGATCAAGTTGCTCTAGAATCGTCGTGGATCCGTTAAAATCGTTCCGTTGCAGCCGGTTGTCCAGACTGCTACTATCTGCCGATCCTGCCTCGGCAGGACCGGTCGGGGCGTAGCGCAGCCTGGTAGCGCACCTGCTTCGGGTGCAGGGGGTCGGAGGTTCAAATCCTCTCGCCCCGACCACATTTCATTTTCCCCCTGGAGGCGCCATGGGTCGGCTGGTTATCCAGTGGTTCCGGGAGAGCGCGAAACGGGCGACGCCGGGATCGATTCCTCCGTCCGAACGCACCCATGACGACCCGCTGTACCGGATAGAGGAAGCGGACCCGGAGACCCAGTGCATCCTGGGGTCGAGCTACGCATCCGGGACAGGCGTTCCCCTGGACTATGAGGCCGCCATGAAATGCTACCGCCTGGCGGCGCAGCAGCAGTTCGCCAAGGCGCAGTACCATCTCGGCGAGATGTACGCCGCAGGCCGGGGTGTGGAGCGGGAAATGGACCAGGCCATGGAATGGTGGCGCCTTGCGGCGGAAGGGGGCGAGCCCCATGCCCAGCTCCGTCTGGCGGACCATCTTCCGCCGGGAGACGAGGCTGACGACTGGGTTCGGAAGGCGGCGGAAGGAGGTCATGCGGAAGCCCGGTTCCGGCTCGGCTCCACCACCGGATCACGTGGCATGCCCTGGTTATCCATGGCCGCTGCAGAGGGGCATTCCGAGGCGCAGTACCTCCTTGGCCTCGCGTTCGATGAGGGCAACTGGGTGGAACGGAATACGGACCAGGCGCTGGAGTGGTTCCGCAAGGCTGCGGACGGGGGCAGCATGGCGGCGCGGCGAGCCCTGGGGATGCGCTGCTTTCAGGGTGAGACGGTGCCCCAGGATTTCAGGAAGGCGTACTACTGGTTCAACCTTGCGGCGGCCGGGGGCGATGAGGAAGCGCGTATGTGGCGAGACTGCGTGCTGTCCCGCCTGACCCCGAAGGAGATCGCGGAGATCCAGGAACAGGTGCGGGAGACAGGAACCGATACCGACCATTGATGTTTGCGGCAAACCAGCGGCTGCCGTACGATGCACCGCCTGAACTCAAAGAGCAAGGCCGGGGTGGCAAGGAGGGGGACATGCTGGTCGGCGATCTCAAGAAAGTGATTCGTAAGATCCCGGACTTTCCCAAGCCGGGGATCAATTTCTACGACATCACCACCCTGTTTGCCGACCCGGTGGCGTTCCGGACCGCGGCGAACAAAATGATTGAGCGGTACCGCGGGGAGAAGATCGACGCCTTCGTCGGCATCGAGGCCCGGGGGTTTATTCTCGCTGCCGTCATGGCCTACAGCCTGGAGGCCGGCCTGGTGCTGGTCCGCAAGCCGGGCAAGCTGCCCGGGAAGACCCTGGCGGAGGAGTACTCCCTGGAATACGGCGCAGGCCAGGTGGAAATCCACGAGGATGCGGTGGAGCCCGGGCAACGCGTGGTGATCGTAGACGACCTGCTTGCCACCGGCGGTACGGCGGCGGCGGTTGGAAAGCTGCTGAACCGGGTCGATGCAAGGGTTGAGGGGTTCGCCTTTATGGTGGAGCTCGCCTTTCTGGGCGGCCGTGAGGGGCTCGGGGACCGGAATGTGTTCAGCCTTCTGACATATGACTGAAACTTGAGGTATTTACAGGCTTCCGCTACCATGGCCCGCCGTCAGGGCCCGTAGCTCAGTCTGGATAGAGCAGGAGTTTCCTAAACTCAAGGTCGCAGGTTCGAGTCCTGCCGGGCCTACCATGTGAAGGGGAACAGCAACCATGTCCCGTGGATTGACAAAAAAGCAGATCAAGAAAGATGAATTCATGGAAGCCGCCACCGATGCCGGTGAGTGGCTGGAAGACAACTGGAAGACGGTCCTCCTCTGGGCCGGCGGTCTGGCTGTCCTGGCGCTCCTGATTTCAGGATGGCATTTCATGAGCAAGTCACGTGATGCAGCGGCTCAGGACCTTCTGGGGCAGGGGATGCAGGTGTTTTCCGCCGCAGCCGCATCGGGAACCGGGGCCACCGACGAGTATAACCGGGCCATCGACCTGTTCCTGCAGGCGTCGGACAAGGCCGGATCCGGCTCAGCCGGTGCGGTGGCCGACCTGTACAGAGGGATCGCCCTTGCGAGGACCGGGCGCAATGATGAAGCGATTCCGGTTCTCGATGATCTGAGCGAAAAGACGAGGCACCCGCTGGTGGGCCAGATTTCCCGGGCGGTGCTGGCCGGAATCCACGAATCGAACGGCGACTACGAGCAGGCGGAAGCGATCTACCTGGAGCTTTCCACAGAGACCAGCAGCGTATACCTGCCGGCCCAGGCTTTGCTGAACGCCGGTCTGGCAAGATTGTCCATGGGTCGAGAGGCGGAAGCCCGGGAACTTCTCGAGAGCATCGTCCGGGATTACCCGCGGAGCGCGGCGGCGGCCCAGGCGAGCCGGTTCCTGGAGCGTTAGTACGTCTGGTCAGACTCGTTGCCGGCCTGATCCTCGGCGTTGATCTTGTAGAACACCAGCGGCGTGACCAGGGCGACTTCGTCCCGGTCCACGAAACGGGTCTCGTCGGTGACAGCTATCTCGAACGGTCGGATGGCGAAGAAGAAATTGCGCCGGATGTAGCGGTAGATGTGGTATTTCTCCACCCATTCCGGATGACCGTTCTCATCGGTTGTCACCTGATCCCATTCCAGCACGATCCCGGCGCCCTCCGGCTCCAGATGCATGACCAGGCCTTCTACGCCGGCCGGCGGGACGGAATCGATGTCAACCTCGGAATACTCATCCCCTTCGACCCAGTTCAGCCCGTTCCAGGCGTCGGCGCGCCATTGGTAACGGCCGTTTTCCAGCGGTTTCGGTGGGGTAAAAATCGCCCCGAACTGTCCCGCCAGGGATGTACGGGCCCAGCCGTTAGGTTCCTCCATCTGGCTGAATACGTACAGTTCGGTGTGGAAGTCGTCCCGGCTCATGACCAGGCGGAGCTGTATCCTGTCGAGGTCTGTCCCTTCCACTCCGATCTTGAACACAGGCCGCGGACCGACTTTTGCCCGCCATGCCGGCTCCAGGGGAAGGACATCCTCCACCGTCTGGGCGCCGGCGGCTTGCGCCGATGCAACGAGGACCCCCAGCAGGAGCAGAGCGGTCCGGGACCTGGGCATGGAGGCCTCCTAGAACGGGATATCGTCGTCGTTGTACCCGCCGTTACCCGGATCCGCCGCAGAGGAACCCTGGACTTCTTCACTGCCGGCGCCCACCGGGGAAGGTTCGGCCTGCCGACCCTCGCCGCGGCTGCCGAGCATCTGGACCCGTAACGCCTTGACCTCGGTGGTGTAACGCTTCTGGCCGTCCCGGTCGGTCCATTCACGAGTTTGCAGCGAGCCCTCGACGTACACCTGCCTGCCCTTCTTGAGGTACTCGCCGACGATCTCCGCCTGCTTGGCCCAGACTACGATCCGGTGCCATTCCGTTTTTTCCTTGCGTTCGCCGGAGCCGTCGGTCCAGCGATCGGTGGTGGCCATAGTGAAGTTGGCCACGGCGGTGCCGTTCTGCGTATAGCGGATCTCCGGGTCTCGCCCCAGGTTTCCGATAAGCATAACTTTGTTGAGACTGGACATGACGATACGCTCCTTCAGCTGTCGATACGGGGACCCTGCCCGAAGCCTACCATAGGGTCTAACCCTGTCAAGCGAACCGGTCCCGTCCGGCTTTCCGATCCGCAACACCTTGTTACGCACGGCACATTCTGGGAAAATGCCTCGTGGCAAAACGCTCCAATTTCCTGAAGACCGTAGGTTCCATCAGCGGCGCCACCATGGTGAGCCGGATTCTGGGCCTGATCCGGGAGCAGGTGCAGGCGTATTTCTTCGGCGCCGGCATGATTACCGACGCCTACATCACGGCGTTCCGGATCCCGAACCTGTTGCGGGACCTGTTTGCCGAGGGCGCCCTGTCCGCCGCGTTCATTCCGACCTTCATCAACGTGAAGGAGAAACATGGCCGCGAGGCGGCCTGGCGGCTGGCCAATCATATTTTCGGCAGCCTGCTCCTCGTTCTGGGGATTATCACTGCGGCGATCTTTCTGTTCGCCCCCGCGATCATCCGGGTCTACGCATTCGGATTCCACGGGGAGAAACTGGAACTGGCCGTCACCATGACCAGGATCGTTTCGCCGTTTCTCCTGGTCGTGGCGATGGCGGCGGTGGCCATGGGAATGCTCAACGCCTGCGGCAGGTTCTTCCTCCCCGCTTTGGCGCCGGCATTCTTCAACATCGCAGCGATCTCCGGGGTAATTCTGCTGATCCCCGTATTCAGATCCCTCGGTCTGAACCCGGGCCTTTCCCTGGCGGTGGGGGCTATTCTGGGAGGGGTCCTGCAGTTCGTGGTGCAGACCCCGGCGCTCCGTTCCGAGGGGTTCCGGTTCCGACCGGTGCTGGCCCTGCGAGATCCGGGGGTCCGACGGGTGTTCCGACTGATGATCCCGGCCACCTTCGGCCTGGCGGCGACGCAGATCAGCATCTTCTTCGATACTGCCCTGGCTTCCACCCAGGGTGACGGCGCCCAGAGCTGGCTCGCTTACGGGTTTCGTCTCATGCAACTTCCCCTTGGTCTGTTCGGCGTCGCCATTGCTACGGCTAACCTGGCGCGTGTTTCCGAGGATGTGGCGCGGGACGATCACGGGGCGCTGAAAAGATCCCTCGCCTCGTCGCTGCGAGCAGCGGCCCTCCTGACCCTGCCCGCCACCGCCGGGTTGATCGCCCTTCGAGTCCCGATCATCCGTGTGATCTTCGAGCACGGGCGGTTCACCGCCGAAGCGACCCTGCAGACCGCAGCGGCTGTGCTGTGTTACAGCCTCGGCTTGTACGCATACTCGGTCACCAAGATCCAGGCCCCGACCTTCTACGCCCTGGGAACTCCACGGATCCCGGTGATCGCTTCGGCGGTGGCGGTTACTGTCAAGGTTGTGTCCAGCCTGATCCTCTTGCAGATTTTCCCACGGTTCGGTCTGCCGGCGTTCCTGGCGCTGGCGTTCACTACATCGCTGGCGGCCTGGGTGAATTTCGCCATGCTGTCCCTGGCGATTCGACGGACGGTGGACAGGTTCAGTGGACAGGCGGTTCTGGCCACCACGCTCAAGATGGCCGGCCTTTCCCTTGTGATGGGCGTGGCGGTATACCGCTTGAACATTTTCCTGGAATCCGAATTCGCAGGCGGTGGTTTTTTCGGTGAAATCCTCAGGCTGGCCTGTGCTGTGGCAGTTGGAGCGCTGATCACCCTGATCGGCGTCAAAATCCTGAAAATCCCGGAAGCGGAACGGCTGTTCTCTCGCATTACCGGTGGGCGGGGGGCAGCATGAAGACCCTGCTCCAGCGGGTGTCCCGGGCCGCGGTGCGGGTGAACGGCAAGGTGGTGGGGCGGATCGGACCGGGTCTTGTGGTTCTCTTGGGAGTGGAGCAGGGCGACGGTCCGGAGGACGCCGATTACATGGCGGCCAAGACGGCAGAGCTCCGGATCTTCCGTGACCCTTCGGGGAACATGAACAGCAGCCTGTTTGAGACCGGAGGCTCCGCACTCGTGATCTCCCAGTTCACCCTGGCGGCGGACACCCGCCGAGGTCGCCGGCCATCCTTTTCGGCGGCGGCGCCGCCTGAGCTGGCGGAACCGCTGTACCTGCGCTTCGTAGAGAGCATCAAGGCCAGAGGGGTGGCGGTGGAGACCGGAGTGTTCCAGGCGATGATGGAGGTGGAACTGCTGAACGACGGCCCGGTGACCGTCCTTCTGGATCCACGCCCGGGACGGTCCGCCTCATGAAAGGCGGTCCGCAGGAAGAGTACTTCGACTACCTTACCGTAGAACGGGGCCTGTCCGGCAACACGGTGGATGCGTACCGCCGTGACCTGGCGATTCTGGACGCCGAGATCGGCAACCGGAGAAAGCTGGTCAATGCGAAGCAGGATGATCTGCTGCGGGTCTTGCGGAGGATGCGGGTGGAAGGCCGCTCCCCACGTTCGGTGGCCCGGTGGCTGGTTGCGGTGCGAGGCTATTTCGGCTGGCTTCTGGCCCGGGGCCGGATCGAGAGCAACCCGGCGGAGCACGTGGATCCCCCCAAGGTCTGGAAGCATCTGCCTGCGGTGCTTACCCAGGGGGAAGTGGAGGCGCTTCTGGCTGCGCCGGATCGGACCACTCCTCTCGGCATGCGGGACGGCGCCATGCTGGAGGTTCTGTACGCAGCCGGTCTGCGGGTCAGCGAACTGATCCATCTCCGGTTCCAGGATCTGCATCTGGATGCCGGTTACCTGCGCTGCATGGGTAAAGGATCCAAGGAGAGGATCATCCCCCTGGGACAGGAGGCGGAGGTCGCCGTGCATCATTACCTGGCCAATGGCCGGCCGGAACTCCTGGGTAACCGCAGGAGCGACGTCCTGTTCGTCAAGAGGAGAGGCGGCGCGCTCAGCCGCCAGGGGTTCTGGAAACTGGTGAAGGCTCACCGTGTAACGGCCGGGATCGGGACCGATTTCTCCCCCCATACGCTGCGGCACTCATTCGCCACCCATCTTCTGGAAAACGGGGCCGATCTCCGCTCGGTCCAGTCGATGCTGGGCCATGCCGACATTTCCACTACCCAGATCTACACGCACATCAACCGGGAGCGGTTGAAGAGGCTGTATGAGGATTTCCACCCAAGGGCCTGACGTGTTTCTGGCCTGAACGGGGCCAGCTGTGGAAGAATGGCTACCTTAGGATCGAAGCACGAGGAGCGGGACGTGAGCGAAGAAATGTTCGAGGAGCCGATCCAGGATCTGGAGCGCAAGATCGAGGCGCTGTCCGGAACCGGCGACGACAACGCCGTGCGGAAGAAGCGGGCCCAGCTTCAGAAGGAACTCGACGAGGTCCGCAGGAAGGTCTACAGCAATCTGTCACCCTGGCAGAAGACCCTGGTGGCGCGCCATCCGAAACGACCTTACACCAACGATTACCTGAAGTACCTGATGCAGGATTTCATCGAGCTCCGCGGAGACCGGCGCTATTCCGATGATCCGGCCATCATTGCCGGTACGGCGGTTTTCCGCGGCCTGCCGGTGGCGGTCATCGGGCACCAGAAAGGGCGGGACACCAAGGAGAAGATCTTTCGCAATTTCGGCATGCCCCGGCCGGAGGGGTACCGCAAGGCGCTCCGGATCATGAAGCTGGCGGAGAAGTTCGGACGGCCGATCATTGTATTCATCGATACTCCGGGGGCCTATCCGGGGATCGGCGCCGAGGAACGGGGCCAGGCGGAGGCCATCGCCTACAACCTGCGGGAAATGGCGAAGCTGAAAGTGCCGGTGCTGGTAACGGTCACCGGAGAAGGCGGCTCCGGCGGGGCCCTGGCCCTGGGGATCGGGAACCGGGTCAATATCCTGGAGTTCGCCATCTACTCGGTGATCAGCCCCGAAGGATGCGCCGCTATCCTGTGGAAGGATCCGGCCATGAACAAAGTGGCTGCCCACGCCATGAAAGTGACGGCGCCGGACCTTGCCAAGCTGGATATCGTGGACGAGATCATCCCGGAGGTTCCCGGCGGCGCCCACACTGATCATGCAGGACAGGCCGGCATCGTGGGGGATGTCCTGGAACGGCAGATGGACGAACTGTCCGGATTCGATCCGGACCAACTGGTGCGGCAGCGTTATGAGCGATTCCGGAATCTGGGGGTGCACGAGGGCTAAGATTCCTCGCCTTTGACCTGCTGCCAGATCTGTTCCAGACGGTCCATGGAGGTTTTGTCCACCGCACCGCCCTCGGTCCTCAGGATTGCTTCCAGCCTCCTGAACCGTCTCGTGAATTTCCGGTTCGAATGTTCCAGGGCGCCCTCCGGATCGATACCGGCATGCCGGGCCAGCATTACCAGTGTGAACATCAAATCGCCCAGTTCCTCACGAACCCCGTCATGGTGGGAGTTGGCCAGGGCATCACGCAGTTCCGCCAGTTCCTCGTCGATCTTTTCCAGGATGTGGCGGTCGCTCTTCCAGAAGAACCCGACCCTTGCCGTCTTGGTGCCGATGCGATACGCCTTGAGGAGGGCCGGCAAGGCTGCTGGGACGCCGTCAAGCAATCCGGCCCTCCCCGCCGTTCCGGCACTGTTCTTCTCGCGCTGCTCTTCGCGCTTGATCTCTTCCCAGTTTCGCAGCACGTCATCGGAATCACGAACCTGCGCTCCTCCGAAGACATGAGGGTGCCTGCGCACCATCTTGGCGGCGATGCTCCGGACAACGGCGTCGGCTGTGAAAGCGCCGTTCTCCTTCCCGATTCGGGACAGGAACACGATCTGGAAAAGCAGATCGCCCAGTTCCTCGCACAGGGCCGATTCGTCGCCGTCGTCCAGGGCCTGCGCCACCTCGTACGCTTCCTCCAGGAGATATCCCCGAAGGGTGGCGTATGATTGCTCCCGATCCCAGGGGCATCCGTCCGGTCCCCGCAGCCGATCCATAATTTCAAGTAGCCCTTGGAATGTGCCGTAATTGTCCATAAAGACTTCATTACCCTTGACTTAAAGCACAGGCGGCATCATGTTTTTGCTGCCTGACGAAAGTAGAACGAGTAGCCGGAATGGTACCATTCGGCTTCGACGGATACGAGGCGCCAATAGGTGCGCCTGCCGACGTCAGAGAGGAACGGAAACCATGTCCGACGAGAGCAGGAACGATGAGGCAAAAGCCGCGGAGCCTCGGATCAAGATTACGGACAAGCGCATGTTCACGGAGGAAGGCGAGCGGCGGGAAACCGGGACTGATCCGGTGGACAGACCCGGCGAAGAGGCCGGATTCAGCCATACGCCGGTGGAAGAAGATCCGGGGGTTGATTTCACAACCCTGATCAACGCCATGATGACGCCGGCCCTGATCCATCTGGGCGAAGTGCCCCACCCAAGCGACGGCAAGGCCGAGGTGAACCTGGAGCAGGCGAGACTGCAAATCGATTTCCTGTCTCTCCTGCGAGTCAAGTGCCGCGGCAACCTGACCGCTGCCGAGGAAGATCTCCTGGGAAGGGTTCTGTACCAGCTTCGGATGTTGTTCGTGTCAAAATCGGCAGAGGATTGAGCGGAACACAAGGATGCGGAGCCGGATGAGCGGTCTTAGAATCGGTAAGGTTGCGCTTTTCCTGGCATGCTGCCTGGCGGTGACCTGCGTCGCTGCCCAGCAGAGCAAGATCCGTTTACGGCCCAGCCCGGTGGAGGCCAGTCCCGAACCGGAGCAGATTGAGGCCGAACCGGTGGAGTCCGCGCTCCGTGGATTCAATTACGAGGCCTTCGAGACCCGCCTCCAGAGCCACTGGTTTCAGCGCAAGGCGTTCATCGCCGAGGGCCGTGAAAACGATGCGATGCGCCAGTCGGAGCGGATTCGGGCGTTCTGCACGGAAGAGGGCATCGGCCGTCTCCGCGGACTCGCCGACGCCCTGATCGTGGAATCGGATCACCACCTCGTAAAAGGCAACTTCACCAAGGCCCAGGATGCTCTGCTGCTGGCGGAACAACTGGATCCCGGACGTTCCCAGGTGCGTCTGGCCCGGGCTGCGATAATCTGGAAGTCGGGCCAGGGCGCGTTCCCCGCTCTCGGAGCCCTGCTGTCCGGTCTCCGGGCCGCCGTTTTCGAAGGTATTCAAGACTTCAGCCTGATCAACCGGTTTTTCCTGTCCCTGATCCTAGGCCTCCTGGGGACATTTATCCTGTTTGCGATCATGATGATCCTGAAGTATCGGATCCCGTTTCGCCACGAGGTGGAGGAGTGGTTCACCGCCCGGGGCATGGATAAAGCCGGCCGGCCGGTGGGTTACGCTCTTATGGTCCTGCCGTTCCTGACCTGGGTCGGGGCAGGCTGGGCCTGTTTCTACTGGCTGGTGATCATCTACCGGTTCATGCGGCGCTCCGAGCGCGCAGCAGCACTGCTTCTTCTTGCGGCCACCTTCCTGGCGGTCCCGGCCTACCGGGTCGCCGGCACGGTTTACGGCATCACCACCGATCCGGTCACCAGGACCACGCTGGAGGCGGCCACAGGCCCCTACAGTCCGGACCGCATCGTGGAGATGCAGAAACTGGTGAACGCCCATCCGGAGGATGCGACCTACCGTTTCCTGCTGGCCGGTCTCTACGCCAAGGGACAGTTCTTCAACGATGCCTTCAACGAATACCAGAAGGTTCTGGAGATCGACCAAGGCAGGTACGAAGCGCTCATCAACATTGGAAACATCTATTTCAAGCTGCAGAATTTCGATGAGGCCGGCGCGTACTATCTCCGAGCCCTGGAGCAGCATCCCGCTTCGGTGCTGTCCCTGTACAATCTTCATCGTTCCCATGCTGAAGGGTTCCGGTTCACCGCGTCGGAGGAGGCCCTGGCCCGGGCAAGAAACATCGACTCGGAACATGTCACCGCCTTGCTCGCCGGTGAGGAAGGCGCGGGTGAAGGACGCACCGGCGTGGTGACTGCGGCCATCGATATCGGAACGATCTGGAACGCCGCGTTTTCCGGTGGCGGCCTGCACGAGACCGGCCGCGCCACGGCAGGTCCCGGTCCGGCAGCGCTCATGGTTTCCCAGGTAGTGAACCCTGTGAGCATCGCAGCACTTCTGACGATATTCGCCGCCGTAGTGCTGGGTCGTCTGTTCTCCGAACGCAGCCCGGCCCGGCGCTGTATCCGGTGCGGACGTCCGTTCTGTCACCGCTGCAAGACAGGGCGCGAAGGCCACGAGTATTGCAGCCAGTGCCTGCACCTGTTCGTACTGGGAGACGGCCTGGCTCCCGAGACCAAAACGAAAAAGATGTTCGAGGTGGAACGTTACGAGCGGCTCCTTCGAATAACAAGATCCGGCATCGGCTGGCTGTTCTCCCGGCGGCAGCCATATCCTCAGGGGGAGGGTCGTGGTCGGTAGTATGTTCCTGGTGATCTGGTTCACCGCCATCCTGATGTGGAAGCCGATCGTTCTCCTGCCGGTTGTGACCGCCACCGGGTTCGATGTGCGACTGGACCTGCTGTATTCGGGAAGTGTGCCGGCCTCTCCGGCGGTGAGCGCCGCCGCCATTCTCGGGCTTGTCGGGGCGATCCTGATCTGGCTGACCGCCGTGATCGGCCGAGGCCGGAGACGGGAGTCCTGAAATGGCCCTGGAAGGAACCATCAAGGACTTCGGACTGGGAGACATCTTCCAGCTCATCGGCATCCAGCGCAAGACCGGTTGCCTGCAGTTCGATTCGGGCACGGAAAAGGTGACCGTTAAGTTCCTGGAAGGATCGGTGGTAGGCGCCGAGAGCCACAACCACAACCTGGAGGACCTGCTGGGAGCGGTACTGGTCAGGACCGGTCTGATCGCACAGAATCAGCTGGACGAGGCGCTGAAGATCCAGAAGACAACCCTGCAGCGCCTGGGACATGTCCTGGTGGAGTCGGAGTTCATTTCCGCCGAGGATCTGCAGGAAGCGCTCAGAACCCAGGTCACGCAGATCGTCTACCGGCTGTTCCGCTGGCGGGAGGGGAGCTACCGCTTCTCACCCCTCGAGAACATGGACTACGATCGAAACTTTGCGCCGGTCGGCGCCGATACCATCCTGATGGAAGGCGCACGGATGGTGGACGAGTGGCCGATCCTGGAGAGGAAGATCCGCTCCGAGGAGATGGTATTCGTCAAGACCTCAGCCGCTGCTGGTCTGGATGTTCCCGTGGAGTCCATTGTGGAGGCCGACATAGACATCGAGTCGGTGTTCGCCGCTGCGGAGGATGCGGAGCCGGTGGCGGAGAACGACGATGATGAAATTCGTCTCTCGCGTGAAGAGCAGGAGATCCTGCGGATGGTGGACGGCCGGGAGCCGGTCCGGGACATTGTGGACCGATCGGCCCTGAGTGAGTTTGACACCTACCGTATCCTTCACGAACTGCTTACCCGAAACCTGATCGAGGAAGCCGAGGTCGAGATCGAAGACGATCAGGCTGCGCCGCCGAAGAGGCGGGTCGGCGTCCTGTGGACCGTGCTGAGCGTGGTAGTGCTTGCCCTGGCCATGGTCTCCGCGGCGCTGTTCGCCTCGAACCGGTTCGGGCCGTTCGAGACCGCTGCCCGGGGCGGGGCTCTGGAACGGCTGCGGACCTTCGCGTCGAGGGACCGGGTGCAACGGGTTGAAAGGGCGCTGCATCTCTGTTTCCTCGATACCGGCCGCTTTCCCGACACCCTGGACGTCCTGGTGGACAACCGCTATCTGGACCCGGAGGATATCCAGGACCCATGGGGCCGGCAGTACGGCTATGTTCTGGGGAAACGACCGCTACACCCTCATCGCACTTAATCCACAAGGTCAACCGGAAGAAGGACTTACTGTGGTCCGACCGTTCAGTTCCGCCATGATGCTGATCCTGGACGGCGGGACTCCGGATCCTTAGATTTTCCTCCACCCGCCCTTGACACCGGCTTCCGCCGATCTTAACCAGCGATGGTCAATCAATGTTCCCCGGACCGGTGGACTGCCGGAAAGGGGGTGGGAGCGTACTGTCATGAGCAAGATTATCGGAATCGATCTGGGTACCACGAACTCGGTGGTGGCCGTTATGGACGGCGGCAAGCCGACGGTCATCACCAATCCCGAGGGCAGCCGGACGACGCCGTCGGTTGTCGCCATCAACGACAAGGACGAACGTCTGGTGGGGCAGGTGGCCAAGCGTCAGGCGATCACCAACCCGGAAAACACCATTTACTCCACCAAGCGGTTCATGGGCCGAAAGTACACCGAGATCCAGAACGATGATTCCGGATGGTCCCGTACGGGGTCCAGGCGGCGGACAACGGCGACGTCCGGATCATGATCCAGGACAAGCTGTATGCGCCTCCGGAGATCTCCGCCATGATCCTGCGCAAAGCTCAAGGAGGCGGCGGAAGCCCACCTGGGGGAGACGGTCACATCGTGCGGTGATCACCGTCCCGGCCTACTTCAACGACGCACAGCGTCAGGCCACCAAGGATGCCGGCAAGATCGCCGGCCTGGAGGTCAAGCGGATCATCAACGAACCGACGGCTGCCGCCCTGGCCTACGGCCTGGAAAAGAAGAACAGACGAAACGATCGCAGTGTTCGACTTCGGCGGCGGCACCTTCGACATTTCGATCCTGGAGGTCGGCGAGGGCGTCGTGGAGGTGAAGTCCACCAATGGCGACACCCAACTGGGTGGCGACGATATCGATCTCAAGGTGATCGACTGGATCGTGGCGGAATTCAAGAAGGACCAGGGTATCGACCTGTCCCCGGACAAGATGGCGTTGCAGCGGCTGAAGGAAGCGGCGGAGAAGGCCAAATGCGAGCTGTCCAACTGTAAGCGAGACCGAGATCAACCTGCCGTTCGTCACCGCCGACGCCAGCGGCCCCAAGCACCTGCAACTAAAGCTTAACCGGGCGCAAGTTCGAGCAGATGGCGGCCGAGCTTCTGGAGCGGACTCTCGGACCCTGCCGCAAGGCGCTGGAAGACGCCGGTCTTGCGGCAACGGACATCGACGAGGTCGTGCTGGTCGGTGGCTCCACGCGCATTCCTAAAGTCCAGGAGATGGTGCAGGAGTTCTTCGGCCGGGAGCCTCACAAGGGTGTCAACCCGGACGAGGTTGTGGCCATAGGCGCCGCCATCCAGGGCGGGGTGCTGGCCGGCGACGTGAAGGACATCCTTCTGCTGGACGTCACTCCGCTGTCCCTGGGAATCGAGACCCTGGGCGCGGTTTTCCACAAGCTGATTTCGAGAAACACCACCATACCCACCGACAAGAGCGAAATCTTCTCCACCGCCGCCGACGACCAGACCAGCGTCGAGGTTCATGTGCTGCAGGGCGAGCGGGAGATGGCCCGGGACAACAAGACCCTGGGCCGGTTCCACCTGGACGGCATCCCCCCGGCACCTCGCGGCATCCCCCAGATCGAGGTCTCTTTCGACATCGACGCCAACGGTATCGTGCACGTTACCGCCAAGGATCTTGGCACAGGCAAGGAACAGAAAATCACCATCACCTCATCCTCCGGCCTGGACGAGGAAGCGGTGGCCAAGATGGTGAAGGAGGCGGAGGCCCATGCCGAGGAAGACAAGAAGAACCGGGATGCGGTGGAACTGAGGAACCGAGCCGATCAACTGGTGTACCAAATGGAGAAGCTTCTTTCCGAGAGCGGAGACAAGCTGTCGGAGGGAGATCGCAAGCCGGTGGAGGAGGCCATCGCCGACCTCAAGGGCGCCATTGAGAAGCAGGACGAGGACGGTATCCGGGCCGGCATGGAAAGGCTGGAAAAGGCTTCCCAGAATGTTGCCGCCGTGCTGTACCAGTCCAGCGCAGCAACGGGAACCGGCGGCGGCGAGGCGGACGGACCGAACGCTAGCGGCGCCGAAGGAGATGACGACGTCATCGAGGCGGAGGTCGTCGACTCGGGTGACGGCAAGGACAACGCCTGAGGCGGGAAGCGGCGGGTCTTGCAACCCGCCGCTTTTTGTAGTGAACTGTTTCCCCGCCAGGAGGACAGGATGGCTGATCGCCCTGAATGGGACCCGATGACCGACCTCATGTCGGTACAGAAACAGATGAACCGGCTGTTCGAGTCGGCCCTGGGAAAAGTAGGATTCGACGCCGACGCCGGCCTGGGCGCCTGGGCGCCTACGGCCGACGTCTACGACGAGCCGGGGCGGCGGGTGTTCTGCCTGGAACTGCCGGGGCTGTCCCTGGAGGATATCGACGTGAGGCTCGACGCCGACGAACTGATCGTTGAGGGAGACCGCCGGATGGAGCGGGAACAGGCCGGCGAGCAGTTCCAGCGCGTCGAGCGGTCCTACGGCAAGTTCATGAGAAGGTTCCGGCTGCCGTCGAACGTAGATCGCGGTTCGGTTCGCGCCAGGTACCGGGACGGCGTGCTGCGCATCGGACTGGACAGGAACGATGATGTGGAACCGGAGCGTTTCGACGTCGCCATCGACTGACCGCGACCACCTCCCTGCCCCGTGCTATACTCCCGCAATCCGGCAATCGAACAGGAATGGGATGGAAGAGCAAAAAGTAAAACCACGGGGCGGCGGTTCCGGATCGGAATCCCTAAAAAAATACCTGAAGGAGATCTCGCGCCTCCCTCGCATCACGGCGGAGGAGGAGCGAGTCCTGGGGAAGAAGATCCAGGACGGAGACCGCCAGGCGTTGCAGACTCTCGTTGAGGCGAACCTGCGCTTCGTGGTGTCCTATGCAAAACGGTACCGCGGTTGCGGCCTGCTCGTTCCTCGATCTGATCAACGAAGGGCAACATCGGGCTGATCGAGGCCGCCAAGCGGTTCGATCCGTTGAAAAAGGTCAAATTCATAACCTATGCGGTCTGGTGGGTCCGCCAGGCGATCATCCACGCTCTGTCGGACCAGAGCGGCGCCTTCAGGCTGCCACAGAAGCAGGCCAACCTGCTCTACCGCATCGGCAAGACCCAGGCCAGCCTGCGCACCGAACTCCGCCGCACCCCGTCCACGGAGGAGATCGCCAAGCTGATGTCGGTTCCGGTTTCCGAGGTTACCAACCTGCTGATGGTGGCTGACGACAACATATCTCTCTCGGCGGTGATCGACGAAGAGCACGATTTCCACCTCGCCGACAAACTGGAGCAGGAGACGATCCCGTCTGCGGACCTGGTACTGCTCAAGAGTTCGCTGAAGATTCTTCTTCGCAAAGCGCTGAACGACCTGGACAAGAAGGAAGAGAAGGTCGTCCGCCTGCGGTTCGGCCTGGACGGCAATGACCCGAAAACACTCAAGGAGATCGGCGAGATGATGAGTCTCTCCAGGGAACGGATCCGGCAGATCGAAGCTCAGGCGCTGGAGAAGCTGAACAGATCCCAGAAGTGCCAGCAGCTCCGGGGCTACCTGAACTGAGGCCGAACATGGCGCCTGATTGCCCAGATTGCGGTGGAACGGGATTCCGGATCCGGACCACTCCTGAAGGATGCACTACCGCCGCCCGCTGCGATTGCACCTACCGGGAGCAGGCGAGGAGTGTGCTGAAGAGCGCCCGGATCCCTCCGCGTTACGAACACTGCCTGCTGGAGACGTTTGAGGGCCAGGAAGAGTCGCACCGGGAAGCGATCCAGATCACAGGGAACTGGGTCGAACTGTGGCCCGACCTGGAGAACAACCATTCGCTGTTGTTCCACGGCGCGCCCGGCATCGGAAAGACCCATCTGGCCATCGGGATTATCCGGCAACTGGCGCTGCACAAGGGGGCCAGGGTCTTGTTCTACGAGCAGCGGGCGCTGCTGAAGAAGCTCCAGGGTACCTTTGATCAAGGATCGGCAATCCGCGAGTCACAGATCCTGGCGCCGATCCAGGCGGCCGATGTCATGGTGCTGGACGATCTGGGCGCCGGCCGCACCAGCGAATGGGCCAGGGATGTTCTTCACGAGATTATCACCCACCGTTACGACTACCGGAAATCGATGATCATCACAACCAATTGCGATCTGGGAGACGATGACGACGAGGCCGGCCGGGAAGACGGAGCAACGGGCAGGTTGGGTAATCTGACCCTGCGGCAACGCCTGGGGGACGCCCTCATGTCCCGCCTGTACGAGATGTGCCGGTTTGTCCGCCTGGAAGGATCGGATTACCGTAAGGGTGTGCTCAACGAACGGATTCGAAGGGCCTGAACGCCCGCAAGGAGCCAGTGCAATGGAGCAGAGTACAGTCTCGGTAGTCGATTACACCGTCCAGGACGGAGTGGCCTGGATCACCGTCAACCGCCCGGAGAAGCTGAACGCCCTGAACCGGGCAACGGTAGAGGCTATTGCAGCGGCCGCTCGCCGGGGGTTGGATGACCAGGACGTGGCGGTGCTGGTCCTGACCGGTTCCGGCGAGAAGGCGTTCGTGGCAGGGGCGGATATCGGAGAAATGGCCGCCATGGACGCTCGGGAAGGGCAGGCGTTCGGACGCTTCCTGCAGACAAGCTTCGATCTCCTGGAACGTTCACACAAGCCGGTAATCGCTGCAGTCAACGGTTTCGCACTGGGCGGAGGCTGCGAATTGGCCATGGCGTGCCATATCCGGATCGCCGGGGAGAATGCCCGGTTCGGCCAGCCGGAAGTCAACCTGGGCCTGATCCCGGGAGCCGGTGGCACCCAGCGCCTGCAACGCCTCGTCGGCAGGGGCAAGGCTATGGAACTGATCCTGACCGGTGAGATGGTGTCGGCGGAGGAGGCGCACCGCATCGGCCTCGTGAACCAGATCGTGCCGGCCGCCGAACTGCGCGAGCGGGTCGCCGCACTGGCCGCCGGTATTCGCCGGAAGAGCCCGGTTGCCCTGGCGAGGGCGATGGAAGCGGTGATGACCGGCGGGGACCTGGGGCTGGATGACGCCATGCGTCTGGAGGCTTCTTTGTTCGGCCTGTGCTTCGCCACCGGCGATATGAAGGAAGGAACCGCCGCGTTCCTCGAAAAGCGCAAGCCGGAATTCCAGGGGAACTGATCCCATGAGGCGGTTGCGGTTCTTCCGCATCCTGTTGCCGGCCATTCTGGTTCCGTTCCTGGTGGTGGTTGGTCTGGAACTGCGCAAGAGGGTCGATCCCTGGTCTCCTCCCACCGGTGTGGCCGACGAAGGCTCCAGCGCCCGGGGCATCAATTTCACCGACATGGACGGCCCCCACCGCCGGTTCAAGCTGGAAGCCGAATCTTACTCCGAGGATGGGGAAGGGAAGCAGAGGCTGCAGGGGGTGCGTCCCCTGACGGTGTTCCGGGATTCGGGGGAGCCTCTGGTGATCTCCGCCGACTTAGCCGACTGGGAAGGGGAACTGGGCCAGCGGTTCGTAAGGATAGAGGGGGGGATCGAGGTCCGCGAGGAGGAAGACGGCCTCCTGGTCCATATTCCGGTCCTGGAGATCGACGAGGCGGCGGCGGAGGCGCGATCCCTGGGGGGCGTCCGGTTCGAGGCGCCCGGACTCAAAGGGACCGCCGCCTCGGTGATCTATCCGCTGGACCACAGTCCCACCGTGTTCAGGGATCTGGCGATCAACCTGGACGATCGTTACCGCTTGCATTCCGAATCGGCCACGATGGTTCAAGGGAGCGAGGAGATCCTCCTGGAAGGGGGTGTCCGCCTGCTGGGACCGGATATGGAATTATCCAGCGAAACCATGCGGGTGTTCCGGAGTGACGGCAACCTGCAAAAGGTTCTGGCGGAAGGTGGCGTGGATGGCGGCTCATTGCTGGACGGCGAGCGGAATGCACGTCTGAGGTCAGGCACGCTGGAAGTGACCTGGGACGGCGAGCAGAATCTTGATTTCCTCCTGATGGACCAGGATGCGGTGCTGCAACTGGATGAAGAGGGGCTGGCGGCCCGCATGATCCGGGTCAGCAACCGTGAGCGTACGGACAGCCGCTGGGACCTCCTGGCGGCGGGCGGCGTGTATCTGGAAGGGCTGGCCGTAGAGGGCAAGGTCAGCCTGTCGGCGTCCCGCATCGAGGGCGTTCTGGAAACGGACGGTAAACTGGTGGAGGCCGAGGTCAGCGGTGCGATCCGGTTCACCGGGCCGGAGACACTGGCGGAGGCCGACCACGGGGAGGTGAGACAGGATGGAGAGGAGTATGCCATCACGCTGCATTCCTCCCCGTTGCTCCGGGCCAGGGTGTCCAGTGAACGGCACCGCGTGACCGGACAAACGATCCGGATCCGTTCCGGGAGCCAGTACATGCGCGCCGTGGGGCGGGTGGAGGCGACCCTCCTGCCGGAACCCGGGGCGGTGGAAGATTCCGGCATGTTCCGGAGAGGCGAGGCGGTTCACTTCGTCTCCCGATTCATGGAGGTGTCGCCAGACGGCAGGACGATCCGGTTCACCGAGGACGTTCGGGGCTGGCAGGGCGAGCGAACCCTGTCCGCCAACGTCATCGAACTGGAGAAAGTCACCGGCAACCTGGTGGCGGAGGGCGGGGTCGCGACCCGGATCCCGGGCGGACAAGCCGACGCCCTGTCCGATGCCGACTTCATCAATATCACCGGACACCGCCTCCTGTACGACGGCGAGAACAGGACGGCGGTCTACACCGGGGAGGTGCATGTCCGCCAGGACGAGGGCTGGCTCGAGACAGACCGGCTGGAAGCGGAACTCCAGGGAGGAGGTTCCGGCCTCGAAGTCATGCGGGCCCTCGGCAACGTGGTTCTCGAGTACCGCGTACGTTCAGAATCCGGGATACCGCAGCAGGTTCAGGGCGATTCCGACCGTGCCGAGTATGTGCCCGAAAAGGCGGTGGTCCGGCTGTTCGGCGACAGCAAGCGGGCGACCCTGCGCAGGTCCGGTCACGAGGCGGTAACCATATTTGGCCGGATCCTGCGTTATCATCTCGAGGAAGGGACCATCGCAGTGGAAAAAGGATTGTCAGGCAGATCGCGGATTCAGACGTCGGAGGGCGGCGAGGAGGAACCGAGTGGAGGGGAGTGAAGGGCTCAGCGCCGAAGGACTGGTGAAAAGTTTCCGGGGCCGGACCGTGGTGGACGGTGTGTCCGTATCCATCGCGCCGGGAGAGGTGGTCGGACTGCTCGGCCCCAACGGCGCGGGCAAGACGACGTCGTTCCACCTGATCCTCGGTCTGATCGCCGCCCAACAAGGGAACGGTCTGCCTGGACGGCCGCGACATCACCAGCCTGCCGATGTACCTCCGGGCGCGCCGCGGCATCGGCTACCTGCCCCAGGAGGCCTCGATCTTCCGCCGCATGACCGTGGAGGAGAACATGCTGGCCGATCCTGGAGATGCGCGGGCTTCCCGTGCAACAGGCCAAGGAGACGCTGCGAACGATCTGCTGAAGGAGTTCGGACTTGAGACAGGTGGCGCGCTCGCCGGGCTACGCGCTGTCCGGCGGCGAGCGCCGCCGGGCCGAGATCGCCCGCGCGCTGGCCAGCGAGCCGCGCTACATGCTGCTCGACGAACCGTTCGCCGGGATCGACCCGATCGCGGTTGCCGACCTGCAGCGGATCGTGGTGCGGCTGAAGGAGAAGGGGATCGGCGTGCTGATCACCGACCACAACGTGCGGGAGACTTTACAGATCACCGACCACGCATATATTATCAGTCAGGGTCGAATTTTCCGGCACGGCACCCCGTCGGAACTGGCTTCCGACGCGGAGGTCCGCAAGGTTTACCTCGGGGAGAACTTCAGGCTGCACTAATCAGGAGACTGGAGACTGGATGGCACTGGAGCAGAAACTGAGTCATCAAGATGAGCCAGCGGCTCGTGATGACGCCGTCGCTGCAGCAGGCGATCAAGCTGCTGCAGATGTCCAAGCTGGAGCTGGTCGAGGAGGTCCAGCAGGAGCTGCTGGAGAACCCGGTTCTCGAGGAGAGCCAGATCGAGGACCCGCCCGCTCAGGAGAAGCCAGGAAGCCGGAACCGAGGCCGAGGCGGAAGAGACTCCCGGACCCCTTCGACGAGATCGACTACGAGTCCTACTTCCAGGACGTCGACAGCGGTACACGCCCCGCGCCCCGCGCGAGTCGGCGAGGAACTGCCCACGTTCGAGAACACGCTGGCCAAGCCGACCAACCTCGCCGACCATCTGATCTGGCAACTGGACATTGACCACCTCGGCGAGCGGCACAAGGAGATCGGACGGGCGATCATCGGCAACATCAACGACGACGGCTACCTGCGCGCCACGCTGGAAGAGATCCAGCACTGGGCGGCTACGAGCACGGAGGAGGTGCGAGACAACCGCTGGAGATGATCCAGGGCTTCGACCCGGTCGGCGTCGCCGCCCGGGACCTGGTGGAGTGCCTGCTGCGTGCAGCTCAAGCACCTCGGCGAGGACGACACCGCGGCGGAGACGATCGTCCGCTACCACATGGACAAGCTGCAGAACCGGCCGCTACAAGGAACTGGCCGAGGCGCTCGGATCTGGAGATGGAGGATCTGCAGGCCGAGATCGAGATCATCCGCGGCCTCGATCCCCGGCCGGGGCAGAAGTACAGCAGCGAGCGACAACAACTACGTCGTCCCCGACGTCTACGTGGTCAAGATCGACGACGAGTACCAGATCGTGCTCAACGAGGAAGGCCTGCCGCGCCTGCGCATCAGCCCGGTCTACCGCCGGATGGTCTGCCGCCAGAGGCGCGGAGCACGGAACGCCGCGGAGGCCAAGGAGTACGTGCGGAACAAGCTGCGCTCGGCGTTCCGCCTGATCAAGAGCCTCGAGGAGCGGCAGCGCACGATCTACAAGGTCGCCCAGTCGATCGTGAAGTTCCAGCGCGAGTTTCTCGACTTCGGCATCGAGAAGCTGCGGCCGCTGGTGCTCAAGGACGTTGCCGACGACATCGGCATGCACGAATCGACCGTCAGCCGAGTGGTCAACAACAAGTACATGCACACCCATCGCGGCCTGTTCGAGATGCGTTTCTTCTTCCACAGCGGCATCGCGTCGACCCGCGGCGGGGACAACGTCTCGTCGCTGACCGTCAAGGACAGGATCCGCAAGATCATCGGCGCGAGGATCACGCGCAGGCCGCTGTCGGACTCGGCGATCGTCAAGATCCTCAAGGCCGAAGGCCTGCAGATCGCCCGCCGGACCGTGGCCAAGTACCGCGAAGAACTGAAGATCCCGTCGTCGAGCAACCGCAAACAGGTGTAAGCTGATCAACGTCAGGTTCGATGGTCTACAATGACATTTCAATGTCCGCCCAGGAGGTCATTCGCATGAAGCTGGACATCACCGGTCGGCATATCGAGATTACCGCTGGCGCTGCAGGGAGTTCACGGAGGAGAAGCTGCGCAAGCTCGAGAAGCTGCTCGACGGTCCGCTGGAGGCCCACGTCGTGCTGGGCATCGAGAAGCACCGGCACATGGCCGAGATCCAGATCAAGTCCCGGCCGGCGTTGTTCTCCGGCACGCAGGAGACCGGCGATCTCTACGCTTCCATCGGCGAGGTGGTGGACAAGCTCGAAGCGGCAGGCGCTCAAGCACAAGGAGAAGATGCGGACCGACCGGCGACGCAGCGCAAGGGACTGCGCGCCGCCGAGGCGGTGGCGGCCTCGACGCCGCCGCCGGAGGCGGGGACGAGGCGGATCAGGCCGCACGCCGGCAGCCCGAAGCTGCCACGGATCGTGCGCAGCCAGCGCTACCGCATCGACCGCTGTCCGCCGAGGACGCCGTGCTGGAACTCGAGGACACCGGACGAGGAATCCTGGTCTCTTCCGCGAAGCGGAGACCGACCGCGTTGAACGTGGTCTACCGTCTGCCAGGACGGGGACTTCGGCGCTGGTCGAGCCCGAGTTCTGACCGCCTCGCCGCGGTTAGGCTTGACCACCAGCCGATGGTCCCTGTTAACTTCTGTGCTTACAGGATTTTGGCTGAGCATTCGCGCCCGGAAGGCGAACCAGGCATGTGTCACGAGGTGCGTCCCGATGAAGGATGAGGCGATCGCGAACGGTCGAGTCGGACCCGGAAGGACTGGGAAGAGCGGACGCTGAAGCCGTCACCGACCGGAGCTCGGAACGGGACGAGGAGTTCTCCACCGTCTCCAGCCTGCCCATCGAGCGGCTGTACACCCGCGAAGATCTCGGGCCGGACTGGAATTCGAGCGAGAAGCTCGGCTTTCCCGGCGAGTACCCCTACACCCGCGGCGTCCACCCCACGATGTATCGCGGCCGGCTCTGGACCATGCGCCAGTTCGCCGGGTTCGGCACCGCCGCGGCAGACCGAACGAGCGCTTCAAGTACCTGCTGAACACGGGCAGACCGGGCTGTCGACGGCCTTCGACCTGCCGACGCTGATGGGGCGGGACAGCGACGACGACGATGTCCCGCGGCGAGGTCGGCAGGGAGGGCGTGGCCATCGACACCCTGGCCGACATGGAGACGCTGTTCGACGGGATCCCGCTGGACAAGGTCTCCACGTCGATGACGATCAACGCCCCGGCCGCGGTGATCTTCTGCATGTACCTCGCCGTGGCCGAGAAGCAGGGCGTCCCGTTCGAGAAGCTGCGCGGCACGCTGCAGAACGACATCCTCAAGGAGTACATCGCCCAGAAGGAGTGGATCTACCCGCCGCGAACCGAGCATGCGGATCATCACCGACCTGATGGCGTTCTGCACCGAGCACGTGCCGCAGTGGAACACGATCTCCATCTCCGGCTACCACATCCGGGAGGCCGGCTCGACCGCGGTGCAGGAACTGGCCTTCACCCTGGCCGACGGGATGGCCTACGTGCAGGCCGGGATCGACGCCGGCCTGGACGTGGACGACTTCGCGCCGCGGCTCTCGTTCTTCTTCAACTCCCACAACGATTTCTTCGAGGAGATCGCCAAGATGCGCGCGGCGCGGCGGATCTGGGCCCGGATCGATGCGCGAGCGTTTCGGCGCCAAGAACCCGCGCTCCTGGATGCTGCGCTTCCACACCCAGACCGCCGGGTGCTCGCTGACCGCGCAGCAGCCGTACAACAACATCGTGCGCGTCACGGTCCAGGCGCTGGCCGGCGTCCTGGGCGGCACGCAGTCGCTGCACACCAACTCGCTGCGACGAGGCGCTGGCGCTGCCGTCCGAGGAGGCGGTCACGGTCGCGCTGCGCACGCAGCAGATCCTCGCCGAGGAGTCCGGCGTGGCCAACACCGATCGATCCGCTGGCCGGCTCCTACTTCGTCGAGGCGCTGACCGACCGGATGGAGCGCGAGGCGCTGGACTACATCGACCGCATCGACGAGATGGGCGGCATGGTCGCGGCGATCGAGACCGGCTTCCCGCAGAAGGAGATCGCCGACGCCTCCTACCGCTACCAGCGGCAGATCGAACAGGCGAGAAAGACGGTCGTCGGCGTGAACCAGATACGCGCACGGAGGAGACAGTCGCAGCCCGGAACTGCTCAAGATCGGCGAGGAGGTCGAGCGAGCGACAGCTCGGAGCGGCTGCAGCGGGTGAAGCAGCGAGCGAGACGAGGCGCGTCAGGCACTGCCGCTGGAGGCGCTGCGCCAGGGCGGCGGAAGGCGAGCGACGAACCTGATCCCGCTGATGCTGGACGGCGGTGCGGGAGTACGCCACGTCGGCGAGGTCTGCGCGGCGCTGGTGCCGGTCTTCGGACGCTACCGGGAAACTTCGGTGATCTGATGAGCGCCGTCCGACGGGTGCGACGGTGAAGCGAGAGTGAACGAGGAAGACTCCGGTTGCTGGTCGGCAAGGTCGGCCTGGACGGCCACGACCGCGGCGCGAAGATCATCGCCCGCGCGTTCCGTGACGCCGGCTTCGAGGTGATCTACACCGGCCTGCACCAGACCCCGGAGATGGTGGTCGACACCGCGATCCAGGAAGACGTCGATGCGGTCTCGCTGTCGATCCTCTCCGGCGCCCACAACTACCTCTTTCCCGAAGGTGATCGAGCTGCTCGCAGAGAACAGGGGCGGGGGAGATCGCCGTCTTCGGCGGCGGGATCGTTCCCGAAGAGGACATTCCGGGCCTGAAGGAGGCCGGTGTGCGTGGAGATCTTCACCCCCGGCGCCTCCACCGACTCGATCATCGACTGGGTCCGGCAGAACATCCGCCCGCGAAACCTGGACTGAGCGTACGCGAGGGTCCCGCCCGCCGGGTGGCGGAAGGGCAACCAGATGGGACGATCGATTCTGCTGGCCGACGACAGCCCCACGATCCGGAAGATCGTCGAACTGACCTTCAGCGAGACCGACATCCGCGTCGAAAGCCGTGGCCACCGGGCAGGAGGCCCTGGACCGTCGCGGCCTGCAGCCCGACCTGGTCCTGGCCGATGTCGTGATGCCGGAGCCCGACCGGGTACGACCTGTGCCGCAGGGTCAAGGCGTCGGACGCACCGGTGCCGGTCCTGCTGCTCGCCGGCACCTTCGAACCGTTCGACGACGACCTGGCGCGGGAATGCGGACGCCGACGGGCACCTGGTCAAGCCGTTCGAGATCAAGCGCCGCTGCGTCGGCGCGTGGAAGCGGCTGCTCGACGGAGACCCGGATGCGGTGCAGGCGCCGGAGGAACCGGCAGTAGAGATCGAAGCCGGACCGGACCCGGAAGATCTGGAGCCGGAGTCGCCGCTGGACGACCTGGCCGATGAGGCGGCTTCAGCGACGGCCCCGCGAAGAACTGGGAGGCGACCGCGACGCCGTGACCCGCGCGCTGGTTGAGGACGTCACGGAACAGGCGCTGCGCAAGGCGTTGGCCGCCGTCTCCGCAGGAGGTCGTTCGCGAGATCGCCTGGGACGTGGTTCCCGAACTGGCACGCAGATCATCCGCGAGCGAATCCGCGAACTCGAGCGAGAAGAATCAGGACAGCATGATCGTGCCGTACGGCAGGCCGGGGATAGCAATGGAGATGCGAACGGAATACCAGCCCAGGAGGTCGAGAAGCGCTGGATCGCGGAATGGGACGAGGCCGGTCTGTTCCGGGCGAGATCCGGATAGCGGAAAAGACCGTTCTGCATGGTCATCCCGCCGCCGAACGTCACCGGCAACCTGCACATCGGCCATGTTCTGGTCTACACCCTGCATGACGTCGTGGCGCGCTGGCGGCGAATGCAGGGCTATGACGTCGCTGTGGCTGCCCGGGAACCGACCACGCCGGGATCGCCACCCAGATGGTCGTGGAGCGGGAACTGGCCACGGAAGGCAAGACCCGCCACGACCTGGGCCGGGACGAGTTCGAAGAGCGGGTCTGGGAGTGGAAGGCAAGTACGGCGGGCGGATCGTCGAATCCTGCGGGCTCTGGGCTCGTCCTGCGACTGGACGCCGCGAGCGATTCACCCTGGACGAGGGCCTGTCCCGCGCGGTTCGCACCGTCTTCGTGCAGGCTGTACGAAGAAGGGCTGATCTACCGGGACCGCTACATCGTCAACTGGTGCCCGCGCTGCCACACCGCGATCTCCGACCTGGAAACCGATCTATGAAGCCGGTCGAGGGCAAGCTCTACACCGTGCGCTATCCGGCCGGCGGACGGTCCGGCGAGGGAGATCGCGTCGCCACCACCCGGCCCGAGACGATGCTCGGCGACACCGGCGGTCGCGGTGCATCCCGAAGACGAGCGCTATCGCGGCATCTGGTCGGCGAGGAGGTCCAGGTCCCGCTCACCGGCCGCAGCGTCCCGGTCATCGCCGACGACGTTCGTGGATCCGCGCGTTCGGCACCGGGGCGGTGAAGATCACCCCGGCCCACGACCCCAACGACTTCGCCGCCGGACGCCGCCACGGACTTCCGGAACTGCTGGTCATCGACAACGGCGGCCGGATGACCGAGGCCGCCGGACGGTTCGCCGGGCTGGACCGTTTCGAGGCGCAGGAAAGCGGTCGTGGAGGCATTGGAGCAGGAAGGCCTGCTGTTGCAGTGCAAGCGGCACGACCACGCCGTCGGGCCATTGCCAGCGCTGCCGGACGATGATCGAACCGCTGGTCTCCACCCAGTGGTTCGTCAAGGTCGCAGCCGCTGGCCGGATCCGGCGATCGAGGCGGTGGAGGAGGGCCGCACGGAGTTCATTCCCGAGACCTGGTCCAAGACCTACTTCGAGTGGATGCGCAACATCCACGACTGGTGCATCTCGCGGCAGCTCTGGTGGGGCCACCGCATCCCGGCGTGGTACTGCGAGCCGTGCGGCGAGACGGTGGTCGCCCAGGAGACCGACCCGGAGCGATGTCCGCGATGCGGCGGCGCCCTGCGCCAGGACGAGGATGTCCTGGATACCTGGTTCTCCTCGGCGCTGTGGCCGTTCTCCACCCTGGGCTGGCCGGACGAGAGCCGGGACCTGGAGCGCTACTACCCGACACGACCTGCTGATCACCGGGCCACGACATCATCTTCTTCTGGGTCGCCCGCATGATGATGATGGGCCTGAAGTTCATGGACGACGTGCCGTTCCGCGAGGTCTACATCCACGGCCTGGTGCGCGACGCGCACGGCCAGAAGATGTCCAAGTCCAAGGGCAACACGGTCGATCCCGGCGGAGGTGCAGGACCGCTACGGCACCGATGCCGTGCGGTTCACCATGGCGATTCTCGCCGCCCGGGCAACGACATCCCGCTGGCGCCCGAGCGCATGGAAGGGTACCGCGCCTTCGCCAACAAGCTCTGGAACGCCTGCCGATTCGTCCTGATGAAGGTCGGAGACACTGGGGCAACCGCGGACTTTCCGCGAAGACGATCTGTCCCTGGCCGATCGCTGGATCCTGTCGCGGGCCAGACCGCCTGTGCAGGAGGTGGACCGGGCCCTGGAACAGTACCGGTTCGACCGGGCGCGCCGACGCGCTGTACCACTTCGTGTGGCACCAGTTCTGCGACTGGTACATCGAGTTCGTCAAGCCTGACCTGGCCTCCGAAGGAGGCGGCGTGAGAGCCGAAACCGCTAGGGCGGTGCTGCAGACGGTGCTGGACCGCCTGCTTCGGATGCTGCACCCGTTCATGCCGTTCATCACCGAAGAGCTGTGGGCGAAGCTGCCTAGGGACGCATCCCATCTGGCGGTGGCAGCCTGGCCGGTTACCGACGGACACTTGATTGATGAACATGCGGAAAACGATGTGCAACTCCTTCAGGACCTGATCGCCCTGGTCCGGAGCCTCCGGGCCGAGTCGAGGATCGACCCCGGAAAGAAGATCGAGCTTGTGATCTTCCCGGCCTCCGATGCGGTGGGAGAACTGCTGCAGAGGGAAGCAGGCCGTATCGCCGCACTGACCCGAGCGTCTGCGGTCTCGCTCGTGGACGGTTTCCGGTCCGGCCTGATCGCCGCAAAGGGGGTTGGCAACGGGTTTCAGCTTGCTATCCCGCTGGAAGGGGTTCTGGATCTCGACATCGAGCGAGACCGTCTTTCCAAGGAACTGTCCAGGACAGAGAAGGACCTCACCGGCCGCGAGAAAAAGCTTCACAACCAGTCGTTCCTCGAGCGGGCACCGGCGGAAGTGGTGGACAAGGAACGGTCCATCTGCGCCGAACTCAGGGCAAAGGCGCTGCGGTTACAATCTTCCCTCCTAAACCTGGAGGGAGGAACCGGGACATGAACCGCCGGCCGGATCAGGACAAGGTGGACCGTATTCTCGAGGCCGCCCTGGCCGAGGATCTGGAACAGGCCGGAGACATCACCACCGCCGCCGTTATCCCGGAGGGCAGCACAGCCTCCGCCCATATCGTGGCCCGCGAGGATATGGTAGTAGCAGGCATCGAGGTAGCCTGCGCCGTCTTTCACCATCTGGACCCGGACAAGGTGGAGAGCGAAGCTGTAGTTCGCGACGGGGACTCCGCAACATCCGGCAAGCTCCTGGCCGTCATCCGGGGGCATGCTGCGGTCATTCTCACCGGTGAACGCACCGCCCTGAACCTCCTGGGAAGGATGTGCGGGGTCGCCACCGCCACACGAGCCGCCGTCCGGGAGATCGAAGGGACCGGGGCGACGATCCTGGACACCCGGAAAACCATGCCCGGCCTGCGTGAACTGGACAAGTACGCAGTTGCCGCCGGCGGAGGGACGAACCATCGCCACGGCCTGTACGATGCGGTTATGGTCAAGGACACCCACCTTGGGGTAAGCGGTTCGGTGGCCGGTGCGGTGCGAGCCGCCCTGGAGGCCGGCCATGATCCAGCCATAGTCACCGCCGAGGTCAGGACGCCGGGACAGTTGCGTGAGGCGATGGCGGCCGGCGCCGGCAGGGCCCTTCTGGACAACATGGATCTCCCGACGCTCCGGGAATGCGTGGTGATCGGTAAAGGCAGAATCGTTCTAGAGGCCTCCGGAGGGCTTCGCCCCGGAAAGCTGCGACCGGTTGCCGAAACCGGAGTCGATTTTCTCAGCCTCGGGTGGTTGACCCACTCGGCTCCGTCGGCAGATGTCGCCATGGAGATCGACGGCGGCTGGTGACCACTCCCATGCTCGATTTTGAACGACTCGAAGCCGTGACCCGGGGGATAGCGCTGGTCAAGCGACTGATCGTATTGCCGGAACCGGTCTCGACACAGGACGAGGCGCGGCGTCTGGCCGAGGCCGGGGGAGGCGCAGGCACAGTGGTCATCGCCCACCGGCAGACCGCAGGCAGGGGCAGTCGGGGCAGGCGCTGGCATTCTCCGGCAGGCGCGGGGTTGTACTTCTCATTGATCCTGAGGCCCGGAGGGGATCCGGCCTCCCTGGTGTGCTGGACGCTGGCCGCTTCCCTGGCGATCTGCCGCGCCTGCCGGGACGGAGCAGTGCCTTCCGAGATCAAATGGCCCAACGACATACTGATCCGCGGCCGCAAGGTGGCCGGTATCCTGGCCGAGATGAGGAGCGGCGCTGGCCGGCCGGCCTTGATCCTCGGGATCGGAGTCAACGTGGCCCAGAAGAGGTCTGATTTCCCTCCGGAACTTGTGGCCGGAAGCACATCCCTCAGGATGGAGGGAGGCACGGCGCGATGCCGGGAGGATCTGGCCGGATCAATCCTCAGGCGCCTCTCCGCCGTCGCCACGCTGATGTACCATGATGGCTGGCCGCAGGTAAGGGAGGATTGGATCGGGATGGCCCCGGAGATTCACGGAACGCCTGTGCGGGTGCGGAACGAGGCCGCCGGACCGGAAGGCATGCCTGGAATTACCGCAGGGGTGGATGAGTTCGGCGCGTTAATCGTCCGACTGGATGACGGTTCGAGGACGATCCTGCACTCATCCGAATCCCTGGTGCGACTGGAGAGGTGACCGATGCTGCTCGCTGTTGACGCCGGAAACACGCACACCGTTTTCGGTTTGTTTTCCGGTCAGAACCTGAAAGCGCTCTGGCGAATCGGCACGCGGAAGGATCTGACGCCGGACGAACTGGGCGCATGGCTCCTCCTCCTCCTGGGGAATGCCGGGTTTGCCGTGTCAGACGTGGATGGGGTTATCGCCTGTTCGGTGGTGCCGGATATGACCGGCGTCCTTGCCGACACCTCCCGGAACTGTTTCGGAAGGACGCCGTTGTTCATCGGTCCCGGCATCCGCACCGGGATGAAGATCCGGTACGAGAACCCCCACGAGGTCGGCGCCGACCGGATTGTCAATGCCGTGGCGGCCAAGGAGCGTCTGGGCGCCCCGGTGATGGTTCTGGATTTCGGCACCGCCACCACTCTGGATGTCGTGGACGAGGACGGGGAGTACCTGGGGGGTGTAATCGCACCGGGGCTGGAGATCTCTGCGGAAGCGCTGTTCGAGAAGGCTGCGCGGCTATCCCGGGTGGATATTCGCCGGCCGGACCGATCCATCGGTCGCAATACGGAGGAGAGTATCCGGTCCGGTCTGTTCTTCGGATACGCCGCCCTCGTGGAAGGTATAATCCGCCGAGCCCGGGAAGAGATGGGCCGGGATGTGCCGGTAATCGCCACCGGCGGACTGGCCCCGGTTTTCGCCAATGAGCTCGGCTTTCTGGAAGAGATCGTACCGGGGCTGACTTTGGAGGGGCTTCAGATCATCTGGGAAAAGAACCACAAGCGATGAGAATCCTGTTCATCTGCAGCGGCAATATTTGCCGCAGTCCTATGGCGGCGGAATACGCCCGGCACCGGGCCTCCCAGACCGGCCTCAGCCATGTGGTGGTGGATTCCGCCGGCACCCTCGGGATCGAGGGTGCTCCGGCTTCCGACGAAGCAGTGGTAACCCTCCGAACAGCCGGTCTTGATCTTACGCACCATCGCTCCAGGGGATTGCGCCGGGAAGACGTAACCGGTTCCGAGTTGATCCTGGTCATGGAACACCGCCACCTTGAGACGTTGGACCACCGTTTTCCTGCCCGGGAACGTGGCATTTACCTGTTGCGCGCCTTCGAGGACGGCCCTGATCCCACCCTGGGAGCGCCGGATCTGGACGATCCTATCGGCCTGTCTCTGGATGTCTACCAGGCCCGGTTCGAGGAGATCCGCACCGCCGTGGACCACCTCATGATCCATCTTCGGAACAGGAGATAATCTGTGGACCGGGCGGTGCGGCAGTACGTCCGGCAACTGGAAAATGCCCTGGCCCGCCGTTCCGAGGGGCCCCTGGTCTTCACCCAGCGTGACTACCGGCTCGCTCTGCAATGGTGCCGGGCAGGGGTCCCGGCCGGATTGATCCGGGAGATCCTCGACCGTCGCCGCTCCGGTGCCCGGTCCCTGTCCCAGATCGCAACCCGGGTGGACGAGAGTTGGAATGCTGTCCGTGCCGGGGAACTTCAGGACGGTGACAGGCCGCCGGCAGAGAGGGCGGAGCCGGAAGGTCCGGAGGCGGAACTGGTGGCGGCTGCCGCCGCCGCGCCGCCTGCCTCACGAATTCGCATACTGCTGGAAAGCCTGCTGGCTGCAGTCAGGGCCGGTGATTCTCCGGAACAGCTTGAACGGATGGTCGAGGCGGACCTGCACGAAGCGTTCACGACGGAACAGCTGCGGCAGGCGGAAGAACAAGCGCGGCAAAGCCTGGAACGGCACAGGGAGCGCATGCCACCGGAAGCTTTCCGTGAGACTGTACGCAAGGGCGTCCTGGCAAGGCTGCGGAGGGCGGCCGGGATCCCCCGCTTCCGTTGATACACTGATCGACTGGTTCCCGCCTCCTCCGTGGAACCGATCCGGTGCCGACTTTCGATTTCCAGCGACATCCGTGTGTCGTCCTGGCCGGGTGGTATGCCGCCGGCAGGGTGATTTCAGCCGTCCCGGATACCGCCTGGACGGCAGTTGTGCTGGCTGCATTTATCCTCGCTCTGAGGGCAGCCTGTTGCCGTTTTCGCCGGAGGACCGCCGCGGCAGCTATGGTGGCGGCAATGGCGTTCCTCCCGGGGGCATGGCATGGAGGAGCCGATCGGCTGGAAAACGGATGCGGCGCACTGTTTGTAGATGGCGAGATAACCGGCCGCATCCTGGAAACGCCTGAACAGATGGCGTCGGGGGATACGCTCCTGAGATTGAGGTCCGGTGGCCGGATCTTCCGTCTGAAGGCGAGGCCTTCTCCCTACCAGGAGGAACGACGTCTCCTGTCCCTTCGGAGGGGCGACCTGATCCGTGTCTGGGCGCGGACCGGGTTGCCGGAGCCTTTCGCCAACCCGGAAGCTGACAGCCCGGGCCGTTCCCTGCGGTCCGCCGGGATCGATCGGGTGGGCACTGTGAAAAGCGCCCTAATGGTGGAACGGCTCGCCTCCGGAGAGCCGGGGCTTCTGCGCTGGGCGGACCATGTCCGGTTCCGGCTGCGAAATGCGCTGGACCGCATCGCCGGCGCCGACCCAAATGCCCGGGGGCTTCTGGGAGCGATGCTCCTGGGGGATAGGGCAGCCTTGCCGCCGTCCACCCTGGACCGGCTCAGATCCGCCGGCCTGGTCCATTTGATCGCCGTCAGCGGCCTCCACGTCGGCCTCATCCTTTTCATGGCGCTGGGAGCGTTTCGAAGGCTGCCGGGTCCGTTACCGTCTCGTGTGGTGACGAAACTGTTGCTCCTTACCTGCCTGGTCATCCTGATCGGCGGTACCGCCTCTATTCTGAGAGCGGCCGCCATGGCTCTCATCTCCGGATGGGGAAGGAGGTTCGGCCGGAGAGGCGAACCTCGAACAGCCTGGCGGCTGTCGGCCTAATGCTGGTGTTGTGGGAGCCGGCATCGATTCACAACGCAGGATTTCAACTCAGCTTCGCCGCCACGGCAGGGATCATTGCAGGGTACCGACCTCTGAGGCGGATCCTTCCGCTGCCGGCGTTTCCGGGAGCGCCGCTGGCGGTATCCGCCGCCGCCTACATGGCGACGGCGCCATGGGCCGCAGTCCTGTTCGGAACGGTTGTTCCCGGTTCCCTGCTCTCCAACCTGGTGAGTGCGCCGTTGTGCGGCCTGATACTGTTGGCCGGTTATCCCGCCATGACCCTTGCGGCCCTCGGTCTGCCGACCCTGGGGAGCGGCGCGCTGGCTGTGACCGCCTGCCGGTGGCTGATCCGTTTGGCCGAACTGACACCAGGATCGGCACTGCAGGTTCTCCTGCCGCCCCTGCCGGTGATCGTCTGTCTTCTGGCGGTGGTCCCGCTCCTGCTGGGAGGGCGGAGACTGGGAACATGGCGTTACATTCTGCTGATCGCGCTGGCCCTCGGCCTGACATGTCTCCATCTCGGCAAACCACCTAAGGAAGTTCCGGCCGGAATGATGGAGGTCTGTGTGCCCGACGTCGGCCAGGGCCAGGCGGTGCTTGTGCGCGGACATGGAGGGACGGTGCTTGTGGATGCAGGAGGATCGCGGTCGCCCACCTTCGATATCGGCCTCCGGGTAGTAGCCCCGCAACTGGCCAGGCTCGGCATCCACCGCCTGGACGTCCTGGCTATCAGCCACGAGCACCTGGATCACGCCGGAGGCGCCGGCGCGATACTGCAACGGTTCGAGATCGGTCAGCTCTGGATCGTGCCCGGCACCCTGGGCCGTCCGGCCATCAGGCCGCTGGTGAAGCTTGCCCGGGAAAGGGGAGTGCCGGTAGTGCTGGCAGGTCGGGAGAGTACGCTTCGAGGGTGCGGGTGGACACTGTCGTCCCTCCACCCCGGGAAGGACGATCAGGATCTCTCGGTGAACGACCGTTCCCTGGTTCTCAGGTTCGCGACGGAACTGGGTTCCGTGCTGGTGCCCGGCGACCTGGAAGAACCGGGGGAAACCCGGGTGGCGGATTGCGGTTTGCCATTGGAGCTGCTAAACGCCGAAGTTCTGGTCGCCTGCCACCACGGAGCCGCCGGCAGTTCCACTCCGCGGTTCCTGGAGGCGGTGTCCCCGCAGGCGGTCCTGATCTCGGCGGGGCGGGGGAACCGCTTTGGCCACCCTGATCCGGGAGCGGTGGCCCGGTTGCGGGCCACCGGTGCAGTAGTGGCGTCCACGGAACGGGACGGCTTCCTGACCTGGCGCCGGCACCGGACCGGCTGGCTGGTTACGGGATATACGTCAGGGGAGTTGGCAGGAACGAAACCAGAAAGATAACCAGCAAGGCCAGGGCTGCCATGCGCCTCCCGGTTCCCGGTGCACCGCCCTCTCGTATCAGCCTTGGGTGGCGGCTGCGCATGATCAGCAGCACTACGAACCACAGGTTGTACACCGATGGGGTTCGATCGGTCCAGGTTGTGAAAAGGATCCAGCCGCCCAACAACACGATAGTCGTCCATGACAGCAGCCGGTGCAACCTCACGGAGAACGCATAGGCGACGTGTCCTCCGTCCAGTTGCCCCACGGGGAAGAGATTGAGGGCGGTGAGGAAAAGGCCGAACCATCCGGCAAAGAAAACCGGGTCGAGGGCGACGTCGGCGGTGCCGTACAGCGGTTCCAGAACGGCTCGGGTCAGGAGGGAGTTACCGAAACTGATCGCTCCTCCCGGGACACTGTCCGGGATAGCAACACCGCTTCCGGCGCCGAACAGGAGCACCGGCACAGTAACCGCAAAACCGGCCAGCGGCCCTGCGGCGGCGATATCGAACAGGGCGCGGCGGTGGGGGATAGGCCCCTTGATCCTAATAACCGCCCCGAAAGTTCCGAACATCAGGAGCGGCGCCGGAAGGAAGAACGGCAGGGTGGAATGCACTCCGTACCGGCGGCAGGCAAGGTAATGGCCGAACTCGTGGGCGAGAAGGATCGCCAGCAGGCAGGCTGCGAAAGGCACGGCCGGAGCGAGAGCAGCCGGAGTGACCGGCACCAGGAACCAGGGGAGTTCCGCCAGTTCCTCCGGAATCCCTGCAAACCATACCGCCCCGGAAACAAGTACCGACCAGGCGGTCAACAAGAACAGCATCACGTGGAGCCAGAGGCGCCCACCTGATCTCCCGATTCCTGGGATCTCCCGCTCCATCGAAGCGATTATAGTCCACAGTGTCCCCGGCAGCGGACAGCCGCTGTTCACGACTGAGGACCGGGAAGCTTTGAAGTCACGGGCTATTGCGCTTTCTTGGCGGTACGTTTATTGCATGATAAAGACACAGGATTGCATCACCGGAGGTGACCCATGCCTGTGAACAACCTGTCCCGCATCGCCGCAGGGGCGATGATCCTGCTCCTTTCGGCAGGTGGTCTGGACGCTGTTGCTGGCAGCGCCGCCAGGACCCGACCGTCCGGCTCCGGCACCGTCTCGATTCGCGTGTCCGGCAGCGCAAGCTACGGGTACGTCGGCAGTATGTACTATCCCTCCGCATGGTACGGAGGGTACGGAGGGTACGGCTGGTATGGCGGTCTCTGGGGCTGGCCGTACGGTTATCCGGTCTATCGCATGGCCAACATGCCGATCAGCTTCGACGGCAAAGCTCCCGCCTTCCTGGAAACCGACCTCCGCCCGAAGAAGGCGCACCTGATCCTGGACGGGGATGATCTTGGCAAGGTCAAGTACTTCAACGGCAGTTGGGACCGGTTGTCGTTGTCGCCGGGGTTACACAAGCTCGTATTCACGGCGCCCGGGTACCGTACCCTCAGGGTCGAAATGGATGCGGAGCCGGGTCGTTTCTATCGGTTGGAATACAGCATGGAAAAAGGCGAGGGTGAGGATCCCAGGTCAGTGCGCCTGCCTGCGCCGGACCAGGAGACGACTGCCGCACCGGCACGCGGGATTCATAGCGGGCTGATAAAAATACGCGTGCTCCCCGCGGATGCCGCCGTGTACCTGGACGGCGAATTTCTCGGCCGGGGCGATGAACTGTCCCGCCTCCACGGCGCCTTGCCGGTAGCCATCGGCAGTCACCGGATCGAGATAGTGCGTCCCGGTTACGAAGCACGGACCCTGGAGATAAATGTCATCGATGGGGAACCGCTGCGGCTGGATCTTGACCTGAAGCGGAAGCAGAAATAAAAGCCAAGACTAAGTTTACTTCAAGTTGCGGAGGTTCTTCCCCGGCTTGAAACGGATCGTCTTTCCAGGGGGGATCCGGACTTCCCGGCCTGTCCTGGGGTTGCGGCCGATCCCTTTCTTGCGTGGCTTGACCTGGAACACCCCGAACCCGCGAAGCTCGATCCGTTCTCCGTTTCCCATGGCACGTTTCATCGCCGCGAAAACGGCTTCCACCGCATCAACAGCCTTGACCTTGGTTATCTTCGCCTCCTCGGCGACCCTGTTGATGATATCGGCCTTGATCATCCGGAGAACCTCCTGAATTCTGCCCAGCGCACCGAACAAGTTTACGGATGATGTGGATGGCCGTCAAGGGGTGGCAGCACCTAAACCTTAACATTTATTGCACTTAGCCCGACGAGCCTTGTGACGCCATTCCACCGGTGCTAGGTTGGGCCGGGGAGTCCCGCAATGCAGATGCCGCTGGTAGCCATCATCGGTGCGCCGAATATCGGAAAGAGCACCCTGTTCAACCGCCTCGTCGGCTGGCGGAAGGCGATTGTCACCAATGAGCCGGGAGTAACCAGGGACAGGAATTACGGCGTTGTCCGGGATGAGCAATACCCGTTCCGCCTGGTGGACACCGGCGGTTTAACCCCGAGAACGGCGGCGCCTTTCTCCAGCGAGATCATGGAGCAGGCCGAGGCTGCCATTGACGAAGCTGCCTGCGTGGTCTTCATAGTGGATGCCAGGACAGGGGCCACCGCCGTGGACCATGAGGTTGCGGCCTGGCTCAGGCGGAAGAAACGGCCGATCGTCCTGGTGGCCAACAAGGCGGACACACCGAGCAAGGACAACCTGGTCCACGACCTGTACGACCTCGGGTTGGGAGAGGCGATCCCGGTTTCCGCCGCACACGGTCGTGGAATCGACCTCCTCCTGGAGGAGGTGGAGGCACGGATCGGGCCTGACACCGGCCGCTCTTCCCTGGAAGATCAGGAGGCCGAGGATGACCACCTATCCGCAGAGGAACCGCACATCCGCGTGGCGATCATAGGCCGGCCCAACGTTGGGAAATCCTCGGTCCTGAACCGGCTGCTGGGGGAGGCCCGGGTCATGGTCAGCGATGTGCCGGGGACCACCCGGGATTCCATCGACACGGAACTGATCCACGAGGGCCGCACCTACCGCATGATCGACACCGCCGGTATCCGGCGCAAGGGCAGGGTAAAGTTGTCGGCGGAAGCTTCATCGGTAGTACTGGCGCGCAAGAGCATGGAGCGGGCCGACGTGGCGATCCTCGTGCTGGATGGTTCCGAGCCTTTCACTGCCCAAGACGCTCATATTGCAGGCTACGCCCGGGACGCCCTGAAGCCGACGGCGGTTCTAGTGAACAAGTGGGACCTGGTAGGGGAGCGGGAACAGGCGGCCAAGGACTGGACCGAGGAGATCCGGTACAAGCTGAAATTCGCCAAGGAGGTGCCGGTCCTGTTCGGCAGCGCCCTCACCGGGCAGCGGATCGTTAAACTACTGGAGATCGCAGCTATCCTGTACGCTCAGGCAGGGATCCGGATCCCGACCTCCGAGTTGAACCGCTGGATCCAGGACGTGGCGAGAATGGAGCGCGCCGCTCCGGCCCGGGGCAGGAGCATCCGGCTGTTCTACGGCACCCAGACCGGCTCCCATCCGCCCAGCATCGTTCTTTTCTGCAACGACCCCGGGCATGTGCACTTCTCCTTCGAACGCTTCCTCCGGAACAACCTGAGGGAGCGGTTCGGGTTCGGCGCGGCGCCGGTCCGCCTGCGGTTCAGAGGCAGGAGAGAGTAAGACGATAATTCCGCTATATTCGGTCCTTTCCGGCGTTTCCGACTCCCCATAACCAACACTCTTGCATATTCGTTATATGGGGACTATGTTCGCCCCGGTAGGACCGTGCGCGGAACAGATCCGGGCTTCACCTATATAGGGGAAACTTGTCGTTATGGTGCTGTTCAATTACTCGACCAAGGAACTGACGGCCAAGATCGTCTACTACGGTCCCGGGCTGTGCGGAAAGACGACCAACCTCCAGTACATCCACGCCAACCTGCCCGGGAACGTCAAGGGCAAGATGCTGTCGCTGGCGACGAAGACCGACCGAACGCTGTTCTTCGACTTCCTGCCCATCGATCTCGGCGAGATCCGGGGAATGAAGACCCGCGTCCAGCTGTACACGGTCCCGGGACAGGTCTTCTACAACGAGACGCGCAAGCTGGTGCTCAAGGGCGCCGACGGCATCGTCTTCGTGGCCGACTCGCAGGAGCAGATGCTCGGGCGCCAACGTCGAGTCGTTCAAGAATCTCGAGGAGAACCTTCGAGGCCCACGGCTCGAAGCTGGCCGAGATGCCGCACGTGATCCAGTTCAACAAGCGCGACCTGCCCAAGCTGTCCGGCATCGAGGAGCTGAACGCGGCGATCAACAGTTCAACGCCCCGTTCTACGAATCGGTGGCGACCACCGGCATCGGCGTGCAGGACACGCTCAAGGCGATCACCAAGCTGGTCCTGCTGCACCTGACCAAGAAGTACGACCCAAGGACCAGGAAGCCCGCCGTGGTGGAGCCGGCCGTACCTGCGGTGGAAAAACCTCCGGTGTCTCCTCCTGCCGTGAAGGTCCCGTTGGCGGCGGCTCCCGCACCCGACCACCCGGACCCGGAGTGCCGCTATCCGCTCTTGAAGGCGCCATGGCGGCGCCGGAGGCCGGCTTGCCGCTCTCCGTGGCGGAACCGGAAAAGCCGGAAACGGAACTGCCGCCTTCCATGACCCTGCCGGAGCCGCCTGATTTCGGCAGAAGCGAAGCGAGTCCGCCGGAAGAGATGGCCCCGGAGTTCGCCGACAGCGATATCGAAGACCTGGTGGGCGAAGTAGGGGAGCGGGAGTTTATCGAAGCGCCGGCCGCCCCTGAACCTGTCCCGGCAGCGGCGGAACCCGAATTCGAACTGTCGGAAAACCTTTCCGAGGAACTGCCTGCCTTCGCGGTGGAGCCGGATCCCCAAGAACTCCCCGAAGAAATCCCCGTGGCCATGGCGTCAATCCAGGCGGAAGCACCGCAAGAGGATGCTATCCCGTACGAGAATCCTGAGCCGCAACCCGAGCCTGTGCCTATGGCGCAGCAGGAGGCCGCTCCACTCGGAACCGGTTTGGAGGTAGACCTGGGGTTCGATCCGGAGTGGAAGTCCGATCCTGCCGCACCATCATTCCCCGGTGAACCGGCTGCAAGCGAAACGGACCACCGATCCACGGACGATCCGTTCGAGGTCGCTCCGGAAACGGATTTCGGCGCGGAAATCGAAGACACGGTTCGACTGACCGATGTGGTTGAGGACGATCCGCCGTTCAGCGATACGGGACTGGATGTGGTCCGGCTTGCCGCCGGAGGCGTCACAGAGATTACGCTGCCGGTTGAACTTGGAAGCGGTGACGACCGCAAACGCTACAAACTGCACCTGAACCTTCGTCTCGACCACGTCGACTAGCACGCTCATTCGGGACTGCTCTATTCGACCAGGGAGCCCCGGAATGAGAGAATAAACGTGGAGGACGAATTGGTAACGTGCCGCACAGTTGCCCGGTTGCTCGTGGTGTGCGCAGTAGCGCTGCCGGGTGCCGGCTCAGCTTCCGCCGAAAACCGCAACTTCTACGAATGGAGTTCCGTTGCCCCGGATATTGTGGTGGCCAGGGTGCTGGGAGAAGAAGGCCGGCTTCCCATAGCGGTGGCCGAAAACGTACTTAAAGGAGGACTGCAGCCGGGGGACGAGTTCCTTATTGACATCCGGTCCGCGAACAAGGTCCGCATGTCCCACCGGGCCAAGCTCCGCTTGCTGCACGGCAGCCGCTACCTCCTGCTCATGGAGCGGAATACCGCCGCCCGGCGCAAATGGCCGCTGTACGACCTTGTGCGCGGAGTGGATGGCGCCAGGGATCTTCCGCCGGAAGGGGAGGAGGCGCTGCTGAACGCCTTGAAAACATTCATAAGCCTGCACGGCATCGAGGACCACGACCGGCTGTGGGAGCGGCACTCCGACCTTCTGGAATCGATGAACCCTGTTGTGCTCCGAACGGTCCTGGAACAGTACGTCAAATTCCGCCGCGGATTGCCGCATCTGATCCCTGCGATCCTTCCCCTGATGGCCCATCCGTCGCCGGACATCCGGTCCAGGTCGGTGAGCCTGATCGGACAGATCTACGAGGACGGCCTGGCTGTGCCGGACCAGGATGATACGGCCATCGAGGGCGAACTGATGGCGCTGGCCCGCAGGGACAGCAGCACCGATGTTCGTATCGCCGCAACCATCGCCGTCTCCCGCCTTCCCGGGGAAGAACCTGTCCGGGTTCTGCAAAGGATCGCCCGGGACGATCCGGATCAGGAGGTCAGGTACACGGCGCAGAAGCTTCTGCTGGAAGAGAAAGAGCGTGCGGCATTGATTGATTGACCCGGGGGACGGAGATACCTATTCTGGGCAAGGCGATGCGCGATACCGGAGCAGCGAGGTTAAGCATGGCAAGTCATCCATTCCAAAATTTCATGGTGCGTTACGGCGGGGGAGAGCGAATCTTCACCGAGGGTGAACTGGCATCCAACATGTATATCATCCAATCCGGAAAGATAGGTTTGTTCCGGATAATGGGCGACGAGAAACGAAAACTGGGAGAGATGGAGAAGGGTGACTTCTTCGGAGAGATGTCGATCCTCGAAGGGCTTGCCCAGAACGTCTCGCGCCGAGGCGTCTGGAAGATGCCGAGCTGATCGAGATCAACAGCATGACCTTCGACAAGATGATCAAGGGCAACATCGAGATCGCCATCCGGATGCTGCGCAAACTCTCCATCCGGCTGCCGTGATCTGGAGAGAAGGGTCATGGAAGCCGATCCGGTGATCGGCCATGGGAAGGTCCAGGCCGGACACACCGGCGCAGTTCCACCGAAACCGGAGAGCGGCGGCGATTCGGGCCTGCGGCTCGTGGAAGATACGGAGGACAACCCGGCAGTGTTCCCGTTCGAAGGTCCGAGATACCCTGGTCGGCCGTTACGACCCGGTTACCGAAATGCGGCCCGATGTGGACCTGACGCAACTGGACCTGAAACGCAGCGTATCAAGGCGGCACGCCATGCTGACGGATACCGGGGACGGTTTCACCATCACCGAGGAGGTCGGAGCGCTCAACGGCACATCGGTGAACGGCTCCAAACTGGTTACCGGCAAACCGCACCCGCTTCAAGAAGGGGACGTCCTGAGTTTCGGGATGGTCAAGCTGATCTTCCGGGCGGCGTGATGCTTTGCCCGAGGGTCGCAGCCGTCCTGGCGGTGCTGCTGACGGCCTTCG
This sequence comes from Candidatus Polarisedimenticolaceae bacterium, assembly GCA_963790785.1. Classification (GTDB taxonomy): domain Bacteria; phylum Acidobacteriota; class Polarisedimenticolia; order Polarisedimenticolales; family Polarisedimenticolaceae; genus Polarisedimenticola. The sequence goes on from CAWBPP010000001.1 coordinate 94,903, forward strand.
CTGCAGGCGCAGGACAGGGAACCGTCGCGCCGCCCCTGGCGGTGGAAGTGCTGTACGGCGAGGGAGGCGGGCCGGAGCGGTTTCGGGTCGACTTTACCGATGCCCTCCTTCTTGACCTCAGGGCCCGCAGTTGCTTCGCAGAGATCGCAGGAAACGCCGACGACCGCATGCTCCTGTTCCGGGTGACCCTTGAAGCACCGGTTTCCGAGAGCCTCAACGATCTCTCCCTGCACGGATCGCTGGCGCATGAGGACCAGTACGGCACGGCCAGGAACACTATCCGGATCCGGATTTATGCGGAGATGGAGATTGTGCTTCCCGGAACAAGAGAGGTCTTTCGCGGCAAACGGATCCGCAGTGAGGCGTCCTACCGTCCGACCTTCGCCTGGGAAGACGGCGCCGCGGAGGCCCGGGACGAACTGATTGGCGGGCTGGCCTTCACGGTGGCGGGCTACGCCTGCAAGGCCGAAGGGAAAAAGCTTCGGAAAATGCTTCGAGAAGCGGAGAGCCGGGAGTAGCCGCCTCGTTGACCCTCCACAACCCCCATGTTAAAGTTCCACGCCGTCGGGCGCAGGTGCGCCGGCAATCTCCGGGCAGCAACCCCGATTCGGACTCATCATGGAAATTGAACCGGGCTCCGGCCCAGCAGACAAGAACGCCGTCGATCAGACCGATGCCTACCGCATCCAGGTGGAAGGGTTCGAGGGGCCGCTGGATCTGCTGCTGCACCTGGTTCGGATCAACGAGGTCGATCTCTCCGACATCCCGATCCTGACAATCACCGAACAGTACAACCGCTACCTCGACCTGATGCGTGAGATGAACCTCGAGATCGCCGGAGAGTATCTGGTGATGGCGGCGACACTGATGCACATCAAGTCCCAAGCGCTGCTGCCCCCGGACCCTGCCGCCGAGGACGAGGAAGGGGCGGAGGACCCCAGAGCCGGATTGGCCCGGCAACTGCTGGAATACCAGAAGTACAAACAGGCCGCCGAGACCCTGCAGGCCATGGATAATCGCCGCTCCCTGATCTGGGTCCGCGAGGACGGCATCCCCGAAGAGTTCGCCGGGGAAGAACTCCTGGCGGTTGATCTGTTTGACCTGATCGGTTCCTTCAGCAAACTTCTGGGTCGCCTCGACGAGGAATCCAGCCTCCGGATGAAAAAGGATCAGGCGTCGGTGGCCGACAAGATCGCCTGGCTGTCCGAACTCCTGGAGGAGCGTACGACACTGTCCCTCGGCGTCCTCCTGGATACGCTGGATGTCCGCCAGGACAGGATCGCCGCGTTCCTGGCGGTTCTCGAAATGATGCGGTTGCAAATGATCGTCGTATTCCAGAGAAAGCTGGCGGGGGAGATCCGTATAGCCCGCGCCGCGGACCTGCAGCCTGCAGCGCAGGAAGGCGAAGGAGAGTGATTCTTGTCCGAACGACGTGAGGAACGCCCCCCCGGGGAACTGCTGGAATCTACCCTGGAGGCGATCATCTTCGCCTCTTCGGAACCGGTCCGGCCGGACGAGCTGGGCTCTGCCCTCGGAGAAGTTCCCGAGGACGAGGTGGAGGCCGCGTTACAGCGTCTGTCCGCACGATACGCCCGTGACGGAGGCGGACTGCTCCTGGAACAGGTTGCCGGCGGGTACCGCTTGGCCACCCGATCCGAAGTGGGCGACTGGGTACGGATGTATTTCCGAAACCAGAACAGGACAAGGCTGACCCCTACCACCCTGGAGGTGCTGGCAATGGTCGCATACCGCCAGCCGGTGACCGGGCCTGAAATCCAGGCGATCAGGGGCAAGGACCCGACCTATGCGCTCAAGGTCCTGCTGGAGAAGCGCATGCTTAGGATCATGGGACGCAAGAAGGTGGTGGGCAACCCGCTGCTATACGGCACTTCCAAACAGTTCCTGGTTCACTTCGGTCTGAACAAGCTGGAGGACCTGCCTTCCATCGAGGAGTTCGACGCCTTCCTCGATACCCTCAGTCTGTCCCAGCCGGCTGTTCTCGAAGACACGGAACCAATCGACACCGAACCGGAGCAGGATCGTCCGGGCGGCGACGACTAGCCGGTCCGGCGCATGACCGAAAGGCTTCATAAGTTCATCGCCGATGCCGGGATCTGTTCCCGGCGCGCGGCGGAACGGATGATCGCCGAAGGGAGAGTGCGGGTCAACGGCCAGACGGTAACCCGCATGGGAGTGACAGTCGATCCATCCTCCGACGCGATCAAGGTGGACGGCAGGCGGATCCATCCAAGGAACGCGCCCCACGTCTACCTGATGCTGAACAAGCCGCGAGGCGTAGTCACCACCCTCTCCGATCCTGAAGGCCGTCCCACAGTGGCCGATCTCATTCCCAAGGGGATGCCGCGACTGTTCCCTGCCGGACGGTTGGACTTCAACAGCGAGGGACTTGTTCTGCTCACCGACGACGGCGATCTGGTCCGGAACCTGACCCATCCTTCTCGAAAGATCGTCAAGATCTACCAGGTCAAACTGCGGGGGAGGCCGGAACGGTCCGCTATCAAGAAACTTGAAGGGGGCATCCTGCTGGACGGCCGCAAATCGGCTGCGGCGGAGATCCGGTTCCTCAGGCCGGGACCGAATCCGTGGTTCGAGATCCGGGTCACCGAAGGCAGGAAACACCTTGTACGCAAACTTTTCGATGCGGTAGGGCACCCGGTGATCAAGCTGAAGCGCACCGGATTCGGTCCACTGGCGCTGGACCTTCCCCCTGGAAAGGCCCGCCCCCTCCTGCCGTCGGAAATCGAACAACTGCGGTCCGGCAGGAGGTAGGGGCCGCTTGTACCGAACCGGCCTAATCCTTTGAAAATGAAGATGTTGTCTTGACAACCCCTGCGGTGTTCACTAGCATGATCGTTTTCCCGGCGTCCTGATCGACGACCGGAACCCTGGCGGATGATCCGTCGGGGAAGAACGGGTTCTCCGGCCCCAACGATCCAGCAATCAAATGACGGAGCAATAGGAAATTAACATGTCTACCGACCAGGAAACGCCGAACAAGCCCGAAACCGACGAAGAGACCGCAGACGCAGTGCAGTCTGTGGAAACCACGGAAGAAATCGCCGAGGAGAAGGCTGAGGAAACCACGGCCGAGGAAACCGCGGCCGAACCGGATCCGGCTGCCGAAGAGCCGGAGTCCGAGGAGGATTTCGCAGCGATCTACGAAGCCTGGGAATCCAGCCAGCCGACATTGAAACCTGGAGCGGTGGTCAAGGCCAAGATCATGAAGATCCTCGAAAAAGAGGTCATCGTTGATATCGGCTATAAATCAGAGGGGATCATCAACCTCGATGAGTTCCGAACTACCCAGGGCGAACACAGTGCGCATATCGGCGACAAGGTCGATGTCCTCCTGGAGAAGACCGAAGACAGCGACGGCTACGTCGTGCTCTCCAAGGAGAAGGCCGAGCGGCTCAAGGTCTGGGACGTGGTGGAGAAGGCGTACGAGACCGGCGAACCGATCGTCGGCCGCGTGGTGGACCGCATCAAGGGCGGCCTGAAGGTGGACATCGGACTGCCTGCGTTCCTGCCCGGCTCCCTGGTGGATGTCCGCCCGGTGCGCAACCTGGAGAGCCTGATCGGCCAGGAATACCGCATGCGGGTGATCAAGGTCAACAAGCGCCGGGGCAACATCGTCCTCTCGCGCAAGGCGGTTCTGGAGGTCGAGAACGCCGAGAAGAAGAAGAAGACGCTGGGCGAGCTGGAAGAGGGCAAGATCCTCCGCGGCATCGTCAAGAACCTCACCGAATACGGAGCGTTCATCGACCTGGGCGGGCATCGACGGTCTGCTGCACATCACCGACATCTCCTGGGGCCGGATCAACCACCCTTCGGAGAAATTCCAGATCGGCGACGAAGCTGGACGTCATCGTGCTCAAGTTCGACCGCGAACGCGAACGTGTCTCCCTGGGCTTCAAGCAGCTGCAGGACGATCCCTGGGAAGGCGCCTCGCCAAGTACCCGCCGCACTCACGGATTCGCGGCAAGGTGGTCAGCCTGACCGACTACGGCGCATTCGTCGAGGTCGAAGAAGGGATCGAGGGCCTGATCCACGTCTCGGAGATGTCCTGGACCAAGCGGGTCAAGCATCCCTCCAAGGTGCTCAACGTGGGCGACTGGGTCGAGTGCGTGGTCCTGGAGATCGACCAGGAAGCGCGCCGGCTGTCCCTGGGGCTCAAGCAGACCGAGCCGAACCCCTGGGACCTGATCAGCACCAAGTACCGCGTCGGTGACAAGCTCAAGGGCACCGTGCGCAACATCACCGACTTCGGCGCGTTCATCGAGGTCGAAGAAGGGATCGACGGCCTGGTGCACATTTCCGATCTCTCCTGGACCAAGCGGATCAACCATCCCAGCGAGGTGCTGAACAAGGGCGACGAGGTCGAGGCGGTCATCCTGAAGATCGACTCCGAGAACCAGCGCCTCTCTCTGGGCATGAAGCAGTTGCAGCCCAACGTCCTGGAGGACTTCTTCGCAGACCACAGCGTCGGCATCGTGCTGCCGGGCAAGATCGTCCGCCTGACCGAGTTCGGCGCCTTCGTCGAACTGTTCGAGGGTGTGGAGGGCCTGGTGCACGTCTCCGAACTGTCCAACGAGCGGATCGAGAAGCCGGAGGACGCGCTTCAAGGTGGACCAAAAGGTAATGGTCAAGGTGATCAAGCTCGATCCGGTGGAAAGAAGATCGGCCTGTCGATCAAGGCAGCCGAGGATATGGACGACTTCCAGCCGGGGTACGCCGGAGATGGAGGCGAGAGCGCCGGCGCCACCCTGGGCGACCTGAAGAGCGCGGAGATACTCAGCACCCTGGGCATGGGCGCCGAGGTGGGAGCGAAGGAAGAAGCTCCTGCGGAAGAGGTTCCTGTCGCCGAGGTGGAAGCGAAGGAAGAGGCTCCTGCGGAAGAGGTTCCTGTCGCTGAAGAGCCGGCTTTAGAGCAGGACGAATCAGACGAAGAAAAATAGTTCCGCATAATCTGGGAGAGCAACATGACCAAAGCCGACCTTGTTGAGGAAGTAGTCGGAGTTTGCAACCTCAGCAAGAAAGACGCCGAGATGATTGTCAACACAGTGTTCTCGTCCATCACGGAGGCGCTGGAGAAAGACGACAAGATCGAACTCCGGGGATTCGGCAGCTTCCGGGTCCGCAAGCGTCGATCGAGACAGGGAAGGAACCCGAAAACCGGGGCCCAGGTCGAGGTTCCGGAAAAGCGGATTCCCTATTTCAAGCCGGGCAAGGAACTGAAGGACCTCATCAATTTCAAGCCGGACGGCGCGAGCCTGGAACAGGAACCGCTCCCGGGCGTATGAACCGATCCAAAGGCACCTACCACATCGAGACCTGGGGGTGCCAGATGAACGTTCACGATTCGGAAAAACTGGCAGGATCCCTGGAGCAGCAGGGCTACGCGCGGGCCGGCGCACCGGACGACGCCGACGTCATCCTGCTGAACACCTGCTCCATTCGGGAGAAAGCCTCGGAGAAGGTATTCTCCGAACTGGGCCGCCTTCGGAAGCTCAAACGCACCAATCCGGACCTGATCCTGGGCGTGTGCGGGTGCGTAGGGCAGCAGGAAGGGGAGGCGATCTTCCGCCGCGCGCCTTACGTTGATCTTGTCATCGGTCCCCGTTCCACCGGCTCCCTCAAAACCCTGCTGGAGCGCGTTAAAAACGGCGAAACCGCACCGGCCCTCCTGGTGGATACCGAGTGCCGCAGGGATTCCATCGACTTTCCTTACGACGACATCCGCCGCGAAGGGGAAGCGGGAGGCAAGGCGTTCGTCACAATCATAGAGGGATGCAACCACCACTGCACCTTCTGCATCGTCCCGCGAACCCGGGGAAGAGAGGTTTGCCGGGAGATCGGAAACGTCCTTGAAGAGTTGCGCCGGTTGGCGGAACGGGGAATCCTGGAAGTAGAGTTCCTGGGGCAGACGGTGAACGCCTACCGGGACAGCGCCGGGAACGGCCTTGCGGAACTGCTGGCCGCCGCCGGCGCAATCGACGGTATCCGAAGGATCCGGTTCACTACCTCTCATCCTGCTCAGATGACTCACCGCCTCATGGACGCCATGGCGGAGTCAGGCCCCAAGATCGTTCCGTACCTTCACCTGCCGGTGCAGTCCGGATCCAGCTCGGTGCTGAAGGACATGCGCCGTGGATACGACCGGGAGACTTACCTGGAGAAGGTGGCCGGATTGCGGGAGCGAATTCCCGGGATCTGCCTGGGCACCGACATCATCGTCGGGTTTCCCACCGAGTCCGACGCCGACTTCCGGGAAACCCTGTCGCTGCTTCGTGAAGTGCGCTTCCACAGTTGCTACAGCTTCACTTACTCCCCGCGCCCCGGAACGCCGTCCGAGGCGTTTCAGAACCGGATAGGGATCCGGGAGGCCCAGGCACGCCTGCATGAGGTGCAGGCGGTTCAGAAAGGGATACAGGAGGAACTCCATGCCGACTGGATCGGCAGGACGGTGGAGGTTCTGGTGGAAGGTCCCAGCAAAAGCGACCAGTCCAGGCTGACCGGGAGGAGCCCGGAGAACAGGATCGTGAATTTCACGGGAGAAGCGCAGATCGGCCGGATTGTCCCGGTTCTGATCGGATCTGCCACCGCCTACGCCTTAACGGGCAGGACCATCGAGAACGGAGCTTGACCGGCCCGTTACCGGATATGTATATTCATCTGAGAATAGACGATTTCGCCGCACTGATCGGGGTAATTGGATGTCATTGGAAGTAAAAATTCGCGCCCTGATGATCGACCCGGTTTCCAACATGCCGATCATCGTCCTTAAAAATGAAGGCGGGGCCCAGGTCCTTCCGATATGGGTCGGCATCTTCGAGGCCAACGCCATCGCGATGATACTGGAGAAAATCACCCCTCCAAGGCCGATGACCCACGACCTGCTCAAAAACGTCATCGAGGAGCTGTCCCACGGCATAGAAAAGGTGGTCATCACCGACCTCCGCGACAATACGTTCTACGCCCGAATCCATATATCCGGCAAGGACGGATCACAGTCGGTGGACGCCCGTCCCAGTGACGCCATCGCCCTGGCGCTGCGGGCCGGCGCGCCGATCCATATCGAGGAACGGGTCATGGAACAATCCTCAGCTTCCGGTGAGGATGCCGCTGCCGATGAGGCCGAACGTCTCCGCCGCTGGCTGGAAAATATCGACCCCGAAGAACTGGGCCACTACGAAATGTGACCGCTGTCGAGGGCTGTTGACACGCCTTCTGGCGCAGGTTAAACTCCAGCCGTCATCATTTCCAGCGACACTACCATATTCGGTAGCAATCACGGGCGATACTGCTATATGCTGCGGTGTCTGCTTCAAAAGGTTGATTTAACGCAACACGGTACCTTCCGTGGCTTTGGAACGGGCAATCCATGCGGACCTCGGTAATCGTCGTAGCAAACCAGAAAGGCGGGGTCGGCAAAACCACCACCGCCATCAACCTCGCAGCAGCTCTGGCTCAGCGCAAATACAAGACCTTGCTTATCGACCTCGATCCCCAGGGAAACGCCTCCCTGACCTTCGTCGACACAAGAGCCCATGCCTGTTCGATGTACGAACTGCTGGTGGATAGGGATGTCACGGTGCAACAGGCGATCCAGGCAAGCGACACCGACAACCTGGACATCATCGCCGCCAGAATCTCCCTGGCCAGTGCAGATTCAAAGCTGATAGGGGAGTTCGACAGCTATTTCAGGCTGAAGGACAAGCTCGAGCCGCTGGATGGCACGTACGATTTCATCGTTATCGACACAGCTCCGACCCTCGGTATCCTCACCGTCAACGCCATGGTGGCAGGAAGTCATCTCGTGGTTCCGGTGCAGGCTTCCTACTTCTCCCTGGAGGGGACTGCAGATCTCCTCGACACCTACGATCGCATCCGGAACCGTCCCAACCCGAACCTGAAGTTCCTTGGGGTGCTGATCACCCTTCACGACAAACGGACCATTCTTTCCCGAGAGGTCACCCAGGAGATCCGAGAAAAATTCCGGGAAAAAGTATTCGACACCATGATTTCCAAGAGTGTCCGTCTTGAAGAAAGCCCGGCGCACAACCAGAGCATTTTCACATTCGCTCCTCGTTCCTCGGGAGCACTTGAATATTACAAACTAGCCCAGGAGGTGGTGGACCGTGTCCGGTAAACAACGAGGTCTCCCGAAAAACAAGAAGATGCGGCATGACACCCATTTCATCGACGAGATTACAGCGGAAGCGTCGGAGGCCATCGGCCGCCTGATTGATATCGGAGAGATCCTTCCGAACCCCGACCAACCGAGAAAGTCGTTCGGCGACCTCAGCGAGATGGTGGAGTCGGTTAAGGAAAAGGGGATTCTGGAACCGATCCTGGTCCGCTATCTTGAAGAGGAATCCAAATTCCAGATTATTGCCGGAGAACGCCGGTACCAAGCCGCTAACCTGGCCGGGCTCCGGAAGATTCCCTGCATCGAAGTCGATGTGGATAACCGCGGGATGCTTGAAATCTCACTGGTCGAGAACCTGCAGCGCAAAGACCTTAATGCTTTCGAGGAAGCGGCGGCCATCCTTCGACTGTCGGAGCAGTTCCGTTACACGCACGAAGAGATCGCCAGAAAACTGGGCAAATCACGCACCGTCATTACCGAAGCGCTGAGCCTCAACAGGATACCGGCAGATGTCCAGGAACGATGTCGGCAGGCCGACATAATGTCCAAATCCATGTTGCTGCAGATCGTGCGACAGGATTCCCGAGAATCAATGCACCGCCTGGTGGATAAGATCACTGGCGAAGGGATCACCAGGGAAGAGGCGCGTAATTTCAATAAAGCCGGCGGCCGCGGCAAGGCAAGGCCGCGGAAGTATACATACAACTACAAACCGGAAGGAGAACAGTTCCGCTTCAACGTGACCTTCGAGAAAAACAAAGTCGACAAGAAGGACGTGATCCTGGCCCTCAAGGAAGTTCTGGAGAATCTTGTTCGAGAAGTGGAAACAGAACGGTTCGAGGCGGAAACTGAGATGGAAACAGGCGGAAGCAAGCGCGGAAGGCGACCGGCCGGCGGAAGCAGAAAGAACGCAGAATTTATCTGAAATACATCTCTTCAGGCCTATTCCTGCTTGGCGCATCTTTATTAGTTGACATAAGATACATTATCGGACGTTGGATAAATAGATGGAAACCACGGCGAATCCACTCCCCGCCTCCGTTGACAGCAGCGGTTTCCGCTCCTAGACTCCGAATCATATGATCGGTATCCGCCGGATCACCCGATACGTTTTCAGGGAACAGTTTGGCCCGACTGTTCTCGCGTTCTCGTTGTACACCTTCATCCTCCTCATGAATGCGTTCTTCCTGGTGGCCCAGAAGGCTGTATCCAACAATCTGGGCTGGGACCTCACTTTCCGGATGTTCCTGCTGAAGGTGCCCAGCCTGCTGATCCTTACGGTCCCCATGGCGGTGTTGCTGGGAGCTTTGATCGGCATCGGCCGTCTGTCCGCCGACTCGGAATGGATCGCCATCCAGGGCTCGGGACACGGACTCAGAACCCTGGTCAAGCCGTCGATCATTCTGGGGTTGATCGGTACGGCGATCTGCTCCTACCTGTTCTGGGTAGTTGTTCCCAAGTCCAATATCGCACTACGGGCAACCCAGATGGAGGTAATGCTGGTCTCCAACATGGCGTCGGACCTCAAGCCTAGAACCTTCTATTTCACCGCGGACGGACAGGTCATTTTCGTGGACGAGATCGTCGCTGGATCAGGAGGCCTGCTGCAGGGCGTCTTCCTGCACAGCCCGATCCGCCCCAACCAGACCCGGGAGCTGATCCTGGCCAGAGAAGGGAACCTGTACCCGTCCTCCGACGGCTCCGGCAGCCTTCTGCTGGATCTTCGGGATGTTGCGCTGCACCTGTACAAACCGCACTCACCGGACAGCTACCAGCACAGCACCTTTGAAAACTTTCAGAAACGCCTGCCCCCACCCGCCCATATCGAAGCTCTGAAACAGCCCCCCCAAAAGACCGTTCGGAACATGGGATTTGCCGAGCTGCGTCAGGAACTTTACCGTGCTGACCGGGAGCCGAACCAGGTCATCGCCGACGTCCGCAAGCGTAACGCCCTGCTGGAACTGAACACCCGGTTCTCCCTGCCACTGGCCTGCCTTCTGTTCGCAATACTGGCGGTGCCCCTGGGGGTTACCCGCGCCCGTTCAGGGAAAGGCGCCGGCTTCGCCATGAGCATGCTGGTTATCACCGTGTACTACCTGATCCTGACAATTTGCCAGGATCAGGCCAGGCGGGGCAGAATTCCGCCGGTGCCGGCTATATGGTCCGCCAATGCTGTGATCCTCCTGTGGTGCCTGTACGCCCTGTGGAAGCTGCGCCGACCCGGAGGCGACTCCCGCGGAATCCTGACCGCCGTCACGGAGTTGGTTATCGCCCTCTGGCGGCGCATTGTCGCCATCCTCTCCCCTGCTGCCGGTCAGGCCCATCGCCAGGAAGAGAGCCTGATGGAATCCGAGGCGCCGGAAGTGCAGGAGGCGATCCGCAAACAGGTCGGGTTCCGTATCGTATCCCGGCTGGACCTCTACATCGGCGCCCGGTTCCTCAGGCTCTTCCTGTACGCGCTGCTGTCGAGCTATCTCATATACGGGATAGTGGAGCTGAAGACCCTCATCGCCCAGATGATAGAGCACCAGCAGCCGTCCGGCCTGCTGCTACGCTACTTCAAGTACTTCGCCCCGAGCATGATCCCGTTTACCGTACCGATCGCCTGTATGGTCGGCGCCATTGTCGCCGTGACCCTGCTGTCCCGAACCGGCGAGTTCAACGCCATCAAGGCCTGCGGCATCAGCGTGCAGCGGGCCACGGCGCCGATCATTGTAGTCACCCTGGCGATCTGCGGAACTTACTATGTCGCCCAGGACAAACTCATCCCGGTGACCAGCCAGAAAAGCATGGAGATCAAGGATCAGATCCAGGGCCGTTCCCCCAGAACCTACGGCGCCCGCCCGGGGGGGTCCTGGGTGTTCAGCGCAGACGGCTCCAAGCTGTACCATTACCGCATGTTCGACAATGCCCCTGGTTTTTTTCAGGCATTGAACACCTTCACCATCGACCGTGACGCCATGCGTGTGCGATCCCACCGCTTCGGCGACGCCGTGAACTGGCGAGACGGCGCCTGGGTGCACAATCGCGGGTGGTACCGTACTTTTCCCGTGGATTTCGAAGCCGGCGTCTATCTCCGCGAGGAGACCACGGTGGTGGAAGGGCTGGACGGACCGGAACATTTCGCCCAGCGGGAAACGGGAATGGGGCGGACCCAGGACACCCGGGTCGAGCAGTTCGACATGGAAGCGCTGAAGGCGGAGATCCTGAGCCTGCGCCAGTCCGGTTACGACACCACCAGCCTCGATGTCTCCTATTTCGGCCGTCTGGCCCGACCGCTGACTCCACTGGTCATGGTTGTGCTCGGGTTGCCGTTCGCCTTTCTGATAGGTCGCAAAGGATCGCTGTACGGCATAGGCGTGGCGATCCTGCTGGTAATCCTGTACTGGGCGACCTTCGCCATTTTCAACGCCCTGGGTCTGGAGACGATCCTGCCGCCGTTCCTTGCAGCCTGGGCGCCGAACATCTTCTATGGGTTGCTGGGCGCAACCATGATGCTGTACGTCCGAACCTGACTATCCGCCGGCCTCAAGGCTCCGGACCTGCTCCGCCAGACGCGACTGGGACCGATCCAGTTCCAGGGAACGGTTCCAGTAGGAAAGTGCTTCCTCCTGCAGTCCCAATTGGAGCGCCGCCCGGCCCATGACGTTCAAAAGCGCTGTGGAATCACCTGTTGTGCGCAGGACCTCCTCCAGGAATTCCAGTCCTTCCCTGAAATGGCCGTCCTCCAGTTCCAGGTAACCCCGCTGCAGTACCGCCTGGGTCCGGGCTCTGGGATCGGCCGCCGCCGCCATCAGTTCCTGCCTTGCCTCTTCCATCATCCCCCGGGATCGCAAAACCAGAGCCAGGTTCACCCGCGCGTCGCCGTAGCCCGGCTCCAGGTCCAGGGCGTGCAACAGCAGTTCTTCCGCCGCGTCGTATTCCCCTCGTGAAATCCTGATGCCGGCAAGGTTGTTGTACGGCGACGGATAGTTCCTGTCGGCACGGACCGCCCGTTGCCACAACCTGTCCGCCGCCTCGAGATCGCCGGTGGCGAAGTACAGGCTGGCCAGGTTGTTCAGTACTACCGCATTGGTGGGTGCCTTCTCCAGAGCCCGGCCGTACAGATCGATCGCCTTCTGGACCTGACCCTGGTCCTGATACACCAGCGCCAGATTGTTGTACGCCCCCATGAAATAAGGGTCGGCCTCGATGGCCGCCAGGTACCAGCGTTCCGCAGCGGCCCCGTCACCCCGGAGCCTGGCCAGGTTACCCAGATGGTTCCGTGGCTGCGCCGTATCGGGGTCCAGGTCGACGGCCCGTTTCCAGGCCTGGCCGGCTCCGGACAGGTCTCCCTTTTTCTCCAACACTAATCCCATGCTGGTGATGACCTCCACCGCCTCCGGCTCGCGGTCCAGGATCGACTGTAGAAGGGATTGCGCCCGGGACAGATCGTCTTTTTCCAGGGCGAGGCGGGCCAGTTGATAACTTGCTATGCGGAAGGAGTGCGGGTACTGCAGCGCCCGGGTGAAGATCACCTCGGCATCGTCCGCTCTCCCCTGAAGCATAACGGCCAGCCCCAGATTCACCAGCAGGGTCGGGTGTTCTCCGTTCTCTTCAATACCGGCCCTGAATTCCTGTTCCGCCTTGGCTGAATCCCCTTCCGCCATGAAAGCGACGCCGGAATTATTCCTGGCAGTAATTGAATCCCCGTCACTTGATTCTCCAGAGACATATCCAAGGGATTTGAGTTTTTGCAGAAGATCATCGTCCCGCTCTCCTTCCGGCATCGCCTCTGCGTTGGCTGCCCGTTCAGGATCGGCGGTTCTGAACCGGACCGGGTACCGGTCCAGGAAGTCCGGGTCGATGGCGCCGGCCAGGACTGTTCCAGGCCATGAGGACGGCACAGGCTGGCCGTAGAGGGCGAGGATGGTCGGGGCGATATCGTAGACCGCAGCCTGATCCAGAACGGCTCCGGGAACAATATGCCGTCCAGACAGGACCAGCATGCCGAACTTGCGGTGCCACGATGCCGCCTGGCCGTGACCGACCCTGCTGTCGGCGGTCTGGGGCCTGTGTGGCGTCCGAGGCGAAACCGTGGTCCGACAGGACCATGACGGTCCAGTCATCTCCCCTGCCCTCCAGGAGTTCGCCCAGGTAGCGGTCGGCCAGTTCGTAGTACCGATCCACCACGTAGCGGAACCGTGCATGACGCTCGGCGGATACACCCGGGAAGCTTGGGATCCCTGAAAGGCATGAACAGGTGCCCGACCGTGTCGGTGCCCTCTAAATAGACCGTCTCGAAATCGGGTGAAAACCGTGTATACAACCGCCGGGCGATCCGGATGTAGGTGTCGCCGGAGGCCAGCAGGGCGCGGAAACTGTCCAGCAGTTCCCGATCCTCTCCCAGGTACTCACTCCTCCCGGGTTCCGAGCCGGCGACAGGTAACGGGGCGATTCTTTCCCAGGGCATCGTTTCCGGGGAAACAATGTCATCGCCTGATCTCGCCGTACAGTTCCGGCGGCCACGTCTTGCCTGCGGTGTCATCAGGATCGCTCGTGAAATCGAACAGCTGGTAGGCGATCCGCTCCGTCACCATGTAACCGTTGACGGCATCCGCCGGCCATGTCGCCCACCAGCACGACCACACCGGTGATGGCGCCGGCCCGTCCCAGCATCTCCCAAACGGTGGCGGCCTTGCGCTGCACCGAGGTCACCGGCTGCTTGTCCCCGGTCACCGGGTCCCGGACCAGGAAATCCAGGATGCCGTGGCGGCTCGGTTCCACCCCGGTGGCCACGGTGGTCCAGATAACCGGGGAGAGCATCGGGTTGATGGTGAGCAGCTTGGCCCGGGCCCCGTTCTCTATAAGGCGCTGCAGATTCGGGAGACGCCCCTGTCTAAGGAGCGGGTCCAGTATCGACCCAGTCGGCTCCGTCCAGGCCGATCACCAGCAGTCGTGTGTCCAGCGCCTTGTAAGGCTGGCCCTCAACCGCCAGCAGGTAGTCCAGGGAATCAACGGAGAGATCCCGCAGGTCCGCGCCCCTATCGGCCAGTTCCGCAGTCAGGCGCTGTCTGATCTCGTCCCGGAACGCCTTCGCGCCAAGATTGCGGTGCAGGCATCGGTCCATCCCGGCGCATGCGTTTTTCACCGCATCCAGAAGCAGGTCCCGGGCTCCCCCTCCCCGGTCTGCGGCAGCGATCTCAACCCAGGCTTCGGGACGGAGCCTGAGGGTGGCCCAGCCCCGGAAGCCGTAGCGCGACCCGTCGTCTGACGGGATCATCGCCTCTTCGGCCTGAGGCAGCGGCAGAACAAAGGGATCCCGGGGATACCGGCTCAGGCGAACGATCCCGGGAGGGGCGATCCCGATTTGGCCGTCCACCAGCCGGGGCAGGCCGAGAAACGCAGGTCCCTGCAGCACGCCGAATTCGGATGCCGGGGTCAACCACCGGATTCCGGCGGCGAACCACACAAGCACCACGACAAATATCGCGGCCAATGCGATCAAGCGCTTAGAGGTGCCCTTGCCTTGCCGAGTCACAGGTCATCCTCCTGGGGGTCGGATCACACGTGGGCGCCTTTCCTTAATCGCGCGGCTACGTCTGTAGTCTCCCAGGTGAACCCGGCTCACGGCGGCCGAAGTGACCGTAGGAGGCCGTATTGCGGTAGATCGGCTTGCGCAGGTCCAGGGTCTCAATGATCTTGGCCGGGCTAAGATTGAAATGCTCCCGCACCAGCCCCACCAGTTCGTGCTCCGGCAACACGCCGGTGCCGTAGGTGTTGACCATTACGGAGACCGGCTCCGCCACACCGATGGCATAGGCCAGTTGGACCTCGACCCGTTCCGCCAGCTTCGCCGCCACAATGTTCTTGGCGATGTAGCGGCTCATGTAGACAGGCGGAGCGATCGACCTTGGTCGGGTCCTTGCCGGAGAAGGCGCCGCCACCGTGGTGGCCCATGCCTCCGTAGGTGTCGACGATGATCTTTCGGCCGGTAAGGCCTGCATCGCCCTGGGGTCCGCCGATGACAAACCGGCCGGTGGGGTTGACGTAGATCTTGGTCCGGTTGTCCCGCAGTTCGGCGGGGATCACCGGGTTGATGATCAATTCCCGCACCGCCTCCTCGATTTCCGCATTGTCGGCGGTGTCATGGTGCTGGGTTGAATGACCACGGCGTCGACTCGTTCGGGAACGCCGTCGACGTACTCCACCGTGACCTGGGACTTGCCGTCCGGGCGGAGGAAGTCGATGGAGCCATCGGTGCGGCATTGCGCCAGCTTGCGGGTCAGCTTGTGGGCCAGATCGATCGGCAGCGGCATCAGTTCTTCGGTCTCGCGACAGGCGTACCCGAACATCATGCCCTGGTCCCCGGCGCCGCCGGTGTCCACGCCCATGGCGATATCGCCGGACTGTTCGTCAATGGCCGACATGACGGCGCAGGACGCCTCGTCCAAGCCGTAGGCGGAATCGGTGTATCCGATGCTCTCGATAGTCCTGCGAACCACCTTGGGGAGATCGGCGTAACCGTGGGTTGTGATCTCACCGGCTATGAGGCAGAGACCTGTAGTCACCAGCGTCTCGCAGGCGACCCGGCTGTTGGGATCCTGCTCGATGAGGGCATCCAGGATCGCATCGGAGATCTGGTCGGCCATCTTGTCGGGATGACCCTCCGTTACCGATTCGGATGTAAACAGCTGACGGCCTTGGATCTCCATGCAAAGTCTCCTATAGCGCGAACGGTCGCGGCCCAGGCCCCGGCCGGTGAATTTACCACTCCGCCCGGTTTGGATCAACGTTCGTAGCGGTTCGGCCGCGCCCGGTAGCGCACCCGGCCGGCGCCCAGCAGCCGGTCCAGGTCGTCCGAGAGTTCCTGGCAGGGACGGACGCGAAGCATGTTTTCGGCCTGGGCCACGAAGCGGTACCGGCCGGGTCGGCAGACCTCCAGATACAGCCTGGCGTCCCCGCTGTGCCTGGCCACTGTTTTCCGCAGCCTTTCCACGAGATCCTTGTCCAGCTGCGCCGCGTTGATCCGAACCTGCACCGCGTCGGCCTTGCGGTCCCGGAGTTCTTCCAGAGGACAGATGTCGTCGGCCAGGATCTTGAATTGATCCTCCTCGACCTGCAATCGCCCGGTAATCAGGTATGGCTTGCCGTCCTCCAGGACGGCGCCGGCGGTCTTGTAGATTTTGGGGAAGATCACCGTGTCCACATGGCCCACCGTATCCTCCAACTGCAGCGTGGCGAACCAGTCCCCTTTCCTCGACTTGCGCCGGTTCAGGTTGGTGACCAGGCCGCATACGGCGACCTCCGCCCCTCCCGGGGTCCGGGGCAGTTGATCGGTGGTATGGGTGGCGAAGTCCCGGAGCAGGTCGCATGGCTTCCAGCGGATGACCCGAGACGTAGAAGCCGAGGGAGTCCTTCTCGTGGCTCAGCCGGGTCTTTCGTCCCATTCCGGCAGGTCCGGGAGAACCTCGGCCCGCTCCTTATCCCGGCCGCCGCCGGCACCGAACAGACTGCTCTGCCCCGCCTCCCGGTCGGTCCGCTTCTTCTGTCCGTACTCCAGGGCGGAGTCGATCCCGGCCGCCAGCTGGCTGCGTCGTCCCCAGACGAGTCCAGGGCGCCGGACTGCACCAGCGCCTCCAGCACCCGTTTGTTGACCAGCCGCGGATCGACCTCGGCGCACAGTTCGTGCAGCGATTCGAACCGTCCGATCCGTTCTGCGCGCCTCGCAGCATCGACCGGATCGCTCCTTCGCCGACGTTCTTGATCGCGGACAGGCCGAAGCGGATCGGCGCCATCCTCGACCGTGAAGTCGAGCCCGGAACCGTTGACGTCCGGCGGCAGGACCTCGATCCCCATCTCGCGGCACTCGTTGATGTACTTGACCAGCTTGTCGGTGTTGCCCTTTTCGTTGGTCAGCACCGCGGCCATGAAATGCACGCGGGTAGTGCGCCTTGAGCCAGGCGGTGTGGTAGGCCACCAGGGCGTAGGCCGCGGAGTGCGACTTGTTGAAGCCGTAGCCGGCGAAGAAGGCCATCAGGTCGAAGACCTTCTTGGCGTCGCGCGGCCTTGATCCCCTTGTCCTTGGCGCCGGTCGATGAACTTCTTCGCCTCGGCCTCCATCACCTCCATTCTTCTTCTTGCCCATCGCCCGGCGCAGGATGTCGGCCTCGCCCGAGCGAGTAGCCGCGCCATCACGGAGGCGATCTGCATCACCTGTTCCTGGTAGACGATGACGCCGTAGGTCTCGTCGCAGGATCTCCTCGAGCAGCGGGTGCGGGTACTCGCACCTTGATCTTGCCGTGGCGGCGCTTGATGAAGTCGTCGATCAGGCCGCCGCCGATCGGGCCGGGCCGGTAGAGCGCGTTCAGCGCGATCAGGTCCTCGAACCGCTCGGGCTTGAGCCGGCGCAGGATGTCCTTCATGCCCTCCGACTCGAACTGGAAGACGCCGGCGGTGCGGCGCGTCGCAGAACAGCTCGTAGACCGCCGGGTCGTCGAGGGGCAGGCGTTCCAGGTCGGGCCGCTTCTCCGGTGGCGCTTCGATCGAATCCAGCGCGTCGTCGATCAGGGTCAGCGTCTTGAGCCCCAGGAAATCCATCTTGAGCAGGCCGATCTCCTCGATCTCGTCCTTGGCCCACTGGGTCGTGATCTCGTCGCCGTCCTTGGTGCCCTTGTACAGCGGCGCGAACTCGACGATCGGCTTCGGGCGCGATGACCACGCCGGCGGCGTGGGTCGAGGCGTGGCGGCGTCAGACCCTCCAGCCGCCGGGCCGACGTCCAGCAGCTCGCGGATCTGCTCGTCCTTGTCGTAGGCCTCGCGCAGCTGCGGCACCTCCTTCAGGGCACTTGTCGATCGTCACGTCCTGCGCCGGGCTGTGCCGGGACCAGCTTGGCGATCCGGTCGACCTCGGCGTACGGGATCTCCAGCACCGCGGCCCGACGTCGCGGATCACCGCGCGGGCCGCCATGGTGCCGAAGGTGATGATCTGGGCCACGTTCTCGCGGCCGTACTTGTCCGGTGACGTAGTCGATCACTCGCTCGCGCTTGCGGAAGCAGAAGTCGATGTCGATGTCGGGCATGCTGACCCGCTCGGGGTTCAGGAAGCGCTCGAAGAGCAGGTCGTACTGCAGCGGATCGATGTCGGTGATCCGCAGGCAGTAGGCGACCAGCGAGCCGGCCGCCGAGCCGCGCCCGGGCCCGACCGGGATGCCGTTCTCCCGGGCGTAGCGGATGAAGTCCCAGACGATCAGGAAGTAGCCGGCGAAGCCCATCTGCCGGATCGATCTTGATCTCGCGGTCCAGCGGTGGCCGGTAGTCCTCGAGCGGGTGCAGCAGGCGTCCGGCCTCCTCGCTCTCGTCGCAGCTCAGCCCATCCGCGTCTCGAGCCCGTCGCGGGCCACCTTCTCGAAGTAGCCGTCGAGGTCGTAGCCCGTCGGGCACCGGGAACTCCGGCAGGTGCAGCGGCTGCTTCTCGAAGGTGAAGTCGCAGCGCTCGGCCACCGCCAGGGTGTTCTCCACCGCCTCGGGCCCCAGGCGAACAGCTGCGGCCATCTCCGCGCTGGTCTTGAGGTAGTGCTGCGGTGGTGTAGGCCATGCCGACCGTCGCTGTTGACGGTCTTGCCGGTCTGGATGCAGACCAGCACGTCGTGGGCTTCGTGGTCGTCCGGCAGCAGGTAGTGGCAGTCGTTGGTCGCCACCAGCGCGATCCCCAGTTCCTCGCGCCAGACGCGACCGAGCCCCTCGTTGACCTGCTTCTGCTCTGCGATACCGTGGTCCTGCAGTCTCGAGCCAGAAGCGGCCCTCGGCCGAACAGGTCCCGCATACTCGCCCGCCGCGTCGCGCGCCTGCGTCGTACTGGTCGTGGCGCAGGAAGGTCGGGACCTCCCCGGCCAGGCAGGCCGACAGGCAGATCAGCCCTTCGCTGTGCTCGCTCAGGAGCTCCTTGTCGATCCGCGGCCGGTAGTAGAACCCCTCGAGGTAGCCGGCGGTGGCCAGCTTGATCAGGTTCTTGAACCCGGTGTAGTTCTCGGCCAGCAGGATCAGGTGGTAGTAGTTCTTGCTTCCTGACCCCGGGCATCGGCTGCTGTCGCTCGTGCCGCGAGCCCGGGGCGACGTAGGCCTCGATGCCGACGATCGGCTTGATGCCGTGCGCGCCGCCTTCTTGCCGAATTCCATGGCGCCGAACAGGTTGCCGTGGTCGGTGATCGCCAGCGCCTGCTGCCCGTCGTCCGCCGCGCGCGCGCACATCTCGTCGATGCGCTGCGCCCCATCCAGCAGCGAGTAGGTCGTGTGGTTGTGCAGATGGACGAAACCGGGCGCATGGTTCGGCATTTTGGAGGCGGCACCTTTCGGGAATCAGCGCGGAAACCTGAATGTTAGCACGACTCGTCTATGCCGGATCTGTCCTGCGGCATGTGCATGACGCGCTGCGGGAAAGGAATCTCGATCCCATGTTCCCGGAATTTCCTGAAGGTCAGAGTGTGCATCTCGTGCAGGCAGAGACCGCGCATGGCCGGGTCCTCAACCCAGCACTGCAACTGGAAATCCAGTGAGGAGTCGCCGAACCCTATGAACCGGACTCTCGCCTCCGGATCATCGGCCACCGTCTCCACCTCCCGGGCCACATCCGTAAGGATGTCGCTTACGCGATCGATGTCGGTGCCGTAGGACACTCCGACATTCATATTGACCCGGAATTTGGGCGACGGCCCTCCCGATTCGTTGACAATGGTGGCGTTGGCGATCACTGCATTCGGGATCGTGACCTCCACGTCCTCCCGGGTCAGAATTCTCGTGGAACGCAATCCGATATGGGAGACGCAGCCGCGCTGGCCGCCGTCCAGAACGATGTAGTCTCCGATCTTGTACGGCGCATCGGCCAGAATGAAGATACCACCGAACAGGTTGGCCAACGTGTCTTTTGCGGCGAAACCTACGGCGATGCCGACGATGCCGGCGGAGGCGAGCCACGGCTTGACGTCCAGGTTCCATGCAGACAGCAGCAGGTAGCCGCCCGTACAGATCAGAACCAGCTTCAACAGGTTGTCGAATAGCGGCAGGCTTCCCGAATCCAGCCACGGCATGCGTTCCTGGTTGGAGCTTCCTGCCTGCAGGAACAGACGGGCAACCCTGCCGCAGGCCACCAACCCTATCAGAAACACAATCATCTTAAGAAGCGAGTGCGCCCACCTGAGGTACGGTTCGGGGATGCCCAGCACTCCCACCGCCATCCCGATGGCGATGAGCCACACGATGTAAAACACCGGTTTCCTGAGGATCAGGACAATGCGATCGTCAATGTCGGTTACGGTGCGGCGCACCATGCGTCGGAACACCGACTGAAATACGAACTGCACCAGCCATCCGACGATCCCGCCACCCGCCACGAACAGGCCGGCCTGAACCCAGTTATTCATGATCAGTTCCCGGAGGATCGGATATTGCTCCAGCACGGAATTCACCTCATTCCCACTCGATCGTGCCCGGCGGCTTGCTGGTGACGTCGTAGACAACGCGGTTGATCCCGCGGACCTCGTTGACGATGCGGCTGGACACGCGGGCCAGGAACTCGTGCGGCAGGCGCGCCCAGTCGGCGGTCATGAAATCGGTGGTCTCGACCGCCCGGATCGCCACCACGTGCTCGTAGGTGCGCCGTCGCCCATCACGCCGACGGTCTGCACCGGCAGCAGGACCACGAACGCCTGGGCCGTCACTGTCGTAGAGACCGGCGGCCCGCAGCTCCTGATGAAGATCGCGTCGGCCTCCTGCAGCAGCGCCACCCGCTCGGCGGTGACCTCGCCCAGGATGCGGACCGCCAGGCCGGGGCCCGGGAACGGATGGCGGCCCACGAATGCCGGACCGAGAGCCCAGTTCCGCCCCGACTCGGCGCACCTCGTCCTTGAACAGGTCCCGCAGCGGCTCGACCAGGTCGAGGTTCATCCGCTCCGGCAGGCCGCCCACGTTGTGATGCGTCTTGATCGTCGCCGAGGGCCGCGCACCGACGCCGACTCGATGCGGTCCGGGTAGATCGTTCCCTGGGCCAGGAACCGGCGTCGCCGGAGGCCGGCCGCCTCCGCTCGAACACCTCGATGAAGGTCTCGCCGATGATCTTCCGCTTGCGTTCCGGGTCGTCGACGCCGGCCAGGCGGGACGAGGAACATCTCGCCCGCGTCGGCGTACCGGACATTCAGGTGGTAGCGCTCGCGGAAACGGTCGAGGACTTGTCCGGCCTCTCCCTTGCGCAGCACGCCGTTGTCCACGAAGATGCAGGTCAGCGCGTCGCCCAGCGCCCGGTGGAGCAGCAGCGCCATCACCGACGAATCCACGCCGCCGGACAGCCCGCAGATCAACATGGGCGTCCCCGACCTGCGCCCGCACTTCCGCCGACCGACTGGTCGAGGAATGAGGCGATCGTCCAGTCCCCTCCGCTCCGCAGATGCCGAACAGGAAGTTCCGCAGAATGGCGGTTCCGTGATCGGTGTGGCGCACCTCGGGATGGAACTGCACGCCGAACAGCTCCCGCTTCCGATTCTCTACGGCCGCGAACGGCGCCCCGTCGCTTTCCGCCGTCTGCGCGAAACCCGCTGGCCGGCGTCAGCACCCGATCGCCGTGGCTGGCCCAGACCTGCTGTTCGCGGTCCAGCCCGGCGGAACAGCGGCGGAATCCGTCCCCGAGGATTCGCGCGCTGGCCGGGCCGTACTCGCCTGGCCGGCCTCCACTCCGCCGCCCAGGCGGTGCATCATCCACTGCATGCCGTAGCAGATGCCCAGAACCGGCATGCCCAGGTCGAACACGCCGTCATCCACCACCGGTGCGTTCTCGTCGTAGACCGAGTCCGGCCCGCCGGACAGGATCAGCCCTATCAGGCTTCCGGGCGCGGATCTTCCTGAGGTCGGTGTCGAACGGCAGGACCTCGCTGAAAACCCCCAGTTCCCGGGTCCGCCTTGCGATCAACTGCGTGTATTGCGATCCGAAGTCCAGGATCAGGACCGCCTGGTGATGTTGCTGCATCCTCGTTTATGGCTCCTATGCCGCTCCGGTAATGACGTCGCGCACCAACTGCTCCAGGATCAGGCCCGGATCAACGGAACTGCTCTTGAGCGCCTTGTCGGCCTTGCCCAGGAGGGCCGGAAAGGCCAGGATTTCAGGGAAGGAATAGCGTTCGATGCCCTGGAACAGGCGGTCTCTGATGAAGAACGCCCGGGTAGCCGAGAGGATTTCCGACCGTGGCCGGCCCTGCTCCAGCATCGCCCGCGCCTGAATCATGGTCCGCGTGCGATGGGCGATCCCGCCCAGCATATGAATGCAGTTGCCGCCGGACTCCACCAGTTGTCGGGCCGCCAGCACGCCTGCCGCCTCATCCCGATTCAGGATGGCGTCGGCCACCGCCCAACTATCGAGCAGTTCGGTGCCGCTGAGCACCTGGCGGGCGTCATCCAGCCCGACCTTGACCTTGCCTTGTCCCCCGAACCAGTCCCGGATCTTGTCCAGTTCCCCGATCACCCGGTACAAACTGCCCTGGCTGGTCTCCATCAGGAATTCGCCGACCTCCCGGGACAGGGTCAGTTTCCGCTCCGTTGCCATTTTTCGCACGTCGTCGGTGAACCTGGTGATATCAGCGCGCGAGACCTCCCCGAACTCCAGGGTGTGGCCGGCGGCAACCAGCGCTTTATGCAGCTTGCGACGCTTGTCCAGGTCCGGGGCGCGGACAATCAGGAAACTGCCCTCGGGAGGTTGCCTGCCGTAGTCCGACAACGCCTCCGGCTCTCCTTCCAGGCTGGACAGTTCCCGGACCAGGATCACCCGCTGCGGGGAGAACATTCCCTGGGAGCGGGCGGCCGCCACCACCGAGGCGGCGTCGACCTTGTCCTCTCCGTACACTGTCAGGCTGAAATCGGTGGCCCCGGGAGGGACCAGCGCCTCCAGCAGTTCCGCCTGCACCGTGTCCATATGGTACAGATCCTTGCCGCTGAGGACGGTCAGCCCGGAGGGCCAGCCGGATGCCAGCCGGGACCGGAACTGTTCCAGGACCATGCCGCCGTATCCTTTGAGAGCCAGGCGGCTTGTGGTTCTGCCCCGGCCCGGCATCAGAACCCCTCGAGTATCGATGTGACCAGAGTGCTGGCGGCTCCCCGAGCGATATCATCCAGGGCGAGGGTTTCTTCATCGAAGAATTCCCCTTCCTCCTGGACGTCGTACTGCTCCCGGAAGGTCAGCCGGGACTGGCTCCATAGGATCTCGTCGGTAGCGGTTTCCCGGAGGGTGGCCTGGAGGGTCACCACCGTCTCCACCCGGGTGGCCCGGCCGGCGGAACTGAACTGCACAGGACGTGTGGCCCAGCTCTGGATCGCACCGTCCAGGACGGCGTCCGCTTTCGAGGGGTCGGAGACGATGCGGTAGTGTCCGCGTTGGGAGAACTCCCGGGACACCTCTTCGGTAACCCGCTGCTCGATCTCCGGCCTGGTGGTACGGTTCTCGAAGGCGTTGATCGCTATTGCCTGGATGTGGTCCGGCAGCACCGTCCCCTGGCCGACCAGGGCGTAGCCGCACCCGGCCAGGGCCAGGAATGCCGCCGCCAGACTACAGAACCGGACAGCCGTCCTCATCCGATCACCAGGTTCAACAGTCTGTCAGGAACGAAAACCACCTTGCGCACCTGTTTACCCTCCAGGAACCTCGCCACGGCGTCGTTTTCCCGGGCTGTGGCCAGTACGGACTCGCGGTCCATTCCCCGGGCCAGATTCAACCGCGCCCTGAGTTTGCCGTTGACCTGGACTACGATGGTGACCTCGTCCTCTATCAGCAGGTCTTCCTGCGGCACAGGCCAGGCGGCATCGGAGACGAACCGCGGCCGCCCCAAGCGATCCCACATCTCTTCGGCAAAATGGGGAGCGAACGGCGCCAGGAGCAGGGCGACGGTTTCGAAGCATTCCCGCAAGGCGAAGGACAGCCCTTGCCCGTCATCGCCGCTTCGCAAGCGCTCCGCCAGCGGCGTCGCCGCATTGATCAATTCCATTATCGCGGAAACCGGCGTGTTCAGGTGCATCCTGGGGCCGAGATTAAAAGTCACCATGGCGATGGTCCGGTGGGTCTTCCTGCGCAGCGACAGGGCGTCTCCCGTGCAGCCCCCGGCCGGTTCGGGCCTGCCTGCCTCCGGAAGATCAGACGAAACTCGATTGACGATTCGGGCCAGCCGCATCAGGAATCGATAACAGCCCTCAACGCCGGCTTCGCTCCATTCCAGGTCCCTGTCCGGCGGGGCTGCGAACAGGGAAAACAACCGGATGGTGTCCGCTCCGTAACGGGCCACCAGATCGTCCGGGTCCACTACGTTCCCCTTGGACTTGGACATCTTGAAGCCGTCCTTGATCACCATGCCCTGGGTGAACAGTCGGGTCACAGGTTCATCAATATCCACCAACCCCATATCCCGCATCATCTTGGTCCAGAACCGGGTGTAGATCAGATGCATGGTGGCATGTTCAATGCCGCCGATATAGAGGTCCACCGGCAACCAGGGCCGGACCAGTTCCCAGTCGAACGGCTGCTTACCGTTCCTTGGGTCCAGGTACCGGAAGTAGTACCAGCAGGAGTCCACGAAAGTGTCCATGGTGTCGGTGTCTCGGCGGGCCGGACCGTGGCATGTAGGACAGGTGGTGCGAACGAATGATTCCACCCGCGACAGCGGGGAGGCTCCCTCGCCGGTGAATTCGATCTCTTCCGGCAACAGCACAGGGAGCTTCTCGTCCGGCACGCCCACCGGTCCGCATTCCGGACAGTGGATTACCGGGATCGGCGTGCCCCAGTAACGTTGCCGGGAGATCCCCCAGTCTTTCAAGCGGTATGTGACGGTCCGTTTGCCGAAACCGTGTTGTTCCGCATGCCGGCCCATACTCGTTCCGGCCTCTGCAGTGGTCAGGTCGTCGAACCCTTCAGATCCGCAGACGATGCCGCTGCCGCTGAAGGCGCCCTCCATAGCGTCCGGGTCAGGAGGTTCACCGTCCAGGGGCCGCACCACCGGCCGGATCGGGAGCCCGTATTTTCTTGCGAAGGCGAAATCCCGCTCGTCGTGGGCAGGCACACTCATGATGGCGCCGGTGCCTACGTCGGTGAGGACGAAGTTGGCGATCCAGATCGGCATCTTCTCGCCGGAGAACGGGTTCACCGCATAGCGGCCGGTAAAAACACCGATCTTTTCCGCGGCATCGGCGAAGCGGTCCTCCAGGGTCCGGGACAGCTGTTCATCCAGAAACGCCTGCACCGCCTCCCGTTCGGGCACATCCCGGATCAGTTCCTGGATGAACGGGTGCTCCGCCGCCAGCGCCACGTAGGTAGCGCCGTAGATCGTATCGATCCTTGTGGTGAAGACCCGGATCGAAAGATCGCTGCCGTCCACATCGAACAGAACCTCCGCGCCGTCACTGCGGCCGATCCAGTTCTGCTGCATGCTGCGTACCTTCTCCGGCCACGCCTCCATGTCGTCAAGGTCGTCCAGCAGTTCCTGGGCATAGTCGGTGATTCTGAGGAACCACTGTTCGAACTGCCTCCGGGATACCGGGGAGTCGCACCGCCAGCAGCGTCCAGAAACGACCTGCTCGTTGGCCAGCACGGTATTGCAGGAATCGCACCAGTTCAGCGGCCGGTCGGCGCGGTAGGCTATCCCCTTTTCCAGCATCCGGAGGAAAAACCACTGGTTCCAGCGGTAGTACTCCGGCAGACAGGTGGCGATTTCCCGACTCCAGTCGTAACCAAGACCCAGGCGCTTCAACTGGGATCGCATGGTGGCGATGTTGTCCAGGGTCCAGTTCCGGGGAGCCTCACCCTTCCGGATCGCGGCATTTTCCGCAGGCAGGCCGAAAGAGTCCCAGCCGATGACGTGGAAGACCTGTTCACCCTTCATGCGGTGGAACCGGGCCACCACGTCTCCGATGGCGTAATTCCTGACATGGCCCATATGCAGCTTGCCGCTGGGGTACGGCAGCATTTCCAGACAGTAGTGCTGTGTGCGCGCAGGATCGGCGCCGTTTACGCGGAACAGACCGGCCTCATCCCAGCGGGCCTGCCATTCGGCCTCGATTTTCCCAGGGTCGTAGTCGCTCATTCGCTTCCCCGGAGCATCCGGTTCTTGATGGCGTCGAGGATGCCGTTGATGAAACTGCCGGAATCCTCGCCGCCGTATTTCCTGCCGATTTCGATTGCCTCGTCGATAATCACCGGCGGCGGGGTTTCGCGGTCGAACAACAGTTCCCAGGCCGCCATCCGCAACACGTTTCTGTCCACCGTCGCCATACGGTCCAGGCGCCAGTGCTCCACGGCCTGTCCGATCTCCTTGTCCAGACGGTCCGACTCTTCCCAGGTCCCCAGGACCAACCTCTCGGCGAACTCCCGGGCCTCACCCGAAGCCGGGAGATCTTCCCAGAAATCCGGGAACAGATCTTGCGGTGATCCTCCCGACAGGTCGATCTGGAAGAGAAGCTGGAGTGCGTACTCCCGGCCGCGCCTGCGGTGACCCAAAACCCGGTTCCCTTATGCCATGCGGCGATACAGGCTGACCATCTCGATAGCTGAGAGGGCAGCCTCCCAGCCCTTGTTGCCTGCCTTGGCGCCGGCCCGTTCCATAGCCTGCTCCAGGGTGTCGGTTGTCAAGATCCCGAAAATGACCGGCACGCCCGAACCGATGGAGCTCTGAACCAGGGAGCGGGTGACGCTGCTGGCGATCATGTCGAAATGCGGGGTTTCACCACGGATCAGGGCGCCAATGGCGATCACGGCATCGTATTTGCCGCTCCCGGACAGTCGGTCGGCCATCAGGGCGACTTCCCAGGCCCCCGGCACCCTGGCCACTGTCATCCCTTCAGCGGAGCCACCATGGCGCTCGAGACAATCGATGGCGCCGGCCAGGAGCCGCTCACAAACGATGTCGTTGAACCGGGGCACCACCACGGCGAACCGCATCCCCTTCGCATCAAGATAACCTTCGAGGACTTCGTTTGTTTTGGCCATGATCTCTCCTCTCAACCTAGAATCGCCGCCAGCCGTTTCCTGGCCTCCGGCGATATGGAATCCCGATCGGTGATCATTGCATATTTCAAGGCCTCTCCGCACCGGCATTCCTGCCGGAAGGCCGGGAGGGCCAGTACCGTTTCCCGCAACACCGCAGCCGCCAGCCGGCTGTTGGCCGCGAGGATCTCCAGCAGCGCCTCCACCGTGACGTCCTCCTCTTCCTCGTGCCAGCAATCATAGTCAGTTACCAGGGCCAGGGTCGCATAGCACATCTCCGCCTCACGGCTCAGTTTCGCTTCTTGCAGGTTGGTCATTCCGATGATGTCCACACCCCAGGAGCGGTACAGCAGGGACTCGGCCCGTGTGGAGAACGCCGGACCTTCCATGCACAGGTAGGTCCCGCCGTCGTGGGCCTCGACGCCTTCGGCGCGGCTCTTGGCAAGAAGGGCCTTTCTCAGCTCCGGACAGACCGGATCGGCGAAGGAGATATGCGCGGCGACGCCGTTGCCGAAGAATGTCGAAATCCGGTTTCGGGTCCGGTCGATGAACTGATCCGGGAGGACCACATGCCTGGGTGCAATGGACTCACGCATGGAGCCCACCGCTGATGCGGAAAGAATCCGTTCCACCCCCAGCATTTTCATGGCGTAGATATTGGCGCGGTAGTTTATGTCCGAGGGCAATAGCGTGTGGCCCCGACCGTGCCTCGCCAGGAACGCCACCGTGCGGTCTCCGACGGCGCCGATCCGTATCAGGTCCGAGGGCTCTCCGAACGGAGTTTCCACCCGGATCTCTTCCCCGCCCTCGATCCCTGCCAGGCTGTACAGTCCGCTGCCACCCAGAATCCCGATCTCTGCTCGAACCCCAGCAATCATCGGTTCGCTCCTTTCGGACCGATATCGTCCAGGTCCGCTAGGATCCGGACCAACTCCTCGGGTTCGCCGGTTTTCACCGGACCGTCGCCGTTCTCCACTACCGCCTGCGGTTCTGGCCAGGGCCGGTCCTGCTCCCGGTCGGTATGGGCAATGAGAACCCAGGCCGCCGAGGAACGGACGATGGCCCGGCGCAGGGCCTCCACCCGCGGAGATGATGGGTCGCCATGCAGGGTGACGATCACCGGCCGGGCAAGCGCCTCCTCCACCGCCAGACCGGCGATAACTCCATGGACCCGGAAGCTCTCCAATGCGCCTGCGTATTCAGCGAGCAGGTCTTCCGCTTCCAGGAAATACTGGTCGTCGGCGCCCAGATGGCCCAGTCGGAGCATAGCCCTGGCCAGTTGGATGTTCGCCCGGAACGGAATGCGGCGGATGTGCAGAAGCCCAATCGGGTTCGGCGAGGGTAAATGGTCCCGGAACCTCTTTTCCCCCGACAGACGGAAATTGTTGATGCAGTACTCCACCAGGTTCCGGGCAGCCTGGCGGTACCGCTGATCGCCTGTGGTCTGGTACGCATCCAGGAAAAAGAACGCCACGGCGGCCTGGGTTTCCATGAAGACCTGTTCCGAGATCGCAGAATCCAGCATGTGGCGGACCCCGCGATTGGTCCGGTAGCCCTCCTTAAGAACACGATCCAGCGCCCGGCGGCCCGCAGAGACCATCTCCGGCCGGTTCAGTACGATCCCGGCCCGGACAAGGGCGGCGCCGGCCTGTGCATTCAGGGCGGAGAGGAGCACCCGGTCGGTCTCCGGTTTGTTATCCTTCCTCTCCGGGTCGTTCCAGTACCCTCCTCCGTCATCCGACTCGAAGTCGGCGGTCTGGCCCAGATAGAACCCGCCTTCCGGAGCCTGCAGGGTTTCCAGGATGAATCGAGCAGCGCCCTCCGCCGCGTTGCGATTGGCTGCGGAAGGATCGTCCAGGACAGCCAGGGTTGTCTGGTGCAGGAACGTGGCGTTGCGATCCAGCAGTTTCTCGTACTGGATCTCGCTCCAGTCCGGGCCTGCTGCCATGCGGTGGATCCCCCCGTGAACCGGGTCGTGCAGCGGCCCAGCCAGGATCCCGGGGAGGTAATTGGAAATCAGTTCGTCCAGGGCCGGCATGTAGCGCGCCTTCCGGAGCCTTGCGTATTCCGGCAGACCGGGTATGACGAATTTGGGCGCAAGACCGAACCCGCCATCGGACCGGTCCCAGTTGGCATCTATCCAAAGGAACATCCGGTCGGAAGCCTCTGTATCCAGATTGCCGGCAACCGGATCATCAGGCTGCATCTTGCCGGCCCACTCCTGCCCCGCACGGAGCAGGACCTCTCCTTGTTGGTCGAAAAAGATATTGCCCTGTTCCAGGAGGAACAACATCCGTTCACGGTCCACCGCTCCGATGGCGATGGGCATGCCCTCCCCGGTGGGTGTCGTATTGGTAATGATCGGGTTTCCGGACGGAAGCAACAGTGACATGATCGGCATGGTCCCCGTCTGGTATCGATCGGCGATGTCCGGCCGCTCGTCGCTATCGACGTACACCGTAATGTACCCCCGGTTGAGCCGCTCCTGGACGGCGACGTCCCCGAGCAGTTGGGTCCGTACGCGGTGGGCGTTCAGGTTCCAGCGGGAGTCGACGAAAAGAAAAACCGGTTTGCCGAACAGCGCCGCGCGCTGGAAGGACCACTGCGACCATGGATACCAGTAGTTCTTGTGCAGCAGTTCCGGAGCCGGCCACTCGGCGTACTGCTGCTGCACCGGGACATTGAAGTCGACAGCCGGATCGGCCTGGGAGAGCGCCGGCCCGGTGGTCATCGGGAGCATCAGCAGCGCTACCAGGGCGACAATAGCAGGCAGGGCGAAATATTCCCGAAATTTCATGGTTTCTCCAGCTTCAGGGAACAATAACCGAGCTTATCCGAAGTGAAAAAACATTATTGGAACGGTTCGTTCAGGTGTCAAGCTAACCTCTTCGTAACATATTTGTGGCATAATATTCATATCGACGTATCTTTAGAGGCATAATTCTATTATTGCATTTTTATTATTCTATACATGCATATGCTTACAAAACGATCAATCGCGAATCTTCCCCTGTTTCGCTTCGCAGCACCCGCGGTTGCGATCCTGGCGACCATTGTAGCAACGTTGCATGAAGGCTGGGCCGGGCAGGAGCATCTCCTTCTCACCCTGGCGCTCTGCCTGTTCGCCTCTATCGCCGCCCTGGCTGTTGTCGACCGCACGGAATGGCCCGTAATCCGGTTTGCACCTTCATTCGTCATCACCGCATTCGTTGCGCTCTCTCCGGCTGCGGGACTCATGGCCGGCTTGGCGGCCCTCCTGGTGAATCCAGCCGGCGTGACAGGTTTCCTGGCCCGGAGGCCGGCCAACACACTGGCGGTAACCACAGGCCTGCTGGCTGCGTACTGTGCCGCACGAATTTTCGTACCGTCCGGACAAGCCGGGCCTCATTTCGGGATGGCGGTGCAGGCGCCGGTGCTTTACCTGATCCTGGCGGGCGTCGCCCTCGGCATCGGCTGGTTCCTGCTCGGCCTGCTGATGCGGCCACGGCTTCCCTGGGACGACCGTCATCCTCTGCATCCGGCATTCCTGGAGACGTTAAACATTCCTCTGGCCTGGATCCTGTCTTCCTATCTGATCCCGGGGGTCCGTGTCGGTCCGTTCCTTCTGGCCGGATGCCTTATCCTCCTGGGGGCCTGGGCTCTCAGGAAACTGGCCCTGGTCCGCAGGGAACTGCAGAGCACCAACGATATTCTGGCTGCCAGAGTCAGCGAACTAGCAATCCTGCATTCCATCGGTCGGGAGATCGCTTCATCTCTCGATCTCCGCAAGGTTTACATCATCGTGGAACGGGAGTGCCGCAAGATACTGGATATTTCGTTGTTCTCCATCTCCCTCACCAATCCTGCCGACGGTAACCTGGAAAACGTCTACTCCCACGCGCGGGGAAAGGCGGAAAACAGGGGAGAACCCGTAAGCTGGATCGAGAAGTGCGTTGCTGCGGAGAAGCGGGGCATGCGGATCGGCCACGGCAACGACGAGGTGGCGAAACGGGGGCTGCGCCATGCTGCAGGCGCCGGAGACTTTACGTCGACCCTGGCGGTGCCGTTGATTGTGGAAGACCGCGCTATCGGCGTGTTGATGGTGCAGAGCGTTCTCCGGGCCGCTTACGACGAACATAATCTTGCGGTCCTAACCACCATCGCACAACAGGCGGCGGTAGCCATCGAGAACGCCAGGAACTACCGCATGGCCACGGTGGACTCGGTAACAGGAGTTTCACTGCGGGATTACTTTTTCAAGCGGGTCGACGAGGAATACAAAAGGGCATCCCGCTATAACGGCAGGTTTGCCCTGCTGATGATCGATCTTGATCGTTTCAAGGAGATCAACGACAACCACGGCCACCAGGTCGGAGACCGCTATCTCAGCCTGCTAGGGCGGGAGATCCGGACTCACCTGCGCGGAGCGGATCAGGCCTGCAGATACGGCGGTGACGAGTTTTGCATACTGCTGCCGGAAACCGGATTCGAAGGCGCATGGGCCATCGCCGAAAGATTGCGGCAGGCGGTGGGCAATCTGAAGCTTGAGGTAGACGACACCATGGTGTCCACCACCGCCAGTATCGGCCTGGCAATCTTCCCGGACAATGGAGCGGAAAGCCTGTCCGTTCTCCTGAACCATGCCGATCAGGCTCTGTACCGGGCAAAGCACCAGGGCAAGAACCAGGTCCTGCGGTTCACACCCGGGTCGGGACGCCTGGCGACTAAGCGGTGTGCTCCAAAACATCGCGAACGGATCGTCCGACGCGCCGGAAAAACCGCTCACTAAGAGACGGCAGATCCCCGCTGGTCTGGTCCAGAAGGATCCGTTCGATCCGGCTCATCGGCAGGAACATCACCGAAGGGCCGACCACACTGTCCTCCCCGCGCTCGATTTGGGACACCCAATCGTCAAACGAACCGAGATCGATCCCTTCGAGCACGATACCGGCGCCGCCAAGGGATCGCAGGACTCCCCAGATCTTGTCCTGGGGCTCCCTGAGGTAAGCCAGAACCGCCGCTCCGGGGGCGAGAGTCCGGGGTCCGGAACCCACATGCGATTTCTCCACCAACTCCACCAGGACGCCGCCGCAGGATCGAGGGTGGAGGAATGCGACCCGGCCGCCCTCGGCCCCTGGACGGGCGCCGTCGCCCAGAACCGCGATCCCGGCAGCCCGCAACTTTTCCAGCATCTGGTCCAGACCGTCAACCTCGAGGGCGATATGGTGGATCCCTTCGCCCCTTCTTGCCAGGTAGCGCCCGACGGCGGACTCGCCATCCGTCGGCTCCAGCAGTTCGATGCGGGATTCCCCCACCGGCAGGAACGAGACCCGGACTTTCTCCGACTCCACCGTTTCGGCGCCGCCCGCTTCCAGACCGAGAATTTCCCAGAACCCCAGTCGCTCCTCGAGGGATTGCACTGCTATTCCGATATGATTGATCTTGACGCTCATCGAACCTCCACTCTGGACAGCACCCTGCCCACCGCCGTATACGGATCGGTGGATCGATCGTTGAGATCTTCCAGCAGTTGATCCAAGTCTGCCTTGCGGAACACCGTTTCCATCACCTTCGCGGTGAGTCTCTCCGACAGGATGGTCCGGAAACGGGCTTCGGTCCTGCCCTTGCGCCTGCTGGTTCTTTGGTCACCACCTGCCTGCCGGATGAACCGCAGGACTCCCTCCCGGAGCGGTTCGATCCCTTCGCCGCGGAAGGCGACTGTCTTCAGGATTTCCGGACGATTCTTCTCCGGATCGTTAGCCAGGGAAAGCATGTAGGAAAGATCGGTGATCAACCGGTCCGCCCCCGGCTTGTCCGCCTTGTTGATCACGAACAGGTCGGCGATCTCCAGGATGCCGGCCTTGATCGCCTGGATGTCGTCGCCCATGCCCGGCACCAGGACCACGGCCACCGCGTCGGCGGTCTTGACCATCTCGATCTCGTCCTGCCCCACGCCGACGGTCTCGACCAGGATCGGGTCGTAGCCGGCGGCGTCGAGCAGATCGATGGCGTCGTTGGTCGCCCGGGAGAGACCGCCCAGGTGGCCCCGCGTGGCCATCGAGCGAATGAAGACGCCGGGGTCGGCGGCATGATCCAGCATGCGCACCCGGTCGCCGAGGATCGCCCCGCCGGAGAAGGCGCTGGACGGGTCGATGGCCACCACGCCGACCTTCTCGTGGCCTGCGCGCGCGGTAACGATCGCGACCAGCCGATCGACCAGGCTGGACTTGCCCGAGCCGGGCGGCCCGGTGAGACCGATGACCGGGCCCGCCCGGTATGCGGGAAGACGCGCCCGGAGCAGTTCCACGGCGCCGAGGAGCGTTCTCCTCGACCATGGCTGATGCCCCGGGCCAGCGCGCGCACCGTCGCCGGCGAGCAGGAGGTCAGCCCAGCACGGCTGCTCGTCCTCCGCCAGTTCTGGCGCATCAGCAGCTGGTTGAGCAGCTCGCGCGCGATGACCAGGCGCTGGATCTCGCTGGTTCCCTCGCCGATGGTGCAGAGCTTCATGTCGCGGAAGAACTTCTCCGCGGGATAGTCCTTGACCAGGCCGTAGCCGCCGAAGACCTGCAGCGCCTGGTCGGCCACCTGTACGCCCATCTCTCCGAGCGTACAGCTTGGCCATGGCCGATTCCTTGGTCACGTTCTGACCCGGTTGTCCTTCATCCAGGCCGCGCGGTAGGTCAGCAGACGAGGCGGCCTCGATCTTGGTCGCCATGTCGGCCAGCATGAACTGGATCGCCTGGAAGTCCGCGACGGGCCGGCCGAACTGCTCGCGCTGGTGGAGTACTTCAGCGCCGCCTCGAAGGCGCCGCGGGCCATGCCCAGGGCCAGCGCGGCGATGGAGATCCGCCCGCCGTCCAGGATCTTCATCGCCTGGATGAAACCCCTGCCCGCGCTCGCCCGACGAGCTGGTCGATGGGGATGCGGCAGTCTTCCATGATGACCTCGGAGGTGTCCGAGGCGCGCAGGCCCATCTTGTTTTCCTTCTTGCCGGGCCGGAAGCCGGGGGTGCCCTGCCTCGATGGTGAAGGACGGAGATGCCCCGCTTGCCCTTTCCTTGTCGGTCACAGCGAAGATCACGCAGACCCGGCCCACCGCTCCGTGGGTCGTGAATGTCTTGGCCCCGTTGAGAACCCAGTAGTCGCCGTCCTGCACCGCCACCGTCCGCGTGCCGCCGGCATCGGAGCCGGCGGTCGGCTCGGTCAGGCTCCAGGCGCCGACCCACTCTCCCTTGGCCAGGGGCACGAGGTATCTTTGCTTCTGCTCCTCGCTGCCGAAGACGATAGATGTGGTTGGAGCAGAGACCGTTGTGCGCGGCGACGGTCAAGCCCGATCGAACCGTCCACCCGGGACAGCTCCTCGACCGCCAGCGCGTACTCGACGTAGCCCATCCCGGCGCCGCCCAGTACTCGTCCGGGAAACATGCATGCCCATCAAGCCCAGCTCACCGAGTTGCTTGACGCAGTCCCAGGGGAACTCCTGCTTCTCGTCCCACTCCATCATCTTCGGCCGGATCTCGGCCTCGGCGAATTCGCGGATCGTACTGCGGAGAAGGTTCTGTTCCTCGCTGAACTCGAAATCCACGGTGAGCTCTCCTGCGGGTGGGGACGGAATCGAAATCTCCGCGAAAAATTCCCTTTTTGGCCGAAGGCACATTATGGCACAGGCCGGTCTGGGGTCACGAGGCCGGCAGGGCGCGCAGTGCCCGCAGCGCCTGTTCCAGATCGTCGTCGTCAACGTCGAGATGGGTCACGAAGCGGATCCGGCCGGGCCCCATGCCCGCCCCGGCCAGGATCCCCGTGCGCGCGCAGCGACTCGAGCGTCCGGTCCGTCGAGCCCGGCTCCCGCAGTTCGGCGATGACGATATTGGTCTGCACCGTCGCAGGGATCGATGTGGAATGCGGGAATTCGGCCAGGGCCCGGGCCAGGCGCCCGCGCGCCGATGGTCCGCGGGCATGCGATGACAGGTGATGGTCCAGCGCGTGGATCCCCGCCGCCGCCAGGATCGCCGGCCTGCCGCAGTCCCGCCGCCCATGCGCTTGCGCATCGACCCGGGCTTCCCGCGATCAGATCCCTTCCGCCGCAAAGCATGGAGCCCACCGGCGCGCCGAGTCCCTTGGACAGGCAGAACATCGCCGTGTCCACCTGGCTGCGAGCTCGGCGGGGCTGCAGCTGCAGCGCGGCGGCCGCGTTGAAGATCTGGGCGCCGTCCAGATGAGAGCGAATCCGCCCTGTGGCGCCGGGCCGATAGCGAGCAATTCTGCCGGTGCGACGGAGGTCCAGAACGATGCCGCCGGCATGGTTGTGGCTGTTCTCCAGGACCAGCAGCGCGGTCGCGCCATGTAGTAGATGTCCGGCGCGATCGCCCGCTGCGACTTGCTCCGGTCAGAGGGCCGCGTTGGGCCGCCCAGGATCCGGGGCAGCGCCCCGGACCAGGCCGCCATGGCGCCCAACTCGTAGCAGTAGACGTGGGAGCTCCTGTCCAGCGAGCACGTCGCTGCCCGGGCGAGGTCATGCGAGATGATCGGCGATCTGGTTGCCCATCGTGCCGGTGGGCACGAACAGCGCCGCTTCGGGTCCCAGCAGTGCCGCGGCCCGCTGCCTCCAGCCGGCGCACCGTGGGGTCTTCTCCGAAGACGTCGTCCCCGACTTCCGCCTGCGCCATCGCCTGTCGCATCCCGTCCGAAGGGCGGGTCACGGTGTCACTGCGAAGATCCACAATACCGGTCGTATGTCCTGCAGCCATGGTTTGCCTCCTGCTCCCTTGCCCGGCTGATCATTTTACCGGGAGATGGCCCAGCAACCGCCCGAATACCACGTTGGAGCGCAACCGACCGGCACGGGTCAGGCGGATGCGGGAGCCGGTCCGGACCACAAGACCCTCCTCCTCCGCCGTTTCCCAGACTGCCCGGTAGGCAGTGGCAAGGTCCAGGCCGTACCGCGCCCCGATCCGTCCGGCGTCGATGCCCTCGTTTAATCTCAAGCCCATAAACAGCGCCTCCTCCAACCTCCGCACCGGATGCCAGCAGTCCCTCTCCGCCACCGGATCCCTGCCGGCGCCGAGGTCAGCGAAGTAACCGTCCAGGTCCTTGCGGTTGCCTCTCCGCTCTCCCCGGAAATAGGCATGGGCTCCCAGACCGAACCCGGCGTACGGCAGGTCCTGCCAATATTTGAGATTGTGCCTGCAGACACTTCCCGGCCGGGCGTAGTTGGAGATCTCATACTGGCGGTAACCGGCAGAATCAAGATGGTCCGTGGTCTGTTCCCAGGCATCGGCCAGGACGTCGTCTTCCGGGCAGGCGGTCCGCCCGGCCTGCATCGACCGGGACAACGGCGTGTCCTTGTCGGTCTCAAGGAGATAAACCGAAAAATGATCCGGCTGCATTGCGATGAGCCGGTTCAAAGTTACCCGCCATCCGCCCGGTTCCTCTCCCGGGAGGCCGGCGATCAGGTCCACAGCCACCTGTCCAATCCCGGCTTTGCCGGCGTCTTGTACCGCCTGCAAAGCCCGGGCGCCGTCATGCCCCCGTCCAACGGCCTGCAGAACCCCGGGATCCAGGGATTGCACCCCTATGGCGATCCGACCGATACCGGCTTCCCGAAAACCGGTCAGAGCTCTTGGGGTGAGGTCTTCCGGGTTGGACTCCATGGTGATCTCGGCGCCGGGCAACACGTGAAACCGGTTGCGAACGGTCCGAAGCAGATCGGACACCTGCTCCCCCGACAGGCGCGACGGCGTGCCGCCACCGAAAAATACCGTATCGACGGTTTCGTGAGCACCCGACTGGAAGCTTTCGATCTCCCGCGACAGCGCTTCCAGGTACGGCGGGAGATCGTGATCCCGCCCGGCCACGGAGGCAAAATCACAGTAGCTGCAACGTCTGGAACAGAACGGGATGTGGATGTAAACGCCCCCCGGGCCCTGCGGCTGTGGGGGTTGCTCGACCATTAGACGATGGCCACCGTTTCCCTCCGGACCCAACCGGTGAGGCCGTCGGGAAGGACGACCTGGATCCAGTTTTCCCGGACGGAACGGATCTTGAGGTCCAGTCCTTCGTGGGCAACCACCAGGGTGGCGTTGTTTTCCCCCGGGCCCGCAAGGATATTCACCTCCGTCGCCATAACTACGGCGGTATGATTCGGTTCCAGCCTGCTCACGGTGAGCCACCAGGAACCGGCCAGGAGGATGGTGGCCAACAGGAGGCCGGCGGCGGTCCAGCCGTGCCAGGCCTTCCAGCGTCCAGGGAGCACCAGGCCGGCCGCCAGGACCAGGATCACCGTCCACAACAGCACCAGCGCCGCCAGAGCCTGCCGGTCGGGGCCGATACGGTGCTGCAAACGGATCAGGACGCGGATCGCCGCCGCACTATCCGGGCGGACGATACGATCGACCCGCGTGGATTCGGCGAATTCCAGGTTCCCCCGAATCTCGTCGTCCGTCGGGTCCAGCAGGGCGGCCCGGCGGAAATGCAGGATCGCCTCCCCCAGATGGCCCAGCTTGAAAGCGGCGTTTCCCAGATTGTACTCGACCCTGGAATCCTCTATGCCGTACCGCAGGATCTCCTGATAGAACCCGGCAGCCTCCAGGAACTTTCCGTCGGCATACGCCTCGTTCCCCTTTCGGAACAGGATTTCCGGTTCGCCGGCAATAGCAGGGACGGCGCTCGCCAGCAAGCAAAGGGCGAGGATCCGTATTCCGGTTCTCACAACACCTTCTCCAGTTGATCCAGCACGTCACGGACCTCCTTAAGCGTTTCGGACCGCCGTCCCGATTGCCCGGCAGCCGGGACGTAGCGAGCAAAATCGCAAGACTCCAGGCAGTCGCGAAAACGGCGCACCAGACCGGCTTGCACAGCCCGGGATACCAGGAGATGCTCCACGTCGTCGTAGGTCAGGCCGGAAGAAGACCGGTCAAAACGGTCGGCGACATAGTCCACCAGTGTTCGGGCCACCGCCTCATGAAACTCGGCCCCTGCCTTTCCATCCACCAGTTTCCCGGCGGAAACCAGTTTCTTCCTGGCCCTCGCCCTGGCTTTCCGGGACCGGACCTTGCGCACATCGCCGGTTCGGAGGGCGTACCAGCGGCCAGCGAGGATCCCCACAGGAAACAACAGTACCGGCGCCACCACCAGCAGTTGGAACCAGCCTTCCCTGTGCACCGGCCTGGATCCGAGTTCCAGGTCATCCTGCGCCAGCTTGATGTACTGGATATCCCTCCCCTGCTGCACCAGGCGACCACCGGGCAAGGTTCCTCCGGATTCTCCGTCGCCCGGAACCACCGTCAAAACCAGACCGTCTTCCACCTGCTCCCGGTAGCGCCCGGATTTCGGATCGAACCACCCGAAGCGGACTTGCGGTATCGCAACCTGCCCTGGGGAGGCCGGCAGCATCAGCCATTCCCAGGTCTTGCGCGAGATCATCACCCCGGACCGGATGGTGATGGACTCCTCCGAATTCGGCTCCTGTATCCGGATCCCCGGAGGTGGGTCCAGGATCGGGGGTTGTACCGGTTTGAGGAAACCCTCCCCTTCCACGGTAACCCGCAACGCCACTGCATCATTCACCGCCGCCTCGGTCCGGTCCAGTTCCGCCGACATCAGGAACTCGCCCACGGCGCCGTGGTACGAGGGCGGACGACCCTGCGACGGCAGCGGCAGGACGGTCAGTTGCAGCGGTTCCGATTTCCGGATGATGTTCCGGCCCTGACTGCGGCTGAATATGCTCTCGAACAGGTCCCGGCTTCGGGTCACGACCTGAAGCTGGAGAGCGTACGGGTCCACAGTGAACGACCCCTGGCTGGTAGGCACCAGCATCCGCCTTTCCAGCGGGTAGGCGTAATATCTTTCCCCCGCCACGTCGGTGACGTATCGCTCCCGGTCCGGGTCGGCGGGAACCTGCTCCACCCAGAAGCGGGAAAACTCCGGCCGCTCCACCCATTGAAGGTTCTGGATCTGTGGACGGGCCAGGAGGGTCATGGTCAGAAGCACCGGTTCACCGACGTACACCTCCCGCTCCGAAAGCTCTGCTTTCAGGAAGACCCGGGGTTCCGGATCCTGCCGGGAGGGGCCGGGAGCGACTGCAGGCGGCTGCGCGGAAGAACCGGCGGTTACCTGGAACCGCACCGCATCGGTGCGGAAGGTGGTCCCGGCCACCTGGACCTCCACCGGCGGAATCTCCGCCGGCCCGGGGCCCAGGGCGCGCAGAGTCCATGTGAAGGTGAAGGTGGTTGACGAAACGGTCCCTGACGGCCCGACCTGCATCTGGGTGCTTTGGCCGGTGGAGGGACCATTCAGAACTCCCAGGTTCCGAAGATCGGTGAGCCGGCCGGCCTGGACATCACGTTGGGCGTTTTCCACCACAATGGTGAACTGCAGCACCTCCGTATCGGTGATGCCGGTGTCCGGACGGAGGGAGGTCCGTATCACCGGGTCCGCAGCCACGGCGCCAAGAGCGAGCATCCACAACCCTGCCACAGCCGCCAGGCGTCTTGCGACAAGGTGGTAGCTGTTCCGGTTCACCAATCCTTCTCCCGGCCACCGCCGGCCGCCGCCATCTTGCGAGCCTCCTCGGCTTTCAGGTTTTCCTTTTCTTCAGCCTCGAGGCTGTCCATCAATCGTTCCGCCTCCTCCCGGGTCATTTCGCCGGGTGACGGCTCCTCATCCGGGGACTTCTGCTCCTTGCCGTCTTCTGGCGGTTTGGACTCCGGGCCGGACTCTGGAGGGCGGTCCTGTTCCTGCTCCTTCTCGTCTCCGGATTGAGGATCCTGCTGCTGCTCTTGCTGCTGGACCTCGAGCCGGCGTAGCGCCAGTTCCAGGTTACGCTTGGTTTCCCGGTCGTCCGGCCTCAACGCCAGTGCCTGTCGGTAGGCCTCGGCCGCTTCCTGGTACGCCTGGCGCTGATAGCGGGCATTTCCGAGATTGTGGCCGATATCGGCCAGCAGATTCCGGTCCGCCTCTTTCATCGCCTGCATCCATGACTCTTCGGCTCCTGCCAGGTCACCCTGGCGGTAAAGCACATTGCCGATGTCATAGAACAGTTCCGGAGCTTCCGGCAGATCGACCTGCGCCTTGGTATAGGCCCGGAGGGCTTCTTCATATTCCTCGGCTTCGTAACTCCGGTTTCCCTCCTCGGTTCGGCGGTGCGCAGCGCCGCCCAACGGTCCCAGGGATCCGGCTAAAACAAGGGCTATGATCATCTTGCCGGAACCGATCATGAAGCAGCCTCCGCCTTCTCCCTGCGGGTCCGGCGCCTGGGTCCGGAATCGTCCGGCAGCAGGAATTCGGCCAGCAGGGCGAGAAACGCCAGGAACAGCGGAATCTGGTAACGCTCCTCGTACCGGATCCTGAGAACAGTGCCAAGTTCTCCGCCGTCCTCTCCTCTTAGATGATCTATCAGATCCTGGATTTCACCACCGGAAGCGGTGCCGCGGCGATATATTCCGTCTCCCCTTCGCGTCAGGTCTTCCAGCAACCTCTCATCCAGCCGGGTGGTGACAACCCTGCCCTCCCCATCGGTTTTGAAGCCTGAAATCCCGCCGCTTTCACCGCTGACAGGGATCGGGGCTCCTTTCAGGGTGCCGACGCCGACGGCGTGTACGGCGATGCCATGCTCCCGGGCTGCACTGAGCGGATCATCCAGACCGGCTTCATGGTCCTCACCATCGGTGAACAGGACTATCGCTTTGCCTCGGCCGCCCTCGTCTTGTCGAACGAACGCCTGAACGGCCACCGTCAGCGCGTCGGCCAGGGCGGTGCCCGGGACCAGATCGGACCGGATATCCACAGCATCCATGAACATGATCACGGCGCCGTGGTCCAGGGTCAGAGGGCAGTTCAATACTGCGCGCCCGGAAAAAGTCACAAGGCCGATCCTGTCTCCCGGAAGGAGATGGACCAGGTTCGCGGCGGACAGCACCGCCCGCCGGAACCGATTGGGGGAGATATCCTCGGAGGCCATGCTGTAAGAGGTATCCAGAACCACCATGACATCATTCCCGGAACGGGTCACCGGCACCTGCCGGCCGCCCCATTGCGGACGCGCCGCCGCCAGGATGCCGAACAGGACCATGACCAGAAGCAGGACCGCCTTGAGGGCCCGGCGGTTCCGGCCCATACCGGCTGCGAACAGCGGGTAATGCCGCGGGCCTCCGGCGAACGCCAGCAGGGCAGCCTTGCGACGTGAGGCGAACAACAGCCCGGCGGCCGCCAGAACCGGCAGCGCCAGGAGGAGCCAGAGCATTTCCGGAGACGCGAACCGCATCAGGGGATCCTCCGCAACCGGGTAACGGACAGCAGCCACTCCAGCAGCAGAATGAGGAACGCCGCTGCGAGGTATCCGGGGAACAGCTCGTCGTACTGGATCCGAATCGTGCTTTCGATTCGTGATTTTTCCAGGCTGTCGATGACTTCAAATGTTTCCCGCATGCCCCCGGCGTCGGTGACCCTGAAATACCTCCCGTTGGTGGCGGCTGCGATGGACCGCAACAGTTCCTCGTCCAGATCAAGCCGTATACGACGGGTGGTGGAACCCTGGGGTGTGACCAACGGGATGGTCGCCTCACCCTCGGTGCCGACTCCTACGGTGTAGACCCTGATGCCGAGAGCCCGGGCCGCTTCCGCGGCGGCCTGGGGCCCGATCTGGCCGGCGTTGTTCCTGCCGTCGGTGATCAGAACCGCCACCCGGCTGCGGGCGTCTGAGCGCCTCAAGCGGTTCACCGCCGTGGCGAGGCCCATCCCAAGGGCGGTGGACGACCGGTCCGGCGGCGCCACCTGGACCTCCCGAAGGAGTTGGAGAAGCATTTCATGGTCCAGGGTCAGCGGTCCCCGGGTCGCAGCCAGGGAGCCGAACACCACCAGGCCGATCCGGTCGGAAGGACGTCCCTCGATGAACCCGGCCACCGTGGCACGGGCAACCTCCAGCCGGTTCAGCGGCTGGAAATCCTCCGCCAGCATTGAGTACGAAATGTCCATGGCGATGACGATGTCCACGCCGTGGGTGGAGACCGTTTCGGTTGCGGTACCGGACTGGGGCCGGGCCAGAGCCAGGACTATCAGGATGAGGGCCGCTCCCCTTGCCCAGGGCAGAAAGCCGGCCAGGCGGGTCCAGGCGCTTCCGCCCACTACGCCCAGTTCTCCGGCGGCGGGAAGCCCCAGTCGGGCGTCCCCTGTCGACCGGCGGCGGATCAGCATCCAGATGGCGGCTGAGAGCCGGCGCCAGCAACAGGAACATCCAGGGGGCGGCGAACCGGAAAGTCATGTCGCACCCTGCCCGGCGGCGGGGGTCGGCCTGGTTTCGTCCACCAGAGCATAGGCCTCCTCCACCGCGGAACGGAATGCGGCGGACTCGGGACGGTGCCCGGCGAATTTGACCATGTCGCAACGCAGGAGGATCTGTTCCGTTTTCAGGATGGAGCCTTCTGCTGCTCCGGCCTGATGGAGCGCCGGAGGTATTTCTGAAGTGGTGCACTCCATCAGTTCGACTCGAAAGCGGCCGCCCAGGTACAGTTTGAGAATCCGGGATATCTCCTGGAAAAACGGGCCGGCGCGTTCGGGATCGGCCTGTCCGGTACGTAACAGTTCCTGAAGAGCCTGGTAAGCCCATTCGTGGGGGGGCATGCGATGGAACGGGTCCTTGGGCTGGGATGACGGCGGCCAGCTTGCCGGCGATTCTTCTCTGGATCCACCACACCGAACCGGCCACCGCCATCAGCCCGACCAGGAAAATGACAGCGAGGAACAGTGCGCGGTAATCCGGCTCCACCGAGGACGGCCTTTTAAGATCGGCCAGTTCTTCACCCTCGTCGCTTCCGCCCAGCACCGATGCGATGGAGACCTGTTTTGGTTCTGTGGTCACCTCCAGAAACTCATCGGCCAGACGGAACCGTACGGTGAAAGACGGCAGTTCCAGTTCCCCTGTTTCATAGGCGGCCAGCCTGCCGGACCAGACCCAGGCATCTCCCCCTTCAGCGGTGCTTTCCTTCCGCCAGGATCCGTCCAGCACGTGGAACGGGCCTATGCGATCCGGCAATGGCTGAGGCTCCCCCAGGCCGGAGTCGGTTCCGGATGCTGTCAGCGTCATCGGGAACGGGTCGCCAACGGTTCCCGCAGTCCGCGGAAAATCGAGTCCGATCTCCGGCGGGCTGGCGGCGGCAAAGCCGGGACAGAGAAACATGGCGATCCCGGCCAGGATGATCATTCCACGCACCACCTGCCTACATCCCCCCTGCCGCGGCACGCCGGGCCCGGTTGCGGAAAAACCGGACCAGTCGATTCTCGTAGTCTTCGCCGGTATCCAGTTCCAGGAGATCTATGCCGGTCCTGCCGATGGTCTCCCGGATCTCCGCCTGGCGGTTCTCCGCCCAGGCGGCGTACTCCGCCCGTACCTTGCGGCTGCCGGCATCCAGGAGGGTCCGTGTTCCGGACTCCGGATCCTCCACCGCCACAATACCTGCGGGAGGCAGCACCGCTTCCCTGCTGTCGCTCACCCGGATCCCCACCACATCGTGCTTCCGCGCCACGGTTCTGAGGACGGCCTCGTAACCCCGGTCCTGGAAATCCGAGACCAGAAAGACTACCGCTCGCTTCTTGACCACGTTCCGCAGG
Source organism: Candidatus Polarisedimenticolaceae bacterium (assembly GCA_963790785.1). Lineage (GTDB taxonomy): Bacteria > Acidobacteriota > Polarisedimenticolia > Polarisedimenticolales > Polarisedimenticolaceae > Polarisedimenticola. Next base: position 138,635 of record CAWBPP010000001.1, read on the forward strand.
TAAACCATCGCCCCTGCGAGATCGGTCCCGCTTCCCCTGCGATCGGTAGCCACCAGTTCCCGGAGTACCCGGAGAGCGTGCTCCCTGCCCTTCCGCGGCGGGACGAACTGTTCGATGCGGTGGGAGAACAACAGCAGTCCGACACGGTCATTGTTGCGGATCGCGGAGAACGCCAGCAGGGCCGAGATCTCCGTCGCCAGTTCCATTTTGGTGGACCGGGCGGTGCCGAAACGACCCGAACCGCTTGTATCCACCGCCAGAACCACCGTCAGCTCACGCTCCTCGGTGAATTTCTTGACGAACGGATGTCCCATCCGGGCCGAGACGTTCCAGTCGATGGTCCGGACATCGTCCCCGGGGTCGTACTCCCGGACCTCGGAGAACTCCATCCCCCGCCCCCGGAAGACGGAGTGGTAGGAGCCTGCCAGGCTCTGGTCCACCAGTCTCCGCGTCCGGATCTCAAGCCGCTGGACCTTCCTGAGAAGTTCCCGCGGGCTCACGGCACCTCCACGGCGTCGAACACCCGCTGGATCACCTCATCCGGCGTGACCGACTCGGCCTCCGCCTCGAAGGAGAGGATCAGCCGGTGCCGCATGACATCCGGCCCTATCGCTTTCACGTCCTCCGGCGTGACGAACCCACGGCCCCGGAGGAAGGCATGGCCCCGGGCGGCAGCCACGAGGGCAAGCGTCGCCCTGGGGGAAGCGCCGTAATGCAGCAACCCTTCGAGATCCAGATGATACTTGCCCGGTTCCCGCGTGGCGTGGACCAGTCGGACGGCGTAGTCCTTGATCCGGTCGTCCACGTAAATCGCATGCAGGGCGCCGGCGGCGCCGGCCAGTTCCTCCAACGTCACTACCGCCTTCGCTTCGGGAACATTTTCTACGCTCATCCGGTCCAGGATCTCCCGCTCTTCCTCAAGACTGGGGTAATCCAGCTTCAGCTTCAGCATGAACCGGTCCACCTGGGCCTCGGGCAGCGGATAGGTCCCTTCCTGTTCGATCGGGTTCTGGGTCGCAAGGACCAGGAACGGATCCGGCAACTGGTAGGAGGTTTCGCCGATGGTGATCTGCCGTTCCTGCATCGCCTCCAGCAGCGCCGACTGGACTTTGGCAGGGGCGCGGTTGATCTCGTCGGCCAGGACGAAATTGGTGAACAGCGGCCCCTTGCGGGGGACAAAACTGCCGTCCTTCTGGTTGTAGATCAGAGTGCCGGTGAGGTCGGCAGGAAGCAGGTCCGGGGTGAACTGGATCCGCTGGAAGCTTCCCTCCACGGCGTCGGACAGCGTCTTGACCGCCAGGGTCTTCGCCAGCCCCGGCACTCCCTCCAGCAGGAGATGACCCCGGGTCAGAAGGCCGATCACCATCCGCTCCAGAAGGTAGCGCTGGCCTACAATGACCCGGCGGACTTCCCCCAGCAGTTTCTCGACGACCTGGGATTCCTTGCGGACCCATTCCTGAACCGATTGTACGTCCTGGGTCATTCCGACTCTCCTGAAGCGGTCATGCCGCCGGTAGTTACTGTATTCAAAGGGCTTAGATCGAATCTTGCATTTTAGGAACATCTCTCTGCACTGTCAACCGCGCTCCCGTATCGGTATTACGACTGTCCGACCCGGAAAGATTGGACTTTCCGGCGTCTGGAACCTAGATAAACCTAGGTGGACAGGCGCCCGGGGCGCCTTGATCCGGAGGACTGGCCCGGATGCAGAAAAAACTGGCAGCATGGTTCCTCTCGGTAACGTTTTTGTACGTTGTTGTCAGCACGGTGATCCCCCATATACAGCCGGACCGGTTCTGGAGTTCCGTCCTGATCCTGTTTCTGGATCTGGTGATCGGCCTCGGAGCAGCCTGGTTCGCCTCCAAGATCCTGACCCGGAGGCTCCGTGAAATGGCCAGCATCGCATCGGTCATCTCCCGGGGCGATCTCAGAAAGAAAGTGGAATCCGGCGGCAAGGACGAAACCGCCGAACTGGCCGATGCTATCAACGCCATGCGGGAAAACCTGCTGCGCATCGTAGAAGAGGTCCGTACCACCACCGCACACATCAATTACTCGGCGCTGTCCCTCTCCAATGCGTCCAAGGAGATCAATGGCGGTTCGGAAGAGATAACCCGGAGTTCCGAAAGTATCGCTCGTGGAGCCGAAGAACAGGCTCATGAAGTGGAACAGATCACCGGCATCACCCAACAGTTCGCCCGAACAGCGGAAAAGGTGGCCGCGCGATCCAGGGAAGTCCATCAGATGGCCCGGGACGCCTCCCGCAGAGCTGCCGAGGGCGGCACGGATGTCTGCCGTGCAGCCGGCAGTATTGATGACCTGGCGGCCCGGAACGAACGATCCCAGCAGGCTGTGGAACAGTTTGAGACCAGGTTATCGGAGATCGGCAAAATCGTGACGGTTATCTCGTCCATCTCCCAGCAGACCCATCTTCTGGCTGTGAACGCCGCCATTGAGGCGGTTCGAGCCGGCGAAGAGGGACGCGGCTTTGCGGTGGTGGCCGACGAGGTCGGCAGGCTGGCGGACAGCGTTCAGGAACTGACCGGCCAGATCTCCGAAATCAGCACCGAAATCCTCGCCGGCGCCGGCAAGCTGGCGGAGGAAATCCGGGCCAGCCTTGATTCCGCCGGTATCGTCCGGCGCCTTACGGAACAATCCGCATCGTCCTTCGACAGCATCATCGAAGCGATCAGCAACACTCGCGCCCTGTCCGAGGAGATCAGCGGTCTCACCGGCGACCAGGATGAAGCGGCCTGCGAAGTGGTCCAGTCCCTCCAGCGCATCTCGGACGTGGCAACCCGCAACGCCGGCGGAACGGAGGCGGCCTATGCCGCCACCCGCGGACAAACGGAGTCCACCGGCGAGTTGGCCTCTTCAGCCCTGGAACTGGCGCAGGCATCGGAACATCTTCAGGAACTGATCTCAATCTTCAAGACCGGCGAGCCGCATTCGCCGGGCGCCCCGGTCTGATGGACGACAGGGAGCAGTCCAGGTTCCTCGGATTTCGGGTCGGAGCCTCGGATTACGCCATAAGGCTGGAACACGTTTCCGGTCTGGCGGATTGCGGTCCGGTTCGCAAAGTGGATGGAGCACCACCGGCAATCCTCGGCCTGTCCGAGTGGCGGGGCCGCGTTCTGACCGTCCTGGACCTTCCCGGAATGTTGGGTGAGCCGGCCGGTCCGGGGCCGAGGTGCCTGATCCGGTTGTCCGGAACCATGACCCATACCGCCCTCGAGGTACCGGCGCCGGTGACATTCCTGAACTTCGAGGATAGTCAATCCGAAAGCCGGTTCAAAATGGTGGACCCCTCCGAACTGGTATACATGCTGGAAACGGAGATCCTGGCCGGCAGCACCGCAACAGGGAGTTGAGGCGCGCCGTGGACATGGCTCGTTACACGGCCCTGTTTCTGGCGGAAGCGGAAGACCACCTCCAGCACGGAGAGGAGCTTGTCCGGCATCTCGAGTTGAACCGTTCCTGCCGTGAGACGCTTAACGGCCTGTTCAGGCATCTGCACTCATTGAAAGGCATGGCGGCCACCATGGGGTTCGCCGACATGGCCCGCATTTCTCATGCCATGGAGGATCTTCTGGACCGCTCCCGCCAGGACCGACAAAACGTAGGCGTACCGGCGGAAGACCTGCTCCTGGTGACCAACGGCCTCGGATATATCCGCGCGATCATCCGGGCGGTGGGCGATGACCGTCCCCGGGACAGCCCGGACGCGGCAACCCTGGCGGACCTGATCCGCACCCGTCTCGAGGAACCGATGTCCCAACAGCAGGAGCCTGACGCCGTCGCTCCGGCGCAGGCGGACCTCCAGGAAAGATTCCGAATCGAAATCAGCCTGGCGGATCGAACTCCGGCTGGACGAAGCTTGCGCCGGTTCCACCGGCAAGGTGGTAGGACTGGTCAACCGGCTCGGAAGCCTGGGCACCGTACGGCATATTCTTCCTCCCCTTCCGTCCGGAAGAACAGGCTTCGGGAAGCGGATCATCCTGGAACTTGCCACCGCAGGCAGCCGGGAGGAACTGGAACAGGCCCTCGAGGGACTGCAGGCGGTGCACAGCTTCCGCATCCTGCCGATTGAGGCCGGAAGAAAACCGGAACGAACAAGCGGTCGCTCATCCCGATTCGTACGGGTTCGCGCCGATCTCCTCGATATCCTCATGGAGAACGCGCTGGAGTTGACCCTGGCCCACGAAAACCTGTCCGGCAGGATCGGAACCGAAGGGAGCCCCGGACTGCTGCGAGGATTCCAGCGCTGTCGGCAACTGGTGGAAAACCAGTACGCCACCCTGACCGAGCTCCGCCTGGTGCCGTTCGAAACCGTGGCCACCCGGATTCGCGCCGGTGTGGATTCGCTGATTTCCCGTCAGGGCAAGCAGATCCGGTTCTGCATGGAAGGGAGACTCGTCCGCCTGGATCGTTCGCTCCTGGAATCCCTGGTAGATCCGCTGCTTCATATCATGCGCAACGCCATCGACCACGGCATTGAGCCGTCGCCGGAACGGACCGCCGCCGGGAAACCGGCCGAGGGAAACATCTCCCTGCGACTGACACGGGAAGGAAATTCGGTCCGGTTCTCCATCGAGGACGACGGCCGCGGAATGATTGCCGCCGATCTTCGGGACCGCGCGGTAGCGATGAAGTTCATGACACGTGATAAGGCGGACAGGCTCTCGGACAAGGAATGCCATTTTCTGGTGACAATCCCCGGGTTCTCCACCGTAAACCGGGCCGGAAACGTTTCCGGTCGCGGCGTCGGGATGGACGTGGTCAGGAACGAAATCGAGTCGCTGGGCGGGCGTCTCGAAATCTCGTCCCGCCCCGGCGCCGGCACCTTGTTCGCCCTGGAGGTTCCTCAGTCCATGGCGATCATCCAGGCCCTCCTGGTGCGATACCGCCGCGAACTGTTCGCCATCCCGGTGGCGGCGATTTCCCGCACCGTGGATCTCCGAAACTTTGACCTGGTCCGGAAGGATGAACGGCTCTACCTGGAACCGCGAGGAAGCGACCGGCCCATGTCCGCCGTTGCCGTCGATGGGTCATGCGACGGACCGGTACCCTCCGGAGGTGTGGTTCTCCTCCCGCCGGGGGACCAGGGCGAGGCGATCCTGGTGGACGAGGTGGTGGGACGACAAGAAGTGCTCGTCCGGCCGCTGGACCCGCCCCTCCGTATGATGAAACGGTTCAGCGGAGCGGCGCTGCTGGGCGACGGCAGCATCGCATTGGTGCTCGATCCCGGAAACATAGCCCCGTAGAGGCTCCACGGCCGGCGGATGTCAGCTCGCGCGATGAATCATCCGTCGAATCTCCTCTTTGGGAGCGGCGCCCACCAGTTGGTCCACTATCTTGCCGTTCTCAAAAAGGATCAGGGTCGGTACACTGCGGATGCTGAAACGGTAAGGTACTTCTTCATTGTCGTCCACGTTCACCGCGGCAATGACGGCGCACCCGTTTTCCTCGACTGCCAGTTCAAGAAGATGCTCCCGTATCCTGGCGCACTGCCTGCACCAGTCGGCCCAGAAATCAACGAGCACAAGGCCGCCACCGTTCCTGACTTTAGGGTCGAAGGACTCGTCGGTGAGTTCGATGATTTCTCCGGTTCCCATGAAAGCTCCGCTCCGGCCCCTGGCCCCTTGCGGTTGGTGTACCATCCCCGGTGGGGCGGCCGGCTGCCTCAGAGAGTAGCGTAAGACCGCGATTCCTTCCACGCCTGGAGCGCAACATGGATCGTCTTCCCCGGGCAAGAAAGCGATTCGGTCAGAACTTTCTGACCAATGCAGGCGCCATTGAAAGAATCAGCAGCAAGGTTGCCGAATTTGGAGAAGGAGACGCCCTGGAGATCGGTCCCGGCCGGGGAGCTCTAACCGAGTCTCTTCTGGAATCCGGTCTGCGCGTAACCGCCGTGGAGATCGACCGTCATCTGGCCGCCTATCTGCGGGACCGCTTTCACGAACACCGTTTCCACCTGGAAGAGGGAGACATTCTGAAGGTCCGGTTCCAGGATCTCATGGAACGTCTGGAACCTGCGCCGGCAGGCCGTTTCCTGGTGGCCGGCAACCTGCCCTACAATATTTCCAAACCGGTCGTTCAGAAACTTATCGCGGAGCGGGAAGCGGTGGCCGGTGCAGTACTCATGTTTCAGAAGGAAGTTGCCGCACGCCTGACCGCGACGCCGCAAAACCGCGACTACGGTCCGTTGGGGATCTTCGCCGGTTCGTTCTTCCGGATTGAAGCATGGTTCGACCTTGCTCCTGGAAATTTTCGTCCCGCTCCCAAGGTGACTTCCACCGTCACGGTGTGGACCCGGTCCACCGGCCCGGTTCCCGAGCCGGATCTTGCCCGCCGGATGCGACGCTGCCTCGCAATCTGTTTCCATAACCGGCGCCAGACCCTGTTCAACAACCTGCGACACGGTCTTGCCGGAGGGGAACCGGCGGCGAGAGAGCTTCTCGAGACAACCGGCTTGGACGGATCGGCCCGGGCGGAAAGTCTCACACCGGACGCGTTCCGGTCCCTTGCGCGAAACTGGCCCCGATTCTGATATATTTTAATTTGTAAATCTCGCCAGGCCTTGTACGGCTGAACTGGAGCTTCTATGTCCCGGACCCCGACATTGGAGATCATCCCCCTGGGCGGCCTGGGCGAATTCGGGATGAACATGATGGTCTACCGCATCGGCGGGGATTGCATCGTGATGGACACCGGGATGATGTTCCCCGGCTCCGAACACCTCGGGGTCGATGTAGTCATCCCGAACATCGATTTCCTTTCCGAGTGCGGCACTATCCACGGCATCGTTCTGACTCACGGCCACGAAGACCATATCGGCGCCCTGCCATACGTGCTTTCCCGACATGACGTCCCGGTGTGGTGCAGCCCGTACACCGGACGCCTTGTGAAGGCACGCCTCAAGGAGCACGGCGGCAACCGCTCGGCGATCCGTCCGTTTCCCGAGAATCACCTGCCCTGGCAGGTCGGTCCTTTCACCATCGAACCGGTGCCGGTAGCCCACTCCATTCCCCAGGCCTGCATGATCGCCCTCCATACCGAACTCGGCACGGTGGTGCACACTGCCGATTTCAAGCTCGACAAAAACCCGCCGGACGGCATCGGCACCGATCTTGACCACCTGACCAGGCTGGGGGACCGCGGCGTACTGGCCCTGTTGTCCGACAGCACCAATGCCGGGGTGCCGGGCACCACCCCCGGGGAACGCTCGGTCCGCCCTGCCCTGGAGAGCCTGATAGCCCATGCGCCCGGACGGGTCCTGGTAGCGTCCTTCGCCAGCAACATCCAGCGTATCCGACAACTGGCCGAACTGGCGGCAGATCACGGACGCAAGATCGCCCTGGTCGGTGCGTCCCTTGTCTCCCATGCGGACATCGCCACATCCCTCGGCATCCTCTCTTTTCCCGTGGGCCGCCGCATGCAGCCTGAGGACGTCATGAACCTGCCGCCGCAGGAAGCGCTTCTGGTGGTCACCGGGTCCCAGGGAGAGCCGATGTCCGCCCTGTCCCGGATAGCCGTGGACAAGCACAAGGACGTTTCCCTGGACAAGGGGGATCTCCTGATCCATTCTGCACGGATCATCCCCGGGAACGAGAAAAGCGTCGGCCGGTTGTTCAACCATATGCTGCGACGGGGAGCACGTCTGGTTACCGGCAATGATGCCGCCGTGCACGTCTCGGGCCATCCGGCCCGGGAAGAGCTCAAGCTGGTCCTGGAACTCCTGAGGCCGCGCTTTTTCATTCCGATCCACGGCGAGTACGGCCAACTGCTCGCGCACACCGATCTGGCCGCAGAAGTCGGCATCCCTTCCAACCGGATCGTCCTGGCCGAATCGGGCGAACTCATCGCCCTGGACGAAACCTCCTGCCAGGTTGTGGACCGGGTTCCCGCCGGCCGTGTATTCATCGACGCCGCTCTGGAAGAGGTCGACATCACAATCCTGAAAGATCGTCGCAAAATCGCCGGGGACGGCATTGTCCTGGCGGTGATCTCCTTGGACCGCAACAGCGGCGAAGTTCGCAGGCCGATCGAGTTCGTCTCACGCGGATTCCTCGCCGAGGAAGAGCAGGACGGGGTCATGGACCTTGCCGACATCGTGGTTCGTGAGACCATTGCCGAGGCGACCCCGGAAGAACGAATCGACGAGGCACTTCTCCGGGCCAAGCTGCAGACCGACCTGAAACGGTTCTTCCGCAGGAAGACCCAGCGCAGACCGATGATCATCCCGGTCCTGGTGGAGTTCTGACATCAATGGCAACTTCGAAAAAATCCTGGAAGAAGAGCCTGCGGATTCAGGAACTGGTCGGTATCGTGCTGCTGTTCGCCGCGCTGATAGCGATTATGAGCCTGCTGTCCTACGACCCGGGCGACCCAACCTGGTTTTCCCGTCAGACCGACGCCGGGCCTCGATCCAACTGGGTCGGCTGGGCCGGAGCCACTCTCTCCGAGGCGCTGCTGCAGTTGCTGGGGACATCCGCCTGGCTGATCCCGGTATTCCTGGCTGTCGCCGGGTGGTCGCGGCTGCGCCGTCCCACCGAACCGTTCGCCGTGGGTACGGCCTTCGGCCTGGCCGGCCTGACCCTGTCCCTGGCCGCCCTCACTGACCTGCTGTTCCGTAGCATAGCCTGGGGCGGCGAGGAGTTCGAGCACGCCGGCGGCTACCTGGGCAAACTAGCTAGCCGGACTGCTGCTTGCGCTGTTCAACCGCCCAGGCGCCATTGTCTTCTCCGCCACGCTGGTAGCGGCCATTACCGTCCTGGTCACACGGGTCTCTTTCTCCCGGCTGCTCGATCTTCTGACCATCGGTTTCAGCCGGCTGTGGCTGGCAATCCGCAACCTGTTCACAGAACGTGACCCTTCACCCAGAATAAGACCATCGGCGCCTCCCGCCTCCGTGGAGGAGCCGGAAAAGAGGAAGTCGATCAGCTATTCAGGGCCCTCCGAACCACCGGAGCTGGTAACCAAGCCGACGCCCCGGCCCACCGCCAAGACGAGGCAACAGGGCCTGCCCCTTCAAGGAGTGCCGGGAGGAGGCTACTCCCTGCCTCCCCTGGAACTGCTGAAGGAGCCTGAACCGCAGCAGGCCGACAACGAGTCCGATCTGCTGCGGCGAGCCGACCTGCTCACCGAGAAGTTCGCCGAATTCGCCGTGGCCGGCAAGGTGGTGGCGATCCATCCCGGACCGGTGGTCACCACCTTCGAATTCGCGCCGGACTCCGGCGTCCGGTTCTCCAAGGTCACCTCCCTGGTAGAAGACCTCTGCCTGGCGCTCCGGGCGGTTTCCATCCGTATTGATCGCATCCCCGGAAAGTCCACCATCGGAATCGAGGTCCCCAACCAACGCCAGGAGATCATTTACCCCAAGGATCTGATCGGATCGGCCGTTTTCGACAATTCGGACTCGAAGCTGACCCTCGCCCTCGGGAAGGATATCGGCGGCGATGTGTTCGTCACCGAACTGGACAAGATGCCCCACCTGCTCATCGCCGGCGCCACCGGGGCAGGCAAATCGGTCGGTCTGAACGGCATGATCGTAAGCATGCTGTACAAGTCGACGCCGGAGGATCTCCGGTTCATCATGATCGACACGAAGATGATCGAACTGGGAGTCTACGCCGACATCCCCCACCTGCTGATCCCGGTGGTCACCGCAGCCGAAGGCTGCGTCCACCGCCCTCAAATGGGCGGTGCGGGAAATGGGAACAGCGCTACAAGCGCTTGCCGCCGTCGGCGTTCGCAACATCAAGCAGTTCAACGATCTGCTCGAAGAAGGAGCCGGACCGGACCATGCTGGAAGAGCGGACAGGCGAAGAGATCCCGCTCGAGCACCTGCCCTACATCGTGATCGTCATCGACGAGATGGCCGACCTGATGATGGTCTCGTCCGCCGACGTGGAAGAATCGGTGATGCGGCTGGCCCAGATGGCACGGGCGGTGGGGATCCACCTGGTCCTGGCGACCCAGCGCCCGTCGGTGGACGTCATCACCGGGACGATCAAGGCGAACTTCCCAAGCCGGATCTCCTTCCGCGTCTCCCAGAGAGTGGATTCGCGGACCATCATCGATCGCCAGGGCGCCGAGCACCTCTTAGGGCGCGGCGACATGCTGTTCCTGCCGCCCGGATCGGCCCGACTGATCCGGATCCATGGCGGTTTCATCACCGAGGCGGAACTGAGCCGCATCACCGCCTTTCTCAAGAAAACATCGAAGCCGGTGTACGACGAAACCGTGTTGAAGGAACCGGTAGAGGAGCGCAGCGGGTCCACCGACGAGGAACGGGATGATTTCTTCATCAAGGCGGTGGAGGTGGCGCTCCAGGAAGGGCAATGCTCCATCACCATGATCCAGCGCCGCCTGCGACTTGGATACGCCCGTGCGGCCCGGATTGTGGACGCCATGGAACAGGCCGGCATCGTAGGTCCGGCGGATGGGGCGCGCCCCCGGGCGATGCTGGTGGGGCCGGACATCCTTGAGCAGCTGGAGGCCTCTTCCCAGTGAACCGCGGAACACTTGCAGGCTCCGGCATCAAGGCGCGCTTCCTCTTTCTCCTGGTCCTGCTCACGCTGCTGGCCTATGCACCGGTCCGGCATGCCGACTATATCCAGGACGACCACCTGGCGGTGGAAGAGAACAGCATCGTCCAGCGCGGCGACCTGGCGGAGATTTTCTCCACCGACTACTGGGCCGGCGCGTCCGGATCCGACAAGAGCCTGTACCGCCCGGTGACGATCCTGAGCTACGCCATAGAGCGGGCTATCACCGGCTCACCGTCTTCCCCGGTCTCACACGGCATCAATCTTTTCCTGCACATTCTGGCCGCCATCATGCTCGCCGCGGCGGCCGACCGTTTCGGTTTCAGCCCGGCGGCCGGCATGGTGGCCGCCCTGCTGTTCGCGGTCCATCCGCTCCATACCGAATCGGTGGCCGGCGTAGTGGGGCGCGCGGAGATCCTCTCCGCCCTGTTCTCCTTCGTGGCGATCTGGGCGTTCTGCGGCCGGACACGGCGGGATATCTGGCTCACCGCTGTCGCTTTCTTTCTTGCCCTTTGCAGCAAGGAATCGGCCATAGCGCTGGCGCCGATCCTGATCTTCCTGCAGTGGAGGATCGGCGGCCGTCTCCTGGAAATCGCCAACCGCTTCGCGCCGCTGGTGCTCGCCTTTTTCCTGCATCTGATCCTCAGGATAGAGGCGCTGGAAGCGTTGCTTGTACTGCAGTCCCCCCAGGCGCTGGACAACCCGCTGGTGGCAGCGGAGGGAGGCGTCCGGCTGCTTACCGGACTCGGCCTTCTGACGCGCTATCTGTTCCTTCTTTTCGCCCCGTTCAGGCTTTCCGCCGACTATTCCGGCACGGTGATCGGCCTCGAGACACGGTTGCTCTCCATTCTGCCCCTGGCAGGCGTTGTGCTCCTGGTCCTGTTGCTGGCCGGCGCCGCCCTGCCGCTGCTGCGCAGAAGCTCTTCCGGTTCGGCAGCCGATCGCATCGCCTTCGCCTGCCTCCTTTTCCTGATGCCGTACCTTGTAATCGGAAACCTCCTGGTACAGATCGGGACCATCTTCGCAGAACGTCTCCTGTACCTGCCGTCAGCCGGTTTCTGCCTCCTGGCCGGCCTGCTCCTGACCGAACTGCTGCCGCTGGGGATACCGACATCGCCTGTTAAACCCTGGCTTCGACAGGAGACACTGGCGGGAGGGATTGTCCTCCTGTTGCTGGCGGGTTACGCCCTGGGAACCTACGCCCGCTGCACAGCATGGCGCGACGACGAGACGCTTTTCAACGCTGTCCTTGCGGTGTACCCGGACAGCCCGCGGGCGAACTTCATCGTGGCCAAGATCGAAGCGGACCGTGTGTTTCGTGAGGGCCGGGGTCTGCCGCGGGAAAGTCTGCATGACCGGCTGCGGCGGCCGGTAGCCCTGCTGGACCATGCCGTCGATGTGGTTCCGGAATACTCGGTGGCATGGAACGAGAAAGGCATGATCGAAGCCCGGCTCGGACACAATACCGCGGCGATCCACCTGTTCCGCAAGACCCTTGAGATCAGTCCGCGGTTTCCCCGCGCCGAGCTCAACCTGGCCATCGCACTGGGATTGACGGGTCGAAGGAACGAAGCGATCCGGTCCGCCCGCAAGGCGACTCTGCAGGCGCCGGACGCCCACAAGCCATGGGCCCAGCTCGGCCACCTTCTTGTGGATTCAGGTCGAACCGCCGAAGCTGCAGAAGCTTATCGCAGAGCGGTGGCGCTGGGCCGTGATGACCTGATTCCCCGGTTGCAAAATCTGGAGATATCCCTAGACTGAACCTGAATTTCCCGGAGAATCGGAAGCTTATGGCCGAATTCAACCTGACTCACCTGCAACAACTGGAAGCCGAGAGCATACATATCCTCCGGGAAGTGGCGGCGGAGTTCGAGCGGCCGGTGCTGTTGTACTCTGTAGGCAAGGATTCGTCCGTTCTTGTACGCCTCGCCCGGAAAGCGTTCCACCCCGGCTCGATCCCGTTCCCCCTCCTGCACGTGGATACCGGTTTCAAATTCAGGGAGATGCTGGAATTCCGGGACAAGCTGGTCCGCGATCTCAACGTGGAGTTACTGGTTCATCGCAACGAACAGGCGATCGCGGCGGACACCAATCCGTTCCGCCTCGGCACCCGGAAATGTTGCGGTCTCCTGAAGACCGAGGCGTTGCTACAGGCGCTGCGGGCCGGAAACTACGACGCAGCCATCGGCGGAGCCCGCCGGGACGAGGAGAAGTCCAGGGCCAAGGAGCGGGTGTACTCCTTCCGGGACAACCTCGGACAGTGGGACCCGAAGAGCCAACGCCCCGAACTCTGGAACCTCTACAACGGCAAACTCAACCAGGATGAATCGATCCGGGTTTTCCCGATATCCAACTGGACCGAGCAGGACGTCTGGCATTACATCCACCTGGAAAGCATCCCCATCGTCCCGCTGTACCTGGCCCGGGAGCGTGAGATGGTGGTGCGGTCCGGCCGGCTCATCCCCATTGATGATCCTTCCCTGCTGCGGGACGGCGAGCAGCCTGAGGCGGTCATGTGCCGCTTCCGCACACTCGGGTGTTCCCCGTGCACCGGCGCCATCCGTTCCGAGGCGGATACGGTGCCGAAGATCATCGAAGAGATGATGATCGTGAGGGTTTCCGAACGATCCACGCGGATCATCGACCATGATTCGGAAGGCTCCATGGAATCCAAAAAGCGGGAGGGCTACTTCTGATGCCCGCCCGGAAAACCATTGAACAGTTCCTGAAGGAAAGCAGTGAGAGGACCCTGTTGAGATTCTCCACCGCCGGAAGCGTGGATGACGGCAAATCGACCCTCATCGGACGTCTGCTGCATGACTCCAAAAACATCTTCGAGGACACGCTGGCGGCGGTAAAGAACTCCTCGAAGAGTTACAGCGGCGGCGAACTCGACCTGGCGCTTGTCACGGACGGCCTCAAGGCCGAACGGGAACAGAAGATCACCATCGATGTGGCGTACCGCTACTTCTCAACGCCCCGGCGGAACTTTATCCTGGCCGACACACCGGGTCATGTGCAATACACCCGCAACATGGCCACCGGCGCCTCCACCGCCGATGCGGCAATACTTCTTATCGACGCTTCCCGCGGGGTTCTGACCCAAACCCGGCGCCACGCTTTCATCCTGACCCTCCTGGGCATCCGGCACATAATCGTGGCGGTCAACAAGATGGACATGGTGGGGTACGACCACCAGGTGTTCGAAGAGATCCGGAAGGAGTTCTCGAATTTTTCGACTAAACTCGGCGTCTCGGACCTTCATTTCATCCCGATCAGCGCCATCAACGGCGACAACGTGGTGGAGCGGTCCCGGGTCATGGACTGGTACCAGGGTGAATCGGTCCTGCAATACCTGGAAAACCTGTATGTCGGCGGCGACCGCAACCTGATCGACCTGCGCTTCCCGGTGCAGCATGTGATTCGGCCTGACCAGCACTTCCGTGGGTTCAGCGGCCAGATCGCCTCCGGAGTGATCCGGAAGGGGGACGAGGTGCTCGCCCTGCCCTCCATGAAGCGCAGCCGCATCCGCTCCATCGTCACCTTCGACGGCGAGCATGACAACGCCTTCGCACCGATGTCGGTGACCGTAACCCTCGAGGACGAAATCGACATCAGTCGCGGGGATATGCTGGTTCACCCCAACAACGTTCCCCGGGTGGACAGCACCCTGGAGGCGATGCTGGTCTGGATGAGCGAGAAGCCGCTTGACAAGCGCAAGACCTATCTCCTGCGGCAGACATCGAGGGACGGCAGGATCCGCATCCTGGACCTCCGTTTCCGGGTTGATGTCGACACCCTGCACCGCAACGAAGCTGAAACCCTGCAGGTCAATGAGATCGGCCGGGTCGTGCTTCAAAACAACCGGCCGCTGTTCTTCGATCCGTACGACCGCAACCGCAAAACCGGATGTTTCGTCCTGATCGACGCCCAGGATCATGCCACCGTCGGCGCAGGCATGATCCTGGACCGCCCCACGGCGGACGGCCTGCGCAAGGGTCCGGCCAAAGAGCAGGACACCGCCCGGATACGGAACATCCGCAAGGAAACCGGGCAGGTTTCCCGGGCCGACCGGGAATCGATGCTGGGCCGCAAGGCTGTTTGCGTCTGGATGACCGGACTGTCTGGATCAGGCAAGTCCACCATCTCGGAAGCGCTTGAAAAGAAGATGTTCGACGCCGGGGACCAGGTCTATCGCCTGGATGGCGATAACATCCGGTTCGGGCTCAACCAGGATCTGGGCTTCTCCGCCGAAGACCGCCGTGAAAACATCCGCCGGGTGGCCGAGATCGCCCGGCTGTTGAACCAGGCCGGCGTCTCGGTTGTGACCTCATTCATCTCCCCGTTCCGGGAAGACCGCGATATGGCGCGGGAGATCATCGGCGGGGACTCCTTTATCGAAGTTTTTGTTGATGCTCCCCTGGAGGTCTGCGAGAGCCGGGACTCGAAAGGGTTGTACCGCAAGGCACGTGCCGGGGAGATCAGCGAGTTCACCGGCATCTCCTCACCGTACGAACCGCCGCAGGATCCGGCGATTGTCGTAAAGACCGAGCGGCTGTCCGTGATGGAATGCGTGGAAGGTATCCTGCAGGCGCTGCTGGACTCGTTCCGCCGATCAGGACTGAAGACCATACGCCGGGAATCGACCGGTTGCACTCCGGGCAGTTGCCGTCACCCGCAAGACGGTTCTCCAGCACCCGGAAACCGTCCCTTCGGACCAGAACAAGGCTGCAACCGGGGCAGACCGTGTCCTCCAGTCCCCTGCCCTTCCCGGCGCAGTTACCGGCGTAAACGTAGCGCAGTCCGGCATCCTGGCCGATGGTCCTGGCCCGGATAAGATCGGCCAGCGAGGTGTTCCGCCGGTCCTCCATCCGGTACCCTGCGTGGAAGGCGGTCACGTGCCATGGGATGTCCCGGTGGATCCCGGCCAGGAACCGGGCGATGCTTCGCAGTTCATCCGAAGAATCGTTGAACCCCGGCACCACGAGGGTAACCACTTCCAGCCAGAACCCGGCCTGATGGATCGCCTCGATGGACTCCAGAACGGTGGCAAGACGACCGCCCAGTTCACGATAACTCTCCTGGCGGAACCCCTTGAGATCGACTTTGAAGAGTGCGGTGGCCGGTTTCAGGTAGGAAATGACCTCCGGCGTGGCGTTGCCGTTGGACACGAATCCGCACAGAACCCCCCGGTCCGCCGCCGGACGAAATATCTCCATCGCCCATTCCGCCGTGATCAGCGGCTCGTTGTAGGTGCTCACTATTACCGGAGCGCCTGACTGCTCCGCCAGGGCAAGGATCTCCTCCGCCCGGATCTCCCGGATCCCGCTCAAGGCCCTTTTGTCCCTGAGCGCCTGGGAGGTCAGCCAGTTCTGACAGTAACCGCAGTGCAGGTCGCACCCGAGCATGCCGAATGAGACCGCCTCCGCTCCCGGCAATACATGGAAGAAAGGTTTCTTTTCGATCGGATCGACGGCGAGACCGGAAACGTACTGGTGGGGAACCCTTAGGCGGCCGTCCCGGTTGAAGCGCACACGGCATATCCCGTCAAGACCGTCCAGCACAACACAACGGTGACCGCAGGCAAGACAACGAACCTTGCGGTCCTCCAACTGTTCAACGAGATCGGACGACGCTTCCCGGGTTCTTGCCTTAAGCGCATCGTCCAGGGTCCTGACCGCCTCTTCATTTTTCACGACAACAGTGTACCGCAACGCGCAAGGCTCTTCCGCCTTGTAAAGTTACTGTCAATTCGTCCAACGCCGGCAACCACACTGCAGGTCTTTACGTATCACTAGCTCGCAAACAGGATCGCTTCATCGATTGGAGGAACATCAATGCGTCACGCACCTACCACGGCACGTCTTGCCATCTGCTTCCTGGGGCTTCTGCTTGCTGCGCCTGTGGTCTCGGCACAGTGGGATCTCGCCGAGCTTGACAAGGTCACTTCCAGCCCCGATTTGGACATGCTGGGCCGCAGGGCGTTGGTGATCGACGACTGGGGCACCGCCCACGCCATCTACCGGCGAGGCGTGGGAGCCGAGCAGTGTCTTTATTATGTCAACAGGCCGGCGGGCGGTGCATGGAGCGCACCGGAGCTCATCGGCGGTCCCGGCACCTACCCCGGCACCGGCTGGCTGGAACTGCGCAAGGAGACCGGCGAACCGCACGTC
This sequence comes from Candidatus Polarisedimenticolaceae bacterium, assembly GCA_963790785.1. Lineage (GTDB taxonomy): Bacteria > Acidobacteriota > Polarisedimenticolia > Polarisedimenticolales > Polarisedimenticolaceae > Polarisedimenticola. Next base: position 155,358 of record CAWBPP010000001.1, read on the forward strand.
GTGTTCCACGATGCACCGGGACTGAAACTAGGAATCCGGCGCTCCTGTGGTTGGGAATTCCATGCCCTGGAAACCCCGCCCGAATTTGATGCGGCGAAACCTGCCATGACCATCGACTCTGCCGGTATCGCTCACATCGCCATGCTCGTGGAAGCGGACGATCTGCTGGCGATGTGGCAGATCGCCTACGGTTACTGGGATGGCTCCACCGACTTCCACTTCCAGGTGCTTGAGAGCTCTTTCGTACCGCATCACGGACTTTTTGCCCAGCCGGACATCGTCGCACGCCCGGACGGCAGTGTCGCCATCGCATTCCACCACCTGAGTCTGAAAACAGGACAGATCCTGGTCGCGGTCTCGGACAACAATCATCTGGGCAGCCCCGGCTGGCGCACCGAGCTGGTGGACGTGCCCGGCGTGATTCTCTACCCCGAGTCCCTCGAAATCGACGCCGATGGCGCCCTGCATGTCGGGTTCCATACAAATATCGAACTGGGGGCCGAGCACCATGTTTACTATGCCGTCCGGCAGGAGCGCAGGTTCGAGACCGCCGAGGAGATCAGCGGGAAATACACCGGCGCACGTCCGCGCATCGCCCTGGACCCCGACGGCAATCCACATTTTGTATTTGAAGAGACCCAGGGGGCGGTGTCCACGGGCCGCTTGATTCACGCCTTCCGTTCAGGGAATAACTGGCGACAACAGGTTCTCGTGGAGGGGGGCGCGGTTATTCCGTCGTTCGTGATGGATGCCGCTGGCAACGGCAACCTCCTGTTCGAGCGCAGGATCATCCAACTGGCAGACCACGACATCGAGTACTTCGGATACGCCGCGCCACTGGAGTGATTCTCCCCTCTCTTCGCCACAAAGAGCTATGGAGGACCTGCCCTCCGTAGCTCCTCGTGGAAGCGCCGGGCCACCCGCTCCGGGTCGGCTGCTCCGAGAACCGCCCCGCAGACCGCTACGCCATAGGCCCCGGCGGCCAGTACCTCAGGCACCTGTTCCGGCTTCATGCCGCCGATGGCGTAGACCGGAACGGCACCGGCGCCGGCAACCAGCTTCTCGAGACCCCTGATCCCGCAACCTGCCTTTCCGGGCTTCGACGATGTGGTGAACACGGTGCCGGCCACCAGGTAGTCCGGATCGAGCGCCAGGGCTGTGCCGGTCTCGACGCTGTCGTGAATGGAGCAACCAAGGGGACGGTTGTCCGGCGGAATGACGCACCGGGCTGCGTGGGCGGCCGGGAGATGCAGGCCGGATCCTGTCCTCGAGGAGACCCCAGGATCGCCGTTGACGATCAGGACGGCCCGTCCCCCGGTGAGGCGCTGAAGACGCTTCACCAGGGATTCCAGAGCGTCCTCAGGCAGGTCCTTCTCCCGGACCTGCACCAGGGCCGGGCCGGCCCCGAGCGCCGAGGCCACAGCATCCTCCAGGCGGTTGACGCTGTGCCTTTGCCGGTCGGTCACCAGCATCAGCCTGGGGAGGGCAACCATGGTGTCAGGTCGTCTCCACCGGAGAACCGATCGTCCCCCCCATGGGCGACGAAGCTTCGGCGTAGAATTTCCTGGGGATGCGCCCGCCCAGCAGGGCGGACCGTCCCGCCTCCGCCGCCGCACGGATCGCCCGGGCCATGATCACCGGCTCCCGCGCCCTGGCCACTGCGGTGTTCAGCAGGACACCGTCCATCCCCAGTTCGAAGGCGATGGTTACGTCGGAGGCGGTGCCGACCCCGGCGTCGACAATCACCGGCACCGAGGCGCGGGCCTTGATCAGTTCGAGATTGTGCGGGTTCCGGATCCCGAGACCGGATCCGATCGGTGCGCCCAGAGGCATGACCGCAGAGCAGCCGAGGTCCTCCAGCTTGCGGGCGGTCACCGGATCGTCGTTGCTGTACGGCAGGACCTTGAACCCCCGACCGACCAGTTCCCGCGCCGACACGACCAGCGCTTCCACGTCCGGCAGCAGGGTGTCCTCGTCGGCGATCACCTCCAGCTTGATCAGATCGGTTTCCAGCGCTTCCCGGGCCAGTTCGGCGGTGAGCACCGCATCTTTCACCGAATAGCAGCCGGCGGTATTGGGAAGGATACGGTAACCGGCGGCGACCAGATCCTCGTAGAGGTTCCTGGCGCCGGTCTCGAGACCGACCCGGCGCACCGCCACCGTCACCATCTCTGTGCCGGAGGCGGCCAGGGCGTCCATCAGGATCTTCCTGCTGGGGTACCGCGCGGTGCCGAGGAAAAGACGCGAGCTCAGCTCCAGCCCGGCCACTGTCCATCGATCGGCATCATGTTCCTGTTTCATACTTTTCACCTCTTCCGGTTTCAGGGATCAACCGCCTTGCACCGCTTCCACAATCTCCAGGCGGTCACCGTCCTGCAAAAGGGTGGCGTCCCATCCGGATCTCGTAACCACCTGGTCGTTTACGGCAACGGCCACCCCTCCCCGGGCCGGGTCGTATCCCCGGCCCACCATGAATTCCGAGAGCGTCTCCGCATCCAGCGGACAGGTCGCGCCGTTCAGGATCACCGTACCCTTCATAGCCGGCCGGGGGTGAACGGCGCCAGCTCCGCCGGCATCTCCCCGCTCTCCAGCCAGTCCGCAAGATGGAAGGCGGTTGCCGGCGCCATGAGCACTCCCTTCCGAAAATGTCCGATGGCGAGCCACAGCCCGGGAGTCTCCGTCGGGCCGATCACCGGCATGTGGTCGTCCACCGCCGGGCGCTGCCCCACCGCCATACCGAGGAATTCCAGGTCGTAGATCCCGGGGAGGAGCTGCCAGCCGAACCGCAGCAGATCGAAAGCTGCCCCGGCGGTGGGCGCCATGTCGTAGCCCATCTCCTCCATGGTTGCCCCGACAAACAGTTCCCCGTCCGGCTGGGGGATCAGGTAGATGTCCGGGGTGCGGACCACGTGGCGCAACAGCGGCTCGCCCCGGAGCCGGACCAGTTGACCCTTGATCGGCCGAACACCAGGATCTGCCTGCGGCATGACGATGCGGTCCCACGGCGCTGCGCCGGTGGCTACCACCACGTCGTCGCAGGTCACCTGCAGCGGCCGGTCTTCAGCCACCGTTGCAACGACCCCGGTAACCTTCCCTCCGGCGGTTTCCACCGCACTGACCCGGGCGCCATGGATGATGCGGCCGCCCAGCGATTCCAGAGCTGCAACGAGGCAGGCGGCCAGCCGCCTGGGATCGATCCTCTGATCTTCGCGGATCTTCAATCCTCCCAGGGCGCGGGGAGAAAGACGTGGCTCCAGTTCCAGGACCTGTTCCGCCGACAGTGCTTCCGCCGTCAGCCCCTTGGCCTTGAACGTCCCCTTGAGATGCTCCAGTTCCCCCAGGTGGTCACGGTTCACGGCGACTATGAGCGTCCCTTCCTGGCGGAACCCGGTCTCCTTCCCGGAGGTCTCCTCAACCCAGCGGACAAAGGCGGGATAACGCGAGAGACTGTCCAGTCCGAGGGTGATGATTTCCGGTTCTTCGATCTGGGCCTCGGCGATGGGACCGAGCATGCCGCCGGCCGCCTGGGTCGACCCCGAGCCCGGTTCGTCCATCTCGAGAACCACCACATTCCGACCCCGTTTTTGCAGCTCGCAACCGACGGCCAGCCCGATCACCCCGCCGCCGATGACAGCCAGATCGGCGTGGATCACATTTTTCTCAATCGTCATGCACTACCTTTCCAGCCGCCTTGCCGGCAACCGCCTCCACAATATTCCGCGTGGCCGCTTCCGGATCCTTGGCGCAGGCGACGGCGGACAGCACCGCCACGCCGTACGCGCCCTGGCCGATGACGGCGGCGGCATTGTCTGAATTGATGCCTCCGATAGCAACCACAGGCAGCCGTACCGCATCAACGATCCGACCCAACCCGTCAAGACCGAGCGCCGGCGCCGGGTTATCCTTCGAGAGCGTTCCGAACACCGGGCCTACCCCTAAGTAGTCCACCGGGCCGCGGGATGCCGCGATAGCTTCCTCCAGGCTGTTGGCCGTCACACCGATGATCGCATCCGGACCGAGCATTTCCCGTGCCTTGGCGGCCGGCATGTCGTTCCGCCCCAGATGAACACCGAGGGCTCCGGAATCCAGGGCCTGCTGTACACGATCATCCACTATCAACCCGGTGCCGAAATCGGCCAAGCTCGTGCGAATCCCAGCCAGGGCCATGGTACATACTTCTCCAGGGATCGGCCTCTTTTCACGGTACTGCACCGTGTCGGCGCCACCCCGGGCAGCCAGGAGAGCCAGGTCGGCATGACGGAAACCGGACTGCAGGGTCTCGTCGGTGATGACGTGCACCTTTCCGATCCGTCCGGTCCGGGTCATTCGGAACAGCGGGTTCACCGCACCGGGTCCGGTCCCCGGCGCCCGGCCGTGGTGCAACGCCTGGGCCAGGAACGCCTTTCCACGCAGGACGGCGGTATACAGATCGTCCCCCAGGCCGAGAAAGGTGGCAATGGCCGAGGACAGCACGCAGCCGGTTCCGTGGGAGTTCGGCTGGTCCTGCCACCGTCCCGGGAAAGTGTGGACACCATCTGCGGTAACCAGGACATCGGTGCCTGGCGACTCCGGAAGGTGGCCTCCCTTGACCAGGACGGCGCCGGCCCCCGCTTCCAGGAGGGCATGGCCGGCGTGCCCGGCCTCCTGCACGGTCCGTATCGGCAGAGCGGTCAAACGTTCCGCCTCGGGGACGTTCGGGGTCAGGAGGGTCGCTTGCGGCAGGAGGCGGCTCCGGATCGCCTGAACCGCTGCCCGGTCCATGGGCGTTCCGCCGCTGGTCGCCCCCATAACCGGGTCCACCACCACATGAGCAGGCCGGAACCGTCCGAGAACGGCGGAAACCGCATCCACCACATCGGCCCGGGCCAGCATCCCGGTTTTCACCGCCGCCACCGGCATGTCCAGGAGGATCGCTTGCATCTGTTCCCGAACCAGTTCCGGCTCCACCGGACGTACCGACAGGAGCCCCCTGCTGTTCTGCACCGTAAGGGCAGCCACCGCAGTGGCGCCGTAACCGCCGGCGGCGCCTATGGTCATAAGGTCGGCCTGGATCCCCGCCCCTCCGGACGGATCCGAACCGGCGACGGTGAGAATGACCGGGAGCATGCGCTATTTCTCCCTTCCGGAGGACGGTCAGAACCCGATCATGCATAATACCGCCGACCGCAACGGCTGAACAGGCCAGGGACGGGAGGAACCGATGGAAGACCGGCGCCAGGAGGTGGAGCTCCTGCGGGAGGAGATCGCCCGGTACAGCCGGCATCTGACCCTGCCGGAGATCGGCCCTGGCGGTCAAACAAAACTGAAGAGGTCTTCGGTCCTTGTCATCGGCGCCGGCGGCCTCGGGGCGCCGGTGAGCCTCTATCTGGCCGCCGCCGGGGTAGGCCGGATCGGGTTGGTCGATTTTGATCGCGTCGAAAGCAGCAATCTCCAGCGCCAGGTTCTTTTCGGCGACACGGACGTGGGACGCCGGAAGGTCGAGGCGGCCCGGGAGCGACTCTCATCCATCAACCCGTTCGTCATCCTGGACACCCACGAGGTCCGGCTGGTTCCGGGTAACGCCCCGGACCTGATGGCCGGATACGACCTGGTGGTGGACGGCACCGACAACTTTCCGACCCGCTATCTCGTGAACGACGCCTCTGTCCTGGCCGGCAAGCCGTACATCTACGGCAGCGTCTACCGCTTCGAGGGCCAGGCCTCGGTGTTCGCCGCCCCTGACGGACCATGCTACCGCTGCCTGTTCCCCGACCCCCCTCCGCCGGGAACCGTCCCCAACTGCGCCGAGAGCGGAGTGCTGGGAGTTTTGCCGGGGATCATCGGCTCGATTCAGGCTGCCGAGGCGATCAAGTGGCTGTTGGGGATCGGTTCGTCCCTGGTGGGAAGACTGCTGTTGTTTGACGCCCTGGAAATGAGGTTCCGGGAGCTGAAACTCCGCAAGGACCCCCACTGCCCGATCTGCGGGGATAAATAGGGACATTCCGCTTTATCTTACAATTCTTATCAAGCACGTCCTCGAAGAGAAGAATTAAAGGATTAAGCAGAATGTCCCTATTTTTCTACGGTGGTGGCTTTCATGATCCGGAGGTCGCCTTCGGCCCGGACATTGAGGATCGGTCTTCTCGCCCTGTTGACGGAACCGCTGGCGCTGCGGCCATCGTCACCGATCACGATCCCCTCGACGTCGGTCTCAATCCGGCCGTAGGAGGTACGGGCATCCACGGTGCATCCGCCCTGTTTCGGAAGGAACAACGCCACGTCGCCGGAACGGTTCTCCACCACGCTGTTTTCGCTCCAGTTCATCGAGGTCCAGCTGACCGTCACCCGTTCCCCTTCCGCTATGACATTAACAGGGCCGACCTGCCTTTCGATGGTCACGTTGCCGTCCAGGTTCTCCACATCTACCTTCTGCGCGGCGGCCAGAACGTGGATGTCGCCGAACTCGTTTATAACCATCAGCGGGCCTGTGATGTTGTCAACTTTCACATTCGAGGATGAGCCCTGAACCCAGAGCTCCCCACCGACCTCCTGGATGTCCACTGCCAGCCGGTCGCCCTGGATCCGTGTCGGTCCCATGAGTTTCCGGAGCACGACCTCGGTATCATCGGTCTTGATCTCCAGGATGCCCTCGTTCCCGGTGCCGGTGAGGGAAGAACCGTAGGCATCAAAGTGAAAATCAGCCTTGCAGTTCTCAAAGGAGATCGGAGCATCGGTTCCCACCCGGAAATCCCCGGCACAGTTCCGCAGTTCCAGAACGGTGCCGTCCAGGCGGAACTCGCCACCGCCGCCCAGGCCGTCGGTATGGACCGATCCACCGGACATGGTCACGCGAACCGCTGACTCGATTTTATCCAAAGTCGCTTCGGTGCCGTCGGCATCCAGTTCCACAGGTCCCTTCACCCGGCCGGCATCAAAACTGCTGCCTTCCAAATTTGCGGTAAACGAACCTAGAATTGCCTGGATCCCCATCTGGAGGCCGGTTCCTTCCACCTCGAAATCGCCTTGCACCTGATCTGCACGGACCTTGCCGTCGTTGCCCTCGATGCTGACGTTGCCCCTGACCGTCGCCAGCCTGGTATCGAGACGGTCTCCGACGATGACGACATCGCCATCGATATTCCCCAGCATCAGCTCGGCGTCATCGAACTCCACGTCCAGAGAGACCCCTGGCGGAACCGCTCCTTCCAGCCTGGCAGGCACGCCGTCGTACCCTGCGGCAGGGCGCAGGATCAGCGTGCGGCCATCTTTCCAGAGTTCCACCGGGCGTTCGGCTTTTCTGTCCTCCAGTTCGGAAGACAGGAAACGAAGGCGGCCTTCCTCTCCGATGCGGAAGCTCACACTCCCGGCGAACCCCCGCAGTTGAAGTACCGTCTCCCCTTGCAGTTCGTACTGTCCAGCTGCGGTTTCATCCAGAAATACCGGTTCCGCTCGAACCGGCGCCGCCACCAGGCAGGCCGCTACCAGGCAAGCCGGTAGGATTGATCGGCGCATCCTGTTTGTCACTCTCGATTCTCCCAGCGTTGCAGGGCGTCCACAGCGGCCATCTGCTCGGCCTTCTTGCGGCTGCTGCCCTCACCTCTTCCAACAGTCTCATTCCCGATCCTGGCCTCGGCAAAAAACAGCAGGCTGTGATCGGGTCCCGATCGAGAAACGATACGGTAGGCTGGCGTAATGCGCAATTTCTGTTGCACCAGTTCCTGGAACCGGGTCTTGTAATCCTCATGCACCGCAGTCGACCTGGTGGCGTCGCCAAGGTAGGGGCCAAAATGACGCCGCACAAAATCACCGGCCGGCTCCATCCCTCCATCCAGGTATACCGCCCCCAGGACAGCCTCCAATACATCCTCCAGGAGCGATGCCTTTTTCTCACCTCCGGTGGAGCGTTCTCCCTTGCCGAGGCGCATGTCCGGTCCAAGCTCCAGTTTTTCCGCAATTTCCGTCAGTGTTTCGGCCCGAACCACGATCTGCTTCCGCCGGGTCAGAACCCCTTCGGAAGCTGCGGGATCCAGTTCGAACAGAAACTTCGCTGCGAAAAAACCGAGGATGGCGTCCCCCAGAAATTCAAGGCGCTCGTAATGGGCGACATCCTCCTTCCCCTCGTGGCCGGCCTCGTGAGCAAAAGACCTGTGGGTCAGCGCCGATTCGAGAAGAGCCGGATCGTGGAAGGAGTAACCGATCTTTTCCTGGACCATAGCCAGGTCCCGGATATCAAGGTTCATGGTCCACCCGGGGAGAAGGCGGATCCGGCACCGTATCCGAATACTTCTCCAGCGTTCTCATTCCCCGTGCATTTTCCTCGTATCGCGCCCCCTGGGACTCCATAGTGTAGGAGATCAACGTCAGGCCGTCGTCGGACAGGTTCAGCTCGTGGATATAGGAGATCTCAAAATCTTCAGGATAACTGTACAGGCCATTGCAGTGCAGAAGAAGGCTTGCGGGATCCCCGGTCTCCTCCAGATTAAATCGCAAGTCGGCGATCTTGCGATCATCCAGGAACTCCTCGCAATTTCCGTCCCAGTCACAGTCGATCCGGCCGGTTCCGTCAATGGATTCCCGGAACATGCGAAAGCGATATTCCTCGCCGTCGTGCCAGAGGTACAAAGCGACCTCCAGGGAACTGGTTTCCTTCGCCCAGGTCCCGGTAAAACCGGTGTTGGTCGGGACAGGTTCTGTGCCGCAACCTGCCAAAACGACTATAAAGATAACCGAGAGCGCCGCCCCTTTCAGCCATCCTGTTGTTGCCCTCATATTCTCCACTCCTTCATTCCAGCGTCCCGGCGCCGATCACCTCCAAAAGCGCCGGAGGAAGATCGATACCTGCAGTGGCGGCCCCGCGAGCCGCCTCCCTCGCACCAGGCAGATCCCCCGACCCTGCCAGGGCAACCACAAAATTGACCTGGCAGACCCGGTGCCAGGGGCTTTTCACAACGACCGGGCTCAATAGTTGCGCCGCCTGCGCTGCCTGCCCCTGGCGAATGAGAACACCGGCCAGGTTGCCCGCCACATCAGGGTTCAGCGGCGCAAGATTAAGAGCCGCTCCATACGCCCGGGCGGCGCCGGGCAGATCTCCGTCCGCTTCCAGGATGACACCGTGCTGAAAACGGATCGGAGACGAGTTCCCGTCCATGGCCAGCGCTTTGGCGATATCGCTCTTTGCGTTCAACTCTTCTCCCGCCCTGTGCCACGCACCGGCCCGGTTGGACAGCGCTCCCGCCCGGGTCGCTTCCGCCAGTCCGGCTGTGGGCATCCACCAGGAGAGCGCCCCCAGGACGACCGGGATGACCAGGGAGAATAGAGCCGGTCTCCACCCTTTGCGGCTCTCTTCCAGGATCCAGGTTGCGCCTGCACCTGCCGGCAGTACCAGCAGGGCGGCCAGCGGCAGCCTGTAGCGGCAACTGACATAGAACAGGAGCGGCATGACCGCCAGGGCAACGGTACCGGCCAGGACGGTCCGTGCGGTTCCCCCGCCCCGTTTCCGGACGTACCACCCGGCGCCTGCCAGCCCCAGGATGAGCGCGAAAGAGAACGGCGCCGTGTGTCTCCAGCGGTTGTCGTCGATTCCAGGATGGTAATCGAGACCGATTTCATCACCTGCCATCGTCATGGTCATCTTTCGAAAAAACAACCGCGCCGTATCGCCCGGGGAACGCAGGCGGGTGGCCAGAGCCTGCCTGGCCCACCAGCGATCAGCCTGCACCGCATCAAGACCCGGGTCCCCTGTCCTTTCGCGAGCGATTCGAGTCGCCTCGTCTTTCTGCGAATCGACCCGGCTGCTGAACCCCGCAACAGGGGTAAAGATGCCGAGAGCGCCGGGACCGTTGCCGTGGTACAGGGTCAATCCGGCGTTGGAGGAGACCGGTACAAAATGTCCCGAAGCGGCAAGATTCCTGACGCCCACCGGCAGAATAACCAGGGCTGCGCAACCGGCCATGATCGCTGTCGGCCGGACCTGTTTGCGAACTGCTCCCAGGATCATCCAGGCGACAACCACCAGGAGGAAGTTCGGACGGACCAGAACCGCCGCTCCGGCCAGAAGACCGGCCAGCCCTTTCCTGGGTACCCCGGTCCCGGAAAAAGAGAGTAGCGCGGCAACCAGCAGGAAAATCCCGAACGGTTCCCCTACCGGACGCGACGCAAAAAACAGCAGGGGCTGGTACCCGAGGACGAGGATCATGCTGACCCACCCGGCGATATCACCTGCCGATTTCCTGGACATCTCGCCAAGGAAAAGCGCCGACGCCACAATCATCCCGTGTTGAACCAGGTAGAGGAAACCGAATCTCAAACCTGCCAGTGCGAAGAAACCGGCCAGGAACCACGGGTACCCAGGGGCATGATAGTAGGCTCCTCCCGGACCGCCGGCTCCGTCCAGCAGGTTCCTGGCCCAGTCCACGTACAGCGCGCCATCAAGAGACGGCCGGGCGAACCAGGGATCGACGTCAGGCTGGGAGAGGAGGTACCCGATCCTTGCGCCGAACGCGACGAGGGCGATCAGCCCGGCCACAAGCCGGTAGCGATCACTCTTCGTCATCTCGCGCCATTTGTGAAACGGCTTCGTCCCGCCCCTGCAAGACGCCGGGCGATTTTGCTCCCAGCCGGATGGCGATGTCCAGTTGCTCCAGGGCGGAGGCCCAGTCTTGCCTGGCCATCAGGGCATGGCCGAGCAGGGCGTGCGGTTCGGCAAGCATCGGCTGCAGGCTGATCGCCTGCCGGTACAGCACTTCCGCCTCCTCGATTCGACCCTGCATTTCCCGCAATAGTCCAAGACGGGAAGCGGCGCCGCCACTCCGGGGATACCGTTCCCGAGCCCGGGTCAGCACCGCTTCCGCTTCCGGAATGTTCCCCAGAAACAGGTCGATGTAACCGAGCCCCAGCATGGCAGGGAGCCTGTCCGGATTGTATTGCAGCGCGAGGAGAAAAGAATCCCTCGCTTCCGGAAGTTCGTCGCGGCGTTGCATCTCCAGGCCGGTCTTTTCCGCACGGTCGGCGATCATATGACATGCGTATGCGTGTCCCGAGTCGGCTACCGGTTTAAGGGCCTCGATAGCATCGTTCACCTGCCCTATGGACATGAGAACTCCTGCTCCCACCACCATGTCATAGGCGCTGGCCAGGGCGATGTACGATTCCCGGTACATGTCGTCAGCCCCCAGCCGAGCCCAGCGTTCTTCCACGTCCGGCCGAATTTCGGTAAGCTCCCGCCGGTTCATCCCGACGGTGTTGGCGAACAGGGAGGTCGGGGCCAGGAATTCGATCCTCGGGTTGTTGTCCGTATTCAACTTCGCCCCGTCGATGAAACGGTCGATCTCCGGCTCGTCGTACTGGTAGAACGAAAGCAGTTCCACCGGCCCGCGAACGCCGATACCGAGCAGACTCTCCCTTACCGCCGGCCGGCTGACCCGGCGGGTCAGCTCCTCCATGTCCACCGGGGGGAACGGCTCGTCCCGTCCAAGCATCACCAGGCTGAGTCCGGTGGAGAACACCCGGATTCTGGGGAAGACTTCACGGAAAGAAGCGATGATCGTCTTGACCTCCGCCGGGTACAGGCGCCAGATCGGCACGAACTGGCACATGATCCCGCCAGGAGCCAGGCGACTCTTTGCCAGACGGAAATATTCCAGACTGTACAGGGCGCCGGACCCGGACAGGGACGGGAAATTCGGCGCCGAGGAAATGACGTCGAACCGTTCTTCGGTCATTTTGAGGTAGTTCCGGCCGTCGTCGATCCGAATAGTCACCGCCGGATTGTCAAGAACCCCGTGGTTCTCCTCGGCGAAAAACCTGCTGGCGGCAAAAACCCCCTCCTCCAGCTCCACTGCCACCAGTTCCTCGATTTCGTAAATTGCGATAGCCCCGGCGGTGACCCCGGCGCCCAGCCCGACGATGAGCGCCTTGTCCACCTTGCCGGGATGAAGAGCCACCGGCAGGTGGCCCAGCATTCTTTGCGAAAACATGTCTTCGAACTGGTCGGAAGCGGTGGCGCTTCCGTTCACCGTGATGAACTTCCCCCGGGGGCTGCGGTAGGAGATGATCGTATCGTTGTAACCTTCGGTGTAGGACGTCAGGCTGTAATCGGCCAGCACCCGCTCCATGGAGATTTTCCCATCGTCGGAGATGAATATGGTCGGGTCGAAGTATGCGCCTGCCCCAAGCCGGGACCGGTCCCACGGTTCTGCAGTCACGGCGCCGAGCGCGACCAGCAGGACCAATCCTCCTGTGGGCAGTGCCCAGCCCGGCCTGAGCGGCCCCGGTTCCGCCAGGATCGAGCCAAGGGCCAGCACCAGGGAGACGGTGACCACCGCAAGCAGGACCCACTCGGAGCCGATGAGGGGCAGGAGAATGAACCCGGCTCCGAAGGAGCCCAGGATCGCCCCTGCCGTGTTCCAGGCATAGACCCGGCCGATACGGGCGCCGGTTCCCGTCTCCCGGCCGGAGTACAGGCGGACCACCACCGGGAAGGTGCCGCCGAACGCCAGAGCCGGGGGAAGAAGGGTGATGAAGGACAGCAACATCTTGGTGCGGTTCATCCCTGCGAAATCGATCCCGATCCAGGCGATGGTTTTTAGGAACAGTTCCGGCATCTCGTTCACCGCCAGGTAGCCGGCCAGGGTAAAAACCGCCACCGCAAGCTGGATCAGTGCCAGCACCCGGATCGGTTTCGCGGCACGGTCGGCGACAGGCCCGAGAACAATCGAACCCAAGGCGATCCCCAGCAGGAACACGCTGAGCATGGCGCTGAAGGAATAGACCGTGCTACCGAAGGACAGGACCAGGATCCTGAACCAGACGATCTCGAAGGCTAGAGCGGCCATGCCGCTCCCGAAGGCGACTAAAAGCGGCCAGGAAGCGGGAGAGGTGTGTACGGCGTCTTCCCGCTTTACAACCGATTCAGACGGCGCCTCCTGCTCCGGTTCCGGCTCCCCTTTCTCACCCCGGTCCAGCCACCAGGCGGTTGCGGCAACCAGGAAGTTGAATATCACCGCCAGCCCTACGGTGCCGCGAAGGCCGATGGTCGGGATCAACATGAAGCCGGCAAGATAGCAACCGATTGACGCTCCCAGCGTGTTCACAAAATAGAGTAGTCCGACACCGAGACCGATCCGCCCTCGCCTCTGCAACAGCCCCCTCCCCAGGGCCGGGAGGGTCGCTCCCATGAGCACTGTCGGAACCAGCAGCAGCGCCAGGCACATGACGAACCGGAACAGCGAGCGCACCAGCACCGTCTCCGGAAGCATCGGGTACGCCAGGGTGTAGACCCAGTCCACCCCATGCAGAAGCAGGGGGAGGAGCAGCGCATAGACGCCGATGGAACATTCCAGGATGGCGAACATGCGAAGCGGTCTTCGGACCCGGTCGGCTCTCGAGCCAAGCACGGCTGCACCCAGAGCCATCCCGCCCATGAAGGAGACCAGAACGGTGCTGACGGCGAAGGCGGTGACGCCGAAAACGTTCACCAGCAACCGGCTCCAGACCACCTGGTAGGTCAGGCCACAGGCGCCGCTGATGACAAACAGCCCGGCGAACGGAATCGCCAGGGCAGGGAGGCCTGACCGGTTTGACCGGCTCAATACGCCTCCTTCTCGTCCGGATCTTCGGGTGTGCGGGCAGCCGGCTCATCCGGCAGTACCGAGATGATCTCCTCAAACGCGGGCAGTTGCCGCAACGGCTCCAGAAGCGGTTCGTCCTGCAGGACCGCCTTGCGCTCGTAGCCGTCCACGATGGCCTGTCTCAGTTCCGCCTCCGCCTCCTCCGACTTGCCCTGTTCGGCCAGGCTGGCGGCGAGAAGAATCCGGTAGTAGGAGCCGGAACCTCCCTCGAGGGCCGCTTGGGAAACCCGCTCCGCCAACTCGAGTTGGTCCGAGGCGAGTAGGGCAACGGCATAGCGATAGGCGAGAGCGTCTTCATCGGTATGAAGAACGAGGCCGTTCCGGAAACAGTCGGCTGCTTCCTTGTATCTCTTAGTCGCAACGAAAGCTTCACCATAGGAGACATGCCCGGGTACGAAATCGGGCCAGCGGAGAGTCAGCTTCTCACCCAGTTCCAGAGCCTGGTCGAAGCGGGACAGATGAGTGGCGGCGATGATCGCAAGGTTCAGGGCGTGGCGGTTTTCCGGGTCCTCCTGCAGCACCTGTTCCCAGAGCCGGATCGATTCCTCGTAACGTCCAGCCTTCTGGGCGGTCTGGGCGAAATAGATCGTCGACTCGAGATGAATCATCTCCCTCGGATTGATCCCCCCGCGGCTGTCCGCGGACACCGTTCCGCCGACATAACCGAGACTGGCCAGTTTTTCCAGTTCCTGCTGGTCCAGTGGAACCTCGGTGCTCTCGGCAGTGTCGGGGCTCTCCGCCCACGCCTCCAGCATCGAATCGAGTTCCTCTTCAAAATCGGCCGCCCGTGCGCCGTTTGTTGCGGAGAGGTCGGTCAATTCTCCCGGATCATCTTCCAGATCGTACAGTTCCGGCACCGAGGATCGGATGTACTTCCAGCGTCCCCGGCGCAGACCCTCCAGGGGGGACCAGCCGAATGAGAGGGAGCCGGACAGCGATTCGAAGTAGATCGATTTCGGCTGCGGTTCCTCGCCGTTGATCGCGTTCTTCAAGCTGACGCCCTGGACCTGGTTGCCTGGCTCCAGCCCGGCATAGTCCAGGATGGTAGGGCCGATATCGGCCAGGGAGACCGGCTCCCCGATACGGGACCCGCTGCGGCATCCGGGAGCCTGTGCGATGAGCGGCACATGCAGCGTGGACTCATAGACCAGGTTGGCGTGCAGCTTTTCGCCGTGATCGAACAGACCCTCGCCATGGTCGCCGGCCACCAGGATCAGGAAATCCCGGTCGTTACCTTCCTCTTCAAGGTAGGTCATGAGGCGGCCGATCTCCTGGTCCATGTAGGCGATTTCACCGTCATAAGGCCGGTCCTGGTAGAGGGAGGAGAACGGAAACGGCGGGTTATAGGGGATATGCGGGTCCCAGTAGTGCAGCCACAGGAAAAACGGTTTCTCCTTCGAGCGTTTGCCTAGCCAGGCGATCGCTTGATCGGTGATCTCGCCTGCGCTTCTCTCCCCGGTCTCGGCGATTTCACCCTCCGGGAGTTCCTCGAAAAGGTCGCGGTAAACCTGGAACCCCTGCCCGATCCCGGTGCTGGTCTTCAAAGGGTACGCGGCAGGCATTCCTACTGTGGTCCAGCCTGCTTCCCTGAGCCTCTCTGCGACGGTGACGCTGCCCTCGCCGAGCTTGAACATGCCGTTGTACCGTACGCCATGCACCGCCGGAACCTGTCCTGTAAACATGGTGGCATGAGACGGCAGCGTCACCGGAACGGCGGCCTGGGCTTCCTCGAACAGTACGCCGGAAGCGGCCAGTCGGTCCAGGTTCGGCGTCTCGATATCGTCATACCCGTAGCATCCGAGATGGTCCGCCCTGGTCGTGTCCACAGTGATCAGGAGGATGCCGGGAACCTCCTCACCGCTCCCACAGCAAACCAGAGCCGGCAACGCTAAACCGAACAGACACAGCAGAGCCAGCCTCCGCACGATCAGCGCCCTTTCGCGCTCATGAGGCGCCCGTACTCCGGATCGGCCCGCAGGGAGACAAGATCAGGATCCTGATCGATCCAATCCCAGTTGCGGTATCCTGCATCGATCGCCTCTTTCAGGCTGTCCAGCGCCGGCTGCCGCTCTCCCTTAAGGGCATGGACGCAGGCGAGGTCATAAAGCAGGTCGCCGTCGCTCCAGCCGAGGGAGAGCGCTCCCTGTAGCAGGGCGAACGCCCTGTCCTGCTGTTGTCTGGCCAGTTCCAGGTGTGCGGCCCAGTGCAAAACCTCCGGCACATCCGGATAACGATCCAGCATGACGTCGAACAGTTCTTCCGCCGGCTCACTGGCCCCTGCCATCAACAGGAATGTTCCACGATTGTACAGTGTGGCCAGGTTGTCCGGTCGGGCGTCGATCATCCTCTTGGTCGACCTGGGTACCCTTCGCTCCCGTCCATTGCCGAAATTATGACGTACCATAAAAAGTTGTGCCAGGAAAGCGGCCCTGTCCTCACCTTCCATGGCCGGTGAAGGATCGGTCGAATCTCCCAGACGGATTCCGGTGTCACGGATCGCCTTGCGCATCTCGTCCGACAGACGGTAGCCCCTGCCTTGCCCTACATACTTGCCGGCACCGCTGAACGGTTCCCACCCTGACCCGGTGTTTTCAGCGGTCAGGACCGGCCACAGCAGTTCATCGTTGGGCGCCCATGTCCAGGCGTACCGCACCCGATCGGTTCCGTGCTCGGTGGAACCGACCTTACCTGTTGCGATGTTATGGAGAGTAACGTACAGGTCAGGCAGCCAGCACGGGCTCCTGTCCCTGACGGCAGGGCTCCCGCCTTCCCCAAGCCGGGCGATGATCGCCGGAACCTGCAGGGTTGCCTCATCGAGCCAGTAAGAACTCCCCCGGGCGCCGTGGAACTTATCGTCCTCAAGATGGACACCGTAGGTTCCGGTGAGAATGATATCCACAGGTCCGGTTTCCACTGCCCAACTTTCAAGAAAATCGAGCAGCCTCCCGAGGTTGCCGTCCAGTTCTGCCAGCGCCTCATCGTACGACTGCAGCGCTTCTCCCGGGGGGGCGTCGGTGGCTGCGTCCTGGAGATCGGCCAAATGGATCCACGCAAAGCTTGAGCCGGTCGCCAGGGAGCCCTTCATCCATGTCTCTAAATGGTCGAGAGCATCGGAGGACGGGCGAACCGACGGGGCGTACACTCCGGGACCGACAGTAAATTCATCCGGACCATCGAACAGGTCGAAGGCGTGCTGAAATCCGCTGGTCCAGGAGTTGATACCTGACGTCACAAACGCCGCGGTGGTAAAACCGGCGTCGTTAAAGATGGCAGGGAGGGTCCGGGCGTTGCGATCCAGCCGATCCGAAACATCGTTGCGCACACCATGTTCCATCGGAAGTTGCCCTGTCAGGATGGTAGCCACGGCGGGGCGGGATTGGGGGACCACCGTGCTCATGTCCTCGAAAACCGTTCCCTGTTCCGCCAAACGGTCGAGGGCCGGCATGACAACCGGGCCATCGTACAGGCTCAAGCGGCTGGCCCGCAATGAGTCCACAGTGACCAGCACAACGGTTCTTTCGGACTCGGCGGTTGGCTGGTTATCGCCGCCGCAGGCCGGCAGTACCAGGCAGATAAGTAGCAGAATTCGGTAGCGCAAGGTTCGCACCTCGTAACTTCGCAAAAAATACCGGTCAAGAATTTGATTCTATTGATTGAGCGCGACGCTTGCAAGCGCAGCCGAACGATATGCCCGGCGCACAAAAAAACGGACCGCGTGTTGCCACGCGGCCCGGATGTTTTCAGATTGTTCTGGTCTTTATCGTCTGACGGACGACGGCGCCAGTTTCTTGTTGCGGGTCCGGATCATGTCGAATTTGTCGTCCGGATCTGCCAGGGTGCCATCGCACTCGACGACGATGGAGGGACCGACGTGCAGGGTATCCAGCTCACCGGTCAGGTTGATGGCGGCGGCGACATAGGTGTCCATGCCGTCGTCAACGCAACCGATAATAAGGCCGGCCGCGGTGCTATCGGCGCCGGTGTACGGAATTGTGGAGTGGAAGGTCCAGTTCGCGGCGTCCCGGCCCGGATCGGCCGCGCCGTGGAAGGTGTACAGGCTGATACCGGTAATCGATCCCTCAGCAAGGTGCCCCGTGCGGCTGAAGAAGCCTTCCGCAAAGTCGGCCACTGAGACATCCATGATGACGGTTTCGCCGGCACGGCTGGATGCTGTCGCTCTCGGCGCCGGCATCGGCGTGAAAGTGCTGGTCGCCGGCCAGAATGCGGTGGGTGCTCCAGGATCTTCCGTCTCTCTGTTAATGAGGAAGGACGCGGTGCCATCTTCGTTGTCCTGGGTCACAGCGATGATCAATTCACCACCAGGGCATCCGACCACACCACCATCTCCCAGGTTTCCGGCGAAGTAGCTATATGAGGCGGAGTAAAAACGCAGCCAGTTGGAAACGTCGTAGGTCCCCTCGTTGTGATCTAGCCGGCCGCCAGGCTGCCAGAAGCTGCCGAAGGTCGGCGCGCTGGGATTGTGCCCGTAGACGTATGTGTACCCTGCGGCGGACCAGCTTAGGAAGGTCTTCGGCGGGCTGCAGATCGCCTGGGCGCTGGGGGCCATCGCCACGACAAGGGCGAGGACCATGATTGTCGGAATAATGTGTTTCATTTTCATCGGTAGAGTTCCTCCCCTAAATCAATAATGCGACGGGACGTAATTTACTGTATTAATCATTTTAACGAAATAGCCTTTTCCGGGAACCAGCGGGAAATCCGGGCTCGGACTTCCCTTGATGCCGGTGTACACGTCGAAGCCGTCGGTTGCTTCTACGAAGTTGGATACGCTGGCCACGTTGACTGTACCACCCAGGTCGCCGATCAGCCCAAGGGCGGTTCCGACGCTGGTGTGGTACGGCGGGGCGTAGAAGTTGGTTCCGGAAGCCGAAACACCGACGCTGGGAGCGTCCATGCTGATCCCCATGCTCGGCTGGTGGGACCCGACTATAATGTAGTCAACACCAACGGCCATCTTGACGAAGACCGCCGCGCCACCACCCAGCGGGAAGTCCGGGCTCGGCGATCCCTTAATCCCTGTGTATACATCGAAGCCGTCTGTTGCTTCGACGAAGTTGGCCACACTGGACACGTTGACCGTACCACCCAGATCGTTAATCAAGGCAAGCGCCGTGTCGATTCCGAACTGCCTGTTGTACGGCAGCCCCAGCGTGTTGGTGCCGGACAGCGAGACGGCTGGCGTAACCGCATTCATCCGGTAGTTCAGTTTGAACCCCATGTTGGAGGCGATGATCCCGCTGATCGCGAGCAGAGCCACCAATCCTAGAATAAATACTTTCTTGTTCATCCGTTCTCCTCCGAGTTCAGCGTCACACAGTCAAGAGATGAACCTGCCGGTTCCGCCCTTCTTCCCGCACAACGAAATCCGGCTGAAATTACCGGATTCGGCGTAAATGTACCTGCAAAGGCCGGTACGTCAAGGAAAGAATAGCCTCCGGACAAGTTTTCTCCAGGCGTGTGACAGAAATTGAAAACTCCTTTAAACATTAATAATCAGTCAATTCTGTAGAAAACCAATTCCCCGTTCCCGATCAGAGAATCCTGGTACGAGCCGTCCTGGACCCGAACCGACTTCCCGGGATCGAAGGTATGGGGTGTATTGGACTTGGAGATGGAGTGGACCCTGCCGCCGTTGGCGATGTTGAAAACCACCTGATCCCCCACTTTTTCCACGGTAATACTCACCGGGTCCGGGCTACCACCCAGGGTGAGAGCCAGGATCACCGCCAGCAGGCCTACCGGCAGGAACGCAGCCAGGGCCAGGCGGCGATACGGAGGGAAAAGGCTTGCAATACGGGGCATATCCCGGGCATCAGGGCCGGCCATGGCCGAGCGCAGCACCCGGTTCCGGGCGGCGGAGCTCAACTCGGACTCTGCCGGCCGGTGGGTTTTCCAGGCAGATACGGCGTTTTTTAGTCCTGACATAATCGACTCCCTGCCAGTCGGATTTCATCTTACACAAGTAAAGACTGGTCCCCGGAGCCGAACGATCAAGGGAAATCGAGAATTTTTCGGATCCGGGCCTTGGCGCGGCCCAAGTGGCGGCGGACGGTGATCCGGGTGATCCCCAGGGCGGAGGCGATGGCGGCGGTGTCCAGGCCCTCCAATTCCCGGAGGACGAAAACAGATCGTTCCCGTTCCGTCAGCCGGCCGAGGGCCTGCTCCAGCCTTCGGGCGAGTTCTCCCCCTTCCGCGGTGCTCTCCGGGCCGGGGCGGTGGTCCGGCGGATGAACGGTTCCGGTTGCCAGCGGCTGCTCCCGCTCCCGGGACAAGGCCCGGGAGCCGCGATAAGTGTGGACAGTGTTCACCGTGATGCGGTATAGCCAGGCGGTGAACGCCTTCCCTTTCCGAAACCTCGGGAGGTGGCGGAACACCCGGATGAAGATTTCCTGGGCGACGTCGTCCCGGTCGGTGGCCGGGATCCCCAGGGCGGAAAGCATCCGCAGCACCCTGCCCTGATGCCGATGGAGGAGCGCTTCGAAGGCGCGAACCTCACCGTTCCGGGCGCGGCGAACCAGATCCTCATCATGGTCCTCAACGTTCATTGCGGCGGCAGGTTACCACGGGGAGGGATGATCAGAACGGGCTTGGCTGCCCCAGCCGGTCTACAGCGATTACCGAGTAGAACAGGCGCTGGTCCGCCGGGATCAGTTCCTCCGTGCTGCCGGTAACCGCCCGGAGCAGCGGCACCAGGCTGTCTTCCACGTCCTGGCGGGTAAACGGCGTGTCGGAACCGTAGATGTCGTAATGATCGACTACCGTCGGGTCGCCGTCGAAGGTCAAGGTGACCGCTGTCCAGTCGAGCACCAGGTTCTCCGGAACGGTCAACGACTTTGCGAGAGTCAGACTGGAGATCCCCTTAGGCAACTGGTGTCCCAGACCACCGCTGTTCCCCTCAGCGTCCACCGCCCGAACGAGGTAGTGATAGTCCGGCTCGCCGAACTGCATCGCTCCCGAATCGATGAACTCGGGAGAAATCTCCGTCCCCACCAGATTGAAGGGTGAAGGGATGAAATCGGGGGTCAGGTCCCGGTAGACCTCGTAGTGCGATACCGTTTCATCTTTGCCGTAGATGTCGGTGGTAACTGCTGTCCAGGTGATCCTGAGGTCGGCCCCCTGTTTTTCCAGGACCAGGTCGTCGATGAACGCCGGCGGCCGCAGACCCGGAATGAAATTGGGGATCCCGCTGGCCTCGGCTGAAAGACCGGAGACCAGGCCGGAGGTATTCGATGCCGTCACCGCAATGAAATAGGTCTCCCCGTTGATCAGATCGGAGAGAACGGCGGACGTGCTGTTCCCTGCGCCCCGCACCTCGGTGTAGACCCCCGGTTCGGTGCCGTAATGGACTTCATAGGACTGGATATCACCTTCCAGGTTCGGGCTCCAGGAGACGTCCAGCCTCCCGCCGGTTTCCGGATCCACCACGGTGACGCCGGTGGGCGGCGTCGGCGGGTCCGGGTTCAGCGGCGTGGCCGCAACGCAGTCGGGACCGGACAGGTCGCAGTCACTGTTGAAGTTCGACCAGCGGCTCTCGAACCCTTCGGCGTCTTTGGCAAGTACGTAGTAGTAGTAGGTCCTGGTATTGGTCAGGTCGATGTCGGTATAAAACGTTTCGGGATGGGAATCGACTACCTTCGTGTACCCGTTCAACAGGTTCTCGGTACGGTAGACATCGTAGGTCACACCGGATGTGTTGCTCGCGACCCAGGACAGGTCGACCTGTTCATGACCGGCGCTGGCGGTCAGTGTGGTGGGCCGGTCGATATCCGGCAGGACCAGCCGTGTGGTGGGATCGCCCAGCAGGATATAGTGCTGACAGGCCTCAATAGATCCCTGGCCGCACAGATCAACCTGGACGTTCATCACCGTCAATCCGACCTGGCGCTGCTTGGTTGGGCCGAACAGGTCGCCGAACATCCTGTCTGTGACCACCTCCCCGATGTACCTGAACCCGAGGCCGGACGGTGCGTAAACCGCCATCGCCCCGCCGCCGGAACGCTTCATCCAGTCCTCGCCCATGGAGTTCTCCAGCAGGGTGTGGAACCCGCCGGTGAGACAACTGTGGTTGATCAACCAGGGCAAGCGGTAGCCGTTCACCAGGTCATCGGTGTCCAGGGAGGCCGGGTAGCGTTCATCGAAGAACGCATCGTCGGACCACACCACGAAGTTACCGTGACCGGTGAACTGCGCCACCACGGCGCCGTCACTGAAACCGTCCGTTCCGTTCACGGCGTCCTTGATCGCCTGGTTCATGGCCGCCGGCTGGGTGCCGTTCCCGAAATCGGACCAGTACCGCAGGTTTAAGCTGGTGTACGGCGGGATATTGATGAAGCTCAGGCCCTGGTCGTTAATCGCCTCGAAAGCGAGGGCTTCGAGTTCGTCGTTGCCGTGGCCCTGGTCGGACATGAACAGCGCGTGGTTGCGCCAGTTCCCCAGGGGCGGCGACTGCCCGTAGGCCAGGATCTTGTCGATGATCACGTTGGCGGTGGGGATATCGCCGGCGCTGATCCGCCCCACCACCAGATCGGCCAGATGGTCGTCCCCCACTACCGCCGCCAGCATGCTGTCGGAGGTGTAATACCCCAGGGACGGGTCATCCTTGAACATGATCTGGGTCGGCACGAAACTTTTGGAAGAGACACCGCCCTTGTAGTCGTAGGAACCGTCTCCCAGCAGGAGGACGTACTGCGGCTTCGGATCGGCCCAGCCTTCTCCGGGAGCGGTGGACATGACATAGGCCAGGAAGTTGCGGATGGAGTCCGGCCCGGGCAGTCCGGTGTTGAACTCGTCGTTGACGTCCTCTATCCAGGCGATCCTGGAACTGATGCCCTGTTCCGCCAGGCGGAAGTCCAGCAGGCTCTGCAACTGGGATCCGGTTCCGGCCACGTCCGGGTGGGTAATGACGATGAGGTCGGCCTGGTTGGCGTTGTTCCTGAGGTCGGACTCGGTATCCGCCGTGAAATCGGCGCCGGACGGGATGCTGACGCCGGCCCCGCCGATGGCTATGAACCGCCTCGGTTCACCGTCGGGAACCTCCGGATCGTTGTCCACCCGGAAACGTACGGTCCACGCCCCGGTGGAACCGGTCACCGCCACATCGGTGATCCGTACCGTATCGAAAATCTTCGAGGAACCGACCCGTGCGGTGAGTTCGTAAACCGCCTCAGGGGGCAGGCTGAACCCCGCGATCTCGAACTCGGCGTCTTCATCGGGCCAGCTGAACTCCAGCCTGTCGTTCTCAGCCTCGAAAGATCGACTGTAATCGACCTCGATCCAGTCCCGGATCACCGTGTGATCCCCGGAGGCGATCTGCAGGATCTCCGTTTCCACGGTCAACGGGTTGGTCGCGCCCGATCCGCTCCCGGGCCAGGTCCAGGTGAACTCATGCAGGTTGAGAATGCGACCGTCAAAGGTGACGTCGTCTACGGCAAGGGTGTCGGGCACGCTGTTCTTCAGAGTCACCCGGGTGTTGTGATCGGGAGAGAGGTCCAGGTTTTCGGAAACGCCCCGGACGTTTACCCGGACGGTGACCGGGTTAAGCGGCCCGGCCAGTCCGGGAAGAGGGATTTCTTCCGAGACCGTCCGGCTGCTGATGATATCGGCGCTATTGAGCGTCGGGTACCAGTACCAGGGATCGGCCCCTCCCAGGGGGCGCCAGGCTTGGTCCAGTTCCTTGCGGGCGGTGTCCTGGAAATCGGCGGGAGGGGTGTGGGTGAAGGTCGGCGCGCCGTCCCGGGTGGCCATGCGGCTCACCGGCCCGCTTTCCACTCCGACGAAGTAGGTGTTCTCATCGGTGAAATCGGCGGCCTCGAACAGATCCACCGCCGGATCGGCGTAGTCCTGGTTCAGGCGGGTTTTGGGATCCTCGTCCAGCGGTTGGGCGTAGAAATGGACCCAGTCTCCGCTGTCCATCAGATCGTTACCGTTCTCATCGTAAATGTGGATCGGCACCTGCACGCCCTGGCTGATTACCGACCATGTGGACAGCGGCTGTGCGATAAGACCGGTACCGGACATCAGCGTATGGTCCAGCAGGATCAGACCGTAGTCCCGAACCAGGATGCGGTAACGCGATCCAATCAACGCATCGAGGGTCGAGATCGCGGCAACAGGTGCCACGGCGACATCTTCCGAATCGAGACGGAAGGTCAACCCCTGGGAATAGTTCACGAACGCATTGCGGTAAAGGTCCTCGAACACCGTATCGAAGCTGACCGGCCCGGCCGACGAGTCGAACAGGAGTTCGACCTCAAGGTCGGGATAGATTTCCAGACCGCCCATGGCCGGATCGAACCGCACCGGGGCCAGGAACAGTTCCACGTAACGCTGATTGCGGAGGATGCCGTACTCGCCCAGCCAGGCGACCTGTTCGGGGAACGGCCGGGCGCCGTGGTAGATCGACCGGTTCGGCCGCATCTGTTTCCGACCAAGTACCTGCCCGTCGGTTGCCACGGAATGTTCCAGGAACGGCACCGACCGGGGCAGCACCCCTGCCATGAGCCGCCTGGTGCCGGGCCGAACCACAAGGATCGGATCCACGCCGGCCGGGATGGCTACACGAACCATACGGGTGGGGATCTGTGGAGCCCCTGGTCGCACCTGCCGCACCGGGTAGCCGGGCATAACTATCGATCGGCTGCCGTCCGGGTGAGCGGTGAGACTGATTTCGGGCGGACTCAGACGGAGTGTGAAACCGGATTCAGCCTCGGTTCCTCCGAAGAGCGGGGTCAGCGCCACAAGCATAAGCAAATACAAAACAACGGCGGACCCTAAAATCCGCCGTTGTTGCATTCTCACGCGTCGAGAACCTGTTGCCGAACAGGGATTCCCGAAGAAGGTCGAATCAGCTCTGGAACGGGCCTCCGCTGCAGCCAGCGTCATCCGCTTTCGCGCAGACAACCGCACGGGCTTCGAGCTTCTCTGTGTGGACGATCGCGGGACGTTCATAAGTCTTCTTCATCCGATTTGCCTCCCCCTGTTACGGGTCAACCAAATATATTGCACAAAAATCAGGACGTCATGAGATTTGGCTCTCGACGCCCGGTAGTTATACGGTGCACTTTAAGGCATTTCAAGCATATTTTTTGCCCGTTTCGTCTTCAATTTTTAATAATTTATAGGCCCGTTGCACTGCCCGGGCGTTGGTTTCGGCCTGGGGGTAGACCGCCAGCGGATCGCCGAGCTGGGTCTCCGCCACACCCATGCAGAACGTAAAATACCTGCCATTCTCACGTTTATTGAGCTTGTCGCGGGCCTCGACCCCCAAGCCCCGGACCTGGTTCAGCACCGGTGAATGCTTCCAGATTTCCTCGATTGTGTCGATTTCCAGAAGATTTCCAATTTTTCTTCGGAGCGCAACACAGGGGTACATATTGCCGTACGGGTCGACGGTAAAACCGGTCCTGCCCGCTCCGCAGACCGACTCGGTGCCCTCCGGGGCGCAGTGATCCGCCCGAGGCGGCAGCCTGCCGTTGTGGAGCTTGATGAAATCCTCTGCCCAGTAGCGCTCCAGGAACTCGTCGGTGGGCCGCAGGGACAACGGGCCCTGATCACCGTCGTCCTTCGGCGTTATGACGGTATCGAATATCGCGAACGTGTTGGCCCGCTCTCCGATCTCCTTGACCTCGAACAGTTCGTCCTGGTTCAGGCGGGTAACCGGGCATTTCAGCATAAGCTTCTGGCCGGCTTCGGAAAGCAGTTCGATCGCCTTCACCGTCTTCTCAAAGGAACCTTTGATTTTCGTCATCGCCTCGTGGCTCTCCGGCCTGGCGCCATGGATGGATATTTCCACCTCCGCCGGCGTGAGGGCGATGATCTTCTCGATCACCTTCGGGTCGGACATCAGGTACCCGTTGGTATAGATCCTGAGCGCCATGCCGAGGCGACGCACCTCTCCGGCGATCGTGTAGAAGTCGCGGTGGCACAGCGGCTCTCCGCCGGTCAGCGTCAGATAAAGAACCCCGAAATCGGATATTTTTTTTATAATCTCGAGAATCTGTCCGGTTTGCAGTTCACGTTGTCCCGTGGGCGAGTTGTAGCAGAACGTACAGAGGTGATTGCAACGGTAGGTGATTTCGAACTGGGCGGACAACGGCACCGACTGGGCGAAGGCCGCCTCCACTATCCTGCGATACGCCGTCTTGTCCTGTCCCGGTTCGCTCATAATTCTCTACTGTTCCGGCGCCGCTCCCGCCAGCATGCCGTGAGTAGCCAGTTCGTCCAGAAACAGATTCAGATCTGTCGCGGCGGCCTCCCTGGTAACTTCGAATTCGCCGGTGACCCGCTCCACGATCTGCTCCAGGGAGTGCGTTCCGTCCAGGAGACCGAAAATCATGATCGCCGCCGGGTTCAGAACCTTGACCTCTGCCTTGCCGGGCAGAACCACCAGTCCACCCTCGTCCCCTATGGGGCGGAAGGAGGAATCGGGGTGCCTCTTCGGATAATCGCTAGAGCGGGACATTGTGTAAGCTCCTGATTAATGTGAACTACTTTTTAGGCGATAGATCAATTATTTTGATTGCCAGTTGACGTGGGAGTGTACGCCCAAGATCGAAACAATTCAAGGAACCCAAGGTGGAAGGAACCGCTCCCATTACCGAATGTAACCGAGAGACCGCAACCGCTCCACCAGTTCCGGGTCGAAGTCGGAACTGATTCGGGAGGTGGGGGGGCTCCTCCGCCCGTAAGATCGGATGCTAGGTGGAGCTTCCCGGTCCGCAACGGCAAGGCATGCGGACGGAGGTTCGCCGGTGAGTTCTTCCGACAACGGGTAGCCCAGCAGGCCGAGGACCAGCGGCGCCACCTGCAACAGATCCAGGACCGGCCCGACACAGCCTCCCGGTATGCCCGGACCCCGCACCAGCACAAATCCTTCCTCCAAACCGGTTGCCGAACGCCCCGGGTCGGCCACAAGAACCAGAACCGCCTCCCTCGCCGGCAGAAGACCGGACCCGATTTCCTGATCCAGCCAGGAAACATAGCGCTGCAGCGCCTCTTCTGTCCCCGGGAGGAGGCGGGTTCTCAGAATATCCAGTCCCGGCAGGTAAACGTAGCCGGAGCGCACGTCCCGGTCCTCCTGCAGTGTTCTCATAGCCTCGAGGGCAAACCGGTCGATCAGGTACGACTCCCGAAGCATTCTGGCCACATCGGCATCTACCTCCAGGTCGGCGAACCAGCGCCGGAACCCTTCCTCACGATCGTTCCGGCCTCGGTCAAAATCCTCCCTCAACCTTCCGTACAACGCAGCCGGTGCGGTATCCCTGTCGCCTGCGACTCCGGCCAGCAGCTTCGGCAGCACCCGGTCGGTCACCACGTACCCTCCGGCCGGGTTGTCCTGGGCCGGCCAGGAAGCCCACCATCCGACCCCTGCCGACGCCTGCTTCAACCCGGCGATCTCCCACAGGGTCCGGACCGACCGATGCACGCCGGTAACCGGCATGGTTCGCGTCGGGAGGAGAAAACCGAGGGCGGCAGCCAGGGGAAGAGCAGCCGGTCCTTTCCGGATCGGCGTTGCGACACCAGGCAAGGTCTCTTCATCCACGGCGGCCACCCTGTGATCCTGAGGCGGGATGCCGGTGAGCAGCGTCGTCCAGATCTCCGGAGGTTGCCGGCCCGGTTCCCTGTGGGTGGGGAAAACGGCTCCTTCCGCCATGGTGGTCAGAATCCGGTCCAGCGCGCCACTGCCGGACAGCGCCTGCACCAGGGAGCCGTCCAGACCGTCCACACCGATGAACACCAGCGGGTAGCCCGGATCGCTTACCTCAAAATCGGATGCCGGCAGGCCGGTGGTCCCATCGCCTGCCTGTGGCAGGAAGAACAGCACCGCAGCCAGCGGCAGAAGAACCAGGGCCAGGATGGCGAAACCGGCTCGGCCGCGCACCGGCACATCACCGGTGCGGCCGATCACCCCGGCGATGGAAACCATGCGGGCGAACCAGCCGACGGCGGCGGCCACCGCCAGAGCTGAGACGGCGAACAGGATGTCGGCAGTCAGCCCCAACCCCGGGGCCCGAAACCACCACAGCAGGACCAGATATCCGAGAAGCGGGAGCCCGACCAGGACACCGCCCCGGAAACCGTCACCGGCCCGGGCGCCCCGCCGGCCGGCCAGAAGCGCCACGATCCCGGCAGCGGACAGATCCAGGATGAACAGGAACGGCGCCGCAAGGAGCGAGAGCCAGAGCCAGATGACCGGGCCGTCGGCCGGCGTCAGGAGCGGTCGATTGACGGCTACGGTTGCCACCGCAACGATGCCGCCCAGGAGCGGTGCGCCGAGTATCGCCGCCTTCAGCGCCGTCCGCAACACAGCCAGGAGGGGCGAGCCGGAAGAAACCATCTCCTTCAGGAAGAACCGTTCCATGCCGTGCTGGAGGTAACCCCGTTCCAGGAGACGGTTCCGGACCGCATCATAGCGTTCCATGATTCAACGATCCCTGCGTCGGACATGTTCCGCCAGGGCGTGGAGCAGGGCGGAACGCTTTCCGAACGGCAGCAGATAACCGCAGGATGCATCGATGAGATCGTCCACCAGTTTCCGCGCTCCGTCGATCCCGCACAGGTTTACGAAGGTGGTCTTGTCGCGGTCCAGCCCGGCATCCTTGCCGGTCAGGTCAGGATCGCCGGAATAGTCCAGCAGGTCATCGGTGATCTGGAAAGCGAGTCCGAGGTTCTTGGCATACATGGCCAGCGCCTCACGGTCCCGCGCCCTCCCTCCGGCGGCCAGAACACCCAGTTCCGCCGCCGCGATGAACAGAGCCCCGGTCTTATGACTGTGGATGTACTCCAACCCGTCCAGGTCCAGTTCCCGCCCGGTGGACTCAAGATCCACCACTTGTCCCCCGATCAGCCCTGCAGTGCCAATCGCCCGGGACAACACTTCGCCGGCCTCGTTCCGGATTCTGTCCTTCAAGGAGCGGTGGCCCTGGATCACCCCGAACGCCCGGGTGAGCAGGGCGACTGCAGCCAGGGTTGCGTTGGCCTCCCCAACTACCTTGTGAAGGACCTTCCCGCCCCTTCGAAGGGTGGCGTTGTCCTGGGACGGCAGGTCGTCCAGGATCAGCGACGAGGTATGCACCATCTCCACCGCGCATGCGAACGGCAGCGCACTGTCCCTTTTGCCGCGGAGCAGTTCGCAGGCGGCCATGACAAGATTCCCGCGAAGCCTCTTCCCCGGCAACAGGAGGGTGTA
Organism: Candidatus Polarisedimenticolaceae bacterium; assembly: GCA_963790785.1. Lineage (GTDB taxonomy): Bacteria > Acidobacteriota > Polarisedimenticolia > Polarisedimenticolales > Polarisedimenticolaceae > Polarisedimenticola. The sequence continues at coordinate 184,173 of CAWBPP010000001.1, forward strand.
CCGCATCGCCTCGTGAATCACGGGAGGGTAGGTGCCCAGGGGCGGTATCAGCCGGTCCAGTTCATCGTCCAGCGCCGCCCTGCCCGCTTCCAGGTACGCACCAAGCTCATTGTTGCTTTCCCGACTCATGGAGTTTCCATCATAGAGCAGAACCTGGCGTTCTGCCGTCCGGCCGGGCTACTCCGGTTTCAGACGGTTGGTGAAGAAGTCAACCGCCCGTTGCCGGTACAGTTTCATGTTCTCTCCGAACAGCGCGCCGCCTGTGGCGGACGGCAGTATCACCAGGTTGCCGTCGGCGTTGCGCTGCTCGGGAATGGTTTCATAGAGCATGCGGACCTGCTCCGCCAGTTCATGATCGCCGGCCGGTGCGATCAGCAGGATCTCCCTTCCGGTGAGCGACGGCAGGACGTCGGCCGCCCGGTGCCGTTTGATCCTGGTCCGGCGCAAAAGGTTGAATACGGTTTCGCCCGGCCAGCCCAGCCAGCGCGCGCCAAACCTCCAGCCACCGAACAGTTCCCGGCGCAACCTCCAGCCTGCGTCCGGGTAAGGTCCGTCCAGCACCAGTACCCTTATCCGGATCTCTTCCCGGGCAGCGAGGATGGCTGCGTGTGCTCCCATGCCGATGCCGTAGAGCCCGAACTCCTTCACCGGCGCCCGGTCCTGATCGTCTCCCTCCGCAAGGAAACGAACGGCCCCCAGAATGTCCCTGGCCTCGGCGATCCCGAGACTGGTCCCCTGCCCTGCACTTTTGCCATGCCCGCGGAAATCGAAAGCGAGAACCTGGAACCCTGCCTTCTGCAACAGGCCGGCCATGTTCATCCGCCCTGCTTTGCCCTCTCCGGCGTCGTGACACAGCACAACCGCCGGCGCAGAGGGTCGGTTGGGAAAAAACCACCCGGCAAGCATGATTCCATCGGAGGATTCGAACCTGACTTCCTCGTACCGCACCAGGGTTGTTATCGTCTCCCCCACCATCTCCACATTCCGCCGCGGGTGGACGACACGGTGCACCTGCCACAGCAAGCCCCCCACGGCGATGAGAGCGAGGCCGGCCAGGATCAGCGCCACGATCACCAGCCGCCTCATGGATGAAACAGGTGACATATCATGTTGAATATAGAGGCTGGCGGGAACCTGGGTCCAGCCTGGTGTTACACTCCCGAACGGCCCGCCCTTTTGGATCGCGAGGAGAAACCGTCAAAGTGCAGTATTGGACAGATTCATCAATTTTCAAGGGTTTTTTCCTGCTGCTGGCGGTCCTGCCCGCCGCATGCGGCCCGCCCGCGCCCGGCCCGCTACCTGGTGTGGTGGTGGTGGTGGTGGACACCGCCCGGGCCGATCATTTCGGCATTGACGGCTACCGGCGAGACACCACCCCGAATCTGGACCGCCTGGCCGGCGAGGGCGCCTGGTACGAGAACGCCTGGGCCCAGTCACCCTGGACGTTGCCGGCCATCGCCACGATTCTGACCGGCCAGCCTCCTGCGGTTCACGGCGCAGGTATGGAGGACGGGACCCTCTACCCGCTGCAACCGGGTGTGACGACTCTGGCGGAACGACTCCGGAGCCGCCGGTTCCAGACTGGGGCGGTCATGAACGTCGTGTTCTGCAACCCGGCTTCCGGCCTGGACCGGGGATTCGAATCCTACGACTTCCGGACCAGCGACGCCTCAAACCGCGGCCATCGCAATGCCGCCGCCACTACCGACGCAGCCCTGCACTGGGCCGGCCAGGTGGCGGACCGGCCGTTCTTCCTGCTGGTGCACTATTTCGACGCCCACCTGACCTACGATCCGCCGGCCCCCTTCGACAGCATGTATCTGGATGAGAACGTTCCGGCGATTCCCCGCGGGTTCGGTAGTGCCCGTCAGGTCATGGAACTCCGGAACCGTTCCATCCCGATGACGGAGGAGCAGCGCCAGGCTCTGGTCGCCCGGTACGACGGCGAGCTGAGGTTTCTGGACCAGGAGTTCGGGCGACTGCGAGCCGGGCTGGAATCCCTGGGCCGCTGGGACAATTCTCTGGTAGTGATCATGGGCGACCACGGCGAGGAGTTCTGGGACCACGGCGGGTTCGAACACGGGCACAGCCATTACCGCGAACTGCTGCGAGTGCCGTTGATCGTAAGGAAGCCCGGCCAGGAACCGGGAGAACGGCGAACCGAACGGGTACGTCAATTGGATATCGTGCCTACCGTTCTGGATCACCTCGGTTTTACGGTCCCCCTGGATCTGCCCGGCCAGGTCCTCGGTTCCGGAGGAGCCGACCGCAGCATCGCCGCAGGATCCCTGTGGTCGGGCAACCTCGTTTCGGTACGGACCGATGACGGCACCCTGATCCTGCACCGTGACACCGGGAAGATGCGGCTGTTCACCCCCGACGACCCCCTGGAAAAGCATGAGCTCTCCACCCTCCGGCCGGACCTGCTGAAACTGCTCGGAGAACTGCTCCCCGCTGATGTTTCACTCAGCCGCAACGGCCCGACCTGGGAGCCGGATAACGGGGAACTTGAACAGCTTCGTTCCCTGGGCTACGTCCAATGACCCTCAGGTCCGCGATCCTGATCAGCTGTGCCGTCATGGCCTGCCTCCCGGGCTGCGGCTGCGGCCATGAACCGACTCCTGTGGAACCGGACCTGGACGCGCTGCGAAGCCTGCCCTACGCAGGGTCGGTTAAGGACAGCGCCGGCGATCCGGTGGGAGTCCTGATCCACAACCGTGACAGGAGTTGGCCGGGATGGAACCTGGTCACCGTCCAGATGCTGGCGCGGGCCGATGTGCTGGACATGGACGGTGCGGTGATCCGCAGTTGGAGCATGGACGGCGGCGGACGATGGGAACGGGCCTCTCTGCTTCCGGACGGCGGCCTGGCGGTGATCGGCGTCGACCCGGTGGAGGTATCCTGGATTCCGGACAACGCCAGGTATGTCGCCAGGTTCGATGCCGAGGGCAGCCTGATCTGGAAGCGACCTCTCCAGGCCCACCACGACATCCTGCCGCTGGCGGGCGACCGCTTCATGGTGTTGACCTACAGCCGGAAACGAATTCCTGCCATCGACCCCGAGATTGATACCCGGGACGACCAGGTCGCGGTGCTGGATCGGCAAGGGGTTGTTCTGGAGGAGTTCTCGCTCCTGGACGGTTTCGGAGCCCGTCCGGACGTCTTCCGTTTCCAGGAGGTGAGACCGAACCGCATGGCCGGCATGCCGTGGATCGACCTGTTCCATTCCAACTCCCTGATGCTGAGCGAGGACGGCCGCCGTCTGCTGCTCTCTTTTCGTCACCAGGATCGGATCGCAATTATGGACCTGGACCGCCGGGAGGTTGTCTGGTCCTGGGGGAAAGGGGTTCTGTCCGGCCCTCACGACGCGGGGTGGCTGGCAGACGGCAACATCCTGGTGTTCGACAACGGCCTGGCCCGGGGGTGGTCCCGGGTGCTGGAACTGGACCCCACCAGCGGGAAAATCGTCTGGGAATATGGCGATCCTGACCGGAACCGGTTTTTCACCCTCTCCAAAGGCTCCGTCCAGCGCCTCCCCAACGGCAATACCCTCATCGCCGACAGCGACAACGGCAGAGCGATCGAGATCACTCCGGAGGGTGAAACCGTGTGGGAGTTCGCCACGCCCCACACCGTGGAGGACGGCCGGAGGGCCGCCATCGTTCGAATCAGGAGGATCACTCCCGGTAGTGCTCCCTGATTCTCTCTGCCATCTTCCGGCCGACCACTCCCCTGAGCTCATCCAGGCCAGCCGCCTTCACATCCCGCAGGGAACCGAAAACCTGCAGTAGCTTCCTCGCCGTTACCGGACCGACACCGGGGATGTCGGTGAGCCCGGAGCGAAGGGTCCGCTTTTTGCGCCTGGCCCGGTGGCGGGTGATGGCGAAGCGGTGGGCTTCGTCACGAATCCGCTGGACAAGCTGAAGGACCGGGGACGAGTTCTCCAGACGGATCGGCGGTTGTCCCGAGCCTAAGAATATCTCCTCGTCCCGTTTCGCCAGGGAGATGATTTTCATCATCGGCAACCCGACTTCCGTTGCCGCCCGCACCGCCGCCCCCAACTGCCCCGGACCGCCGTCGATGATTACAAGGTCCGGCAACCGCCTGTTCTCCTGGAGAAGGCGGCGGTACCGCCGGGTGACCGCTTCCGCCATGGAGGCAAAATCGTTCGCTCCCGTAACGCTCCGGATGTTGTAGGAGCGGTAATCCTTCCGGGACGGCTTGCCCCCCTCCCAGACCACCATGGAAGCGACGGAATCGGTCCCCTGGATATTGGAGATGTCGAAGCACTCGATGCGGTACGGCGGCAGGTCCATGCCCAGAACATCAGCCAGCGCTTCCAGGATCTCCGCCTCGCGGTCATGTCCGCTCCGGAACCGGTTCTCAAACGCCAGGCGGGCGTTCTTCGTAACCAGTTCCATGAACCGTTTCTTGACGCCCCGGAGCGGAACCTTGAGCCGCACCGGTCCGCCCCTCCGATCCCCCAGCCAGTCCTCCAGGAGTTCCGGCCCGTCGGGCCGCGCCATGACGTAGATCTCCGGAGGGGGTTCCGCCTCCAGGTAATACTGGGCCAGCACCGCGGCCAGGAACCGGCCGTCCTCGCCGTCGACCTCGTCGAAGGCGAATTCACGGCGGCCTTCCATCTTCCCCTCCCGCATCTGAAACAGCTGCAGCGCGACCTGGCCGCCCTCACGGTGCCAGGCGAGGTAATCCTGCTTCTCCAGCCCGACGGAGGACATGTGCTGCCGGACCCCCAGTTGGTCCAGGGTCCTTATGGTGTCCCGATACCGGGCGGCGCGTTCATACTCCATGCCCTCGCTGCACCGGTTCATGCGCTCTTTAAGGACCTCTTTCAGGTCATGGTGACGCCCTTCCAGGAACAGCCTGGCGTCCCTCACCGCTGCGCCGTACTCCACAGGATCGGTCTTGCCGGCGCAGGGCGCCAGACACTGGTCCAGGTGGTAATACAGGCACGGACGGCGCTTGCCGTCGAAGACCTCCTTGCAGGTGGCGACCCGGAAGATCTTCGGAATGAGCTTCAGCGAACGGTGCGCGATGGAGGCCGGCGTAAAGGGACCGAAATAAACGCTGGAATCCAGCCTGACGCGTCGAACCAGTGAGACCCTCGGGTAGGTGTCTCCAGCGGAGAGCTTCAGCCAGGGGAACTGCTTGTCGTCCCGCAGAATGACATTGAACCGGGGCCGGTTCTTCTTGATCAGGTTCGCCTCCAGGATCAACGCTTCTCGTTCCGTATCCACGATCAGCACTTCCAGGTCGAATATCTCCCGGACCAGCCGTGCTGTCCTGGGGGGATGGCGGGCGCCCGGCTGGAAGTACGATCGCACCCTGTTACGGAGTGACTTCGCCTTGCCGACGTACAGCACCGCACCGTCCCTGTCGCGGTAGATGTAAACTCCGGGGCGGGCCGGCAGCCGGCTCAGCTTGTCCTGTAGCGGGCCGGTCACCGACCGGGCCTGCGGGCCAGCGCCTCCCCGATCACCGGCATGAACGAGGGATCCGGCGCGAACGCCAGGGTGCGGAACGGGACCTTGTCCAGGATCGCATCCAGAATCCGGTCCAGCCGGGGATCGCTCCCAATCCCGTCGGCGGAAAACGGCAGGTTGGCCGACAGCAGGGCCAGGAACCGCAGGCGGCTGCAAGGCAGGATCTCCGGCAAAACCGCATGCTCGGCCGCCAATAAAATCCCCAGCGGCCACTTCCCGGGACCGACAGGGGCGGCGCGATCAGCACGGTACGGGGAGCCAAGAGCCAGAACCTGTTCCCCTTCTATTTGGAGAAACAGCAGATCGTCGGACAGGACGGCGGCGCCCGCCTCACTGGCGATACGGCTCCAGGTGGTCTTGCCGGCGCCCTCCGGTCCGACCAGTGCCACGGCTCCACCTTTCATGAGGATGCCGGCGCCGTGAACCACCACCGCCCCGCAGTCCGGCAGGATCCTGGCCAGGGAGGCCAGGAGCAGATTCGCCAGGGCGTAGAACCGGAAATTGTCCCCTCCCCGGCGCACCACCGCCTGCGCCCTGCCCTTGCGATCAAGGTCGACCCGCCCCTCCCCGGTGGTGATGGAGATGCGGTCCTTGCTCTCTTCCAGATGCAGCACCTTCCGGAGAACCGTCTGATCCGGCGGCGGATCTCCGGACACGCGGTATTCCAGCACCAGGTCCGGACTGCTCACCGGGGAGCCGAGCCATATCTCCCAGGCGGACCGGAAACGGTCCAGGACGCCGTCTCCCGGGCCTTCCAGCCTAACCCGGATTCCTGAAAGATCGAGGTCCAGGGTCCGCACTCCGCCGGTCATGCCAGTACCGCCTTTGCCCGGAGCCGGCCGATGCGGTCCCTGTGCCTGGCCGCCGTTTCGAAATCCAGTTCGTCTGCCGCCTTCCGCATGGCTGTCTCGAGACCTGCGATTTCCGTCTCCAGGGCGTTGAGGTCCTCGAAGATCGCTTCCTCCTCTTCTTCTTCCATCGGAACGGTAGAGTAATCGGCGGCCAGGGGGGTTCCCATCAGTTCATCCAGGGCACGGCTGACCGATTCCGGTGTGATTCCGTGTTCACGGTTATACATCTCCTGGAGCTTCCTGCGCCGCAGGGTCTCGTCTATGGCCCGGCGCATCGATCCTGTGACCGTATCGGCGTACAGGATCGCCTTCCCGGCGACATGCCGGGCCGCCCGGCCGATGGTCTGGATCAGGGAGGTCTCCGAACGCAGGAAACCTTCCTTGTCGGCATCCAGCACCGCCACCAGGGAAACTTCCGGAAGGTCCAGGCCTTCACGGAGCAGATTGACGCCGATCAGCACGTCGAAATTGCCCGCCCGCAGATCCCGCAGGATCCGGATCCGTTCCAGAGTAACCACATCGGCGTGAAGGTACTCCACCTTGACCCCCACCTCCCGGTAGTAATCGGTGAGATCTTCCGCCATCTGCTTGGTCAGGGTGGTGACCAGGACCCGTTCATTGCGCCGGACCGCGGCCCGGATCTCCCCGAGCAGGTCGTCCACCTGGCCGTCCACCGGCCGGACGTCCGGTTCCGGGTCCAGGAGCCCGGTGGGGCGGACCACCTGGTCCACCACCTCGCCATCGGCGAGGCCGAGTTCATAACCGGCCGGCGTAGCGGAGACATAGATCGCCTGGCCGCGGCGGGCGTCGAACTCCTCGAAGGTCAGGGGGCGATTGTCCAGGGCGGAGGGCAGCCGGAAGCCATGCTCCACCAGGGTCTGCTTCCGGGACCGGTCGCCCTTGTACATCGCCCGGACCTGGGGAACGGCGACGTGGCTCTCGTCCACGATAAGAAGCGTGTCGTCGGGGAAATAGTCGATCAGTGTCGGAGGAGATTCCCCCCGCATCCTCCCGGTCATGTGCCGGGAATAGTTCTCGATACCGTTGCAGTACCCGACCTCCTGGAGCATCTCCAGGTCGAACAGGGTGCGCTGGCGCAGCCGGCGGGACTCCAGCAGCTTGCCGGCCCGGTCCAGTTCTCCGAGCCGTTCGTCCAGTTCCTCCCGGATCGTTTCCATGGCGCGGATCCGGGTATTGCGGGGCATGACGAAATGGGTGTTGGGGTAGACCGGGTGCCGTTCCAGCTGTTCCAGCACCACTCCCCGGACCGGATCGATCCTGGCAATGGATTCCAGTTCCTCACCCCAGAATTCGAGGCGGATCGCGTGGTCGTCGTAGGCAGGCCAGATCTCCACCGTATCCCCCCGGACCCGGAACGTGCCCCGGCGGAGATCGGCAGGCGTCCGGGTGTACTGGATCTCCACCAGTTTCCGCAGCATCCGATCCCGGTCCAGTTCGGCTCCGCGCGTAAGAAGCAGCATCATACCGTGGTAGGCCTCCGGGGATCCCAGGCCATAGATGCATGAAACGCTGGCGACAATCAGGACATCCCGACGCTCGAAGAGAGAGCGGGTGGCCGAGTGCCTCATGCGATCGATCTCCTCGTTGATCGCCGATTCTTTCTCGATGTAGGTATCGGAACTCGGGACGTACGCCTCCGGCTGGTAATAGTCATAGTAGGAGACGAAGTATTCCACGGCGTTGTCGGGGAACAGACGGCGGAATTCCAGGTACAGCTGGGCAGCCAGGGTCTTGTTGTGGGCCAGGACCAGGGTCGGGCGGTTGACGGCTGCGATCACGTTGGCGATGGTGAACGTCTTGCCCGAACCGGTTACCCCCAACAGGACCTGGTCCCTGACGCCGTTCAGGATCCCCTGCGTGAGGGTCTCGATCGCCTGGGGTTGGTCGCCGGCGGGACAGTAGTCCGAATCGATCCTGAACGCTTTCATAATGCACGGATTGTAATAGATGCGGTGGGGAGGGTGAACGGTTATCCTTGGATCATGGAAGAGGTGAAGTTGTCCGCCTTCAGGAAGGCTATGAAGCGACCCTGGCTGGTGCTGGCCTGCCTGGTTCTGGTTGCTGCGGTCGCAGGCGGCTCCCTGGGCTATTTCATGCGACTGGATCTGCCGGACGTCCGGATCCTGGAGAATTACAACCCGCCCCTCATGACCCGGGTCTACGCCCATGACGGCGCAATGGTTGACACATTCGCCGAGCAACGCCGCATCATGGTGGACTACCAGGATATCCCACGCTCATTCCTGGAAGGACTGATCGCAACGGAGGACGCCGGGTTCTACAACCATACCGGGGTCGGGATGCGAGGCATGTTCCGGGCGGCGTTCAGCGACCTGCGGCAAATGCGCCTTGAGGAAGGGTTCAGCACCATCACCATGCAGTTAGTCCGGTCCCTGACCAACCGGCGCCAGAAGACGATTCAGCGCAAGCTCGAGGAAATGCTCCTGGCCATCGAGGTGGAGCGCGACTACACCAAGGAAGAGATCCTCCAATTCTATTGCAATCAGGTCTACATGGGCCATGGCCGCTACGGCCTGGAAGCTGCGGCGCGGCATTATTTTGGGAAAACGGCTCCTGATCTCACTCCGGCAGAATCGGCGCTGCTGGTCGGTGTGATTCAGAGGCCGGAGAGCCTGACCCCGTACCGCCACCCGGAGCGGGCGCTGCGAAGAAGGGCCCACGTGCTGAACAGGATGGTGCAGGTCGGCTTCCTGGATCAGGATACCGCCCACCGCATCGGGGATGAGCCGCTAGTGCTGGCCACCGGCCGCACCCGTGAAAAACCGGCTCGCTATTTCATAGAGGAGGTTCGCCGCTGGCTGAAATCGCGGTACGGCGACACCAGCGTCTACAAGGAAGGTCTGGAAGTCCGGACCACGCTGGATCTGGAGCTCCAGGCGCTGGCGGACCGCGCCATGGACCACGGCCTCCGGGAACTGGATAAGCGCCAGGGCTGGCGGGGTGCGGCCGGCCGCATCCCGGAGGGCGAGGATCCCGCCATATGGTCCCCACCCTCCTGGGCCGACGGTATCCTGGAGGGGGAGGTCCTGGACGGGGTAGTGACGGCGGTGGATGCCAAACGAGCCGAGGTCCGAATCGGTGACTACGCAGGCCTCCTGGAAGAGGCCCAGATCGCCTGGACCCGCAACAAGAACCCGTCAAAGATCCTCAGCGTCGGCGACCTGGTTCGGGTCCGGGTAATGGAAACGAAGGACGACGGCACAGCCGAACTCAGCCTGGAGCAGGAACCGGAAGTGGAAGCCGCCCTAGTTGCCCTGAACCCGGCCAGCGGGGAGGTTCTGGCGCTCTTCGGCGGCTTCGATTTCGACCGCAGCGAGTGGAACCGGGCGACCCAGGCCCTGCGCCAGACCGGCTCGGCGTTCAAGCCGTTCGTGTTCGCCGCAGCGCTGGCCAACGGCTGGACCCTGGCCGATACGCATGCTGGACGAGCCGACCGTGTTTCTGGACCCCCGGACCGTGGAGCCGTACCAGCCGGAGAACTTCTCCAACGACTACTACGGGACCCTGACCATCCGCACCGCCCTGGAGAAATCGGTCAATATCGCCACCGTCAAGCTTCTGGACCAGATCGGCTACAACAACGTCATCGACATTGCCAAGCGGTTGGGGATCTCCGCCGACCTGCGCCCATACCCCTCCCTCGGCCTTGGAGCTTTCGAGATCAGCCTCCTGGAACTGACCAGCGCCTACGGAACCTTCGCCAACGAAGGGGTCCGTGTGGAGCCTCACCTGGTGGTGGATGTGCGGGACCGTTCGGGAGCTGTCCTGACCCGGGTGGAGCCTGCTGTCCGGGATGCGGTCACTCCCCAGACCGCGTTCCTGATGAACCGCTGTCTTGATAGGTGTGATTACCGACGGCACCGGGCGCAGAGCCTCCAATATCCAGCGCCCCCTGGCCGGCAAGACCGGAACCACCGACGGCAATACCGACGCATGGTTCATCGGTTACGGGCCGGACCTGGCGGTGGGCGTCTGGGTCGGCTTCGATACCAAACAATCCCTGGGCTCCCGCGAGACGGGAGCCCTCGCCGCGCTTCCGATCTGGAAACACTTTATGGAAGGGGTGCCGCAGGAGCGAGAGGCGGTGGACTTCTCGCGACCGGCCGGCATCACCGTGGTGGCGGTAGACCGCAACACAGGGTTGCGAGCCAACCCGGCGGCAGGCTGCAACCCGGTGTTCTCCGAGGTTTTTGCCGCCGGCACTGAACCGACCGGTTACTGCTCACGGGCTGCCCATCGACTCCGGCAATTGCCTTACTCCCTGCAGCGTTATGAATTCAACGAGGCCGGCGAACTGGAGATCCCGTCGGTGGAACTGGACGCCATGCTCGAGGGCGACCTCTCGTACCGCTTGTCCACCGACGGCAGAACCTTGACCGTCGCCAACGGCGCCGAAAGGGTGGTCCTGCCGATCCGTCGGATCCCGGGCGGGGACGCCGGTGAACTGCCCGCCAGGATCCAGCGTCGAGTGGACCCGTCGGAATGGGTCGGGAACGACGGCCGCCGTGCCCGGGTAATCCTAGTCCACCGGTAGCTTCCTCACCGATTCGGCTGTTTCCCGCCCGGCCCTTATGCCCCTGTATTCGGAGGAACGGATTCTGTGCTTGCGGAGAAGACGCTGCAGAGCTGACCTCAGCATGCCCGCCTGCTCCGCAGCGGCGGTCACGTTGCCACGTTTCCGCAACAGAAGATCGGAAAGGTACTTCTCCTCAAAAGCATCTACGATCTTTTTCTTCTCTTCCCTGAACGGCTCCAGGGGGGTGGCCTCCACCACCAGGTCGCCGGACTGGACATGCTCCCGGATGCGCGCCGGCAGATCTTCAGGCTCCACGGTACCGGACGCCAGGATCGCCGCCTGCTCCATGGCGTTTCTCAATTCCCGGATATTGCCCGGCCAGTGGTAGCCTCCAAGCACCTCCAAAACCTCAGCGGAAAGGCTGATGGCGGGAATTTCGTTGATCTGGCAGATGGTGTCGAGAAAATGGTTGGCCAGCACCGGGATATCTTCCATGCGCCGGCTGAGCGGTTCCAGGATGACGCTAGCCCGGGCCAGGCGATCCAGGAGCGTCTCCTGGAAGGCGCCGTCACGGACGGCCAGTGGCAGGTCCGACGAACTGGAGGCCAGAACCCTGCATCGGATCGCTCCGGCGGCCAGGGCTTCCTCCAGCCGGTTCTGGATCGGAACAGGGAGTCGGCCAACCTCTTCCAGGAGAACCGATCCATCCGCAGCCGCCGCCAGCAGGCCTTCACTCCCTGCCCGGCCGAACAGCTCCGCGCCCAACGCTTCGGCGGGAAAGAAGCTGCAGTCCAGGATGTGGAACGGCTTTCCCCGTCTTTCCGAAATCGAGTGCATGTATCGGGCGGCCAGTTCCCTGCCGGTGCCTGCCGGTCCGTAAAACATCACTGAACCGTCGCCGGCGGCGAACCGCTCCAGGTTGCCCCTCAGGTTTTCCATGAAGGCACTTCGACCGACCATATGCTGGAATCCGCTGCGTCCGCGGACCCCGCTCCGAAGCCGCCTGTATGCGTTCTGGATGCGGACCTGGTCCAGGGCGCGCTCCAGCACCAGAATCATGTGTCCTGGTTCCCCAGGCCCGGGCGCCAGGTCGAACAGCCCTGCTTGCAGCAGATCGCCTGCGCCTTTATCCCCCAGGCCCAGGCCCAGGCCCACCGCCACAGCCCCGGGACACTGCTTCCCCAAACATGTCAAAAACCTGCCCAGGGCGTTCGGTTTCAGACCTGTATCCACCAGAACAACCTGCACCGGTTCAGTCTCGAGAATTCTGTGGGCGCTTTCGGGATCGGCCGCACCACGATACTCTCCACCGATTGTCTGGATGATCCGCTCCAGGGAAATCCTTACCGCCGTGTCATTGTCCACCACGAGGACCAGCGGTCGCGCCATGGCACCCTCCTTCACCGTATAGCGCGTATTCTACCTAGGGAAGTTTGTGAAAGGAAGACAGGATTGGCGAACTAGTTGCCGAGGTGATTTTCCAGTTGCGAGATCCGTTCGGAAATGTCCCTGAACGACGGGTCCACCTCCATAACGGTGCGGTAAAGGCCCAGAGCCTCCTGCATCTCGCCGATTTCAGCCAGAACTTCCGCCAGGTCGTAACGGAGGCCGCTTTGCGCTTCCTCGTCGTCATTGGGGATCTCCAGCGCCTTGCGATACCATTCGGCCGCGTCGGGAACTCGTCCGGCGTCCCGGTGGCAACTGGCGATCATGATGCACGATTCGCGGTGGAACGCGCCGGGCCGGACGGTCCGCTTGAACTCGGCAATGGCCTCATCCAGAAGCCCCATCTCACGGTAGGCGATACCCAGATCGTAGTGCGTCTGGAAATCATCCGCATCAACCTGTTCTTCGACCTGCGCCTGGAAGGCGGCGAAGACTTCGTCAAGAGACTGCTCTCTCGGCGCCTCAGGCACCAGAGGCTCGTCATCATCTAAAAACAGTTCCCCTTCAAGGGCGGCGGCCAGGGAGGCGAGATCGTTCCCTTCTTCCTCGTTCCGGCCGGTGACGATGTCCGGCGCCGGCTCCTCCTCGAACATGACGTCCACGTCGTCATCTTCGCCATCCGGCGCTGGCGCAGCCGATGCATCCACCGTCTCGGGTGCCGGCTCGGGTGCCGGCTCTGGTTCTACGGGCTCGGGTGTCGGCTCGGGTGTCGGCTCGGGTATCGGCTCTGGTGCTGCCGGCTCGGGCTCCGGTTCGGCCGCCCTGGTTTCCGGAAGGTCGCCAATCAGGTGAAACGCCTCGAGGGCCTGGCGGGTAACGTCCTCGAGCGGACCGGTGGCTGCGGCCAGCGTAGCGGCGTTCCTGGCCTCGTCCATGTTCCCGGAGGCCCGTTCGGCAAAAGCCAGGCCGATCCAGGCATCCCGAAGGAGCGTCTTGTCCTGGCCCGGCTTCAACAGTTCGATTAAGCGTTTTTGGCCGGTTACATGGCCGGGGAACCGTTCCACCACCTCACGGACCTGATCCAGCGCCTTGTCTTCCAGACCGTACTTCTCCAGGATCTCCGCCTGGGTCAACCGTCCGGAGGCGAATTCCTCGTCGGTCTTGTTCAGAGGGACGGCCGGGGCCTCGAGTTCCTGGAAAGCGAAGCGCTTGTCTGCATCTTCCGACTCTTGCGGGACCGTCTCGGCAACAGGCCGTTCCACAGACGGAGATTCCGGTTCTGCCGCCGGATCAGGTCGTCTCAGTGCGGGGGAATCCGGCCTTAACTCACGGAGCCGCTCTTCGAAAACTGACGCCTCCTGGGGCTTCTTATTCACATGCAGTGTGTTGATCAGCCGTTCCAGAACCACGGCGGTCCGCTCGGCGTCACCGTTGCCGTCGATATGCCGCGCCAGCCGGGTCAGCGCCGGAACGTAACCTGGCTTTTCCAGTTCCGCAGCTGCCTCCAGTGCCGCCACCGCGCGTGCGGAGCCGTTCCCGGCAAGCCAGGGGTCGATCCGCTCCCAGAACAGGTCGGCGCCCGATCCCTTGCGGAAGGCGTCGAGAACCCGGGCGAAATCATTTCCGTCCAGCGCGTCCTGCCCTCTGGCGTTGAACAGGTCCAGGGCGGCCTCCGGTTCGTCGCTTGCAAGAATCAGCTTTAACTTGGCCTGGATGAACGGCCCGGGCGCCTCTTCCGCGTTGATTCTCTCGTCCAGAATCTGCATCGCCTCATCAGCCTGACCCGTTCCCGCAAGACAACGGGCGACGGCAAGAGCCGGTTCCGGTGCATCCGGAGAGATTTCCATGGCCCGGCGGAGCATCTTGAGTCGAGTTTCCGCCATCTCCGGGGACTTAACCGTTTCGGCGGTTGCCAGCATTTCGCTTGCCGCCTCTTCCTTCTGACCGCTGGCGGCCAGGGTCTCGGCCAGACGAATGCGATGGCTGGACTCATCCGGTTCAGCTTCGATAAGCGTGCGGTAGATCTCCCCTGCCCGCTGAAACCCGGAGGTCCGAATGTACTGGTCGGCGGCATGGAGTAGGTAGTTTCTCGCCTCTCCAGGCAACCTCTGATTGATGTAGAGATTGCCCAATTCCACCATGGTTTCGAAACTGTCCGGTTGCTGGCGGAGAATCTTCTTGAACATCGCCACCGCTTTCGGCATGAAGCCGGAATCGCGGTAGGCGAAAGCCACCTTTTCGTAGTACGGCACAGCCTCGGGCCCGAGGCCGCCGAGACAGAGCATGTCTCCTATCCGGTTGTGAAGCGCAAGATCATCAGGATAGGTAGTGGATATTTTCCGAAATTGAGCAAGGGCGACATTCTTCTTGCCGGCCTTGATCAACTTTTCCGCAGCTTTGAGCGCTTGATCCCGATCCGATGCCATCCGGTATCCGTCCGGGGAAACACAGGTCCCCGCAGTTGTGAGATCTACCGGACCCGACGCTCGCGGATGCGCGCCTTCTTCCCGCGGAGCTTCCGCAGGTAGTACAGTTTTGCGCGCCGGACTCGCCCGAGCCGGACGACCTCAATTTTTTCCACCACAGGTGAATGTAGTGGGAAAATCCGCTCGACACCAATGCCACCGGAAGATTTTCTTACAGTAAATGTGGCCCGGAGACCCTCGGCCCCCCGGCGACCGATGACATTGCCCTCAAATACCTGAATTCTGGACTTTTCTCCCTCTACCACCCGTACATGGACCCTGACCCGGTCTCCGGACCGGAAGGTGGGGACGTCCTGTTTCAGCCCTTCGGATTCAATTGTCTCTATAAAACCCATCTTTCAACCTCTTCCACCCCTGGACGGGGTGACCTTCCTGGCGATTTCCTGACAGGAGATCCGGCCGTTTCGCCTGGGTCGCCTCCCGGGCCCGGTGGTCCCGCCATCTTTCGATGGCGGTATGATCCCCGGAAAACAGAACCTCGGGCACTTCCATCCCCCGGTAGGATCTCGGTCGTGTGTAATTCGGAAATTCCAGTCCTTCTCCAGAAAACGAGTCCATTTCCGCTGCGGTTTCCTGCCCCAGGACACCGGGAATGAACCGCGATACCGCATCGATGACTACCATCGCCGGCAACTCGCCTCCGGTCAGAACGAAGTCGCCGATACTCACCTCACTGTCAACCAACCGCTCACGGACCCGCTCATCGATACCCTCATACCGTCCGCACAGGAGAATGGTCCGCTTTGATCTGCTCAAACCGGTTACAACTTCGTAATCGAGCTTCCTGCCCTGCGGGCACATCATCACCACCTGATCGTTCTTCTCCGGGAACCGGCGCCGGACCGATTCCACCGCCTCGAAAAACGGCTCCGGCCTCAGAACCATCCCGCCACCGCCGCCGAAAGGCGTGTCGTCAACCTGCCTGTGCCTCCCGATGCCCCAGCGGCGCAGATCGTGAAGCCGGATGGAAACCAGACCGGACCGTCTCGCCCGGGCCAGCATGCCATCCTCCATAGGACCGGTGAACATCCCCGGAAACAGCGTGATGACATCGAAGGTGATCATCGCAAAAGATCCTCACCCAGTTCCTTCAAGCCGTTCGGCAGGATCACGCGGATGCTCGATTCTGCTTCATCAACCTCCTTGACCATCTCTCGAACCAGGGGGATCATCAACTCCCCTCCGGTTTCCGTTTCCACGACCAGGACGTGAGTCCCACTCGATTCCAGGATATCCACAACCTTCCCCAGCGGTTTCCCGTCTTCGTTCACGGTCATTCCAACCAGGCGCTCCAGGTAATATTCTCCTTCCGGAAGGACCGGCGCCTCGCAACCTGCCACCCAGACCGATCTGCCCTTAAAGCCTGCGGCCTGTCCCGGGTCGTCCACTCCACTCAGTTTCAGGATCAATCGGTCCTTGTAGGCCCGAGACCCTTCCACTTCATAAATCTCCAGTTCAGCGCCGGGACCGGTGTTCAACAGAACCCTGCTCAACCCCCGCCATCGTTCCGGCCGGCCTGATGCGACAACTATCGTCATCTCGCCGGTGCTTCCCCGGTGTCCCCTCACCCGCCCGATGCACAGCGGGGCGGATTCCCGACTATTCGATAATTTCGAATACAATCCGCTTCTTCAACTTCATGCCGGAAGAGGCCAGGATCGTCCGAATCGAGCGGGCAGTCCGGCCCTGTTTACCGATAACCTTGCCTAGATCATCCGGGGCCACACGCAGTTCCAGAACAGTCGTCTGCTCCCCTTCCACCTCGATCACCTGGACATCGTCCGGACTATCCACGAGAGACCGGGCGATCAGTTCGAGAAGTTCTTTCATTTCGGCTCCTGGATCACGAGTCCGGATCAGGCGGTGGTTTTAGCGAGTTTGGCCAGCAGCGTTTTCACCGTTCCGGATGGCGCTGCGCCCTTGCTGATCCAGGCCTCGGCCTTCTCTACGTCAATTCTGATGGTCCCGGGTGAAGTCCTGGGATCGTAGGTTCCTATGGAATCCACGAACCGGCTTCCCGGAGTCTTCCTGGAATCGGAGACTACGACCCGGTAGCAGGTGTCCTGCTTGGATCCCATTCTCCGAAGGCGAATCTTCAACACGTCTGTATCCTCCAGCGCGCACACCGGCGCACAAAGCACGACACTATAACCTATTTACCGAAAAAAGGTAGTTTCGCGCCGCCTTTGCGCCCCTTTTTCATGTTCCCGGCCTGTTTCATCATCCGTTTCATCTGGGCGAACTGCTTCAATAGCCGGTTGACTTCCGGAACGGACCGGCCTGATCCCCGGGCAATCCTCTTTTTTCTGCTGCCGTTGAGAATCTGGGGCTGCCGGCGTTCCCGGGGGGTCATGGAATCCAGGATGGCGGATACCCGCACAAGGGCGTCGGAATCGAGATCGGCCTCCTTGACCTGGCCCATCCCGGGCAGCATCGAAGCCAGGCCGGACAGCGGCCCCATTTTCCGGACCATGCGGATCTGGCTCCGGAAATCCTCCAGGCTGAACTGGTTCTTCCGAAGCTTTTTCTCCAGGGCCACAGCCTCGACCTGGTCGATATGTTCCTCGGCTTTCTCGATGAGCGTCAGCACATCGCCCATACCGAGAATCCGACTCACCAGGCGGTCGGGATGAAATTCTTCCAGGTCCGATGCTTTCTCACCGATGCCGAGGTACTTGATCGGGACGCCGGTTACATGGCGGATGGAGAGGGCCGCTCCACCCCGGGCATCGCCGTCCATCTTCGTGAGGATTACCCCGGAAACGCCCAGCGCTCCGTGAAACTCCCCGGCGGAGCGAACCGCGTCCTGTCCGGTCATGGAATCGGCGACGAACAGGATCTCCCGCGGGTTCAACTGCTCCTTCAACTCCCCCAGCTCAGCCATCAGCGTTTCGTCGATGTGCAGCCGGCCGGCGGTGTCCAGGATAACGGTGTCGAACCCCTTGCGCCTGGCCTCCAGAACTCCCGCACGGCATATCTGCAGCGGGTCGGCGCTGCCGTCGTGGTTATGAACATTCAGCCCGGCAGCGGTCCCGACCCGGAGCAGCTGCTCGATAGCGGCCGGGCGGTAGACGTCCGCCGGCACCAGGTAGGGGTAACGGCCGCTCTTCTTGAGAGCAAGGCCGAGCTTCGCCGCAGTGGTAGTCTTGCCCGATCCCTGCAGGCCGACCATCATGATCACCGTCGGCGGTTTGGAGGCAAAATCGAGACGCCGGTCCTCGCCGGCGCCCAGGAGGTTCTCCAGCTCGTCCCGGACGATCTTGACAACCTGCTGCCCGGGGGTGAGGCTTTTGAGCACCTCCTCGCCGAGGGCTTTCTCCCGCACCGCCGTGATCAGCGCCTTGACCACGCCGACGTGGACATCGGCCTCCAGCAGCGCCATGCGGATCTCCCGCAGGCTCTCTTCCAGCGCCGATTCGCTGACACGTGCCTTGCCGGTCAGATTCCTGACGACTCCGGAAAGGCGATCTGACAGTCCTTCAAGCACAGCATCCTCGGGAAAGGCCGAATCAGACCGATTTCAGCATATGCCCCATCTTGATCTTCTTCGTCTGCAGGTAGTCCCGGTTTTCATCGGACGGTCAGATTCCAGGGGAACCCGCTCGACGATCTCCAGGCCGTACCCCTTGAGGGCGACATACTTTCCCATGTTGTTGGTCAGCAGCCTCAGCCGCCTGATCCCCAGGTCATGGAGGATCTGGGCGCCGACGCCGTAGTCGCGGTGGTCGGCCTGGAATCCCAGGGAGAGGTTGGCTTCCACCGTGTCCTGGTTATCGTCGTCCTGGAGCGCGTAGGCGCGCAGCTTGTTGGCCAGGCCGATGCCCCGACCTTCCTGGCGCAGGTAGAGGATGATCCCGGTCCCTTCCCGGCGATCATCTCCATCGCCTTCTCCAGCTGCGGGCCGCAATCGCACCGGGTGGAGCCGAACACGTCGCCGGTGAGGCACTCGGAGTGCACGCGGACCAGGACCGGATCGTCCGGGCCCGGCTCGCCCATGACCAGGGCCACGTGGGTCTGGTTCTCAAGCTCGAATTCGAAGGCATGGATCTTCCACTTGCCGTGGCGCTGTGGGCAGGTCGGGGGAGGCCACCCGCTGACCAGCCGCTCGGTTCGCATGCGGTAGCGGATCAACTCGGCGATGGGAAGCATTTTGAAGTCGATGTTCCTCGGCCACGCGCTGGAGATCGGTGTAGCCGCGCCATGGTGCCGTCTTCGTTCATGATCTCGCAGATCACCGCCATCGGCGTCATCCCGGCCAGCCGGCACAGGTCCACCGAGGCCTCGGTATGGCCCGCCCGTTTGAGCACGCCGCCCGGAGTCGCGCCAGCAGGGGGAAGACGTGCCCCGGCCGGGCCAGGTCCGACGGCCTCGTCCTTCCGGGTCCGCCGCGATGCGGATCGTGGTGGCCCGGTCCGCCGCCGAGATCCCGGTGGTCACGTCGCTGCGGGCCTCGATGGAGACGCAGAAGGCCGTCCCGCGGCGGGCGGTGTTGGTCCTCCACCATCAGCGGGATCTCCAGCTCCTCGAGCCGCTCGGCGGTCATCGGCATGCAGATCAGCCCACGCCCGTTGCGTGGCCATGAAGTTGACGATCTCCGGCGTAACGAACTCGGCCGCGCAGACCAGATCACCCTCGTTCTCCCGGTCTTCGTCGTCCAGCAGGATGACCATTTTGCCTTCGCGCAGGTCCTCGATCACTTCCAGAACCGATGCGAACCCGCACCGGTCGTTCCCGTTTTCATTGCTCATGGACTGCTCCGATCACAAGGGTGTCCGTCCTGAAGGCTAACCGGGATTATCCGTGCTTTGAAGAAGCCTCGCAAGGTAGCGGGCCATGAGATCGACTTCCAGGTTGACGGCATCACCCCGGCGCAACCGACCTAGTCCGGTATTTTTCCTCGTTTCCGGGATCAGGGCGACCTCAAACCAGTCGTTTTCCACTGCGGAAACGGTCAGGGAAACCCCGTCCACGGCGATGGACCCTTTTAGGGCCACATACCGGCTGAGATCCCTTGGCAGGGCGGTTCTCAAGCGGTAGTCATTGCCCTTGCGGATCAGTTCACGCACCACGCCGGTTCCGTCCACATGGCCCTGCACAAGGTGACCGCCCAGCCGGTCACGGAGGGCCAGCGCCCGTTCCAGGTTGACCTTGCCCCCGATGCGCACGCTGCCCAGTGTGGTCAGATTCAGGGTTTCCTGGATGACGTCGGCATGAAACCTGCGGCCGGAGCGTTTCACGACGGTCAGGCAGACCCCGTTGACGGCCACGCTGTCACCGTCGGCCATGCTTTCCAGCGGGAGGTCCGATTCCACCGCAATCCGGGTCACACCGCTGCCGGGACGTTTCTCCCGAACGGTTCCTATGTTCTCGATCAATCCTGTGAACATGCTCTCTACCTCGCCGGTATCCCCAGGGCAAGGAGGTCCCGGCCCAGGGGCAGTTCCCGCCATGTATCAATCCACCAGCCGTCTTTCGGAGTCGGACTGGCCGGCAGTGCGACCAGCGGGGTTCCGCCTTCATCACCCAGCACTACCGGAGCCCGGAAGAACGCGCAGCGGTCCGCCAGACCCCTTCGCAGGAATCCTGCGAACGTCCCGGCGCCGCCCTCCACCAGAACCGATCGGATGCCGTTCCGGCCAAGATCGTTCAGCACTGCCACGAGATCCAGTCCACCGTCCTGATCCTCGGGAACGGCTACGATCTCCGCACCCGGCAGCCGGCCGCACCGGTTTCCGGACGCTGTGTACAACCGGACCGGGGGAACCCTGGAGCCTGCGTCTTGAAACAGTTGCAGCCCCGGCTCGAGGTCCAGGGACGCCGAGAGGACCACCCGCAGCGGCCCCTTCACCCCGTGGGATTCCAGGCCCTCAAGGCGGACTGTCAGGCGGGGATCATCCTGACGGACCGTACCGGCTCCTACGAGAATCGCATCGTGGGTCCAGCGCAGGCGGTGTGCGAAGGTTCTGGCCTCTGGACCGGTTATCCACCGTGCATTCCCGGCCTGCCCGGTTATCCTGCCGTCCAGACTGACAGCAGCCTTCAGGGTCACCAGCGGACGACATGTGCTGTGGAGATGGAGAAACGGGCCGTTCAGCCTCTCCGCTTCCTCTTTCAATAACCCGACGGAAACATCCACGCCTGCTTCACGGAGGGCGGCGATTCCCCGCCCGGCCACTGCCGGGTGCGGATCTTGCAGTGCGGTCACCACGCGGCCGATGCCTGCGTTCAGAATCGCATCGGTGCACGGCGGCGTTCGCCCGTGATGGATGCAAGGTTCCAGGTTGACGTACAGGGTGGCGCCTTGCGCCCGCCCGCCTGCGGCCCGGAGCGCCTCCACCTCGGCGTGGTCGCCTCCCGGCCTGCGGTGGTAACCGTACCCTACTGCAACACCATCCTTCACCACCAGCGAACCGACCATCGGGTTCGGCCGCGTGGTGCCTGCACCCAGGGCGGCCAGTGCGAGAGCCTGTTCCATCCAGTAGCGGTCGTCAGGCATCTGCGCCTGCCTCCATCAATCTTCCCGGCCCGTTCCCAGGAGACCGTCCACGAACGCTTCGGCATCAAACTCCAGCAGGTCGTCCAACCCCTCGCCAACGCCGACCATCCGGATCGGAACTCCCAGCTCCCTTTGTATCCCCAGGGTCACCCCGCCTTTGGCGGTACCGTCCAGCTTGGTGAGAATCACACCGGTCAGGCGTGCCGCCTTGGTGAAGCTTTTGGCCTGGTTCATGCCGTTCTGCCCGGTGGTGGCGTCCACCACAAGGAGCACCTCGTCCGGGGCTTCGGAAATCACCTTGCCGGCCACCCGGGTCAACTTTTCCAGTTCGGCCATGAGATTGACCTTGGTATGGAGCCGGCCGGCGGTATCCACCAGGACCAGGTCGGTCCCCCGGGCCCGGGCCGCCTGCAGACCGTCGAACACCACTGCAGCCGGATCAGCCCCTTCCTTCTGGCTGATGAAGTCGGCTCCGGCTCGTTCGGCCCAACGCTGCAACTGCTCAATGGCCGCGGCCCGGAATGTGTCGGCAGCCACCATCATCACCTTGCGGCCCGCCTCCTTCTCTCTGGCCGCCATCTTCCCGATGGTAGTGGTTTTCCCGCTGCCGTTGACGCCCACCACGAACACTACGCGCGGCCGGCCGGCGACCTTATGCACTACATCGTCCGGCACGCCGCCCTGAAGACCTGCCAGCAGCAGTTCCCGGAGCGCCGACCTCAGGTCGATGGTGGACAAACCGTCTTTTTTTGCTCTGTGCCGCAGGGCGTCCATGATCTCCCTGGTCAGAGTCGGCCCCAGATCGGCGGTGAGCAGATCGATTTCAAGGCCTTCCAGGGTGTCCTCGTCCACAGGCCGGTCGCCTGTGAGGCTTTTCAGGCTGGACGTCAGGGTCTGACGGGTCCGGGTCAGGCCACGGAACAGCTTCTTGATACCGCCCAGCGCCATATCAGTCGATCATCTCGAGGAGCTCGTCGGCCTTGGCCGAGTTCTCACTTCCGGGCGCCACGTCGATCACCTTGCGCAAGTGCTCCGCCGCCTCCAGGTTGTTGCCCAACTTCATCTGCACCACCCCGAAACGGAAATGGAACTCTCCCGAATTGCGGTATGCCGTTTCGGCAACGCCATACTCCCGCGCCGCCTCCCGGAATTTTCCGGTCTTCTCCAGCGCTCCGGCCAACTCGTAATGGGCCTGCAGGTAATCCGGATCGGTTTCCACCGCACGGCGCAGCATGGAGATCGCCTCTTCCATGCGATCCTGTGCCTTGAACAACAGACCCAGATTCATGTAGACCTTTTCCGGCGTGCCGTAGGAACGGTCCTCCATGGTCAGGCGGTATTCCTGTTCAGCCAGATTGTAGCGTCCCATTTCCTGGTAGACCGCGCCCAGGGTGTTGTGGGCGTCGGTCATGAACGGGTTGAGCCGCAGCACCTCCCGGAGAGCCTCCTCCGCCACTTCCAGGTTCCCGGTGAGAAAGGACAGTTGACCGAAATAGTTCCAGATCGAAACACTCTGCGGGTACTCCTTGATGCCTTCTTCAAGGACCCGCATCGCATCGCCGGTCTTTCCTCCGTTGAAGTAGGACCGGGCCAGCTGGACCCTGGATTCCGGATCCATGCTCTGGATCGTCTTGTCGGCTTCCTGCCGGGCGCTGCTGCCGCCGCACCCCGCCAACAGCATCAGCCCCGGCAGCAGCAGGGCCGTACAACGTATCCAAGTCCTATTTGTCACTATTACCTCCAGGATGCCGTCAACGGCTTCCGAACAGTCTCGAAAATACGGAACGTTTTCGAGCCGCCTCAGGCATCGGCTCGAATCCCGGGATCTGCGGTTCCCTGCCTGCCAGGAAACTCTCCGGAGTACTGCTCACCATTCTCTCGGCCGCCTCCGCGCCGATCCAGTTCGCTATGACCGCAACCGCCTCCCGCAACTGCGGAGGACGGCCCCGAAGGTTGTGGGCGTCCGACGCCAGCACATGGATCAGTCCCTTCCGGATCAGCTCTTCGGAGAACGTCTGCGTCTTTCTGCCGAAGGTTCCCAGCACCGAACCGGCGGTGATTTGCCCCCAGGCGCCCAACCGGATGACCTCCTCGTAGCGGGAAACACTGTCCTGGAAATATTGAATCCGCTCCGGATGGGCGAAAACCGTCAGGATCCCGGCCAGCTTGAGCTCGAAAACCAGGTTTTCCAGTCGCAAGGGGGGGGGCTGCGTCAGGGAGAGTTCCAGGAGCAGTGTCTTCCGGTTGTTGGCCAGTGTCGGAGCCCGGCCGTCCCTTACACGCTCCACCAGGTCGGGACAGATATGAACCTCGGCGCCCGGAATCAGTTCCAGGGGGATGTGGTGTTTCTCCAGCACGGCCCGGAGCGCAGCCACCTTCGGAAGCACGATGGACAAGTCGTTGGCATAGGTCGCCTCCCGGCAGTGCGGTGTGGCCACCATCCGGGTAATGCCGTCTTCCACCGCCATTCGTGCGAAGGCGACGGCGTCCTCCTCCGTCTGCACCCCGTCATCAAGGCCGGGAAGGATATGGGTATGGATATCGATCATCCGTGAATCGTCTCCTCTTTTCCCGGGGAGGACGACTCGGCCGTCAGCGGCCTCGCCATCAACCGTTTCAGGGCATCCAGGGTCGGGCCGTCTTCGAACAGTATCCTGGAGACCTCTTCCACGATCGGCGCCTCGACGCCCAACCGGGCGGCCAGCTCTCTGGCGGAACGCGCGGTGGAGACACCTTCGGCCACCGACCGGGTCCCGGCCAGTATATCCGCCAGCCGCCGTCCCTTGCCCAGTGCCAGGCCGACGGCCCGGTTACGGGATGACGGTCCGGTACAGGTCAGCACCAGATCGCCCAATCCGGCCAGCCCGCTGAACGTTTCCATCCTGCCGCCCAGCGCCATGCCCAGCCTTGTGATCTCCGTCAGCCCCCGGGTGATCACCGCCGCCCGCGTATTGAGACCGAGTTTCAGGCCGTCGGACACCCCGGCTGCGATGGCGATGACGTTTTTCAAGGCGCCGGCCACCTGAACCCCCACAGGGTCGGTGTTGGTGTACAACCTGAGCCGGGGGGAGGAGATCCGCTCCTGGATAGTCCGGGCCAGGGATTCCCGTTCCGCTGCCACCACCAATGCGGCCGGCTGGCCCCGGGACACTTCGCCGGCGAAGCTCGGACCGGACAGGACGGCGAGATTCTCCTTCGCGCGAAGAGCCTCCGCTGCGATATCGATGGGCAAGGTCAGGGTGCCTTCTTCCAGTCCCTTGTTGGCCAGAACCACCGGACAGCCGGCCGGGATCAACGGCCGTGCCTGTTCCAGCACCTTCCTCGAGAACTGGGTCGGGACCACTGACAAAACCAGGCTCGCCCCCTCCAGCGCCTCACCCAGATCCGAGGTTGCCCGAACGGCTTCCGGCAGTCTGACGCCGGGGAGGTAGAGCGGATTCTCGCCCCGGGAGTGGATCCACTCCACCAGTTCGTCCTCGAAGACCCAGAGCCGGACCTGCTGCCCCTGGGCGGCCAGTTGGGCCGCCAGGGCAGTGCCCCATGCTCCGCCTCCGATCACGGCGGCAGTCTGCAGGCTCCGGCTCATCCCCTCGGCCTCCCATCCCCCGGGGGGCCGATTTTCGCTTCGCGCCCTTCCCGGATCCTGATCAGATTTTCCCGGTGGCCCACCGCCACCATCACCGCTATCAGGATACCAACTCCGGCCACCGATCTCCCGGCTGACAGCATGATGGCGAAAAGCGGGTACGCCACGGCAGCCGAGAGGGAGGCTGCGGCGACTATCCGGGTCGTCGCCAGGATCAGCCCAAAAACGATCAGCGCAGGTATCAGCGGCCAGAACGCCAGCGCAGCGAATGCGCCGGCGGCGGTGGCGATCCCCTTCCCTCCCCTGAAACCGGACCAGGGTGGGGCCATGTGGCCCAGGACCACCGCTAAAGCCGCCAGCGGTGCACCGCCCTCCCCTGCCAGACTCACCGCCAGCCATCCCTTGGCCAAGTCCAGGACCAGGGTCAGGAGACCGGCTACAACGCCGGCGACCCGGTATACGTTGGTGGCCCCGATACTGCCGCTGCCGGCGGTCCACGGGTCCGGCGCGCGGAACAAGCGGCACACCAGGGAGCCGCTGGGGAAGGTTCCGAGCAGGTATCCCACCACACCGGCAAGGGCCAGTTCGACGACGGCGCCGGTCCCCGGCATCACCTTGCCCTCCCCCGCAACGGCGTCAAGCCGTTCCAGGATACGGTTCAATACAAACTCCACGGTGGCGGACCGGACCCTGTCCCGGTCCCCCTGGAACACAACCGTCCAGTCGAGGATCTCCCCTTCCATCGCAAGGGCCAGGCAGACGGTACCTACCGGCTTGTCGTAGGTTCCACCGCCTGGACCGGCAATGCCGGTAACGCCTGCGCCGAGATCGGCATCGCACCGGGTACGGGCTCCCCGGGCCAGTGCTCGCGCGACGGCGAGACTGACCGCCCCTTCCGTTTCCAGCATGCCGGGATCCACTCCGGCCAGCCGGACCTTGAGATCATTGGAGTACACCACCAGGCCGCCCCGGTACCAGACGGAAGCTCCGGGAACGGCGGTGAGGGTTGCGCCAAGCAGGCCACCGGTGCACGACTCGGCGGTTGCCAAAGTCAGCCGCAGAGCGTCCAGCCGACCGGCAACCGCCCGAGAAGCGTCTCTCACAGCAGTTCATCCCCAGTGTTGCCGGGATTGCTGACCAGCCGTCCGATGTCACCAGGATTGACGATCCCTCCGGATACGATCAGTTTGACCGCCTCATCCATCGGAATATCCAGAACCCTTAGATCGTCCTCCGGCACGAATATCAGCCATCCGGATGTCGGATTCGGTGTGGTGGGCAGGAAGACCGGCACGGCGCTTTCGCCGCCACTACCCAGAGTGTGCTTCTCATCCGTAGTCACAAAGCCGATGGTCCAGAGCCCTCTCCGGGGATATTCCACCAGGATCACCTTGCTGAAGGTCTTCTTGTCGGAAAAGCTGAACGCATCCAGCAGTTGACGGGCGGCGCCGTAAATCCCTTTTACCACCGGAATCCGGAGGATGATCCGTTCCACCATCAGGACCAGCCTCCTGCCGACCATGTTTCCCGCCAGCAGGCCGCACAGGTAGATCACCAGGATGGTCAAAAGCAGACCTATGATCGGGAAGCCGATCCGGGCCTGCCAGCGGTCCAGATCCGGGGAACCGGCCGCCTGGAACATCGCCACCACCAGCGGTGTGATGTAGTTATTGATAATGTCGAACAGGAGTTTAAGAAGCCAGACAGTTACCAGCATGGGAAGGATCAGCAACAATCCCCGAACGGTCCGGCTTCGAAGATGGAACAGCAGCGGCGTGTACCAGCCGGATCGAGGATGGATCATTACGGCACCTCACCATAGCGCCTGATCCGGGACGAATAGACGCAGCTCGCCTAGATTACCCGGAAATCATACGCTTGGCCATGGGCGCCGGCAATCTCAGTAGGTGTCCTTCTGCCTGAATTCGCGATCGTCTTTACCCATATCGGTCGTCGGGTCGGCATCGTCTCTGAGACCATCGGGTACATTGAACGTGAATATCTGGCTCACCGTTCCGTCCGGCGTATGGTAGGTCACCCGGATCTGTTCATCCTCGAGGATATCAATCACCGGGTAGCGGCTGTCCACATCAGGGTCCGAAACCAGGAATCGCTCCATCCAGCCGGTCTCTAAGAAAACGCTCAGGTACACCCGCCCGATCCCGTCTTCATCGCTCCACCAGACCAAGTGCGGCCGACCATTCTTCGGGTGGGAGACCATGTACGGGTCCTGTTCCATTCCGGGGTGCGCAACCTGCTCCACCCAGTCCACCTGAGCCCACTCGCCGTCCAGCAGGCGGGTCCAGACGAGATCGTAGTCATAGCCATTGAACCGGCTCCAGACCACATACGGGCGGTTGCCTTCGAAGGGGTTCTCCATGTAGTACGGCCACGAGTCCATCAGGGCGTCGCCTTCCGGGTTGAGGGGAACGATGCTCTCTCGCCCGTTTCTGAACGCCGACCAGATCCGCAGGTTTTTGTTCGAAGCGTTGGTGAGGTAGATCATCCGAATATAGTTGCCCTGGCGGTCAAATTTGGCGCTGATCTCCGCCAGAACCGTCGTTCCGGCCAGAGCCATTACCAGGATACAGACCGCAGCCGTCAGAACGGCCGCCTTATTTCGCGATATCATAAGGCCTCCGATTGAGATCGATGTAGCTGTCGAACGCATCGACCTCCGGGAATCGCCTCTGCAACAGGGAGCGCAAGTGTCGCAACCTCCCGAAAGCGATCTTTTCCTTGGTTCCGTTTTCCTCGTCCCGGGCGATCTCCCAGCGGCGATACGCGTTCATGAACAGGATGTCATGATCGCGGTTGTTTCCCCGTGAGGCGAATACATCCGATTCACTGAAACTGGTCATCGCCTGTTGGGTATCACCCAAGATCTGGTAAGCCTCTCCCAGTTGGGTCAGGGCCATCGCAGCGACTCTGCGATAACTGTTCCGGCGTGCATCGTTCAGGGCCTGATGCAACACATCCATCCCGGCGGCGGATTGCCCTGCATGTACCATGCATATGCCCATGTTCACCGCCACGGTCGTTGCCATCTCCCGGCTTCCGCCGATCTGTTTCATGAGCTTGAGGCTTTGCTGGTATACACCCACTGCGTCTTCAAAATCGCCATCGGTATCGGCGATGGTCGCTATGGTGTTCAACACCGCCGCTTCAGTAAGCTTATCCGGGACCTCCCGGGCGATGATCAGAGCTTCTTTGGCCAGGATGGAGGACAGCTTGAGGTCACCCATTTCCCGGTACAGGAAACTCAACTGCAGCAGGACTCGCATTTCAGTACGGGGAACGAGCCGCTTGCGCGCCTTCAGGATCTCCCGAAGCTCCTGTTCGGCCATTGACAGTTTGCCGAGTCGCTTCAGCGTAATGGCCATCCGCCAGCGGGCCTCAGCTATCGCCTCGTCCCGCTCGGCCCCTTGCTTAACCTCGGCTGCAACCTCTATGCTTCGCTCAAAATAAACGAACGCCCTGCCGAACTCACCTCGTGATATCAGATCGCAGCCGGTGGCTATCAATGCATCGAAGTCGTGTTCCGACGGTTTGAACGGCTCATACTCTTCCAGATCCAGGACATCGGAAAAGATCTGGACCGGAATATTGAAAATTCTCGCCAAAGCTCTCAGTTTGTCGAAGGAAGGAATCGCCTTGCCCTTCTCGAACCGGCTGAGCTGAGAGTTGTCAATGGATTCGCCCAGGGTGTCGGCCCGTTCCTCCACCTTGCGCAGGGTGTAACCGTACCCTTCTCTCAAACGGCGGAGATAGGTCCCGAGCCGGCTGTTCAGGATGGCAGTGCCCTCGTTGCGGGATTTTGCAACCTGTACCAGAGATTCCCGGCTCATATGCCCCCCATTGTGCGGACCGAAGGCGTTTGCTCGTCTCAGTATGTATTAAGACGGCCCGGTCGGGTCAAGGAATATTTTGCGTCTTCACATTATTGTGCGGACATCAGATCCGCTGTGGACCTCGCTATGGCCGTCGTTGGCAGGTTTCGTCCCGGGAATCGGTGTTATCTTGATTGTTCATGAAAAACCACGACTTTCCAGCCAGGAGAATCGGATCGGTACTGGCCGCCGTGCTGCTCTTCACCAGTTGCCCAGGCCCGAAACAGCCTCCGCTGCATGTTCTGACCGGTTCAAACCCGGTTTTCCAGGAGGAGTTCGGCGCTTTGTTGCGATCTTCACCGGAAAACCAGACTTTCAGGGTCCTGGTGGATCTGACCCGGCAGGTCGATCTTCCCCGCCTGGTGGAGACCTTGGGAAAACAGGGGTTGAACAAGAGAAACCGGCGCAGGGTTGTCATCGAATGCCTCGAATCGGTGGCGGCAGGCCAGCAGCAGGAAATGCAGCCGTACCTGGACCGGCTTCTGGACCGCGGTGTGCTGGATTACGTCAGGCCGGTATCGATTGTGAACCGTCTGATCGTGGAAGGGAGCGCTGCCGGGATTCTGGAGTTGTCTGAACACCCCGCCGTGGCGTCGATCCTGCCGGACTGGACCTCGGAAAATCAAGCGTACGGTGACAATGGCCGAGCCGATGGCGGGCCCGCCGTCCTCGGCGAGAGAATCATCTCCTGGGGCGTGGAGGCTATCGGAGCTCCTGTAGCCTGGGAGCGCGGATTCCGGGGCCGGGGCATCGTGGTAGCCGCCATAGACACCGGCGTGCTCGGCGACCACGAACAATTGCGAGGGCGAATGCTTCAAGACGGCCGCGGATGGCTGGATCCTGTGGAGGGGCGGCCGGAGCCGTACGACAGCCACGGCCACGGAACTTCCGTTCTTTCTATGGCGGTGGGAGGAAATACCGCTGGAAAGATCATCGGGGTCGCTCCGGAAGCCCGCTGGGCGGTGGCCCTGGGCAACCTGAACAACTTTTACTCGCGTTCCCGGATGACCCTGGCGGCGGACTGGGTTCTGCGCACCGTGCGCCCGGATGTGGTGATCAACGCCTGGTCCGACTCCCACGGAGACTGTTCTTCTTTCGACCTGCCGTTCATCAACGCATGGAAGGCGGCGGAGATGTTCGTGGTCTTCCCTGCAGGCAATGCCGGTCCTGCGGTGGGTACCGACGAGTCGCCGGCCAACCTGGCCGGCACCATACCGCGCGGCGGGCCTGTATTTTCCACCGGCGGACTGGAGCAGAGCGGATCCGGTGTACAGGTTTTCGAAAACTCTTCCCGTGGTCCGAACTCCTGCAGCGGGAAACCGTTCCCCAGCATCTCGGCCCCCGGCGCCGCCCTGCCCTTCGCCTATCCTCCTCGAACCGACAGTTATGGCACCGGGAGCGGCACCTCACTGGCGGCCGGACTGGTCGGGGGCGCGGCCGCCCTTCTGATCCAGGCCGATCCCGAACTGAGCCCTGATGAACTGGAAGCGATCCTGATCGGTACAGCCCGGGACCTGCCGCCGGAGGGACATGATCCTGACACCGGAGCCGGCATTCTCGATCTTGGCGCCGCCCTGGAGACTATTCGGAAACGATAGGGCGGATCAGTTGGTGTACAGGACAGCACCATCCTGGTTGGTGGTCACCTGGATCCTGTTGCCGGCATCGGCGTCGGCGGACACCCGCCGGGGCTCCGGCTCGCCGAGCCGCTCTCTGACTTTGCGGACGTAGTTCCGGGTCTCATGGTAGGCGGGAACTCCGCCGGACCGCCGGACCGCACCGGAACCGGCATTGTATGCCGCCAGCACCATGGTCAGGTCTCCATGGAACTCGTCCATCAGGGCGCGAAGATGCATGGCGCCGGCTCTCAGATTCTGGTCCGGATCGGTGAGGTCGGATATCCCGTACATCGCAGCGGTTGTCGGCATGAGCTGCATCAGGCCCACCGCCCCTTTGGGGCTCACGGCGTCAGGCTTGAACGCCGATTCCACGTAGGCTACCGCCTTGATCAGGTCCGGCTCCAGGCCGTATCGGGCAGCCAGGACCCGTATGGTTGGATCGTACGGGGTGGCAGGCAGATCGCTCCGCATCGCCTCCATGACCCGGCCGCTGAACCCTGGGACAGTGCGGATATCGGCCCGGCTGGGAGTATTGGTGATCACGACCTGGCCGTCATCGACGTAGTAAAACAGTTCCTCCGCCTGCACCGGCCGGCTCGTATCGGCCAGTACCGCCGCAAGCCCCAGCACGATGATAATGAAGGATCCGCTTTTCACTTTTCAGCCTCCAGCACGGCGGTCACCTGGGCCGGAACCGCCGCCAACGCCTCGTCCAGGCGGGCAACATCCTTGCCGCCAGCCTCAGCCATGTCTTTCCTGCCGCCACCCTTGCCGCCGATAATGCCTGCAAGGGAACGGACCAGGCCGCCGGCGTGGATCCTGTCGGTGAGATCCCGTGTGACCCCTACCAGGATGGATCCCTTGGTCTCCTCCCCTCGGCCCAGAACCAACACTCCAGAATGTAGTTTCCGGAGCAACTCGTCGGCAAGTTCTCTCATTTCGGTCGGTTTCATGCCGTCCACCCTGGCGGCAAGAACTCGAATTCCCGCTACTTTTGGAGCATCGGCGGCCCGGGCCGCCAACTCGTCCCGGACCGAGCCGACCCGAAGACGGTCCGATTCGCGCTGGTAACTCCTGGCCTGCTCCAACCGCCGGGAACATTCCCCTGCCAGATCGGCCGCCGGTACTGCCAGAATCCCTTCCAGGCTTCGCACCACAGCCGCCGTGGTCCGGAACAGGTCCAGGGATCCGTTGCCGGTAACCGCTTCGATCCGGCGGGTTCCCGATGCAATTCCCCGCTCACCGGTCAGCTTCATCAGTCCGATCTCGGCGGAGGTCGAACAGTGGGTCCCACCACAGAGCTCCATTGAAAAGTCTCCGACACGCACAACTCGCACCGTATCGCCGTACTTCTCTCCGAACAGCGCCAACGCTCCCATCCGAACCGCCTCATCAATCCTTCGCTCCTCGGTGATGACCGGTATGTTCTCCAGGATCTTGCGGTTCACCAGGCGCTCGATATCCTCCAGGGACCTCTGGGTCAGCCCGGCGAAATGCGTAAAATCGAACCGCAGCCCTTCCGGCGCCACTCGGGAGCCGGCCTGCTTTACGTGGGGCCCCACTACTTCCCGCAAAGCGGCATGGAGCAGGTGGGTTCCGGTATGGTTGCGTCGGACCGCGTTCCGCCGTTCCATATCCACTTCCGCCACCACGGTCCCGCCGACCTGCAGCTTTCCTGTGGTGACCCGGATCCGGGAGACGTTCAGTCCCGGGACCAGCGCCTCCGTATCCAGGACTTCCGCCTGACCAGTGGAGCCGGTGATTGCGCCGGTGTCGCCGACCTGGCCTCCGGCCTCGGCGTAGAACGGTGTCGATTCCAGCACCACCTCACCGAGTTCTCCCTCGGCCAGGAAGTCCACCGGGATGGCGTCGGCCAGGATCGCCCGGATCTTCACCTCGTGGAGGGTGTTGTGGGCATACCCTTCGAAACGGTTCCCGCCACCCTCGGCCAGTTCCCGGTAGATCGGCGGCGCCTGGCCACTGGCGCCTCCTTTCCAAGAAGCCTGGGCCCTTGTGCGTTGCCGGGCCATCTCCTCCTGGAATCCGGCCTCGTCGAGTTCGAATCCCTTTTCCCCGGCGATGTCCCGGGCAAGATCCAGCGGCAACCCGTAGGTGTCGTACAACCTGAACAAGGTCTTTCCAGGGAGGACGCCGGCCCCGGAGGTTGCGGCGAACGCATCGTTCAGCAACTGCAGGCTGGTGCCCAGAGTCTCTGAAAAACGGAGTTCCTCCATGCGACCGATCTCCAGGATCGCATCGCCTGCGGTTACGATCTCGGGGTATACCTCACCGAGCGACTCCAGCACCGCCGGAGTGACGTCGCCCAGGAACGGATCTTCCATGCCCAACTTCCGGCCGTGACGAATCGCCCGGCGCAGGATACGGCGCAGGACGTAGCCCCGGTTGTCGTTGGCAGGCATGACACCGTCGGCAATCAGGAAGCACATCGCCCTGGCGTGATCTGCAATGACCCGCATCGACATGTCCTTTTCAGGATCGGCGCCGAGACGAAGGCCGGTGCGGTCGGCGATAGCGGCGAGGATCGGAATGAACAGGTCGGTGTCGTAATTGCTGGATACTCCCTGCATCACTGCGGAGATCCGCTCCAGTCCCATGCCGGTATCGACGCTGGGGGCCGGCAACGGCTCCAGCCGGCCGTCGGCCTGCTGGTCGAACTGCATGAACACCAGGTTCCAGATCTCCACGAAACGATTTTCATCCGTCTCCGGGGTGGACTCTCCATCCACCGACGTCAGATCCTTCCCCAGATCGTAGTGCAGTTCGGTACAGGGCCCGCACGGTCCGGTATCACCCATGCGCCAGAAATTATCCTTCTCCCCCAGTCGGATAATCCGGCCTTCCCGGACCCCGGCGTCATCCCGCCAGAGGCGGTACGCCTCCTCGTCCGCTTCCGCCGCCCTCGAACCGCCGAACACCGTAACCCAGAGACGGTCCTGGTCCAGGCCGTAGACTGCAGTGATCAACTCCCACGCGAACCGGATAGCATCTTCCTTGAAATAATCTCCGAAGGAGAAGTTTCCCAGCATTTCGAAGAAAGTGTGGTGCCTGGGCGTTCGCCCGACTATCTCCAGATCGTTGTGCTTGCCGGACACGCGCATGCATTTCTGGGACGACACCGCCCGCCCGTATTCCCTCTCTTCCCGGCCGGTGAACACATCCTTGAACTGGTTCATACCGGCATTGGCGAACAGCAGCGTCGGATCGTCGGGAAGCACCAGCGGCGAGCTGGGCACCAGCTTGTGGCCCCGCTCCGTGAAGTACTCCAGGAAAGTTTTGCGTACGTCTGTTGCTTTCATGGTCCTACTCTTGAGGGTATTCGGATTCGCTGGAATCAGAGTCCTGACGGTAGCGGTCCATTGCACGGCGGATCGCCAGCGGTTCGAATCCGGCGCGAAGCATCGCATTATACACGCGGCGGTGTTCCCTGGGCGTGATCATGTCCCCGGGGAGCCGCCGGTGGATCTCTCTTCGCAGCACACCCTCCGGGTCCAGGTCACCCTGGCCCAGGCCGTCGGCCAACGCCTCCCGCGCCACTGCCGGATCAACCCCCCGGCCGACCAGGTCCCGCACGAGACGCTCCGGACCATGGCCCAGCCGCTCCATCCGCGCCGACATGTAGTGCGGAGGCAAGAACTCGATCGTTAAGGGAGCCCTCGTCCAGGAGCCGATCCAGAACGGTCTCCACCTCCCCGGCGGCATGGCCGGACCGCAGCAACCTGTCCCGGAGTTCCCGTACGGTCAGCGGGCGGCGCGCCAGGCGGCGTACCGCCTCGCCGTAGGTGTTCGCAAGGTCGGCCATCGGCAGGGTCTCCCGGCCGACAGTCTAACCCCTGACACGGCGGATTCTAAGCCCCGGCGCTAGTTGTTTGTGAATTCGAAGGGCGAATCCGGGTTTTGGGGATCGAGTTCGGTCCCGTGTTTCAGAGCCTGCTCCATTTCCTGCTGGGCGCTGTCGGCGCTGGACTGGATGCCGGCCACCTTGAGCTTGAACTCGTCCGGGTTGGTAGCCTGCCGCAGCGCCTCCTCGTAGCTGATCAGTTCCTGCTTGAACAGGTTGTAGAGCGACTGGTCGAAGGTCTGCATGCCGTACTGCGAGGTTCCTGCGGCGATGGCGGCGCGGATCAGCTTGGTCTTTTCCTTGTTCTCGATGCAGTCCCGGATGTACGGGGTGGAGCGCATCACCTCCACTGCCGGCACCCGGCCCCGGCCGTCCGTCCTTGGGACCAGGCGCATGGAGATGATCGCCTTGAGCACCGCCGCCAGCTGCAGGCGGATCTGCTTCTGCTGGTGCGGGGGGAAGACCGAGATGACGCGGTTGATGGTCTCGGTGGCATCGAGCGTGTGCAGGGTGGACAGCACCAGGTGGCCGGTCTCCGCGGCGGTCAGGGCGGTTTCGATCGTCTCGTAGTCGCGCATCTCGCCGACCAGGATCACATCGGGATCCTGACGCAGGGCGGAGCGCAGCGCCAGGGCGAAGTTCTTGGTGTCGACCTCCACCTCGCGCTGATTGACCAGGCTCTTCTTGTCCCGGTGCAGGAACTCGATCGGGTCCTCGATGGTCATGATGTGCTCGGTGCGGTTCGTGTTGATGTAGTCGATCATCGCCGCCAGGGTGGTGGACTTACCGGAGCCGGTGGTCCCGGTGACCAGGATCAGGCCCCGGCGCTCCTGGCGATCTGCTCGAGAACGGGCGGCAGCATTCAGATCCTGCGTGCCCAGGATCCGGACCGGGATGACGCGCAGCACCAGACCGACCGTGCCGCGCTGCTGGAAGACGTTGCAGCGGAAGCGGCCCAGGCCCGGCACCGAGTAGGCCATGTCGATCTCGAAATGGTCCTTGAACTTCTGCTTCTGCCGGGCGCTCATGATGCTGAAGGCCATGGCGATGGTGTCTTCCTGCATCAGCCGCTTCTGGTCGGTGAGAGGCCGCAGGCGCCCGTTGACCCGGATCACCGGGTGGCTGCCGACCTTGAGGTGAAGATCCGAGGCTCCCAGCTCGGTGGCTACCTTCAGCAGGTCATTGATATGCATTCCGGTCTCCGGTGCGCGGAAAATCGCGTTTTATGGTTCTCGCCCCACAGTTGGAATTTAGGGGCGCGGCCTACCGGAGTCAACCTGCAGTTCGGCCTGGATCATGGCCCATTCTCCGTCCTGCCCGGAGGCGCGGACCAGGAGGCCGGAATCCTCGAGAATACCGGTAATCTCCGGAAGTTCGCTCGTGAGGAACCCGGTGCAGATCAGGGCGCCACCGCTGCGCAACAGACCGGCCAGCTCCATGGCGTTCTCCAGCAGGAACGGGGCGTGGATATTGGCGACAACGCCATCATATCCGGACCTCTCGATCCCTTCCAGGGATCCCTCCAGCACCTGCACGGTACCGGCTGCGCCGTTGGCGGTGACTACCTCCCTGCAAACCTCCACCGCCTCGGGATCGTTGTCCACCGCGGTAACCGCGCCTGCCCCGAGCCCGGCCGCCGCCACCGCCAGAATCCCGCTGCCGCATCCGACATCCAGCCATCGGCTGCCGGTCCGCACAGTTCTTTCCAGTGCGGCCAGGCATAACCGTGTGGTGGCGTGTTCTCCGGTTCCGAAAGCCCGGCCCGGTACGAGACGGATCGGAATCCGGTCACCGACACAATCCGGCCGTTCCTCCCCGGGATGGATCAGGAACCGATCCCCCGCAGGGAAGGGACGCAACGATTTCTGGTAGTTCTCTACCCAGTTGCCGTCCGGCACCGTAAAAACAACCGGACGGTTCTTGCCCGGGTCGAATCCCAGCCGACGGAGCGCGTCCGACACCGACGCTGCCAGGGCGGCCATGTCGACGTCGGTTCCAACGAAAAGTTCCACGGTGCTTTCACCGCAACCGTCAGGGAGCGAGCGGGCGCCCAGGATCTTGTGAGACACCATACCGACCAGTTCGTCCTCGTACCCGGAGGAGATGTTGACCGCAACCGCCTTCCATCCTTGCAGCGGTTTCTGCATATCAATGGAAGATGTTCCGGACCCGGTCGAACAGGCCCGCATCTTTCTCTTCTTCCTCTTCCCCGGACAGTTCGGCAAGCCGTTCCAGCAACTCGCGCCGTTCAGGGTCCAGCGCAGTCGGTGTCACCACTACCACCACTATGTACTGGTCACCCCGTCCGGCGCCGTGGAGGTTCTGCACCCCTTTGCCCCGCAGGCGGATGATCGCTCCGCTCTGAGTGCCGGCGGGGATGTCCAGAGCGAAATCGCCGTCCAGGGTCGGCACGGTGACCTTCGTTCCCAGAGCAGCCCGGGGGAACGAAATGCGGATATCGCACCGTATGTCCTGTCCCTCCCGTGTAAAGCTGGGGTGTTCCTGGACATGAATCACCACGAACAAGCTGCCGCTAGGTCCGCCATGGGAGCCTGGTTCCCCTTCGCCGGTGACCTGTAGGCGGGTGCCGTCGTCGACACCGGCAGGGATGTTCAATTCGATTTCCTTCTCTCGCCGTATACGCCCCGTGCCGGTGCACGAGCCGCACGGATCCACTACCTGCTTTCCAGCGCCTCCGCAACGGGAACAGGTCTGGGCAACGCTGAAAAATCCGGACTGGATGGCGACCTGACCGTGCCCTCCGCAGTGACTGCAGGTCCGGATGCCGTCCGGCGTCGCGCTGCCCCGCCCTTCACAGGCGTCGCAAACTTCAGCACGCGGAACCTGGACGGTTTTGGTGACTCCGCGGGCAGCCTCTTCGAACTGGAGTTCCAGGTCGTACTGCAGGTTCCTGCCGGTCCTCCCCCGGCCGCCCCCCCGGCCGCCGCCGAAGATATTGCCCATGCCGAACAACTGGCCGAGGATGTCCCCGAAATCGCCGAAGATGTCCTGATCGAACCCCCGGAAAGTCTGGCCGGAGAGGCCTTGTCTGCCGTACTGGTCGTAGATCCGGCGCTTCTCATCGTCGGACAGGACGGCGTACGCCTCGGCGGCCAGCTTGAAGTTTTTCTCCGCTGCCGCATCACCCGGATTTTTATCGGGATGGTAACGCAGCGCCGCCCGGCGGTACGCTTTCTTGATGGTCGCCTTCTCGGCAGACCGGTCCACCCCAAGGATGTCGTAGTACTCGTTGTCGGGCAAAGGGCTCAGCCCTCCTCAGGACTCCCGGCATCATCCCCGGCCGGCTTTTCGGGATCTGTGCTGATGGCGCCGGGATCATAGAGAATGACCTCCGAGAGAATAATACCGACTTCAGCCAGTTTCTCCAGCGCCTCGTAGCAGCGTTCGTTGCTTCCGCTCTCCACCGCTTTTTGCGAATTCTCCAGGATCTTCCGGACCACCTCCTGGTTTTCGGGGGACAACATCGCACCAAACTCGTTGAATGTCTTCTGGTTGCTGTCCACCATTCCTTCCAGCCGGGACCGGGTGCGGATGTACTCCGCCTTGCGGCGGTCCTCCACGGCATGAACCTTGGCGTCCTCGATAATGCTGATGATTTCGTCTTCGTTCAGCCCTCCGGAAGGAGTGACGATGATTTTCTGTTCCCGGTTGGTGGCCAGATCCCGCGCATGCACGTTCACGATACCGTTGGAGTCGATATCGAAAGTGACCTCCACCTGAGGAACCCCCTTGGGAGCCGGGGGGATCCCCACCAGATCGAAATCGCCCAGCGGTTTGTTGTGCGCGGCGATCTCACGTTCGCCCTGCAGCACCTGGACCTGCACCTTGGTCTGGTTGTCGGTGACGGTGGTGAAAATGCTTGATTTTCGGGTGGGGATGGTGGCGTTGCGCTCTATGATCTTGGTGAACATACCGCCACGGGTTTCGATCCCCAGGGACAGCGGCGTCACATCCAGGAGCACCAGGTCCTTCACATCACCCTTGATGATTCCCGCCTGTATAGCCGCGCCGACGCCTACGACCTCGTCCGGGTTGATGCGGTTGTCCGGCTCGCGGTCAAAAATATCCCGGACCACCGCCGCCACTTTGGGCATGCGGGTCTGTCCACCTACCAGGAGCACCTCGTCGACCATGCCCGGGGTCATTCCGGCCATCTTCAACGCCTCCTCGCAAGGCTTCCTTGTCCTGGCGACCAGATCCTCCACAAGCTTCTCGAAGGTCTCGCGGTCCAGGGAGGTGTGCAGGTGCCTCGCGCCGCTCTCGTCGGCGCTGATGAACGGAAGGTTGATCTCCACCGACTGTTCGATGGACAGGTCACACTTCGCCTTCTCGGCCGCCTCTTTCAGCCTCTGGAGGGCCAGCAGATCGGAACGCAGGTCGATGCTGGTCTCGTCCTGGAACTTGCCCAGGAGCCAATCCACGATGCGCTGATCGAAATCCTCACCGCCCAGGAACGTATCACCGGAAGTCGACTTGACCTCGAAAACGCCGTCCCCCAGCTGCAGGATGGAGATATCGAAGGTGCCGCCGCCCAGATCGTAGATGGCTGTGGTGCGGCTCTCGGTGCCTTCGTCCAGGCCGTGCGCCAGGGCCGCGGCCGTCGGTTCGTTGATGATCCTGAGCACGTTCAGGCCGGCGATGCGCCCGGCATCCTTGGTCGCCTGGCGCTGGGAGTCGTCGAAATAGGCCGGCACCGTTATGACCGCCTCGGTCACCTCGGCCCCCAGGTAGTCCTCCGCCATATCCTTGAGTCTCGAGAGAACGAACGCCGAGATCTCCGGAGGCGAATAGTCCCGGTCCCGAACCTTGATCCAGGCGTCACCGTTGGGCGACGGTACGATCTCATACGGCACCAGCTGCTTCGCCTTGGCGACTTCTCCGGCGTCGTGCCTCCGTCCGATCAGCCTCTTCACGGCATAGATGGTGTTCTGTGGGTTGGTCAGCGCCTGGCGTTTCGCCAGTTGTCCCACCAGCCGTTCTCCCCGGCCGGTGAAAGCAACGATGGACGGCGTGGTTCGTCCCCCTTCCTTGCCGGCCACCACCTTCGGCTTCGCCCCCTCGATAACCGCCACACAACAGTTGGTGGTCCCGAGATCGATTCCGATTGCTTTCCCCATCGCTTACTCCGCCTGTTCTTCCGGACCGTTGCTCTCATCAGGCGCCAGATTCACCCTCACCATGGCCGGCCTGAGCAATCGATCCTGGAAACGGTACCCTTTTAGAAATTCCTTGGTGACGGTATGCGGCGGATGATCATCGCTGCAGCCGGTCTCCACCGCCTCGTGCAGGTTCGGGTCGAAGGTGCACCCTACAGCATCCACCGGCGTTAGTCCTTCTTTCTTCAATTCCTCCATCAGCTGGCGGTAGATCAGTTCCACCCCCTGGCGGAACGCGTTATCTCCATCCCGGGCCGGCGCCATCTCCATGGCCCGCTCAAAATTATCGATAATCGGCAGGAGCCGGTCCACCATCGCCAGGGCGGCGTAACGCCGGTGGTCGGCAGCCTCCTTCGCGGAACGCTTCTTGAGATTTTCGAAATCGGCCTGGAGCCGCAGCAGGCGTTCCCGTTCCTCGGATACGGACTCAGCCGGCTCAGAGGCGGAAGACGGTTCCGATGCAGGGTCGTCCTCGAAGGAGATCACCTCCCCGTCCTCGTCCAGACCGACGATTTCCAGGATCTCGATATCGTCTTCGCCGCTATCGCCGCTGATCAACTCGTCCCGTTCCTCGTTCTTCATTTATGGACCGCCTCCGGTTCGTCCCCGGAAAGAAAACGGGTCAGCATCCCGGCCAGATGGTCCACCAAAGCGATCACCTGGACATACTCCATGCGGGTTGGGCCGACGATCCCCAGGGTGCCGACGGCCCGGCCGCCGGACTTGTATGGGGATGCCACCAGCGAGCAATCTTCCAGATCTTCCAGGTTGTTCTCCAGGCCGATGGTGACCTGCACGCCGGTGCCACCCAGCACGTTCCCCAGGAGTTCGATGAGCCGACTCTTCTCATCCAGCGTCTTGAACAACGCTTTCATCTTGCGAATATCGGCGAACTCGGGAGAATCCAGCAGGTTGGAGGCGCCATCCACAAAGATCGCTCCGGTTCCGTCTCCTCCTTCCACCGCTTTCTCTCCCAGTTGCATGCTCTTCCGCTTCAACCGGTTCAGGACGGCGCGATCCTCCCTCAGACGGCGCCGCACTTCCCGTTGCATTTCCGGCAGGGTCATGCCCGAGAACTGCTCGGACAGGTAAGCGCCCATCTGGTCCATGTCGGCCTGCGACCAGCCACTGTCCAGATCCAGGATCCTGTTGTGGACTACTCCGGCCCGGCCGACCAGGATCGCAACCACGCGTCCGGCGGCGACCCTGACGAACTCCAGCTTCTCCACCACGATGCGGTTCATCTCCGGCGCGATTACGATTCCGACATTTCCGGAAAACCTGGAAAGCTGCCGGGAAGCTTCCTCCAGAAGATCGGTGATCTCCCCCTGGCTGTGGAACAGCGCCGCATCGATGATCTCCGCCCGGGAGCTGTGCAGCCGGGGCGCCCGCATAAGACGGTCCACGT
Source organism: Candidatus Polarisedimenticolaceae bacterium (assembly GCA_963790785.1). GTDB lineage: Bacteria > Acidobacteriota > Polarisedimenticolia > Polarisedimenticolales > Polarisedimenticolaceae > Polarisedimenticola. Next base: position 224,993 of record CAWBPP010000001.1, read on the forward strand.
ACAGCCGGTAGGCGCCGTCGGTAGGGATTCGGCCGGCGGATGTGTGCGGTTGCTTCAAGAGACCCCGGTCCTCGAGGTCGGACATGATGCTGCGGATGGTGGCCGGGGACAGGTCCAGCGCGAGACCCCGGGACACGGTCCTGGACCCTACCGGCTCTCCGGACAGGATATGAGCCTTAAGGACCGATCGCAGGATTTCTGTCTCCCGCGGGTCGAGTTCATACTCCTCCCCGCGGACATTGGACTTGTCCATCAACAATTTACCGCCATCATCGTCAAGTTTAGGGAGCGGTGGCCGAGGAATCAAGTTCAGGCCGTCCTTCCGGGATTTTCCTGCTCCCGGCGATGCATTAGAGCCGAGCGGATAAAGCTGTCAAGATCGCCGTCCAGAACACGGTCCGTCGCACCCACTTCAAAACCGGTGCGATGATCCTTCACCATTCGGTACGGGGCAAGCACATAGGAACGTATCTGGCTGCCCCACTCGATTTTACCTTTTTCGCCGACCTCTTGCGCCATTTTCTCATCGGCCTCCTGCCGCGCCTTGTCGAAAAGTTTCGCCTTCAGGACCTGCATGGCGACATCTTTGTTGCGGTGGTACGACCGCTCATTCTGGCAGGTCACCACGATATTGGTCGGCAGGTGCGTTATCCGAACCGCAGAGTTGGTGACATTGACGTGCTGCCCTCCGGCCCCGGACGAACGGTAGGTATCCACCCGCAGTTCCTTGTCCTCCAGCACGATATCGAGGTCGTCCTCCACCACAGGGATGACGTCCAGCGAAGCGAAGGAGGTATGGCGGCGGGCCTGTGCATCGTAAGGCGAAATTCGGACCAGACGGTGTACGCCCCGCTCCACTTTGAGATAGCCGTAGACGTTCTCACCCTTGATTTCCATGGTGACGCTTTTGATCCCGGCCTCCTCGCCGTTCTGGAAATCCAGGGTCTCCACGCTGAAGCCCCTTCTCTCGGCCCAGCGGTAGTACATCCGGTAGAGCATCTCGGCCCAGTCCTGGGACTCGGTTCCACCGGCTCCGGGATGGATTTCGACAATGGCGTCGCTGGGGTCGTGTTCCCCGGTAAGCAGGGTTTCCAGTTCGATATCGTCCACGAGCCGGTCCAGCACACTGACGGCGTCTCTAAAGTCGGCGCCTGCATCTTCCCCTTCACGGGCCAGTTCCAGATAAGTCTGGGCCTCGTCCTCCGCGCCATCCAACTGTTCGGCTCGGGTAATGCCTGCGACGATCCGGGCTCTGCGCTGCCTGGTTTCCCGTGCGCGCTGCTGGTCGTTCCAGATCTCCGGGTCGCTCAGCTCCTGTTCCACCGCATGCAGCCGGCGTTTCTTGTCTTCGACATCAAAGGAACCTCCGAAGCGCCTGGACCTTGTCCGTCAGCGCCGCGAGGCGGTCCGCCTGTTCCTGTAGATCGTGCTTCGCCATGATCCGTATTCCCGTGAAAATCAGCGCGGCCGGTCAGTCGACCCGCGTTGTCCAGGCGCTCTTATATCCCGCCTGTTTCAATTTTTCCAGTACAGGCGCCGCCGATTCGCGGTCGGCGTAACCGCCGACCTGCACCTTGTACCAGGTGCCGCTGCCGTCCTGTTCCGTATGAATCCGGGCCGGGAAGCCGGCAGCGTCCAGACTGGACTCAAGCTCTTCCGCCGAACGCCGGTCCCTGGCCGCCAGGACCTGGATAAAGAACGGGCCGCCCGGATTCTCCGGCGGTACGACGGCAGGCGCCAGGAGAACCGCTTCCTTCTCCCCGCTGTCCGGTTCCGGACTCCTGGCCTCCCGCAGAGGCTCGGCGTTGTCTCCGGCCCCCGGCACGGTGTCGAAGAAATCGATCTGCTCTTCTATCGGCAATTCTTCCACCGGTCCACCGGGCGTTCCTTCGCCGTAAAGGGTTCCCTCTCCGGCCGGTTCCAGGGCCGTTGCATCACCGGAGGTCCAGCGCGCCCTTTCGTACCGCCGCCCCAGGTAAAACACACCCACCAACACCACCAGGAGAATGGAGATAATGATGTACAGGGTCACCCCTTCCAACTGGAATTCCCTCACCGGACCGTCGTTGTCCATCCTCTGTTCATCCGTCATCTTCATCTCCCTGAATTTCGGCGATGGCGATGGAGTTCTTGGTGTCGCTCTTGATGCGCTGCATCGCACGGTCCGCCCGGACCACCATGTCCTCGGCGGTACGGGCATGGAGCGGATAGGACGCGATCCCCATGCTTGCGGTCATGGAGGTTCCGTCAGGTTCGGAGATCAGCCCTACCAGGAACTTCCGTCCGGCGATCGCCTCCCGGACCCGCTCAGCCACCTCCAGGGCCCCGTGCCATTCGGTTTCCGGAAGGATGATGCAGAACTCGTCCCCGCCGAACCGGAACAGCTTGTCGAATTTACGGATCTTGGATCGCACGCGCAGGGAGACCTCGTACAGCGTCCGGCTTCCCATGGCGTGACCGTACTCGGTGTTGACCTGTTTGAGGTTGTCCATGTCGAAAAAGATCATCGACAGCGGCGCTCCGAACCTGGCGGACCGGGCCATTTCTTCCGGAAGCGAACTCTCGAAATGCCGCCGGTTGTAGCACGAAGCCGTATCGTCCTGGATGATCAGCTCCCGCATCTCCTCCACCTTCCGGGCGGAGTCGATCGCTTCACGGCACCCGACCAGAAGTTCATGAAAGGCGGCCCGGCCGGCCGGATCCTTGGGCACACCGGCCAACAGCAACAAGCCTGCCAGGCCGGATTGTTCCCCGCTCACCGGGATCAACGCGGACCACTCCGGAAGCGGACCGCCCCAGGCTTCTTCGTTGATCAGCGCGGGACCGAGGTGCCGCATCACCTCTTCCGGATCATCGAGGGCCGGAAGCTGTCGCCGCATTATGTCGTTCACCGCCTGGTGGCGAGGATCCGGATTCGGCAGGGAAGAGGCGATCCGTTTCAGGATCTCCGGATCTTCACCGGCCCGAAACACATACCCGGCCTCGGCCCCGGTCCATTCCACCGCCAGGGAGAGCAGTTCCCGGAACTGCTCCGTTATATCGAGGTGCCGGTAGACCCTCAAGAGGGACCGGGCGATATCCGGTTCTGATCGCACTTCCTTCATTGCCAGGCCGGCGTCACTTATCCTGCATCAATGACTTCATGAAATCGATGGGGACCGGGAAGATCAGTGTGGAATTCTTCTCCGCTGCAACCTCCGTCAAGGTCTGGAGGTACCGCAACTGCAGGGTCACCGGGTTGCTGCCCATCTGTTGAGCCGCCGCCGCCAAATTGATGGACGCCAGTTTTTCGCCCTCGGCATGGATGATCTTGGCCCGTTTCTCTCTTTCCGCCTCGGCCTGTTTCGCCATGGCGCGCTGCATCTCCACCGGCAGGTCGACATGCTTCACCTCCACCGCGGAAACCTTGATCCCCCAGGGATCCGTCTGATGGTCCAGAATATCCTGGAGTTGGTGATTGATCTTGTCCCTTCCCGAAAGCAGTTCGTCCAGTTCGAACTGCCCCAGCACCGACCGCAGGGTGGTCTGGGACAACTGGCTGGTGGCGTACTGGTAGTTCTCCACCTCCACCACCGCCTTGCGGGGATGCATGACCCGGAAGTACACCACCGCGTTGACCTTCACCGAGACGTTGTCCTTGGTGATGATGTCCTGCGGCGGAACGTCGTGAACAATGGTCCGGAGAGAGATCCGGACCATGCGGTCGATGAACGGGATCAACAGGAAAAGCCCGGGACCGTAATCGTAAGGCCGCAACCGTCCCAGCCGGAACACCACACCCCGCTGGTATTCGGGCAGAATCCGAACCGCGTTGAGAAAAACAATCACCAGGAGCGCGATCGCTCCTATCAGACCGATCGAAAAACCACCCATCTCACACCTCACTACCGGCCGGTGTGATCCGACCGGAATCCAGCACTTCCACCTGCAGGCTCATGTTTTCCACCCGGACCACCCGGACCCGGGAGCCGGCGGCCGCCGTGCCGTCGGATACGGCGGCGGCCCAGATCTCTCCGTGCACCAGGATCTTGCCCTGCGGCGCCAGTTCCTCCGAAACGGTACCTATTTCACCTACCAACCCCTCCACGCCTGTGTCTACTTTTTCCATCTGGGCCTTGCGGGCCAGGTAGACCGCCAGGATCACCACTGCGGCCATGGCCAGGCTCATCGGGATTATCATGCTGAACGGCACGCGCAACTCCGGGATCGGACCATCCACCAGAAGGAACGAGCCGATTACCAGGCTCGCGATCCCGCCGATGGTCAACATCCCGTACGATACCACCTTCACTTCCAGAACAAACATCACAACCGCCAGCAGGATCAACAGGATCCCGGTGGCGTTGATCGGCAGCACGGCGGCGGACAGGGCGAACAGCAGGAGGCAGAAGGCGCCCACAACACCGGGGAGCACCATGCCCGGATGAGTGAACTCGATGTACAACCCACCCAGCCCCAGGAGAAGCAGGAAGTAAGCGATGGCCGGTGAGGCCAGGAAGTCCATGAACTCGTCCTTGACGCTGAGCTCCGTGGTGACGAACCTCGGTTCCGCAGTGGACAATCGCTCTACGCTGCCGTCGAAGCGAGTCACTTCACGGCCGTCCAGAAGTTCCATCAGCTCGCCGCGGCTGGCGGCCAGGAGGTCGATAAGACCGTTATCCAGTGCGTACTGGTCCGTATACGCATCGGACTCGGCCACCGCCTTCTCGCAGGCCTCCACGTTACGGCCCCGGCGCTCTGCAATGGATCGGATCATTGCGCCGGCATCCTTGTTGGCCTTCCTGAGCATGATGTCGTCTTCTGTATTCTCACCGCCCATGCCGTACACCACCGAGGCGGCGCCGGTGCGGGTGCCAGGTGCCATGGCGGCAATATCGGATGCGATCAGGATATAGAAGCCGGCGGAGGCCGCCTTGGCCCCGGCCGGGCCGACCCAAACCACCACCGGCACTTCGGAGGCGAGAATCGCCTGGACCATCTCCTCCATGGAAGAGACCATGCCGCCCGGGGTATCCATCTCGATGAGGATCAGGTCATCCACCTGTGCGGACGCATCCTCGATGGCGCGTTCCACAACGACGCGGGTCACTGGCGTAACTACACCATGAATCTCTACCAGACGGATCACGGAACCACCGTCAGTGGCAGGCACGACCTGCACAGCCGCCAGGACCAGTAGCAACAACAGCAGAAAGTGTGATGGGCGGGTCATGATGCGAGTATATCCGGCGGTGGATTAAACCGTCAACGCACAATGGTTTACCGGTTCCACCAGCCACCGGGAGCCTTGGCGAAACAACCATCCCTTCACCGGCCCCTGCAGCCGGGCCGCCGCCAGTTGCATCGCCTCCGCCAGGGAACCGGCCGGCTCGCCGCCGGTTTCACGAACCAGGGACGGCGGCAACCTGGATACCAGGATCAGGCGGCAACCGGCCACCTTGCGCCGCCAGGCCAGGGCGGTCTGACCGTACACCCGGTAATCGGCCAGGAGCGAAGCGGCCAGTTCCGCATCCGACCCGGTGAGGATCCCCTCTCGGAACTCGTCATCTCCCAGCCCCTCCGGGCAGGCCGCAGTCAGGATGACCGTTCCGCCGGGCCGGACGGCGGGGAAGATCGATTCGAACGCCTTGTGGGCCTGGATCAGGTTGATGTCCGACGGGTGCCCCCCGGCAGACACTACCACCAGTTCCCTCGGAACGAGCCGGATCGCCCTGGTCCTCATCAGGTACGAGCATGCTTTCCGATGGGCGCTTTCCATATCACCGGTCCAGATCCCCTCGAAAGATCCGTCCCGGTCCTGCACCGTGTTGACCATCAGGACCGGCCGAACCATGGAGGCCCCCTCCAGCATGTCCTCGTGGACCGGATTACCCTCCAGGACCCCGGCCCGGCTTTCCGGATGCCTGGCACCGTCGGACTGTAACGTCCACAGATGGTTGCCGGTGATCGTCTTCCTCCCCGCCAGCCCCGGCACCAGGGATTTTCTCCCTCCGGAAAAACCGGCGTGGTAGTGAAATCCGACACTGCCGGTGAGGAGGATGCGATGGTGCTCCAGCAGATGACGGTTCACCTGCACCACCGTTCCCCGACGGGTGGTGCCCAGCTCCGCCAGTCGGTCCGCATCGTCCGGGTCGTGGAGGAAAACAGGAAATTTATCTGCCAGATCACCACCCAGGATCCGGGCTACTTCGTCCTCCACCGGCCTGCGATGCAGTCCGGAGGCGACTATGAACCGGATATCGAACCTGTCTTTCTGCCGGAGCAACGCTACAAGCCGGGGAAGGTAGCGGTGGGCTCCCGTCCGGCGACTGCCGTCGGAAACCACTACCAGCAGGGTCTGCCGGCCGGCGGCCGGCGGGGCGAGAAGGTTGGCAACCAGTTCCTGCAGACCGTCCTCGAGACCTTCCGCACAGAGGCGGGTGGGCGGCTCTCTCGGGCCGATCGATTCTACCGGGTCCAGTGCGAACGGCGCAGGCGGCAAGTCCAGCAGGCCGTTTCCGTACGGCAGCCCCGGCGAGACGCCGGAAGGCATCAGCTCTCCTGCCGCCGCCCGCCTGCCGGGTGACGGCGCAGCAGCGCCTCCCGAACCACCTCGGGCACCAGTCCCTTCAGATCACCTCCCAGCTGCGCCACTTCCCGCACCAACCGGCTGGAGAGATAGGAATAAGTCTCGCTGGGCATCATGAACACCGCCTCAATACCCGGTTGAAGCCGGCGGTTCATCATCGCCATCTGCAATTCGTATTCAAAGTCGGACACTGCCCGAATGCCGCGAACGATCATGGAGGCGCCCATCTTCATGGCATAGTCCACCAGCAGCCCGTCGAAGCTGTCCACCTCGACATTGTCCAGATCCCGCACCGATTCCTTAAGCAGACTGATCCTCTCATCGAGGTCGAACATCGGCTCCTTGTCCTGGTTGCGGAGGATGGCGATGATCAGCCGGTCAAACTGCCTGGCGGCGCGGTGGGTGATATCCAGGTGCCCGTTGGTGACCGGGTCGAAGGTTCCGGGGTATACCGCAATTCTCTTCACGCTTCCCTCCCTGCCGCCTGGATCATCTCGGCGGCGCTCTTCCGGGTCGCCTCGGTGACCCGCTTGCCGCCCAGCATTCTGGCAAGTTCCCCGATCCTGCGCTCCTCGTCAAGTGCGATCACCTGAACCCGGGTCCTTCCTCCAGCCACCGCTTTCTCCACCATGTGGTGAAAATCGGCATAGGCGGCGACCTGGGGCAGATGGGTGACGCATAGAACCTGGTGCGACCCGCAAAGATTTTTCAGGCGGGCACCGAGTCGATCCGCCGCCTCGCCCCCAATCCCGGTGTCGATTTCGTCAAAGACCAGGACCCGGCTGCCGGCGCCGTCCGCTCCCAGAACACCGTGAAGCGCCAGCATTACGCGGGACAGTTCCCCGCCGGAAGCAGCTTTCGCCAGAGGGACGGCAGCCTCTCCTGGATTCGCTCCCAGGAGGAACTCGGCCTTCTCCCCTCCCCGGGGCGTAAGCACCGCCTTGCTGTCGCCGGAAGACCGCACTGTCTCACCAACGGCGGGACGGAACAGAACCTCCACCGAGGCGCCGGCCATGGCCAGATCCCGGAGGCCGGACCGGAAGGCGGGGGCCAACCGTTTGGCCGCCCGGCTCCGGGCTGCGGTCAGTTCCGTCGCCCGGTGGATATAGCGGTCGGTGGCCACCTGACGCTCCTCCTCCACCTTGCGAACCTCGCCGTCCAGATCGGCCAGCGTGGCCAGTTCCCGGGACGCCGCTTCCCGGTACGCCAGCACTTCTGCCTCGTCGGCGCCGTACCGCAGTCTGAGCTGCTCCAGCTGCGCCGCCCGCGCTTCCAGCTCTTCGAGTGCGAGCCCGGGCGATTCATCGGAATCCGGCAGCGCGGCATCCCGGTAATCCCTTAACTGCGAGGCGACGTCCTGGACCTCGATCCGGGCCCTTTCCAGTTGCTCCAGCATCGGGTGGAGAGAGTGATCCAGCTCGGCCAGCCGGGCAACTCGGGAACCGGCGGCGGAGATCCGGCCGGCGGCCGAGTCTTCACCCTCGTCCAGGAGCGGTTCCAGCCGAATCAGATGTTCATGGAGCATGTCCAGGTTCTTCAGAATCCTGCGGCGACCGGCCAGCTCGTTCGATTCCCCAGGCTGCGGCGCTGCTTCATCGATTTCCCGGACCTGGGCTTCCAGCTTTTCCATGCGGGTCCGTCGGCGACCGGCCAGATCCCGGAGCTCAGCCAGCCTGCGCACAGCTTCCGTCACCTCCCGGAAAGCTTCCCCGGTCCGTTCCAGCAACCGTCCATGGCCGCCGAACCGGTCCAAGGTCCTGAGGTGGTACTCCCTCGAGAGCAGGCTCTGCTGGTCATGCTGCCGGTGCATGTCCAGCAGCATGCCGGCGACCTCCCGCAGGGTGGACAAGGTGCAGAGGGAATCGTTGAGGAAGATCCGGCCGCCTCCTTTCGCCTTAACCTCCCGCCGGACAATCAGTTCCAGACCGCCGTTATCCCCATCCCCGGCCGGCAGGCCGCGGGCTTCAAGGACGGCTGCCGCAGGATGGTCCCGCGGGAGTTCGAACACCGCCTCCACCAGTCCACGATCACTACCGGACCGCACAAGGTCCGAATCGGCCCGGTCTCCACCTACCAGCCCGAGAGCGTCCACCAGGATCGACTTGCCGGCGCCGGTTTCGCCTGTAAGCAGGTTAAGGCCGGAACCGAACTCCACCACCGCTTCCTGGATAACCGCCAGGTTCAGGACTCGAATCGACTTCAGCATGGATGAGATGATACCGGAAACTCTCTCTCGTTTCTTTGACCGGTTGAGAGCGCTGGTCTAGCATTGGAATGTCGTTGCAACGCAGCCTCAAGGAGAAACCGTGACTTCCCTGTACTTGGCAACCGCTCAAGGCGGTCTGGATGTCTGGGATCTTGTTCTGGAAGCCGGCCCGGTTTCCAAACTCGTCCTACTGATACTCATCATTTTCTCCATGGTCTCCTGGGGGATTATCGCCGAGCGTTTCCGAACGTTCCGCAATGCCGACCGAGAGAACTTCCGGTTCCTGGACCGCTTCCACAAGGGCGGAGGCCTGGCATCCACCCAGGACGACACCAAGGGGCTGTCCTGGAGCCCCATCGCCGAGGTGTTCCGTGCCGGGTTCAGGGAGATCAGCCTGAATCCGCCGCTGGAAGGATCGGCCCTGACCGGCGCTTCCCTGGACGCCTTCGCCCGGATGCTCAGGAAAAGCGCCGCGGTCCAGATAAACGACCTGGAACGGAGTCTCGGCTTCCTGGCAACTACTGCCAGCGCTACACCGTTCATCGGCCTGTTCGGCACGGTATGGGGAATCATGAACGCCTTCCGGGGGATAGGAGCGTCCGGCACCGCCTCTCTGGCAGCCTACGCGCCCGGGATCGCGGAAGCGCTGGTGGCCACTGCCGCCGGCCTGGCCGCCGCCATCCCGGCGGTGATCGCGTACAACTATTTCCTGGGCCGCCTGCGGGGGGTGGAAGCGCGGATCGACGAGTTCATCGCCGACTTCACCCACCGGGTCCAGGGCAGGAGGAGTTGATCGTGGGCAGTACGATCCAGAGCGGGGAAGGCGGGCGACGGGCGCTGGCCGAAATCAACGTCACCCCCCTGGTGGACGTCATGCTGGTCCTCCTGATCATTTCAATGATCGCCGCACCGATGCTGGAACGGGGGATCAACCTCGATCTTCCCGCCAGCGAGACTGCTGGTGAACTGCCGGACATGTTCATCCAGATCTCCCTGGACCGGGACGGACGGATCTGGGTCAACAACAAGCGGGTTCATGACAATTCATTCGAAGAACGGATGCGGGCGTACGCCGGGCGCAACCCGGACGAAATCGTCTACCTGCGCGCCGACGCCAGCCTGCCGTACGGAGAAGTGCTCGGGCTGATGGACCATGTCCGAAAAGCCGGCCTGACCAACATCTCTCTGGTGACCGAACTGCTCGACGATTCGGTCGGCGGCGGTTGAGACCGGTGACGAAGATCCGCCTGGTTGCGAAACTGGGACCGCAACGATCGGTCCTGACCCCGTTCGTCGCCGGATCGTTCCTGGCCCATGCCGCCCTGGCCACGGCGGTGATGTTCGCCCCGGCGGTAAAGGGCGGAAACCGGCTGATCCCCAACGCAATCCCGGTCTCCATCATCGCCCTCCCGGGGCCGAAACCGAAGCCCCGGGTACAGGCGCCGCCGTCTCCTGAAAAATCGAAACCGAAAGTTGAACCGGAAGAATTGTCCACTCCCGCCGCAGACCAGAAACCGGACCGGCCATCAAAAAAGAACGAGGACCGGCCCGACCCGGCAGTGGAGGAGACCGCACCGGCCGCCGCAGACGCTGCGGGGCTCCCGGATGACGGCGAGGAGCCGCTTTTCCAGGGGGACGGCGACGGCGACGGCAGCAGTGCCGTCGCCTCCCTGGACATCCTGGGCAGCGAGTTCGCCTGGTACAACTCCTCCGTCACATCCAAACTCACCGGAAACTGGAAGCGGCCGCTCCTGGGCGGCGTTTCGGAAACCCTGACCGTGGTTGTCGCGTTCACGATCCGGAAGGACGGGTCGGTGAGCGACGTGGAGATCCTGACCAGTTCCGGCGTGCCGTCGGTGGACCGTTCCGTTCTGCGGGCGGTCTACGACGCAGCCCCGCTGCCAAAAATACCGCCCCAACTCCATGAAAGTGTGCTTCCGGCCCGGTTCGAATTCCGGTGGCACCCCCAGCGTTGACCCCAGAGGGGAGAGGTACCATCCATGCCCTATCCGACTTCCCCACCGACCCGCACCCTCATCCTGGCGGCCAGCCTCCTGTTGGCGGCATCATTCTCAACCGTATCAGCCGAGGGGCCTGAGATCTCCAACGTCATCGAAGAGGCGGGGATCGATCCGATCCGGATCGCCATCCCCACCGCCGCCACCAGCACCGGTGCGGTGATCTTCGCCCGGGAACTGGTGGAGACGGTCCGGGATGATATGGACTTCAGCGGCTATTTCACACTCTTGTATCCGGAAGACGAGACGCTGCAGGACGCGGCTGCCGGAGCGGAACCGGATTTTGAAGCCTGGGCCGCCACCGGCGCCGAGGCGATCCTACTCATCCAGGTCCGGCTGAAGGAAGAACGATATTCCATCGACGTCAGGATGTACGATCCTGCGGGGAAATCACAGATACTGCATCAGCGTTTCGGTGGCACCGCCGAAATGGTACGGCGCCTGGCCCATCAGATCGCCGACGAAATCCTGGGAAGCTACGACGGCCTTACCGGGATCGCATCCACCACCATCGCCTTCATCTCCCAGCACGGAGACGCGAAGGAACTGTACATGATGGATTACGACGGCCGGCGCATCCGGAGGATGACTGATACCGGCGTGATCAACACCACCCCGTCCTGGTCTCCGGTAGGCGACCGCCTGGCCCTGGTATCGTGGCGCAACGACCGTCAGACGTTTTACATCATCGAGCCGGACGGCTCCTTCCGCACCGTGCCGATCCTGGCCGGCGAGTTGAGTACCTCTCCGGACTGGTCCAATGATGGCCGGAAGCTGCTGTACGTCTCCACCCACGATCATCCCGGGAATGCTGAGATCTACCAGGTGGACCTGGATACCGGGCGGAACCGCAGACTGACCTATTCCCCGACCATTGATACCGAGCCCGATTTCTCCCCCACCGGCCGGCAGATAGCGTTCACCTCGGATCGTTCCGGCGCGCCCCAGATCTACACCATGGACCCGGAAGGAACCAACGTCCGCAGGATCTCGAAATCCGGCTCGTACAACAGTTCCCCGGTATGGTCCCCCAGCGGAGACCGGCTGGCCTGGGTCTCCCGCATCGACGGTCACTACCAGATCGTCATCCTGGACCTGATTTCCGGAACCTTGTCCCGGTTGACCCGGGGAAGCTGGAATCACGAGAACCCGGCCTGGTCTCCGGACGGACGGCACCTGGTGTTCGCCTCCAACCGGGAAGGGCTGTACCATATCTACACCGTGCGGGCGGACGGAAGGAACGTCCGGCAGTTGACCACCGGCGTGTCCGGCGAGACCCCGGACTGGTCCCGATAATAACAGTTGCGGAAAACCCCCTGTTTTCTATAATCCTAAGATGTATTCGACCGTTCCACATCCGGACCGGTCGGTCGACCTGGAGGTCCTGAAATCATGTTCCGTCGCATGCCGACCCTGTCCTTAGTACTGATGATATTCCTTCTCCTCTCCATGGCCGGTTGCGAAGGCTGCCGCAAGCCTGTAGAGGAAACGCCAGAACCTCCCCCGGTGGTGGAGACGCCGGAGCCGGAAGTTGTGGTAGAGCAAGAGCCGGAACCGGAACCGGTCCCGGTTACTATCGAACGTGAGGCGCCGGCGCCTCCCACCGCGCAGATGCTCAACGACATGGGCGTGCTCCAGACGGTGTACTTCGGCTTCGACAGCTCCACGCTGAACGACCAGGCCCGGGCCCAGTTACGGGCGAACGCCGACTGGCTGAAGGCAAACCCGGGCCATGTGCTGGTCATGGGCGGCCACTGCGACGAGCGGGGCACCAAGGAGTACAACCTGGCCCTGGGCGAGCGCCGCGCCAGCGCGGCCAGGGACTACCTGGCCTCTCTGGGAGTGGACATCTCCGGCCTGCGGGTCATCTCCTACGGTGAAGAGGATCCTGCCGATGCCGGGCACAATGAAGATGCCTGGGCCAAGAACCGCCGCTGCATGTTCGTCTTCGAGTAGAAGGCGCCACGGTCTTCGCATTCAGGAGGTATCCGACGTGTACCGGATTCCGAGCAGAATAGTAATGTCCGTTGTGATGCTGCTCGCCCTGGGGTCCACAGGTTGTATCCTGCCGGACCATATCGGGGCGTTGCAGAAAGACATCTCCGAGGTCAGCAGCCGGATCGATCATCTCGAATCGGATCAGCAGGCGGCCATGGACCAGCTGGAAGCGCTGGTCCGTGAGATGGACGAGGGTGAGGACCCGCCCACCCGGGCCGATTTCGCCGACCTGAAATTGGAGATCCAGGACAGCACCCGGAAACTGGCGATCCTGGAGGAGCGGTTCCGGGACACTAACGGCCGTCTGGACGACCAGTCACGTGACCTGCAGGAAGCTCTGGCCCTGCTGCGGAAGAGCCCGGTGCAGACCGTTCCTCCCCCGGCGGGAGAAAGCGGTCCCAGAGAGACCGGACCCCGGGAGGACAACCCGTTCATGGCCGCAGGAAACCAGGCGGTACCCGACGCCGAAGGGTTGTACAACGCTGCGTACGCCGACTACTCCAAGGGCAACTACCCCCTGGCGATCTCCGGATTCCAGGAATACGCCGAGCGGTTCAAAGACAGCGGTCTGGCGGACAACGCCCTGTACTGGGTGGGCGAATGCCACTACAGCGAGGGCAGGTTCGACCAGGCGATCTCCGCCTTCGACAACCTCCTGGAGGAGTTCCCGAACACCGACCGGGCTGCCAGCGCCAATCTGAAAAAAGGGCTCGCCTACCTGGAAATGAACGATATCCGGAAGGCGGTGGTCCAGTTGCAGTTCGTCCTTGAGAACCATGGGGACACCGACGAGGCCCGTATGGCCCGGGACACCCTGGCCAGCCTGGGCGTCGCGGCCCGTTAAGCCCGGATTCCTTGACGTTTCGGGGTGTGTGATCTAGAATCTCACGCTCTTGGGCAAATTTGACCGGAAGGTATTGATATTCGGAGGTTTATTCCGGAATGGGCAATCATAAATCGGCTCTCAAAAAGCAGCGCCAGGACATCGAGCGAAGGGACCGCAACCGGCAGCACCGCTCAAAGGTGCGGACCCGGATCAAGGAGTTCCGCAAGCTCCTCCAGGCCGGTGACGCCGCAGGCGCCCGAAGCATGCTGACGGAAACCCTGTCTCTGGTGGACCGGACGGCGCGTCACGGCATCATCCACAAGAATGTCGCGGCCCGGACCAAGTCCCGGCTGACCAGGGCGGTAGCCCGGATCGAAGCCGACGCCTGAATCGCACATCATTCGGGAGACGATAAAAAACACGGCCAAAGGGCCGTGTTTTTTTATGCTCTCACCGCATCCGCAATAGCCCGGGTTCCGATGAAAGCCAGGACAAGCATCACGAGATTCTCAACCAGCTTGGCGATACCGACCCTGGTTGCGCCGGCGGTTCCAAAACAACCGCAATCAATGTCCAGGCCTGTGAACAGTGCGATGATGACCGCCACCACAAATACACCCATGAGAACAGTGACGATGGTGCTCCCGGCCCTCGGGCGGATGCCGAGCACCATGCTGAGACCTGCGAACATTTCGATCCAGGGCAGGGTCATGGCGATCAGGTTTTCCGACCAGATCGGCACCATCCTGTAGTTGTGGATCTGCTGGGAAAATGTGGCTACATCGCCGATCTTGGACATGGCGGCATAGACAAAAACCGCCCCCATGACGATGCGGCATGTCAGTATCACCGGGCGGCTGTTAAGGAGGCGCAGCATCACTCACCTCCCTCAACCGGATACCCGCTCTCCTTCCACTCCACATACCCGCCCTTCATATACGTCACCTTGTTGTGCCCGGCCTCCAGCATCAGCCAGGACATGCTCAGCGAGACCTCGCACTCCGCTTCGCCACAGTAGATGATGATCGTCTGACCGGAGGTATCAAGCGATTCCAGCATCGCCGGATCGGCGGTGTTGTACGGCAGGTTGATCGATCCTGGAACACGCCCCAGTTCGTAATCTTCCGGTTCCCTGGCATCGATAATGAAGCCGCTACCGGCATCGAAGAATTTCTTCGCCACCGCGAGCTGGATCTGGATCGGGCGGTCCATTTCGGGGATCTCGGGAAGATCGGCCTCGACCTGCCCACCAAACATCGCCAGCGGATCATCAATATCGTGGTATTCGACTCCGGAATCCTCGGGAAGGTTCCCTTTATCCTCTTCCTCCCCCAGGACATATACGTCCTTGGTGCGATCCTGCGAGATCCAGCTCACGCCGAAAACCGGCTGGCTCTGTAAACCGACCCAGTTGTACACGAGCCCTATGGTTGCACCGAGAAGGACAATCAGGATCACTCCGGGTACGATCCTGTCGGAACAACAACCGCTCAAGGATTCATATTTCATGTGGATATTCTAGAGCGGGATCGAAATTCGAGCCAGCATCAGGGCGTCTTGACATCTTCCGGGGTTACGGCTATTTATGTGCGTCGTTGCCGAAGTGGCGGAATTTGGTAGACGCGCATAGATTCAGGTTCTAGTCCTCGCAAGGGGGTGGGAGTTCGAGTCTCCCCTTCGGCACCATTCAGATCAGTCCGATCCCTTCTTCAACGACAGGCCGCCACCCGGCCTGAACGCCGCTTCCGACACCGATCCGACCTGGCCGTCCTGCCAACGGACCATGTAGATGAAGATCGGCGCCGCCTGGGGATGGGTATACTGCCGGGCGTGATCAATCACCGTCCCTTCCATGGAGGTGGTGCGATCCCAGATCTCCTGCCCGTCGGGGAACGGTTTCCTGTCCTGGTCGTTTTCCTTGATAACGCGACCTCCCTCCTGTGACCCTCGTCCTATTTCGAATGGTTTATCTTACGCCGGTTGCAGGATTTTTTCATGTCGCCTTTTCGGGATCGTCCGGACTTTCCGGATCGCTACGGATAACAAATTAAATTCTTCACCGCTTTCTTCCTAAAATGGCGCGGTGCTTACGATACGCGATCTTGCCGATTCTTCTTTTCGCCGTAAAACTTAGTGCGATCAACCCTTGAGGGCTGTGTGATGCTGAACGACAACACCATAACCGTGGCGGACAAGATCCTGAGCCTGGCTGAGGAAACAGGCGCTCCTTCGGTGTTCGTCAGCCAGGTCCGCTCCCTGTTCGAGACCAAGAACATCTCCCTCAACGAAGACTGCGGACCGTACATCTCAGCCCTGGAGGAGGCTTTCAGGAGGGAGGCGGCCATCCGCAGGGACACGCTGATCACCAGGAACAACCTGGCCCGCCTTCAGAAAAATTTTGCCGAGATCGGCTCCAAGTACAGAGAACAGCTCTCACGCCTGCAGAAGACCAGGAAGCCGGCGGCTGCGCGAGCCAGAACGCGGTCCACCGACATCCGGTCTTTGGAAATTCTTCCCATGGTTCCGGGTCCTGAAGACGTTCAGTAGTTTCGCCAACCCGATCTGATGCGCGCCTCCTGAATTACTGCCTCCTAAGGAGGTGCGCCTTTTACTTCCGGATAGCGGTGAACTCCCTGAGCTGGTTGCGCAGCAGGTGGACGCCCTGTACCGAAAACCCTTTGAGCGCCCGTTCGATGTCCCGGTTGGGATGGACCCATCTCCGCCATCTGGTTTCCGCAGCGTCCTTTTCAAGACGGACATGGGACGGATCCAGGATCCGGAATCGCCCGGGGAAGTCGAACCGTTCCTCGCCGGCCTGCGCCGGAGAGGTGCGGGCCTGGTTCGCCTGCGAGAACAGGAACAACCTGCCCCCGGCCCTTAGGATGCGGTTGAGTTCGGCGCCGAAAGACGGAAGGGAATCAGGTGGAACGAAATCGACCTGGTCCCAGGCCAGGACCAGGTCGAAAGATTGATCTTCGTAACACAGGACAACCGGCTCCGGCATCGGAGGCGGCTTGCCCGGTTTCCGGGCAGGCATCAACCGGGGCGGAGTGAACTCGCCCACATGAACCCGGGCTCCTTTACCTCCCAGGTAAGCCACCGTGTCACCGCACAGCGGCCCCATGGTCAGAACCTCCGGTCTGGGCTCCTGAAACACCCTCTCCAGGACCTGGTACAACCCTTTGCAGACCAGGTGTTCCCTGGATTCGGCGCTCCCGGTCGGGGGTGGGTCGGCACCCGTTTTCGGTGTCCCGGGACGTGTCCATGAGAACGGCACCACCGGCTCCTGGCGGATCAGGTTCTCTTGGCGCTCATGGCGTGGGAAGGCTTATCGCCACCACCCTGTCCAACCTGACCAGCCTGCCCGGTGGACGCCGGTTTGTCCGCCACCTTGCCGCGGCCCGAATCCATATCGATCGCCCCTTTGAACCGGGCGCCGTCGGCCAGCGCCACTCGGGGGGCGCAAATGTCGCCCAGCATGGAGCCGGTGGCGGCCAGTTCGATCTTGTCGTCCGCAGTCACGTTGCCGTTGACCTCGCCGATGACAAGAACCGACTTGGCGAAAATCTCGCCCTTGATCTTGCCGTTGGCTCCGATGGTCAGGCTATGGCCCTTCAGGGTGATCTTGCCGTCCACCTTGCCCTCAATGGTGAGGTCTTCGTTGCCGTTCAGTTCGCCGCGGATCTCGATTGACTGGCCTATGTTGACGAGCTTCTCCATGGAAATCTCCCGTTTGGGGACCGCAGGGGTCCCAGGTTCCGTCCTGGCCGGTTCCGACCGCATCGGACGTGTTTCAGGCTGCTGTTTGTTTTTCATCCAGGCCATGATCTAGTAGGCCTCCTTTAACTTCTCGATCGCCTTGAAGACTTCAGTCCGGACCAAACCATCTTTATCATCCAGGGCCTTCTCCAACAGTGCGATGTCGGATTTTTGACCCACCTCTCCCAGCGCCCTGGCAGCCGCAGCCCGGACATCCTCCGGCCCCTCCTGGAACAGCAGGCTGCGCAGCAGTTCAAGATGCTGCCTCTCCCCGACCAGGACCAGGTTCCAGGCCAGATCGGTTCGGACCATCCCCGTCTCTTCCACAACAAGCCGATCAGCCAGCGCCCCGGCTATCCGGGGGTCGTCCGGCGCAATCGCCCTCAGGGAATGGGCGGATAACGATCGCACCTTGGGGAACGGATCATGGAGCCCTGCCATCAGGGCAGGCACCGACGATGCGTTGCCGAGCATCCCCAGAACATTCGCCGCGTTGGACCGCACCACGTCCGACCCGGAGGCAAGGACCGACTCGATGACCGGGATCGCTTCCGCCGCCTTGTGCCGGCCGATGACCATGACCACATTCTGGCGTATGACCTCGTTCTCATCGTACAAGGCGGTCTCGATCAACACTTCCAGCGCCCTGGGATGATCGATGAGCCCCAGATTCCGGGCGGCTGCCAGACGTATGCTGCCGTCCGGGTCGTACAACATTTTCTCCAGGGCATCGACACCGTCCGGGGAACCGATGGCGCCGAGGGCCTGGCAGATCTGCTGCCGGACCGATTGCAGCGGATCATCGACATACTTCGCCAGATCAGGCACTACCCCGGGATTACCGATCTGCGCCAGGGCGCGCACCACGGACAGGCGGACAATTTCGTCAGGATCGTCCAGGAGGGCGACCAGCGAACCGACCGCATCATCGGCCCTGGCCTGCCCCAGACGGACCACCGCATCGGCGCGGACATGGGGATCGTCGTCCAGGAGCTCCTTGTAGGCCACATTCGGCCGGTCACTACAGGCGGTCAGGACCATTACGCCTGCGACTACTGCGGTGACAATCCTGGAACTCTTCAGCAGCATCGAACTCCCTGCTTCCCCTCACGGCTCCAGGAAAGGGATGTCGAATTTACACACCTATGCCACCCCCGAGGAGATTGATTCAAATTCCGTGCCGTCTCTCGACTTTCACCGCCGCTGCACGATTTCCATCTTGGGATTATACTCATTCCTCTTGCCACAGCCACTTCCCGGGGTCGTCTATGCCATACTCCGATACTGGTTACCATTGGCTCAGGTTGCGGTGCTGCGCCGGTCTGGTCCTGGCCGTCGCCGTCCTTGCTCCCGCCGCCTACGGGGACCGCAACGAACTCGAGGACTGGATCGACGGCCCGATCCGGTACATCGTGCAGCCGCAGGAGAGAAAAGCGTTCCGGGAACTGGCCAACGATGGCGAGCGGGCTCTTTTCGTCGAGAAGTTCTGGCTCCGCAGGGATCCGACCCCGGACACCATGGTGAACGAATACCGCCAG
The DNA here is from genome assembly GCA_963790785.1 of Candidatus Polarisedimenticolaceae bacterium. Taxonomy (GTDB): domain Bacteria; phylum Acidobacteriota; class Polarisedimenticolia; order Polarisedimenticolales; family Polarisedimenticolaceae; genus Polarisedimenticola. Next base: position 243,906 of record CAWBPP010000001.1, read on the forward strand.
TTGTTCTGGGAAAGGGTGCGCGAAGCGAACGAGACGATTCAAGATTCCCCCAAACCCGGCTGGAAAACCGACCGCGGCAAAATTTACGTCCTTTACGGACCTCCTACCGAAATCAAGGATTATGTCGACCTGGCGCCGGAGTCAAGCCCCACCTCCGGGCGAGGTGTGATCAGGTGGATCTACGAGGGTCGACCGGGGAACCGCCCGGACATGGATCCGGTGGTGGTGGTACCGTTCGTGAGGGATTACTCCGGCGAGTACCACCTGTCCTACGACCCGAAATTGTCCTCGGTGTACTTCAACGAATACGCCATCAGGACAGGCGATCGCCAGCGCTGGGATCGCTACCTCGAGGACATTGGCGGCGTCTCGGTAGAATCAACCCTGTCGGTCATGCTGGATCTTGGCCGGATGCAGGACGTCCCGCCACAGGAGCAGATCCTGATCAGCCGGGTACTGGACCGGGAATCGTTCGGGACACATCCGCTGCTGGTCCAGGTCGACCGGATGAGACACCCCCGGTCGGATGCGATTCTGGCCAGCCTCACCGTCCGTCTGCCGGATTCGGAAACGGACCAGCCTCCGGCCCTCATGGCCAGGCTGACGCCGGCAGGCAGGCCGGCGGAAGTAAACATCCTGGGAGAGGATTCGTTCCGGGTGCGTTCGGAGGGGGATGCGGGACTGGTAGCCCAGGCCCGAACCACGCTGCCGCCGGGGAACTGGGAGCTGATCCTGGTGGCTGCCGATCCCGGTTCCCTTTCCACCGGCATCCACAAGGGCACGGTAGTGATCCCGAACAGACGGGAAGCTTTCGAACTCAGCGATGTCGTTGTCGCCTACAGCGTTGAACCGGTGGAGGTCCGGGCCCTGGTCTCCCATGAGGAACCGTTCGTGTTCGGACCTTTCCGTGTGGTTCCCCTGGCAGGCCGGACCCTGGTCCCGGGGGACAGCCTGAACCTGGCTTACGAGATATACGGCGCCAATCCGCCGTATGAGATCACGTACCAGTTGCAGGGCGAGGAGGATGACGGACGGTGGACCGATCTGGGCCTGCCGGCGGTGAAGGAAAACGCCGCCCAGAGCGGGCAGGCCTATGAACTCCCGCTGGGAGCCCGTTGGCCCGCCGGGAATTATCGCATCGCCATGACGGTTCGGGATGCAACAGGTGCGGTTCTGGAGGAAAAGGTGCCATTCAGTCTGGAATCGGCGGTTCTTCCCTAATAGCGCGGCCGGCCACTGGAAAAGCATGTCCTCCTTCTCCGAGAACACGGAATTTCCGAATACCCAGACCGGCGTCCGACCCGGCCAGACGAGCCACCAGGCCCGGCAGCTGTTCCCGGAGGGCCGCATTCCATTTTGCATCCAGGAACTCCAGTTCCAGGCAACCCCGCAGGATCCTTACCGGCCGGAGGCGTTCCGCCAGTTTCCGGCCGGCGACCTGTATCCAGGCATGATGCAGGCGGAGCTCAAGGGCTCGGCGCCGGGGCATCCCGGTTCGGTACAGATCGGCCTCCCCTGCCCGGATGAACCCACCGGCTCGCCTGGGTCCGGTCTTTTTCACGCTGCTGTCATCACAGGGTTCATCGGGAATCCTTGACCCAGGCACGATACTCCCGAACCGCCCGAAGGTGATCGTCCAACTTTGTCGTGAAGCGGTGTCCTCCCTCCGGTGCGGCTACAAAATAGAGATCACCGCCACCCGCCGGGCGCACCGCCGCCAGCAGGCTGTCCAGCCCGGGACTGGCGATCGGTCCCGGCGGCAGACCGGCCGTACGATAGGTGTTCCATCGGCTGGGGTATTCCAGATCCTTATAGCTCAGCCTGCCGACCTCTTTACCATCCCGGCGCAGGGCGTAGATCACCGTCGGATCGCACTGCAGCTTCATGCCGAGGCGAAGCCGGTTATGAAACACCCGCGAGATCCGGCTGCGCTCATCGGGAACCGCGGTTTCCTTTTCGATGAGGGATGCAAGGGTTACCGCCTGGCGCAGGTTGAGGTCGTTTTCGGTGCCTTCGCCGGGATAATCCGGCCCGACCACTTTCAGGAACCGGTGGACCATGGCTGCGACGACCTCCGATTCGGTTATGGTCCTGGGAAAATGGTAGGTGTCCGGAAACAAGTAACCTTCCAGGTCCACCGCCGCCGGATCCAGGGCCGCCACCAGGTCCGGTGCATTCATAACTTCCAGGAACCGGTGCTCATCGCCGAAGGTCCCCTCGGCCAGACGGGCCGCCGTTTCCCGCAGCGAAAGCCCTTCGGGGATCGTCACCGGGTGCAGCATGACCTTGCCGGAACGGAGGATCTCAATTACCTCTAGCGGGGTGGCCGGACTCTCGAAGCGGTATTCGCCCGCATGAAGTCGATCCGCCTCCCCGGCCAGTCGAACCCACGCCCGGGTGAGCCGCGGCCTTCGAATCACACCGTTCTCGGCTAGGCGGAGGATCATGGCGCCGGCCGCCTCACCCCGTTCCAGAACCACCACAACCGGCTCTCCGGCAGTTCCTGCGCCGGGCCACCCGGCATACGGCCGGTTCAGTTCGGACCAGGCCAGGGCTGCGCCCACCAGGCCGCCCAACGCAACCAGCGCCAGGCCTCCGGCCAGTATCACCGCAAGACGCCGTTTCACGGGATCCGGTCCGGACGGCAGGCGGAGGCCCGCACATCCAGGAAGCCCTGCAAGATCAGTACGGCGGCAAGGCTGTCGATTTTCTGTTTCCTCCGGTTCCTGCGAACGTTGCCGGCGATCATCGCGCGCTCCACCTCTACGGTGGTCAACCGTTCGTCCCACAGATGAACCGGCACTCCCGGCAGAATAGTCTCGAGGGCCGCCGCGAATTCCCTGGTCTTTGCAGCCCGCTCTCCCTCCTCGCCAGACAGGAGCAAGGGCAGCCCGATCACCACCTCCGCCGCTTCCTCGCCACGGACCACCTCGGCGATACGTCCGGCCAGACGGCGGGCGCCGAGGCTGCCGGTCCGGATATGCGGCAACGGCTGGGCGGTTATCCCCAGCAAGTCGGACACAGCCAGGCCGATGCGGACATCTCCAAGGTCCAGTGCCAGGATCCGCACCGGAACGGAACCGCCCGGACTCACCGGGATCCGCTCCCTCCGGCTGGAGCGGACGATGCTGCGGCTCTCTTCACAGCGTTGGTCTTCACCACCACCCCATTGACATAGTCCAACATCTCTTGTTTTTCAGGGAATCGCATGGTCAGGAAGTGCATGTAACTCAACGGGTCTTCCCACCCGCCCTGTTCATTGAAGAACAGCCGTGTTTCTCCGACTCGCATGCCCTGGTTACCGGCGTAGAAAATCCAGGTGTCCCCCACCACAATGTCCCGGCCCGAGACGATTCCGGCATACGATCCGAGAATGATGTCGATCCCTTCCATCTTCCCGGCGATCGACTTGGCGTCTTCGCGATGGAGAGCCGCCAGCAGCACCACCAGATCGGACTTCTCCCGAACCTCCGGCAGATACCGGGCGATCATCGTTTCAGGCCGGGCAACCATCAGGTTCGACCCTTCCGGCCCCGCCTTCAGAAACACCGGATTGAACCGTACGACTCCCAGCACACCGACTTTTATCGTCTTGCCGCCATGAAGTTCCATATCCAGGATGGTATACGGCTGGAACACCGGCTCGCCGGTATCCTTACGGACCACGTTGGCGGAGATGAACGGGAAGCTCGCCCCTTCCACCCTCTTGACGAAAGCGTCGTATCCCATGTTCAGTTCCCGGAAACCGATGTTGGCCGCCCGGTATCCCAGTTCCCCCATGGCCTGCACCAGCGCACCGGTCTTGACATCTCCCACCGGACCGGGATTATCCGAGAAGTTCCCGCTGTCCAGCAGCAGTTGTGTGCTTGTGGGGAAGTTCGTCCTGAGCTGATCGATTAACCAGGCCCTCCGGGCCAGGCCCCCTGCGGGGTTCTTTCTTCAGCCACAGGCGTCGAGGTAACCGACGACGTCGCCGGTATACAGCAACGTCAGATCGGCCGGTGCGCCCGGTGCGATCAGAGACCCCCTGGGAGTCCTGTAACTCGCCTGGCCGGCGACCTCTTCCTGGGCCAGCAGTGCGCCGCCGGACCAGGTCGCCGTGACGGCCAGGGTCAGAGCCACCGCCGCGAGACGCAATCTACCCCGAGTGAGCCTTTCCATCAACGCTGTCCTCCTGAAGTTAGCCATCTGATCCCGGACCAGGAAATTATACGGTCGGCGGAGGGACGCTGCCACCGGCGAGCCGATTTCAAACCATTCAAGTTCCTGATAATATGCGAGTTATGAAAGAGATCGCCATGATCCTGGCCTCGGCGTCCCCCAGAAGAAGGGAACTGCTTCTCCGGTTCGGCATTCGGCCGGAGGTACGGCCGCCGCAGGTGAGCGAAGCCGCCGAGACTGGGGAAAGCCCGTCCGAACTGGCGGCCCGCCTCGCTGCAGCCAAGTGCCGACAGGTGCTGGACACCTCCTCCGGGCAGAATCGGATTATTCTCGCGGCGGATACGGTGGTGGTCCACCGCGAAACGATCCTGGGGAAACCGCGGGATCTGGACGATGCCCGCCGCATGCTGGAACTGCTGGAAGGGCAGATCCACCAGGTCATGACCGCCGTCTCACTACACCACAGCGGCAACGGCGGGCAGATCGACAGGATCCGTACCACCGAAGTCCGTTTCCGCGACCTCCACCGGCGGTGGATCGACTGGTACCTGGCCACTGGAGAGCCGCTGGACAAGGCGGGGGCTTATGGCATCCAGGGATTGGGGGCGGTCCTGGTGCACTCGATTCACGGGTCCTGGGCCAACGTGGTCGGCCTGCCGGTGGAGATGCTGCCTGGCTGGCTGGAGGAGCTCGGGGTGGATTTCCTTGACCTTGCCGGTCAGCCGGCCAGGGCTCCGTAGGCTGCTGCGTCCATCAATTCGTTGAGCTCCCCAGGGTCGGCAAGGCGGATCTTCACGATCCATCCGGTTCCGTGGGGGTCCTGGTTCACCAGTTCCGCCCGGTCCTCCAGAGCCTCGTTGACCGCAAGGACAGTACCGGTGACCGGCGAGAACATCTCGGACACAGCCTTCACCGATTCGATGTTCCCCATGGTCTCGCCCGCCTTGAGGTCCTGGCCTACTTCAGGCAGTTCCACGAAGACGATGTCCCCGAGTTCCTTCTGGGCGTAGTCGGTTATCCCGATGGTGCCGGTGTCACCTTCCACGGATACCCACTCGTGATCTTTCGTGTACTTGTAGTTCTCTGGAAACATGCTCTCAACCTCGCTTATAAAACGGTGTCGGCACCACCACTGCGGCGGCGGTGCGGTTCCGGATTCCAACTTCAAAACAGGTGCCGGTTTCACACATCCCGGCCGGAAGGTACGCCATCCCGATGCTCTTCTTCGAGGAACGGTGCGAAGGTGCCGCTGGTTACCGTTCCAACAGGCCGGCCGTCCTGAAGTACCGGGTAGCCGTGCCTGGGGATAGCCCGTCCCTCCACCTCGAATCCGATCAGTTTCCTGGTCAGACCTTCCTCCTGCTGACGGACCAGGCTGTCACGCCCGATGAAGTTCCCTTTCTTCATCTTCACAATCCAACCGAGGTTCGCCTCCAGTGCGGTGGTGGTGTCGTCGATATCGTTGCCGTACAGCGCCATGGAGGCTTCCAGTCGGAGCGTATCCCTGCGCCCCAAGCCCTACCGGCACCAGGCCGGACGGAGCTCCGGCCCCGAGCATCGCATCCCATAACCGGGCGGTGGCCTCGGACGGGGCGTAGACCTCGAACCCGTCCTCGCCTGTATAGCCGGTGCGGGACAAAATGCACCGGACGCCGTCCACTTCGGTTTCAACGAACGAGTAATACCGAATTGAACCGAGGTCTGCGCCGGAGAGCCGGCGCAGGATTCGAGGCTGCCCGGGGGCCCTGCAGGGCGAGTTGGCCGTATCCCGCGCTGCGATCCTCCACCTCTACGTCAAAGCCGGTGGTGTGGTCCATAAACCAGTCCCGGTCCTTGTCCAGATTCGCCGCGTTGACCACGGCGAGATACCGCTTTTCGCCGAGGCGGTAGACCAGCATGTCGTCCACGAACGCACCATTGGGCAACATCAACCCGGTGTACTGCACCCTGCCGGTATCCAGCCTGGCCACGTTGTTGCAAGTCAGATTCTGGAGATAGCCCAGGGCTTGCGGCCCTTCCACGAAGATCTCACCCATATGGCTGACATCGAACAGGCCGGCCCGGGTACGGACCGCCTTGTGCTCGTCCACGATACCGGTGTATTGCACCGGCATGGAATATCCGGCGAACGGCACCATACGGGCGCCCGCCTTGACATGGGCTTCATAGATCGGCGTTCTCTTCGTATCCATCCGCCCTCACCACTCTTTTCGGAAACCTGCGAACGGCGATGTTAGCACAGCGCGGCGGGACCGAAAGCGGCTGCAAACGCCTCGGCAACGCCGTCGCCGGTTGGTTCCCGCGCGGTGGCCTGCGGTGGGCAGTCGGCCGCCTCCATGGCGGCGGCGGTAACCGTTCCTATGGCAACCTTGACAACCCGGTTGAACCGCTCACGGTCCCCCGGCCGCACCTCATCAAACACCGCACGAAAGGTGGACGGCGAAGTGAACAGGACACCGTGGTATCGGCCCGCAGCCAGGTCTGCGGCGATACCGGGACAGGCGGGGTCCGGCACCGTTTTGTAGAACACCGCCGCCGTCACCTGTGCACCGGCCGCCGCAAGGGCCGATCCCAGCGCCGGTCCGGCGATCTCCGGCCGCACCCAGAGCACCCTGGCGCCTTCCATCAATTCGCCGGCCAGTTCTGTAGCGAGACCTTCGGATGTGGAGCGAGAGGCAGTGAGGATCGGCCGATACCCCGCTCCCCGCAGGGCGGCGGCAGTGCCGGGGCCGACCACCGCGAATCGCACCGTTTCGGGAACCGGCCCGGCACCGGCATCGCGGAGCCGCTCCAGAAAGAACCGTACACCGGCTGGACTGGTCAGAACCAGCCAATGAAACGTCGCAAGGCCCTGGACCGCCCGCTCCGCCGGTTCGGGGTCGTCCGGCGGTTCCAGGCGGATAGCCGGCCGGTGTTCGATCCGCCCCCCGGCCGCCACCACCCGGTCCAGCAGAGCCTCTCCCCGCTCTTGCGGCCGGGTGACCAAAATCCTACGGCCGGTGAACAGGTTGGGCGGGTTGCTCATGAGGGCGACGGCGGCTCCGCTCCCCCGGCGGACTCCCGGGCCTTCTCCAGCATCAGTCCTGCGCCGGCCTTCCGCATCCGTTCGGCCAGGAGGCGACCGATCTCTTCGGCGGCAGCCGGCCCGCCGGACTCCTGATCTCGCAGAACCGATCGGCCGTCCGGATCGCCCACCATCCCCCGTATCAGGATCGCATCGCCTTCCAGGGTGCCGAAACCGGTGGCCGGCGCCAGGCAACCACCGCCCAGATGGTGCAGGAACGATCGTTCCGCCTGCGCCACCCTGCGGGTGGGACCGTGCTCCAGTTCCAGAACCATTGCGCTGGTCCGCCGGTCGTCCATGCGCGTTTCCAGGCCGAGCATCCCCTGGCCCACCGCCGGAAGGCAGCGTTCCACAGGGATCGGACGAACCGGGATATTGTCGATCCCGAGCCGTTCAACACCGGCCAGGGCCAGCACCAGGGCATCGTAGCGCTTCTCGCCCAGTTTTCTGATCCGGGTCTGGAGGTTCCCCGCACCGGGTGGATGTTGAGATCAGGACGGTGGTGGAGCAGTTGGGTCCGGCGGCGAAAACTTCCGGTGCCCAGCACCGCTCCCCGGGGAAGGGTGGCAAGGTCGTACCCTTCCGGCGACATGATGGCGTCCCTTGGATCGTGCCTTTTAGTAACCGCCGCCAGCTGCAACCCGTCCGGCTGGACGGTGGGCAGGTCCTTCAGGCTGTGCACTGCGAGATCGATCCGGCCGGACAGCAACGCCTCTTCTATCTCCCGGACGAACACACCCCGGTCACTGCCTCCCCCCAGAACTTTCATGTCCCGGTCTCCTGAGGTCTTGATGATCTGCTCCGCGACTTCAAGACCGGGGTGCGCTTCCCGCAGCGCCGCGGCCACATGTCGCGCCTGCCACAGGGCCAGCGCGCTTCCCCTGGTTCCCAGCACAATCCTTTTCAAGATCGGGATTCCTTGCCGCCCTCCACCATATGGGTGGGGCCTGACTGGTTCCCTGCGCCGTTACGACCGCTGTCCTCATCGATGGGGATATCGAATATCTCCTGATACCGGGCCACCGCATCCATCGCATCGCCTCGCTCCGCCGAACCTTTCAAGTACTGCAGCGGCGAATGCAGGATCTTCTGGATAACCGAGCGGAGCAGATTATGCACCTGCAACTCCTGTTCGGAGGTCAGCGGCCCGAGTTTCTTGCGGAACCGGGTATACTCCATCGCGCCGACACCGTGCAGCTTTTCTCGCAGCCGCACCAGCGCCGGAGCGACCTTCAAGGATTCCATCCAGCGCTCGAACACCTCGACTTCGTGCTCGATGCGGTGTTTGGCTTCCTCCGCCGACTTCCGACGTTCGTGGAGGCTCTCCTCAACAACCCCTTCCAGATTGTCCACGTCGAACAGGTAAACGTTGTCCAGCCGGTTCACCGCCGGATCCACGTCCCGCGGGACGGCGATGTCGATGAGGAACAGCGGCCGGTTCCGCCGGGCGCGGATTGCTTTCCGTACCGTTTCCTCTTTAAGGACAATTCCCGGGGCGGCGGTGCCGCTGACCACGATGTCCACCGAATCCAGCCACGACTCGGCACTGTCCCAGTTGCAAGCGGTGCCTTCGAACTTCCCGGCCAGATCGGCCGCCCGTGTGTAGGTCCTGCTGGCAACTATGATCCGCTCGACGCCATGGGCCCTGAGGCGGGTCGCCACCAACTCGCTCATCTGACCCGCACCGAGAAGAAGAGCCGAACAACCGTCCAGGGCGCCGAAGATCTTCCGCGCCAGCTCCACCGCTGCCGACGCGATGGAGACCGGATGCCTCGAGATGCCGGTTTCGGTCCGGATCTTCTTGGCCCCGGACAGGGCGTTTCGCAGCAGCCGGTCCAGGATCGCACCGACCGTTCCAGCCTGCCGGGCCGCTGCGTAGGCCGCCTTGAGCTGTCCTAGAATCTGGGGTTCTCCCAGAACCATCGATTCCAGGCCGCTGGCCACCCGAAATATGTGACGGACGGCGTCGGCGCCATGGTACTGGTAGCTGTAACGATCCAGTTCCTCCGACGTGATACGCCCAGCGTCCTGCAGGTACGACCGCACGCAGTCGATACCCATCCCCCCTTCACACCACGCCAGGATCTCCACCCGGTTGCAGGTGGACAGGATGCACGCCTCGGCGATCTTATTCCGGGCGGTGAGATCCTTCAGCCCGGTGGCCAGTTCCTGTTCCTGATACGCCATCTTCTCCCGGAGGGATACCGGGGCGCTCTGATGGCTTACTCCGATAAGCGTAATCATGTCAGAGGTTGATCCCGATTACGGTGAGAAGGCCGAGGACGAATCCGGTTATGGTGAGGAAGGCCGCCTTGCGACCCCGGAACCCCCAGGCCAGCCTGGCGCCGAGCACCACTGCGAAGATCGTCCAGGCCAGGATTGGGAACAGCACTTTGGTGGTGGCCAGCTTGACATTCTCCTGTTCCATGGCCAGAAGCGCGATACCGGTAACGATACCGACGGTGAACAATGGGAATCCCCAGATCAAGGCTTCCAGGCCGGCCTGGTCAGCCTTATGGAGCGACGGCAGGCGCTGGAGCCAGGCGGATGCCTGCTTCCGCTTCAACGCCCGGTCCTGAATAACGCAGACCAGGCTCATGGCGGCAGCCACAAAGAATGCCGCCATGCCCAGGGTGGACAGTGAAGTATGGAATAGAAGGATCCCCTTGCTGGCCATAACCGGTTCGGTGGCGACATGCTTCTGGGGAAGCACTACGCCGATAGCCGATAGCAGGAACGCCATGGGAGGCAGCACCATCCCCAGGGACGGGACCTTCCACCGGGCGTTCACCAGGAGGTACCCGACCAGCACCAGCCAGCCCAGGGTCATGAGGAAATCGGCCAGGTTGCTCAACGGCACGTGGCCGGAAGCCCAGCCGTGCCAGACCATCGCCGCCAACTGCAGCGCCGCCGCCAGCGACAGGGAGATGGTGGAACCGACCCTGGCCGCTTGCGAACGGTTCACCATGGCCGGAATCGTCAGGACGATGCCGCAGGTACATGCCGCCAGAGACAGCGAAAACATGATGGAACCCATGCCCCAAGGCTAGCATTGATCATGCGGAACCGCACCGGATAAACAGTTCCACCTCCCGGACCGCAACATCCTGGATCGCCGTCAATTGCCGGTAGCGGCGATGTTCCAGAAAGCCGAGCCTCCTGGCCAGATAGATGTAGTACCGGGCCTCCATGAGCCAGGACCGGGTAGCCGCAAGCAACCGGCCCTCCTCCTCGCCACCCCGGTCCATGGAGGATGCCGCCACCAGCGCTCCCCCGGATGCTGAACAGAGCCGGCGGATCTCCCGGGCCAGGTCGCTGCCCTCGCGCCGGTCAATGGACCGGGCTGCCTTGAACGCTTCCAGGGTGAATTGGTCCACCGTCCGAAACAGTTTTCCTCGCTCTGCGGGTGGACTTTTCACCGCATCACCCAACGCCGGTCGGAACGGCGGTATCTCCAGACCCGGATGCGCGTGCTGGGACCGTAAAGCACTACGGCGTACAGGCGATGGACGCCGTCGGTGAGATACAGAGTCCCGCTGGATGAACGCCCCAGCGGGCTGAACGAAACGATATCGGACCGTCCGAACTTCACCGGGTCGTCCAGATCGCTCAACCAGCCGGAGTTCGGGGGGATCTGCCGGACGGAGTCGAACGGGAAACCTGGATATACCGTTGCGACACGGTCCTGGAGACGGAACGGTCCTTCCAGCACCGCATCGGTGCCGGACCGTACCTCCGCCGTCCGGAGGCCGTTGCCGTTGCCGTCTTCCACCACGCTCCAGACCCAGTCGCCGTTCAGGCGGTAGAAATAGACCCCGCAGTATCGCCTTCGCGCCACGCTCTCCGAGCGGAGCTGCCTGAATGTGCCGACCATCAGCCGGGCGGCGGCGGCGCAGCGGCCGTCGGCCCGGAGGTTGGCGGCAGCCGGCAGCGCCACCGCCAGACCGATGGCCGACAACGCCAGAACCACCAGTGCCTCGGCCATGCCAAACCCTCGCGTCGTACCCATTGCGTGCCGTTTCAGGGAGGCTTGGGACCGGGGAGCCCCGGAGACCTGCAACGGCCTCCGGGGCTCATTGGCGTGCCAGGTTTACGATTCCGACTTGCCCACAGTCAGGTACGGCCTGAGTTTGGCCAGGGACTTCTCGCCGATCCCGCGGATCTTCATCATGTCCTCCACCCGGCGGAACGGGCCGTGTTCTTTCCTGAACTCGATGATCCGATCCGCCAGGGAAGGGCCGATACCCTTGACCTGCATCAGTTGTTCCCGGGTCGCCGAGTTCAGATCGACCCGGGACGCACCATCCTGCTTTTCCACTGCCGCCGCCGCAGCCGTGGATCCCACCGCGCCGAGCAACGCCACCAGGGCCAGGCAGGCCAGAACCTGCCTCATCCATTTCGCTCCAAGTCCGTTCATTGCGATCCTCCCGGTGGCAGTCGCCACCTGCTTCCTCCTACCGTCCGGCCCCACCTAGGGGCCGGCCTCGGATCCGGAGGGTTGGTTCCTCTGCCGGAACCCGACTGCAACCGGTGTGCCAGGGGATCGGGGCCTGTAACGGGCCGCGACGACGAGAATCGACCGGAATAGCGGTCGGAACGGACCGCATCCGGACAGCGGTCAGAACAGGGACTTCAGAACGTCGAACAGGCGGGTCTTGATGACGTCGAAGGTCAGCACCGCACCAAAGAACGCCAACAGCAGCAGCATGCCGGCCTGCATCGCCCGCTCCTTGACCTGTTCCGACAGATCGCGGCCCATGATCGACTCCACCGTGAGGATCAGGATATGGCCGCCGTCCAGTATCGGAACCGGGAGCAGGTTCAGGATACCGAGCTGAAGGCTGATGAACGCCAGAAACGTCAGAAAGGTCTCCAGACCGGAACGGACGGCGAACCGCGAGAACTGTGCGATCTCCAGCGGCCCTGAAAACGCGCGGAGGGAAAGTTGGCCGCTGAACAGTTTCTTAAGCACGAAGAACAGCGTGGAGGACCGCTCGATATTCACACGAACCGCCGCAGTGACGGCGGCTCCGGCTCCCAGCGGTTGCTTGGGAATCAGCGTATACAGGGTAACGCCGATTTTGCCCTTGCCGTCCTCATCCAGTGGCGTCAGGGTGAGGGAGAACCGTTCATCTTCCCGTTCGACCTGCAGGGTTACCGGACGGCCGGGACTCAGGGAGAGCAGGGCCCGGAGTGCGACCTCACCTATCGGTTCCTGATCCTCCGCCCCCACGATCGTGTCCCCGGCGACAAGGCCGGCGAGATCTGCAGGGGTCCCCGGGACTACCGTCCCGATCCTGATCGGCTCGCCGGAGCCGCTGGTACGGAGTTCCCATCCCGGGAACCCCATGCGGTAGCGCTCGTCGGCGCCGGTCTCGATCTCGATAGTCTGTTGCAGTCCGTCCCTCTCGATCAGAACCATGCGCGTGGATTCGGGAGACATCAGGATCTCTTCGAATTCGACCTGGGGATCGATGGCGTCCCGTCCCTCGATCTCCAGAATCCGGTCTCCCGGGAGGATGCCTGCCGCCTCCGCACCGGTGCCGGGATAGACCGCCACCACCACCGGGCGATCGCCGGGAACCGCCTCGCCGAAGGCCCACAACACCGCCCAGGTAAGGGCCAGCGCCAATATGATGTTGAACACCGGCCCGGCGACGAAAACCACGAAGCGCTGCCAGCGCGACCGGGTCAGGAACTCGTCCGGTGCGCCGGTGCGGTGCTCGTCGGATTCGTCTCCGGCCAGTCGCACATACCCGCCCAGAGGGAGCAGCGAGACCCGGTAGTCGGTGCTCGCCGCGCCGGAACCCGGCGATGCGCGGGCCGAAGCCCAGGGAGAAGACCGGCACGCCGATGCGCAGAAACTTGGCCGCAAGGAAGTGCCCGAGCTCATGGATGAAACCAGGAGCGCCAGGACCAGGACGAACGAGCCGAAGATCTGTAGGAAGCTCAGCATCACGCGCGGACCTTCCTGCGGCATGATCTCAACGGCGCTGTCCGAGCGCCTGGCGTCCAGGGCCAGCAGATCTTCGAGTCCGATCCACGGCACCGGCCAGGAAAACCGATCCAGGGTTTCTGAAATGATCGCCGGGATCTCCATGAAACCGGCCCTTCCGTCGAGAAACGCTCTCCACCGCCACCTCGTTGGCGGCGTTGAGCACCGCCGGTGGCGCGCCCCCCCGGCTGCGAGCGCCTGGTAGGCCAGGCCCAGACAGGGAAACCGCTCCGGTGTCCGGCGTCCTCGAAATTCCAGGGGCGCCGGCCGCGACCGGATCGAACGGCGGCAGATCGGCCGGCCAGCGCTCGGGCCAGGTCAGCGCGTACTGGATCGGGTGCCGCATGTCGGTGACCCCGAGCTGGGCCTTGAACGATCCGTCCACGAACTCGACCATCGAGTGTACGACGCTCTTGGGATGCACCACCACCCGGATGCGCTCCGGGCGCCGACGTCGAACAGCCAGCGCGCCTCGATCACCTCCAGCCCCTTGTTCATCAGCGTGGCCGAGTCGATGGTGATCTTGGGCCCCATCTTCCAGGTCGGGTGGCGCAGCGCCTCGTTCCACGGTGACCCGCTGGCCAGTTCCGTCGCGGCGAATGGCCGCGGAACGGCCCGCCGGATGCGGTCAGCCAGAGGTCGCCGCACCTCTTCCGCCGTCTCTCCCCGCAGGCACTGGTGCAGCGCGTTGTGCTCGCTGTCCACCGGAAGGATCTGCGGCGCCGGTCTCCGCCGCGCTGCGGGTCATGTGCTCGCCGGCGACGACCAGCGCCTCCTTGTTGGCCAGGGCGACGTCGCGTCCCGTCTCGCAGGGCCGCGTAGGTCGGCTCCAGGCCGACGGCGCCGACCAGGGCGCTGACGACCAGGTCGGCGCTCGGCTAGGTCGCCACCGCCAGCAGGCCCTCCGCGCCGTGGAGCACGCGCGCAGCGGTCGCCGAGCCGTCCGGGTCAGCTTCGGCGGCCGTGGCGGCATCGGCGGTGACCGCGACCAGTTCGGGACGAAACGCGCGGACCTGCTCCTCCAGCAGATCCAGGTTCTGCCCGGCGGCCAGCGCCGCGACCCGGAACCGCTCCGCGGCATGGAGCGCACCACGCCGAGGGTGCTCGTCCCGATCGAGCCGGTGGAGCCGAGGATCGCCAGTCGCTTCACTCTCGGGGACTCCAGTCGAAGAAGATCCGATAGTAATAGTAGAGGACGGGCGCCGAGAACAGCAGGCTGTCCGCCCGGTCGAGCAGGCCGCCGTGCCCCGGGAGCAGGCCGGAGGAGTCCTTGCTGCCGGAGGCCCGCTTGACCATGCTCTCGGCCAGATCGCCGAGGATCGCGCCAGACCCCCAAGAATCAGACCGAGGACCACGGCGTGGACAAGCGGCAGCGCCGGTAGAACCAGAAATGCGCCAGCAGGCCGCCGGCCACGCTGCCCACCAGGCCGCCGGCGGCCCCTTCCCAGCTCTTCTTCGGAGAGATGCCGGGCGCCATCCGGTGCCTTCCGAACAGGGTGCCGACGTAGAACGCCGCCGGTGTCGCGAAGAGCGACACAGATGAACAGCAGGAGAAGCAGGTCCTGGCCGGTCTTCGCCCGGAAGGTTCCGGAGGCTGATGAGATAGGCCAGCTGTAGGCCGAAGCAGAACACCGGGAACAGGGTGGACATGGCGGAGGACAGCATCTCCGCCGGGTTCCCTGCGGACAGAACAGCGGGCTGACCATGATCATGATGACCGCCGCCGCCAGCGGCAGTTCCGGACGGACCTCCGGGGCGAAGCTGCTGGCCATCCAGACCAGAGCCAGACTGGCAAGAATGCCCAGCGAGCGGCTGGGACGGAGCCCTTGCTTCCGAAGAAGTCCGATAGGCCTCCCATGACGCCGATGAAGATCACCAGCTCCGAACAGGATCTCGAACACCCACACCGGGGTCTTCTTGACCACCAGGAGCAACCCTACGACCAGGATGAGCTGCGGTGAAGACTCTCAGCATCGGGTAAGGGCGCCCGGATCAGCCGCGCAGCGCGGCGGGAGATCCACGGTGTCCTCGTCGCGGGGCCAGGCCGCCGTACCGGCGTTCACGGCTCTGGTAGTCCAGCAGCGCCTCGAACAGATGCCGGCGGCGGAAATCGGGCCACAGAGTGTCGGTGACCCGGATCTCGGCGTAGGCGATCTGCCACAGCAGGAAATTGGAGATCCGGAATCTCGCCGCTGGTCCGGATCAGCAGGTCCGGATCGGGCTGCAGGCGGTGTAGAGCTGCTCGGCGAACAGTTCTCGGTCGAACTCGTCCGGGTCCTGGTTGCTCGCAGATCAGACGCGGCAGGCATCCACGATCTCCGTCCGGCCGCCGTAGGACAGGGCGATGTTGAACAGCAGCCCGGTGTTCTCCGCCGTCGCTCCAGGGCCCGATGCAACTCCTCCTGCGCGCGGCGCCGGCCAGATCACCGATCCGGCCGATCACCCGAACCGGATGTTGTTCTCGCATCAAGGTGTCCAGTTCCTTGCCTGACGTACTCCTGCAGCAGCCCCATCAGCGTGTCACCTCCGCCCGGGGCCGCTTCCAGTTCTCCTGGGAGAACGCGTAGAGCGTCAGCACCTCGAGGCCGAGCCGGGCGGAGATCTCGACCGTCTCGCGCACGGACTTGATGCCGGCGCGGTGGCCCGCGACCCGGGGCAGGCGCCTCTCGCGGGCCCAGCGGCCGTTGCCGTCCATGATGACCGCCATGTGGCGCGGCAGCCGGTCCAGGATCGAGCCGCTGCAAGGAGCTTCCTCCACGCTGCCGGGCTTGGCCAGCTCTCTAAGATCAGAAGTGAGTTTGTGATTCTTCATTGGATACAATCCGGAATCCAGGCTGCCCCGGTTCCTGCACGATAGTAATCCCGAACAGTGTTCGCATCAACCGCTCGAATCCATTCGGGATTCCGCTGGTGCCAATCCCACGCGGTGCGGATGATCGACTCCAGATCAGGGAATTCCGGCTCCCAGCCCAGCGCTTCCCGGATCCGGCCGGACGAGGCCACCAGCACCGCCGGATCCCCGGCCCGGCGGTGCGCCGTCCGTCCGCCGGCCTTCCCGCTCCGCCACCTGTTCCACGGTGCGGATCACATCCCGCACCGAGAAGCCCTCGCCGTTGCCCAGGTTGAACGAGGCTCGCCTGCACCTCACCCCGGTCCATCGCCTCCAGGGCCAGGACGTGGGCCTGCGCCAGGTCGGAGACGTGGACGTAGTCCCGGACGCAGGTGCCGTCAGGGGTCGGATAGTCGTCGCCGAAGACCGGCATCGGCATCGCCCGGCGCTGGCGGCGGATCTAAGCAGCGCGGGACCAGGTGGGACTTCGGGGTCGTGATCCTCTCCGATGTCGCCGTCGGGGTGGGCGCCGGCGGCGTTGAAGTAGCGCAGGGCGACGTAACCGCAGGCCGTAGGCGTTGCGATACCAGTCCAGAGCCCGCTCGAAGGCCAGCTTCGTCTCGCCGTAAGGATTGGTAGGGGCGGCTGGGGTGCTCCTCGGTGATCGGCAGCTCCACCGGCTCGCCGTAGACCGCCGCGGTGCTGCGAGAACACGATCCCCTTGACTCCGGCGTCCCGAGCCGCGTCCGAGCAGGGCCAGGCTGCTTGACCAGGTTGTTGTGGTAGTACATGGCCGGGTTCTCCACCGACTCCCCGACCTCGCAGAGGGCCGCCATGTGCACCACATAATCGACGGCGCCGGTCCCGGCAGAGAGCCGTCACCAGCGTCCGCGGTCGGCGAAGTCAGCCCACGATGCAGAATTTCCGCCGCACCGCCTCCCGGTGGCCCTCCGAAAGGTCGTCCAGCACGACCACGTCCCGGTCGTCCTCCTGCAGGCGACGCACGATGTGGCTGCCGATGTATCCGGCGCCTCCGGTGACCAGGATCCTCCCATATGCCTCTCCTTCAAGCTCCGCCGCGCTGGAGTATCGATATTCCACACTCTCCAGGGTCAGGCCCCGGGCCGGGGCGGTCGGGCCCGGCCAGATGCGGTTCTCTCGTATACAGGATCTCGCTCGATCCGCTCTACGCCGAACCGCCCCTTCCTATCTCCAGCAACGGTGCCGACCATGTTCCGCACCATGTGGTTGAGGAACCCGTCGGCCCTGAACCGGAACGTCGGTGCGCCGCTCCGAATACCGGCGCAACTCCGCCAGGGTCAGGTTCCGCACACGGTTCCCCTCCGGGCAGGCCGACGCCGGCGAAACCGCTCCAGTCCCGCCGGCCGGGGAGGCGGCGCAACCGCCGCTTCCATGGCGTCGAAGTCCAGTGGACCGGGACAGTGGCAACTGGTACCGGCCAGCGAAGGGATCGCGCGTGGGGGGAATGGTCCAGCACGTAGCGGTAGGTTTTTCCCCGGGCCATGTACTGCGAGTGGAACCCGGCCGGTACCGTGTCCAGAACCAGCGGCCGAAGGTCTTCCGGCAGCATCCGCCGGAGGGCGAACAGCAGGTCCCGGTCCACCAGCCGGCAGCGGATGAGGCAGTCGGCGACCTGGCCCGCGGCATGAACCCCGGCGTCGGTGCGGCCGGCTCCCCGCAGGCTGATCTTTCCTCCCCCCTGGAGCCGGGTGAGGATCGCCAGCAGTACCCCCTGCACCGTCCGCAGACCGGGCTGGAACTGCCAGCCGGCGAACCCGGTGCCGTCATACGCCAGCACCATCCGGATGCGCCTGGCGGCTGCGTTCACTCTTGTGGCCGGGGCGACAGATCCAGTCGCCGTGTGACCGTATCCAGTTGCGCTCTGCATCCCAGGGGGAGAACCCGCTTGCCCGGGACGTGTCCGAACGGAAGGGAATGCACCACCGGAACACTTGCAATCGCCCAGAAGATCGTGGAGCACCATCGTGAGGGACTGGTCCGGAGGGAACCGGCGCCGGGCCGGCGGCGGGTCGAACCGGCCGAGACAGCATCCCGGCGACCCGGTCCAGTGATCCTGTCAGGCGCAGGTGGGTCAGCAAGCGGTCCAGGCGGTAGGTTTCCTCCCCGACATCTTCCAGAGCCAGGATCGCGCCGTCCAGGGACGGCATAAAGCGGCGTGCCCAGCAGATGGGTCAGAACCGTCAGGTTCCCGCCAAGGAGGCGACCCGTGCCCTGCCCCGGAACCAGCACCTGGTCCTTTCGGAACGCAAGCCGGTCATCTTTCCCGGCCAGGAGCCGACTGAAGACCTGCCTTCTGACAGGAGCGGTCCTGCCCCAGTCTCGGTAACTACCGGCCCGTACAGCCAGACCGTTCCCGTTTTGCGAAGGGCCGCCAGAGCCAGGGCGGTAACGTCGCTGTACCCGATGAATGTTTTGCCGGAGCGGTGCAACGCCGCCCAGTCCACCCGGGGCAGGATCCGTGCGGAGCCGTAACCACCCCGGGCGAACCAGATCGCCTGGATCGACCGGGTCCCTGACCATTGCATTGAGGTCGTCCGCCCGCTGGCGGTCGGGTGCCGGCGAAGTAACCGTGCAGCCCGTGGACGTGCCGACCAACACGCACGACGGTAGCCGGCCCGCTCAAGAGCGCGGATGCCGGATCGCAGCGCGGCCGGGCGAAGGCGGCGAATCCGGGGGCGACGACTCCGATGGTGTCCCCCCGCCGGAGGAGCGGGCCTGGTTTTGTGGTTGGTTGCACGCGTCACTCTCAAGTCCGGCTCCTGCCGGCCGCCGGCCACCCGCGTCCCGGCAGGATCGGGTGCCGTCCGAGCCGACCATAAGCCGAATTCTGTTCCCCTCGGGGGGGCGATGATCATTCCTCTAGGAGCGGGATCTCTCCCGCCCTCCAGCGACCTACCCGGGAGCCTCGGCCGGGCCGACCTCGAACGCTCCCCTATTTGGTCTTGCTCCGCGTGGGGTTTACCGAGCCACCGGCGTCGCCGCCGGTGCTGGTGCGCTCTTACCGCACCGTTTCACCCTTACCCGCCGGCGCACCGATGTGCGCCGCGCGGTGGCTACGCGCGCAGCGATCCGGCCGGCGGTCTACTCTCTGTTGCACTTTCCGTCCCGTCTCCGGGCCTGGGGGTTACCCAGCACGCTGCCCTGCGGAGTTCGGACTTTCCTCCCCGGCGGTACCGTAAACCGGGCCTGCCGCGGCGATCATCCGAGCGACTCCAACGACAAAACCAGTATACCGCCAACCGGGGGTAAAATCCCGACGGATCAACCGTTTTCCGGTTCCAGGCCGGGCAGGAACGGCGCCAGAACCTGCACCGGCAGGGTCCCGTCGCCGGATCACCCGGGCCCGGTCTTCGGACAGGTCGACGATGGTGGACGGGGCACCCCCGGGGGTCGGGCCTCCGTCCAGGATCATGTCGACCCCCTCGGGGGAATTCGTTGAAAACCTCCAGGGCGGTGCGGTGGGGCGGACGGCGGTGACGATTGGAGCTGACCCCGGAGATCGGCCTCCCCAGGGCTGTCGCCAGGTGACGGGGCAGAGCCAGGCCGGGAACCCGTATTCCCACCGTACCCCGGCCTCCGGAAACCTCCCGCGGCACGGCGGACGATGCGCGGACCACCAGGGTCAGCGGTCCGGGCCAGAACGCCCGGGCCAGAGCCTGGAACTTGTCCGAAAGATTCTCGGCTACCTGGTCCGCCATGGCGCGATTGCCGAGCAGGAGGAGAATCGGAGCGTCTTCCTCTTTCTCCTTGAGCCGGTTCAGCGCTTTCAAGCTGTCGGTATTGAACGGATCGGCTGCCAAACCGTAGAAGGTCTCGGTGGGGATCGCCACTATGCTCCCGCCGGCAAGAAGTTCGGCCGCCTGCAGGATGCGGTCATGCCGCGGCTCATCAGGTACTACCGGCACGATCTGCGCTGCCATGTTCGCCTCCAACCTGAACGGTATCCCCTGCCGCCGCAGGGTCCATCGGAGTTTACCTCCAACAACCGCCGAAAACATCTGTTTAGAGCTATCATGGCAATGATGCTGGGAAAGAGAAACCAACTGGTGCAACGTATCCGGATCCTCCGGCGGGACCGGGCGGAAAGGGTCCGCCAGGCGGTGTTCCTGGCCGAGGGCATGCACCTGTGCCGGGAAGCACTGACCTCCGGCGCCGGCCTGGAACGCGTGCTCTACAGTGCCGCTTTGAACGGTACCGCCGAGGGCAGAGAGTTGCTGGCCGACCTCGGCAGGGCCGGCGCCGTCCTGGACCTAACATCGGAGGCGATCCTCGACTCGCTTCAGGACGCCCGTTCCCCCCAACCGGTCCTCTGCGTTGTGCGTATGAAAGAGACAGCTTTCAAAGACCTGCTGGCCACCCGCCACAGGTATCCGCTGGTGGTGGTGACCCATGGGATCCAGGAACCGGGGAACCTGGGAACGATCCTCCGCACCGCCGAGGCCGCCGGAGCGTCAGGCCTCATCGCCACCGGCCGGTCCGCCGACCTGCACCACCCGCGGACCGTACGGGCCACTATGGGCTCGATCTTCCGCCTGCCGGCGATCCACGGCGGGGAACTCCCGGACGTGGTCCGGCGGTTCGGTGACGAGGAGTTCCTGCGGGTGGCGGCGGAAACCGGGTCGGGACCGGCGCCTGCGTCCATCGACTGGAACCGTCCGGCGGCGTTGTTTCTAGGCCCCGAGCGAGGCGTCCTGCCGGAGGCCTCCCGGAGCCTCATGGACACCGCTGTTACCATCCCGATGGAAACCGGTGTGGACAGCCTGTCAGTAGGCGCGGCGGCGGCGGTGATCCTGTTCGCCGCCAGAGGGGTCAGGGGCGGATGATCCGTAGGCGGGGCCGGTCCCGCGGTTCCGGATCGTCCGGCTTCTCCGGCTCGTCAGGCTGGTCGAACCGGGGAGGGTCGGAATCCTCCCGGTGACCTTCTCCTTCTCCGTCCTCGGCCAAAGGCAGGGTGAAACTGAAAACAGCTCCCTGCCCCGGCTCGCTCTCCACGTGGATGGTGCAGCCGTGCAGGCGCAGAATGTTGTGCACGATGGAGAGACCGATCCCGGCGCCGCCTTCGGTCTCGGCGGATGTGCCGGAACGATCGGCCCGGTAGAACCGGTCGAAGATCTGCTTCTGATCATCCGGCGAGATCCCTATTCCGGTGTCCCGTACTTCCACCGCCACGAGCCCTTCTTCGCCCCGGCGGCTGCGCAGTTCGATGCGGCCGCTTTCCATGTTGTATTTCACCGCGTTGCCCAGCAGGTTGACGAACACCTGGAACAGTTTCTCCCGGTCGCCGTGAACATGGATCCCCTGTTCCTCATGCCGCACCGACAGCGTCAGGTTCTTCAGCTTGAGTTTGGGCCGGATCAATTCCTCACATTCCTCCACAAGCTTGCGCAGCGGGAAAACGGTGAGGTTCAGACGCTCGTTGCGGGCCAGGTTCAGGAGCCCGTCGATCATGGCGATGAGCCGGTCGATGTTCCTGAGGGACAGGGTCAGCCCCTTGCTCTGTTCCTCGGTGATGCTGCCCAGCCTCCCTTTGAGGATCATTTCGGTGTAGCCGCGAATCGCCACCAGAGGCGTCTGCAGCTCGTGGGAAACGTTCCCCAGCAGCCGGGACTTCATTTCGTCCAGCCTGAGCAGTTCCTGGTTGTACTGCTCCAGTTCCGCCATCTTCTGGCGAAGATCGGTGTTGGTGCGATCGAGTTGGCGGCTGGTGTCCCGGATGGCTGCGATGTCAGCCTCTGCCGCCGCCGAACGGATTTCCCTGTCGGAATGATCGCTGCAACTGAGCATCCGGCCCAGAAACCTGCCCTGACGATCCAGGAGCGGCGTCACCGCCAGGTTGAGCACACGGCCGCCGGGCGCTTCCGCCGGCAGCGTGTCCCGGACCGCCTCCCGATTGGCGGAGGCCAGAAACGCCGCCACACCGTCGCCGTCGGGAGACCGGCGCCGGAGCAACCGCAGGATCTCACCTTCCGGAAGGCCGAGAACTGTTCTCTGTTCCAGCCCGAACATGTCAAGAAAAGTGTGGTTGGTGAGGTGCACCAGAGGGCCTTCTGGAGTCTCCACCAGGACCAGGATCCCCTCCGGCGCCGCTTCCAGGACGGCGTCCAGCCTGGCCTCGTTCCTTTGCAGTTCCTCCTCGAACCTGGACTGGCCGGTGATGTCACGGAAGATCGCCAGGATCGCAGGTTTCCCCTGATACCGAATCGGCGACGCTTTCAGCATGACCGAGGATGTGCCTTCACCGTCTTCCCGGCGCAGGGTCAGCCGGAACGGTTTGGCCGCCGCGCCGCCGCCTTCCAGCCCGCCGAGCCATTCCCGGACCTGCAGGAGATCGGCGGTGGCCACCAGGCTCATGAACGGACACCCTTCGAGGGTTGCGGCATCCACCGCCATGAGAGCGGCCAGCGCCGCATTGGCATGGACGATCTCCCCGTCCGACAGGATCGCCACGCCGTCGGCGATACCGTCCATCAGCAGTTCCTGCTGCTCCTCCGCCGCCTCAAGCCGGCTGGATAGTTCCTCCAGTTCCTCCACGTTCCGGACAACCAACACAAAGCCGGTGGACGGACCGGAGGCTGCGTCGCCTTTCCTGAGCAGTTGGACGGTCAGGTCGGCATGGAACGGGCTGCCGTCGTAACGGACCATCTCCCCCTGCATCCGGATGCCGGCCTCCCGCAGGGACTTCCGCGCCAGGCTCGGCAGGAGTTCCTTCCAGAAAAGATCGTCGAACAGCACCGCCGCCGGCTGGGACAACACGTCGCCGGCCTGCCACCCGAACAGGTCGCAGGCGTTGCCGTTCACCGTCCGGATGTTGCCGTCATGGTCGGTAGTGATGATGGCGGTATCCGGGACCGCCTGCTCCAGGACCGCAATCCTCTCCCGGGCCCTGGCAAGCTCGGTGGTATTGATGTTGATGTCCTGGGCGAGCCGCTGCACCGAATCGGCCACCAGGGACATGGCGGACCTGCGCCCTATCTCCGGCCGGTTCCGCAGCCGCCCGGAACGCATCTCCTCCAGGGCGACGACCACCTCTCGGATCTCATCCGCCTGCCGCCTGCGTCCCAGGGTGTACAAAGCAAAGACTGCCACTGCGAAGACCAGCAGGAACAGACCGAGGACAACGAGGAGATCCTCGTTCATACCCTCGGGCAGCGCAAACGCCAGTCCTGCGATCATGGCCGTTCCCGACCCTCCTTTCAGTGTTCCGCGGACTCGCCGGGTATCCCCGGCGCCGCGAACAGGAACCCCTGTGCAAAGCGCACACCAAGTTCCCGGATCTTGTCGCTCTCGGCTTCGGATTCCACCCCTTCGGCAATGACTTCGGATCCGAGACGGCCGGCAACATGCACCAGGGAAGAGAGAGCCTCCTGCTTGATGAGATAGCGGTCGATGTCCCGGATCAGGCTGCCGTCCACCTTGAGGTAATCGGGGCACAGCCGCTCCATGGTTGCCAGACTGGCGTAACCGGAGCCGACATCGTCCAGGGCGATGCCGAATCCGCGGGATCGCAGCGGCGCGATGGCGGCGACGATGCGATCGATATCCCGGTCCGCCTGCGGCTCGGAAAGCTCCAGGACCACATCGACCGGTTCCAGGGCAGCTTCCTGCAGCAGTTCCAGGATCCGTCCACTCCCCCAATCCGGATCGGCCAGGCTCTCCGGCGTCACGTTGATGAACAGTTTGCCGAGGCCGTCCATGCGGCCGCAGTTACCCAGCGCCTTCGTACGGCACAGCCGGTCAAGAGCGACGGTTTCCCCGGCCGGTCCGCTGGCGGCGAACATCGACACCGGCATCTCGTGGATGCTCCCCCGCGGCCCTCGCGCCAGCGCTTCGTGCCCCAGGATCCCGCCGGTGTGCAGGTCCACGATCTGGTGGAACAGGGTGGTGACTTCCGATTCCTCAATAATCCTCCGCAGCTCGTCCACCGAAGCCCGGTTGCGGTTGTGCTCGAGGCGCTCCTGCCGGCTGCGGGCCTCTTCCACTGCAGCGTGAATCCTGCGCTCGAACCGGTAGTACGGGTTCTCGGACAGCAGGGCGTGGCCGACCTCAAAACCGAGGCGGGGGTTCAGCCCGGCGAATTCCTCGTCGTCGAACAGCGCTTCCAGACGGTCCGCCACCTTGTACCCTATTTCCGCCAGTTCCCCGGACTCCACTTCAAGTGCACCGGAAATCTTGGGAACGAAAACGATGAAGCGGTCTCCGGCTACCGCGTAGATGGACAGCAGGGACCCTTCCGGCAGCACGTTCCCCACCATTCCGGTGAGACTTATTGCCACCCGGTACAGGATGCGGTCCAGGGTCTGCCAGCCGTACAGCGACTCCACCAGGTCCAGGCCGGTGACCCCGACATGGAGGACGCCGATCTGCCGTCTGGGGTCCAGTGCGGTCTGCAGCTGGTTCACCAGCAGCGGGTAGGCGGGGAACCCGGTGGCCGGATCGTACAGGGCGCTCTTGAGGCGCAGGTATTCGTTGCGGTATTGCGACGGCTCCATGGTCCGGCTCATGACGCCGCCCCTTCCAGGGACATGAACACGTCCCGGACCCGGACGACCAGCTCATCCACCGTGAACGGCTTGGTGATGTAGTCCACGGCGCCCAGCTGCATGCCGTGGGACTTGTCCCTGATCTCCCCCTTGATGGAAAACATCACCACCGGCAGGTCGGCCAGGCCGTCATCGGCCCGCATCAGCCGCAAGGTCTCCCATCCGCTCATGCGTGGCATGTTGATGTCCAGCAGCACCAGGTCGAACGCCTCACCGAACACCGCGTCCAAAGCTTCTTCGCCATTGGACGCTGTCTTCAGCAGATACCCTTCGGTGGCCAGAATCTTCTCCGTCAGCTCACGGATCTCCGCCTGATCATCCACCACCAGGATTTTCCGGGATTCATTCACAATACTCCTCCGCACACGCACCGGATGCGCCCTTAAGTAAGACCC
This sequence comes from Candidatus Polarisedimenticolaceae bacterium, assembly GCA_963790785.1. Taxonomy (GTDB): domain Bacteria; phylum Acidobacteriota; class Polarisedimenticolia; order Polarisedimenticolales; family Polarisedimenticolaceae; genus Polarisedimenticola. The sequence continues at coordinate 268,933 of CAWBPP010000001.1, forward strand.
CAGCTTACACGGCGCCAAATCCCGGAGCAATGCCGGTCCACGCCAATGAAGTTACGCCGAAAACCGGCATAACCATTGACTTTTCCGTAATCACCGACGTTGTATTCCGGCCTGTCGGGCATCTCGGCACCGGGGAGGGTGGGGAGGGATAGGATCTTAGCCGTCGGTTCCTGTTCCGGGAACGAAGGAGACCTGAAGACGCCGGCCCAATGCGCCCGCGATGCGCTGGAGCATAGTCAGAGAGTGCCCTGCGTAATCGGCATCTTCAAGCCGGGCGATGACCGGCTGTTTGGTGTTGATCAACTTTGCAAGCCCGGCTTGGGTCAATCCCGCCTCGTGCCGCACATCGTAAATCATCTGGGCAATCCTGCTGTTCAGCGTTTCCTCTTCAATCATCCTGCGAAGTTCAGGATCGTTTCCGGTTACCAACTCCAGGATTTCGGTGGCGCTGCTAATTTTCTTGCCCACTGTTCATATCTCCAGCTGATAAAAGTGTCTTGCTGGTTGCTCATCGAACACTGCTTTTCTCCTGATGGCTCGACTAATTGGACTCGCCGGAAGCCGGCCCTCCTTGCTGAACCCACACGCCAGGACTATCCGGTTTCGCGTGTGGAAGAAATATAGAATCCGATAATTCAGGCGTCCTCGTCTGGCATGTAGTTCGTAGACCCCGTTTCTGAGATAGTCACAAGATGGTCTTCTGAGTTCATAGCCTTCCAACTCCAGGCGATGGATCCTTGCGACGCATTTCTTATAGCCTCGGAGATCTTTCTTACGGAGCTGTTTCAGCCAATTCAATACAGGCACTTCCCCCGACGATTCCCGGTAGAAAACAACCACGGTCCGGGGCATGCCTGACCACCTCAATATATAGCATTATTGCTATAGAGGCAAGCACCGGAACCTCACGGATTCAAGGAATATCATGTCGTGACTGGCCGACAAACCGATGAGACAAGTTGAAAATTTCAGTTTCCGAAAGGAAACCGCACTCTAGCTCAATACGGGCCCTCGACACCGCAGGCGTCATTCCAGGCCACCGCCTCGTCAGATCGGACAAACGAAGGAGACGGGCGATCAGATTCTGCGGCTGGCCGCTATGAGGTAATACTCCCCCTTGCGCTGAAGTTCCAGCAGCGGAACCGACACAGTCCGGTTCTCTGCAATGCGCCCCGGTGCATGTAACCAGCAGATGTTCATGTAATCTTCCGCCGGCCAGGCGTACGCCACCGGCCGGACATGACCATCTCCGTCGGTTTTGAGTATGAGGATCGGATGGTTCGACGTCTTTTCCTCGCTGCGGGTTACAGTGCTCTGGAACATCCCCAAAGGCATGCCGTCCACCTTGAGGGCGTGCAGATCCGAAACCGGGTTGTATTCCCGGACATAGCACACGGTCACCTGTCCCGGCTCATGGACGCTGCCGTCAGGCATCTCCATCTGCCACGGAATATCGGCGGAAACACAATTCCGGCCGACCTGGGACCAAGCCGGCGAAACCGCCAGCAACAACAGAGAGACCCCGATCCAGATCTTGCGCTTCATGGCGTGTTCCCTCGATTCACACTAGGTACAACGAGTGAAACGTCCGAACGGATTCTATCCCGAACAGGTTTTACCGTTTCTTTACAGCAAGAAGCGCCACTCTCCGGGGACCGAGGCCCGTAGGGGGCCACGACCGACACCGTAGGGAGTAAATGGAGCGGGAAACGGGACTCGAACCCATCAACAACGAGCGCGAAGCGCCGCCCTCCGGGGACCGAGTCCCGTAGGGGGCCAAGACCACCACCGTAGGGAGTAAATGGAGCGGGAAACGGGACTCGAACCCGCGACCCTCAGCTTGGGAAGCTGATGCTCTACCAACTGAGCTATTCCCGCTCAACAACTTACCGCCAGCCAACGCTCCGGGTATCCAAATGGGTGTCCATCTCAAAATGCCGTAACGCAACATGCACCATAGCATGCGGCGAGTCGGCTTGGGAGCACTCGTAATCGGACTCACGCGACAAGCCCTCAGGAAAACCCGGGGCGGTTCAGGGAGACGTTTTTGTCCCGACCGGTCGAACTGGACCTCGCCAACCGGGACGAGGCCCTGACGACGGTCGAATCGAATCAGTTGTGCATCGCCACCTTCGATGCCTCCGCGGTCGCATCGAGCTCGAAGCGGTCCAGCATCATCACCTTGTTCCACGCCGCAACGAAGTCCTCGACGAACTTCTGCTTCGCATCGCTGCTGGCGTAGACTTCGGCGAGGGCGCGGAGCTGCGAGTTCGACCCGAAGACGAGATCGACCGACGTGGCGGTGTACTTCAGCGCGCCCGATGCGCGGTCGCGACCCTCGTAGAGGTACTCGCCCTCGTCGGACTTGCGCCACTCCGTGTCCATGCTCAGCAGGTTGACGAACCACTCGTTGGTGAGCACTCCGGTCTGGGCGGTGAAGACACCGTGCTTCGAGTCGCCGAAGTTGGCGCCCAGGGTGCGCATGCCACCGACCAGGACAGTCATCTCCGGGGCGGTGAGCGTGAGCTGGTTCGCGCGATCGACCAGTTCCACTTCCGGACGGCGATAGTGCTCGCCGCTGACATAGTTTCGGAAGCCGTCGGTCATCGGACGGAGGAAGGCGAAGGACGCCTCGTCGGTCATCTCCGCGGTGGCGTCGGTGCGACCCGACGTGAACGGAACCTGTACGTCGAAGCCGGCTTCCTTCGCGGCGGCTTCTAAAGCCGCACAGCCACCCAGGACGATCAGATCTGCCATCGAGACCTTCTTGTTGCCCGTTTGCGCTTTATTGAAGTTCGACCGGATCGTCTCGAGCTTGGCGAGGACCTTAGCGAGCTCGCCGGGCTCGTTGACCACCCAGTCCTTCTGCGGAGCGAGACGGATGCGTGCGCCGTTGGCGCCACCGCGCTTGTCACTGTCACGGAAGGTCGAGGCCGACGCCCAGGCGGTCGAAACCAGCTCGGACACCGACAGACCCGTATCGAGGATCTTTTGCTTTAGCGAGGCGACGTCCCTATCGTCGATCAACTCGTGATCGACGGCCGGCACGGGATCCTGCCACAGCTGGGGCTCAGCTACCTCGGGACCGAGCAAGCGGATGTGGGGGCCCATGTCGCGGTGGGTGAGCTTGTACCAGGCACGCGCGAAGGCCTCGTCGAGCTCTTTCGGGTTTTCGTAGAAGCGCTTCGAGATCTCGAGGTAGATCGGATCCTTGATCAGCGCGATGTCCGTCGTGAGCATCATCGGCCAGTTCATCTTGCCTTCGATGTGCGCATCCGGCACGTTCGGCGAGCCGTCGGGCGCCCACTGCCAAACGCCGGCCGGGCTCTTCGTCAGCTTCCATTCGCGTTCGAACAGACCCTTGAAATAGCCGGGCGACCACTTGATCGGAGAGGGGGTCCAGGCGCCCTCGAGACCGCTGGTGATCGTGTCGGCTCCCTTGCCGGTGCCGTAGCTGCTCTTCCAGCCCAGTCCTTGCTCTTCGATGGGGGCCGCTTCGGGCTCGGGGCCGACATGGGTCGCCGGGCCAGCTCCGTGGACTTTACCGAGCGTGTGGCCGCCGGCGATGAGGGCGACGGTCTCCTCGTCGTTCATGGCCATGCGGGCAAATGTGGTACGGATGTCGTGGGCGGCGGCCAGCGGATCCGGTTCGCCGTTCGGCCCCTCCGGGTTGACGTAGATCAGACCCATCTGCACGGCGGCTAGGGGGTTGGCGAGCTCCCGGTCGCCGGAGTAGCGGGCGTCGGCCAGCCATTCACCCTCGGAGCCCCAGTAAATGTCCTCTTGCGGCTCCCAGACGTCCTCGCGGCCGCCACCGAAGCCGAATGTCTTCAGACCCGCGTTCTCGAGGGCGACGTTGCCGGCCAAGATCATCAGGTCGGCCCACGAGATCTTCTGCCCGTACTTCTGCTTGATCGGCCATAGCAGGCGGCGGGCCTTGTCGAGGTTTGCATTGTCGGGCCAGCTGTTCGTCGGCGCGAAACGCTGCTCGCCGTCGGATGCACCGCCGCGACCGTCGGTCGTGCGGTAGGTGCCGGCGCTATGCCATGCCATGCGGATGAAGAAGGGACCGTAGTTGCCCCAGTCCGCCGGCCACCAGTCCTGCGAGTCGGTCAGCACCTCGTTGATGTCCTTCTTGAGAGCATCGTGGTCGAGCTTGGCAAACTCCGCAGCGTAGTCAAAGTCGCGGCCGAACGGATTGCTCTTGGCCGAGTTCTGATGAAGGATCTCCAGATTGAGCTGATTCGGCCACCAGTCCTTGGTCGACATGGCGCGGCCGGTCATCTTGTGCCCTTGGCCATCGCCCTTCTGCGCGTCGTAGTCACCGGGCGGGTCCTGAGCGAGTGCGAGCGACGCGACGAAAACCACTGCGACGCCCATCGAAACGGTACGAGCGAAGCGAGTCCGAGTGTTCATGATCCTCTCCTATTCCTTTTTCTTATTTGATCTTGCTTCTTCTTTCGTGGCGCACTGACGACAGACGCCTCGTGCCTCTATATGCGTTGTCTCAACGTAGCCGATTGTCTTCACCGACTGCGGTAACTTCTCCTCGTCGAACACGTTGCTGTAGAAATCCCTGGTCAGCCCACATCGACGGCACACGAAGTGGTGGTGCCGACGGAGGTTTGCATCGAATCGGACGCGTTCGCGGTGTGGGCCGAGCGTCGTGATCAGACCGAGGTCGCTGAGCAACCAGAGGGCCCGGTAGACCGTGTCCAGCGACATCGTCGGGATCCGTTTGCGAACCCCCCGGTAAACTGTCTCTACGTCGGGGTGTTCGCCGCTCCGCGCGACCTGGCGGAAGATCTCCATGCGCTGGTGCGTGAGCTTGACGCCGGCGCTCCGGCACACCTGCTCGAAGCTCATCATCCGGCGCTCGATTTCGCGCTTTTCGGTCTTCAACGGCCGAGCCCTAAATCAGAATGAATTATGATATAAGAATAGATCAGATATTGAAGGTGGTGTCAAGAGCAATCCGCACGAGGCGAGGCCAGCGATCAACCCCGGGCCAAGTCCGCACAGGTGTTCCGTCTTCTGCATTCATGGTGCCGGAGGTGGGAGCCGAACCCACACGGCCTTTCGGCTCGAGGATTCTAAGTCCCCTGCACGTATCCCAGCCCGACCTCTCGATCTCAGACCACCAGAGCACACAAGACCGGCCGATCAAACCAGCAGGGGCAATGCGCTTCGCACTTCGTAGGCACCGGGTTGTCGCCCCATGACGGCCTGCGCTCCTTAGGGCCAGGTGTCCTTATTGGTGTCCGGAGTAGTCGGAATACTCGGAGTACTCGGACTCCTCGGAGAGAAAAAAATGAAGGCCCGACAACAAAGTGCCGGACCTTCAACGTTTCTTTGCGGGTCGGGCCGGAAGGATTACAAGGCTGCCCAGATTGTCACGGTTCAGTCGTGCCCTTTTTCAGGAGCGTTCCGACTCAAGAAATGCAAACTGATCCGGTTCTAGATCTGCTGAGCCAGCCCTGCGAGCACGCCCAACAGCCCTAAGGAGAGGAACAGAACCATCATGCAGATCCCGATCAGGGTCAGGACCCCCATGATCATGAAATAGACCTTCAATTTACCAAGAGATGCCGTCAACAGGGCAGGTTCACCGCTGACGCTTGACTGCTCCGCCAGGGAGGCGGCCTGGTACAGCAGGACACCCTGCCAGATCGGTAACCAGGCGAACAGTATCCCGATGATGGTGAGGGCAGTGATCACCCCGTAGGCGATCATCAGGACACCGAGGAACTTCAGCCATCCCCGGCCCTGAAAGATCGGAGCGCCGATACTGCGGACGAGTTCGGCGGTAGCGGGTACGTTCGATTCCATGCTTCCCCCTTTTCGGAACGGTCGAGCCGGAATGATATTTCTATATCATGACAAGAGTTATATGTGTACCACCGCAAACATATGCCTTGTTCAGTACGATACGTGTACCAGGAGAAGCCGTGCCGGTTTTCAGGCGCGTTCTGAATCGGAGTGACTACACACAGGTCCCCATTGGACAGGAAGACCACCGGCAGGTACTCCCCTGCCGTGTCCCGCGTCGACGTTCACCGGTTCCTAGCTTACGCCGGCGCAACATCCCCTGTGCAACCCGGAAGGAAGATGAGAAGGAATGCGGCCGAGCACGCTACTCCGGGTCTGCACATACCGATGTCCTCACTAAAAGCTCTTCCGTGCCTCCGCCAGGAGAGTCCGCGTCTCCGGTGAAAACCAGGATTCCATAAAGTTCTTTTCCTTTTCGCCCAATACAGACGTTATCTGCTCCATGACCGGCTCGACGCGATTCCGCTTGATGAGTGCAAACGCCTGAGTGGACAAGGCTCCTGTCCCACGGATATGTTCCATGGCGGAAGTTTCCAAATCTTCAGCAGGCAATATCCGATCCACCAGGCCGAGGGCCAGCGCTTCATCCGGTGGGTAGAACTCCCCTCCTTCCATAATGATCCTGGCATTGCGACTCCCGACGATCTCTCTCAGAATCCGATCTGCCGGATAGGGTACGGGTACCCCCAGTTTGACCTCATTCAATCCGGTCAGTTTTCTTCCCGTTGCGATGATTCTGCCATCGCAACACATGGCCAGAATGCAGCCGCCGGCGATGGCATGCCCCGGCAAGGCGGCCAGGGTCGGTTTCGGCCAGGAATACAGATCGAGACAAAGGCGATTGTACGCCTGATAGAACTCCTTGAAATCCTGAGGCGAAAGTTCATACAGCGCAGGCAGATCGAACCCGATGGAAAAGAATTTGGAATTGGCGCTGGTCAGCACCAAGCCGTGCACTTGTCGATCCCGGGCCGCTTTCGAGAGCAGGCTCCGGAGCTCGGTCACGAGAGTGAGATTGATGGCGTTGGACACACCCCGCCGCAATCGAACGACAGCGACCGAATCATGCATTTCGAGTGTGACGATCTTCAACCCTCGCTGATGACGATCTCGACCCTTCGGTTCTTGCTGCGGCCTTCCTTCGTGGCGTTGTCGGCGATCGGGGTGGTCATCCCGAACCCCTCGGAGCTTAGCCGGGACGGCTCGACGCCTTCACCTGCAAGGAATTCCAGCACCGTCAAGGCGCGGCGCTGTGACAGCGCCAGATTGTACTCCTCGCTTCCGGTGGAATCGGTATGGCCCTCGATCACCACTTTGAGGTCCGGGATGACCAGCAGGATTCCGGCCAGCTTGGCGATGCCTGTTTGGCCTCGGTCTTCAACGTCGCCTCGTTGATGTCGAAAAGGATATCCGGCAGGTTGACCACGTAGCCCCGGGCGGAGTTCCGGGTCTCGGCCACGTGGGACAAAGCGCCCGAGAGGCGGTCGCTGAGTTCGGCCTTCTCCCGCTGCAGCCTGGCACTCTGCTCCTCCAGGCCTTCCTTCTCCTGCCGCAAGGAGATCATCCCTGCCTCCAGGCTCCGGGTCTCCTCCCGCAGCGACTCGGTCTGCAGCGTCATCCGTTCCTGCTCCACCCGCAACCGCTCCGTTTCCGCACGAGAGGCGGCGACCACCTCGTCGGCCTTCCTGGCGGCCGCCTCCGCATCGGCGGCCCGCTGCGAGAGTGCGTCCATTTCCATCCGGCGGGCGGCGATCTGCTTTTCGATCTCGATGCCCTCCTTGCGGCGCAGGGCGATGTTGATCGCCTCGTTGCTCATGGCCACCGAGCGCCGAGCCGCGTCGAGAACCTTGCGGCTCCGCGGAGGATTTGCTCGCCAGTTCGTTGGCCTCGACCAGGGCGTCATTGGCCTCGTTGTAGATCTGGTTGGCGTGGATGGAGGCGTCGTTATTCGTCGCCAGCTCGAACGCCTTGCGCGCCTGCAGCAGCGGCAGCGGTATGGTGGAATCCCACGCAATATTCGTGATGCTGTCCATCGCCGGATTGGGAGAGGGGCCGAACCGGTTGAATTCGAAACCGGTGGAAGGCGCCTTCTTGTCCCTGGACGCGGCATTGATGTAGGTCACCAGGGCTGGAGGGTTGGCTGACCAGGTAAAACGGCTCCGCGGTGACGATCAGGGCGAACGCCTTCTTGCCGGTAGTGAATTCCAACTGCCCTTTGGGCTCGTCCACCAGGAACTCGCCCAGGTTTTCCGCCTCGCCGTCCCGGGAGACCGCCCACAGGACGTAACAGGTGACGTCACCGGCATACAGGATCGCAGGTTTCAGGTCCTCGTACCCGGCCTCGATCTTCGCCTGGCCGTCGCGGTAGGTCACCTGGGCGTTGATCCTCCCCTTGGCGGCGCCCGGGAGTGCGCCCATGAAAAGACCTACCGTGCGTCCCTCGGGAAAAGTGGTGGTTTGCAACTCGATCGCTTCGGCCGAGCCCGCGCCCAGCACCAGCAGCACGAACATCACCGCAACATAGGCTCGTCTCATTAGTTCCTCCTGCCCCTTCCCCGGGGCACGTTCTCACCCTTGGATGCTATTGGATGACGGAACCATGGGCGGGGGCAATAGCAAATCGCGTTTTTACCATGCCGATTGCCCCATTTTGTTATACTCCTCCTCCGATTCCAGGGGGGATTCCATACATGGCAACGGAACGAGGGAAATGGAGTTCACAACTCGGCTTCGTCCTGGCCGCCGCCGGCAGCGCCATCGGGCTGGGCAATCTCTGGAAGTTCCCCTACATCACCTGGCATAACGACGGCGGCGCCTTTGTCCTGGTCTACCTGCTCTGCATCCTGATGGTCGGGCTCCCGATCATGATGGCGGAGATCCTGATCGGCAGGAAGACCCAGAAGAGCCCGGTGGGCGCCATGATCGAAGCGGTGGGCAAACGCTGGGCCTGGGTGGGAGGCCTGGGGGTCTTCACCGGGTTCGTGATCCTGGGGTACTACTCGGTAATCGCCGGCTGGACGTTGCGGTACTTCGCCACCTGCGTCGGCTGGAGTTTCCGGGGGTTCCAGTCCGCCGAATCCACCGGCGCCGCCTTTGACACCTTCGCCGCCAACGGCCCGCTGCAGTTGATCCTGTGCGGCGCTGTTCATGTTCGTTACGGTGTTTGTGGTCCGGAAAGGGATCGGCGGCGGCATCGAGAAGGTCGCCCGCCTCCTCATGCCGGTCCTCTTCGCTATTCTTGTCCTGCTCCTGTTCAGCGCTTTCCGCATGAACGGCGCCCGGGAAGCGTTGTCGTTCATCTTCATGCCCGATTTCGCCAACCTACCCGCCCGAGGGGTCCTGGAGGCGTTGGGACATGCCTTCTTCACCCTCTCCCTGGGGATGGGGGCGATGATCACCTACGGTTCCTACCTGTCCCACAAGCAATCGGTGGTCCGGGTTTCCGCCATCGTCGTCGCCCTGGACACCCTCATCGCCCTGGCCGCCACCATCATCATGTTTTCGGTGATCTTCTCGGTGCCCGGAATGAAAGAGCAGATCAGCGGCTCCACCGTGGGGATGCTGTTCATTTCGCTGCCCGAACTGTTCTATACCGTGGTTCCCCTGGGCTCGGTTCTCGCTCCCCTGTTCTATGTGCTGGTCGCCTTCGCCGCCCTGACCTCCACCATCTCCCTCCTGGAAGTGGTAGTCAGTTATTTCATCGACCAGTGGAAAATCCCCAGGGCCGCCGCCTCCTGGATGTGCGGCGTTTTGACGTTCATCCTCTCGGCTCTTTGCGCCCTCTCCTTCGGAGGCGTTCCGTGGCTCTCCCGGTTCAGCTGGGTCTATCGCGGAACCGCAGACGCCAAGGAAGGGCTGTTCCAGCACATGGACTACCTGGCCTCCAACTGGCTGCTCCCGGTAGGCGGTTTCTTCATTACCCTGGCAGTCGGCTGGTTCATGACGAGGGAGAGCACCGAGGCGGAACTGACCGCCGAGGACAACCCCGGCTGGTTCCATTACATGATCTGGCGGTTCATCATCCGGTACGTTTCACCTGTGGCGGTGGCGCTGATCATCATCGCCGTGATCCGCGGGAAGGACTTCAGCTAGGGTTCCTGACCCAGCCGCCGCCCAGCACCAGGTCATCGTCGTACGCCACCGCCGCCTGACCCGGTGTAATCGCCCGCTGGGGCTCGTCGAACAGAATGGTCGCCGAGCCGTCGCCGTGATCGGTGACCGTAGCTTCCGCCCCCTCGTGGGTGGAGCGGATCCGCACCACGCACCGCACCGGGCCGGCCGGCTTCTCGAACGGGATCCAGCGCACACGGTCGATGACGCAACTTTCCGACAACAGCTGATCGCCGGTCCCCACCGTCACCCGGGCGGTTTTGGGATCGATGGCGATGACGTACAGCTTCTCCGGTCCCTGGACCCCGAGTCCCCTGCGCTGCCCGACGGTGAACCGGCCTATGCCGTCGTGAGAACCGAGGACGTTGCCGGCAGGATCCACCATCTCTCCCGGGCGCGCATCGACGGAGCCCCGTTCCCGTTCCAGCAAGGCGCGGTAGTCGTCCCCCTCGGCCACGAAGCACAGGTCCATGGACTCGGTCTTGGACGATACTGCCAGGCCGAAGGTTGCGGCCTGTTTCCGGACCTCCGGTTTGGTCATCCGGCCCAGGGGCAACAGGGTGCGGCTGCGCTGCTCTTCCGAGAGATCGAACAGGAAATAGGACTGGTCCTTGGCCCGGTCCACCGCCTTCCTGAGAACGGTCCGGCCGCTGCCCGGGTCCTTCTCCAGGATGGCATAGTGGCCGGTGGCCACCCGATCGGCCCCCACCGCCCGGGCGCGGGCAAGGAGCTGGCCGAACTTCATGAACGTGTTGCATCGGATGCAGGGGGACGGCGTGCGCCCCGCCGCGTAATCGTCGAGGAAAGGATCCAGGACGTACTTGCGGAACTCGTCTTCCATGGCCAGGGTGTAGTGCGGGAAACCGAGCCGGCCGGCCACCAGCCGGGCGTCACGGAAATCGTCCGGGGAACAGCACTTGCCGGAACGGCCCACCAGTTTCATGGAAAAACCCACCAGCTTCTCGCCGCCTTGCGCCAGGATCGCCGCCGCCACCGAGGAGTCGACTCCGCCGCTCATAGCCACCGCAACCGTTGCACTCATTGCCGCGCCTCGCGGATCCGGAAGACCTGTTCCTGCAGGACGGTGAGGAACCTGTTGACGTCTTCCATGGTGTTGGTCCAGCCCAGGGAAACGCGGATCGCTCCCCTGGCCTCCTCCTCCGAGAGGCGCATCGCCTGCAGGACAGGGACGGTTCCGATCCGGTTGAAACGGCGAATCCGGCCATGTCCAGGCCGATAGCGAGCATCTCACCCTGGATCCCGGGCACGGCGAAATTCACCGTATTCGGCAGCCGGTTGGCAGCCTGGCCATGGAACCGGATCTCCGGCAGGAGTTCCCGTAGCTTGGTTTCGATCCGGGCCCGCATCCGCAGGAGCCGAACCGACTCTTTCTTCATTGCCCCCATGCAGGCGGTGGCCGCCGCGCCGAAGCCGATCACCGCCGGCAGCGGCGGAGTGCCGCCATGCACCAGAGGCGCCAGCGCGATCCCCTTGCGCACCGTCAAGGCGCCGGCGCCGGGAGGCCCTCCGATCTTGTGGGAGGACAACGCCAGGAAGTCGGCAAACGGTTCCATCCCGTCCAGCGGCGTCTTCCCTGCAACCTGGACGGCGTCCACCAGGAACGGGACACCGGCCTCCCGGCACCCTTTCCCGACCTCCTTCACCGGCTGAATCACTCCGGTTTCGTTGTTGGCCCACTGCAACACGGCCAGAACGCTGCCCCGATCCAGACGGGAGAGGAACCTGTCCGGCTCGATGCGACCGTCCTGGTCGCAGGGAACTTCCTCCACGCTGAAACGGCGTCCAGCGAACGCCCGAACCGCGCCGAGCACCGCCCGGTGCTCCATGCATCCGATGACGATCTTGCGCAGTCCGGTGGGCGCCCGGTCACAGACGCCGCGGATCGCCGCCTCGATCGCCTCCGAACCGCCGCCGGTGAACAGTACCGCACCGGATGGAACGCCGGCCATCTCCGCCACCTGTTTGCGGGCGCCCTCCAGGGACTCCATGGCCGCCCTGCCCTCGGCGTGGAGAGACGACGGGTTGCCGGCCGGTCTCTCTATCCACTCCATGATGGCGGCGGCGGCCTCCGGCCGCACCGGACTGCTGGCGTTGTGGTCCAGGTACACCCTGGAGGGCGTTTCCCGGCCGTCGTCGAGGATCATTCTGAACGTTCTCCGTTCATAGTCCGCTTAGGGTGCGTGTGTTACATTACCGGTTTCAAGCGGGGTGCGCCAAGTGTCTACGGAATTTGAACTTAAAAGCACGATCAACCTGCCGAAAACCAGGTTCCCCATGAAGGCCGGGCTCCCGAACCGGGAGCCGGAGACGCTGGACTGGTGGTCGACGATCGATGTGTTCAACCGCATCCGGGACAGCCGCGCGAAGGCGGAACCGTACGTCCTCCATGACGGGCCGCCCTACGCCAACGGACATATCCATCTCGGCCAGGCGCTGAACAAGATCCTCAAGGACATCGTGGTCAAGTCCCGGTCCATGATGGGGCACGACGCGCACTACATTCCCGGATGGGACTGCCACGGCCTGCCCATCGAACACCGCGTGGACAAGGAGCTCGGCGTCGAAGAAGGCGGACATGAGCGCCCTGCAGGTCCGGGCCGCGTGCCGGGAATACGCCGAGAAGTTCATCGACATCCAGCGCGACGAGTTCCGGCGTCTCGGCGTGTTGTGGGACCGGGCAACCGACAAGAGAGAGCAGACGCCGGCACCGCGAGCCGGACCGCCATCTACCGCACGCTGGACCGCACCTACGAGGCGGAGATCATCCGCCAGCTCGGTCGGTTCTTCCGGAACGGTTCGATCTACCACGGCGTGAAGCCGGTGCACTGGTGCTCCTCCTGCAAGACCGCCCTGGCCGAGGCGGAGGTGGAGTACGAGGACCGCACCGATCCTTCGGTCTACGTCAAGTTCCCGGTGGAGGGGCTGGACCGCCAGGTGCCCGAGCTTGCCGGGCGCAAGGTCGTCCTGCCGATCTGGACCACCACCCCCTGGACCCTGCCGGCCAACCTGGCGGTGGCGCTGCACCCGGAACTGCCGTACGTCGCGGTGCGAGGTGGGCGACGAGGTCCATATCATCGCCGAGGGGCTGCTGGACCAGGTCCGGGAGAAGCTGTCCTGGGGAGAAACACCGGTGGTGGCCCGCTTCACCGGCGCCGAACTGGTCGGCGACACCGCCACGGGTCGGAACGGCCGTACACGCACTGCATCCGGCCCGGGGGCCGGGGCCGGCGTGCTGATCCTGGGCGACCACGTCACCCTGGAAGCCGGCACCGGCTGCGTGCACACCGCTCCCGGCCACGGCGCCGAGGATTTCGTCGTCGGCAGGGAGTACGACCTGGAGCCGTTCAACCCGGTAGGCGACGACGGCCGGTTCCTGCCGGACCGGGTCGGCCCGGAATGGCTGAAGGGCGAGTACGTCCTGGAGGCCAATGCGGAGATCGTCGAGGACCTGCAAGAGCGGGGCCTGCTGCTGCTCCAGGAGGACTACATCCACAGCTACCCCCACTGCTGGCGCTGCAAGAAGCCCGGTGCTGTTCCGCTCCACGCCGCAGTGGTTCATCTCCATGGACGCCGACGACCTGCGGCGACAAGGCGGTGGAGCAGATCCACGCGAGGCGGCTGGCTGCCGGCGTTCGGCGAGGAGCGCATCGCCAGATGATCGAGACCCGGCCGGACTGGTGCATCTCGCGCCAGCGCACCTGGGGCGTGCCGATCCCGGCGGTGCTGTGCGGCAGACTGCTTCGACGAACATCCCGACGCCTTCCTCCGCGACCCGGCATTCTTCGAGCCACCTGGAGCGACTGTTCCTGGAGGAGGGCTCCAACGCCTGGTTCGGCGCGCCCGACGGCGACGGCGGCCACCGGCCCTACGCCTCCGACGCAGGAGCGGCTGGAACGGCTGGTGCCCGAAGGGGTCGCCTGCCCCCGCTGCGGCAAGCGCGACCGGCCTGGCGTTCCACGAGCACATCGTGGACGTCTGGTTCGAATCGGGCGTGTCCCACTCCGCCGTGCTGGGGCAGGACGACAAACATGCCCTGGCCGTCCGACCTCTACCTCGAGGGCCACGACCAGTACCGCGGCTGGTTCCACTCCTCGCTGCTGGTCGCGGTCAACGACCGGGAGCGCGCGCCTTACCGCGAGGTGGTGACCCACGGCTTCACCCTCGACGGCGAAGGGCGCAAGATGTCCAAGACCGCTGGGCAACGTGATCTCCCCGCTCGACGTCGCCGACAAGCGCGGCGCCGAGATCCTGCGCCTGTGGGTCTCGATGGTCGACTTCCTCGAGGACATGCGGCTGTCCGACGAGATCCTGGACCGCAACGCCGAGGCCTACCGCAAGATCCGCAACACCTTCCGCTACCTGCTGGGCAACCTGAACGACTTCGACCCGGCTCGGACCTGTCTGCCGTACGACGAGATGGAGGAGATCGATCGCTGGGCGCTGCAGCAGCTGGAGCTGTTGCGGCGAGCGCCTGCTGCGAGCCTACGGAAGCGCACCAGTACCACGTCGTCTACCACGGCCTGCACAACTTCTGCGCCGTGACGCTGTCCTCGTTCTACCTCGACATCATCAAGGACCGGCTCTACACCTTCCCGCGCCGACGGCCCGGCCCGGCGCTCGGCCCAGACCGTGCTCTACCGCCTGGCCGACGCGACCTGTGCCGGCTGATGGCGCCGGTGCTCTGCTTCACCGCCGAGGAGATCTGGCAGGAGCTGGAAACGCTCCACGGCGGCGAGCCCTGGGCCGGATCGCAGCGTCCACGCCCAGCTGTTCCCCGAACCGCTCCCGGAGGTCGGACCGCGACCATGCCCTGGTCGAGCGCTGGCAGCGGCTGATGGACCTCAGGTCCGAGATCACTCCCGCCCTGGAAAATCGCCCGGGAAGAGAAGCTCATCGGCACCTCCCTGGCCGCCAAGGTGGTCCTGGAGGGTCCCGACGAGATCATCGAGTTTCTCCGCAGCTTCGGCGACGACCTGAAGTACTACCTGATCACCAGCGGCGTGGAGTTCGGAGCCGCCGGCGAGTCCGCCCTGGAATCGGAGCGGGTCCCCGGGTTCCGGATCGGCGTCCGGGTCGCCGACGGTGTCAAGTGCCTGCGCTGCTGGAACTACACCACCGACGTGGACAGGTCCCCGCGCTATCCCGGGTGTTGCGAACGATGCGTGGAGCATATAAAGACATGAGCCTTATGCGGGACCTGGCTGATCGCAGGCGTTACTTCCTCGCCACTTGTGCGGTGATCATCCTGGATCAGGCGACCAAGATCATGGCCCACGCCTTCCTGACCGGCCGGGATCCTGTAGTGGTATTCCCAGGTTTCATGAACCTGGCGTACTCCCGGAATCCTGGAGGGCTGTTCGGCCTGTTCGGCGAATGGGACGCCGCCTGGCGCATCCTGTTGCTGACCCTGCTTCCCGGTGGCGGCGGTGATCCTCATCGGCCTGTTCCTCGCCCGCACCCGTGAGGAGGGGCGCCGGACCCTGTTCGGGCTGGCGATGATCCTGGGCGGCGCCACAGGCAACCTCATCGACCGGCTGTTCCGTGGAGAAGTGGTGGACTTCCTGGATGTTTACGCGTCGGGGCAAGCCCTGGCAGGTTGGTTTGTGCAACAGTTCGGTTCTGCGCACTGGCCAACCTTCAACATCGCCGATTCGGCTATCGTGCTGGGGGCCGGTCTCCTGCTCCTGGACATCCTGTGGCCCGCACGGCCCGCCGACACGGAGAACTGATCCGACATGTTTCCGTTGCTCCTCGATTTCGGTGTCCACGATCTCCCGTTTTTGGGCGAGACGCACCTGTTCCTGCCGACGTACGGAGTGTTGTACGCCTCCGGCGCAATCATTGCGTGGTTCTGGCTGACAAAGAGGGCCCGGTCTCTCCAACTCCCGGATGAACACCTGTTCAACGTCTGCTTCTACGGTCTCCTGGCCGGCCTTCTGGGGGCGAAGCTCACCCTGATCCTGGTGGAGTGGAGGTATTTTCTCAACAACCCGGCGGAGATCCTGGGAACCCTGCGATCCGCCGGCGTGCTCATCGGAGGCGTGGCGGCGGGGGCCGCCGTCTTCATCCTGTACTGCCGCCGCAACGGTCTCCCGGCCCTGGCGCTGGCAGACGCCGGCGTGGCTCCCCTGGTGTTGGCCCAGGCGGTGGGACGCCTGGGCTGTTTCTCCGCCGGCTGCTGTTACGGCGTGGAGCACCATGGGCCTCTATCCGTCACCTTCACCGATCCTGTGGCGGCAGCCCAGACCGGGGTCCCCCTGAACATCCCCCGCTTCCCGACGCAGCTTACGGAGATGGCCGCCGACCTGCTACTGGCGGTGCTCCTGACCTGGATGTGGCGCAAGCGGGTCTCCCCTCCCGGCACTGTTCTGTGGACCTACGTTCTGGCCTACGCCGTGATCCGTTTTCTCATCGAATTCTGGCGCGGCGACGCCGTGCGCGGCCTGTGGTTCGGCGGCGCCATGTCCACTTCCCAGATCCTGTCGCTTCTGGGAGGAGCAGCAGCGCTGGGCATTCTCCTGCGAAACCGCAGGATGAATATCCGGGAGTCGAACGATGGATGAGGGCATAGTCCGGATAGTCACCGGCCCCGACGCCGAGGGAGTCCGGCTGGACCGCTTCCTGGTGAGCCGGTTCCCGGGAGAGACCCGCTCGGTGCTCAAAAAATGGATCACGGGCGAACGGGTGTTCGTGGACGGCGCGAAACCGGGGAAGGCCGGCATGATGCTGGCGGCAGGGATGGAGATTCAGGTTCTGGTGCCCCCCACCGGCAGCGACATCCCGGCCGCCGAGGATATCCCGGTGACGGTGCTCCACGAGGACGACCATATTATCGTGGTGCATAAACCGGCGGGGATGGTGGTCCATCCGGCCCAGGCCTACCCCGGCGGCACTCTGGTGAACGCCCTCCTGGGGCGGGGCACCCGGTTGTCCGGCGTCGGCGAGAACGGCAGGCCAGGAATCGTCCACCGGCTGGACCGGGACACCTCCGGTGTGATGGTGGTGGCCAAGACCGACCCGGCCCACCACCGCCTCGCCACCATGTTCGCTGACCGGGATATCGCCAAGACCTATCACGCCCTGGTCTGGGGCTCGCCCGATCCGCCGGAGAGCGAGATCCGGTCCCCCATCGGCCGTTGCCGCCAGAACCCGACCCGTATGGCGGTGGGCGGCATACGGAGTCGCCCTGCCATCACGCGCTTCCGCACCCTTGCGACATTCCCCGGCTTCGCATGGCTGGAGATCGAGTTGCTTACCGGACGCACCCATCAGGTCCGGGTTCATATGCAGGCGATGAACCACCCGGTAGTGGGAGATGCGGTCTACGGCGGCGTGCAGTGGAAGGGGGTGCAGGACACGACCCGCAGGAACGCGCTGAAGAACTTCCATCGCCATGCCCTGCACGCCTCGGTGCTCGCCTTCCTGCACCCTGTCACCGGGGAGCCGTTGTCGTTCACGGCGGAACTGCCGGCGGAACTGGCCGGTCTCCTCGAAGTCTTGAGATCATGAGCCGGGCCGTCGCACTGATCGGCACCGGCCGGCTGGCATCGGCCCTGGCGCCGGCGATGAAGGCGGCCGGGATCCGTGTGGTTTCGGTGGTGGCCCGAACGGAAGGCTCGGCCCGCAGGTTCCGGCGCCGGTTCCCCTGGCTGGCCGGGGTCACCGCTACCGCTGTCCGGGGGAAACCGGATCTGTTCCTGCTGGCTGTGCCGGACCGCGAGATCCATCGCACTGCATCGGCGCTGGCGGAAACCATCCACCCCGGGGCGGTGGCGCTGCACCATGCCGGCGGCCTGGGGACTGAACCATTGACCCCCCTCGCATCGGCCGGCCTGGCCACCGGCGTCCTGCACCCGCTGCAGGTTCTGGGTGTGGCCGGTTCCAGCCTGTTGCAAGGCAGCTATTCCAGAATCGAGGGCGAACCCCGGGCTCGCAAGGTCGCCGAGAGCCTGGCTGCCGACCTGGGGATGACGGTTCTGAAGTTCCGGCGCCGTCCCGACCAGGAAGCCCGGGCTGCGTACCACGCCGGCGCTGCCCTCGCTTCCAACGACCTGGTAGCGCTGCTCTCCCTGGGGGTCGACCTCCTGACCTCCTCCGGTATCAGCCGTTCCCAGGCCGTGGACGCCCTGGCTGCTCTGGCCGAAGGGGCGATCCGGAATGTTCGGGAAGGGGGCGTGCAGGGCGCTCTTACCGGGCCGGTAGCCCGCAGGGATGTCGCCACTGTTGCCGCCCACCTGGACCGCCTGGGCCGGCTGTCGCCTGAAGCCCGGGAAATCCACAGATTGTTGAGCCGTCGAATCCTGCAACTCTCCGGTTCCGCAACCGCGTCCACCGATAGCCCGATGAAACGGACTCTGGGCCGGCCCGGGAACCGCTAGCCCGGCCGGTCCACCCAAGGTATATTGAATCTTCGAACCTGTTGGAGAACAACCATGACCGCTACCTGGTTTCGCCGAACGCTGGCGTGGATTTTTATCCTGGCGCTGCTATCCGTAGGGACGGCCATAGCCACCGGGAGACGCCCATTGGGACAGAGCGCTTTCAGTACGGCTCCCCGAACCGACGCCGGGGACTGGTACGGCACCTGGGTCTACAAGTCCCGGCACCAGCGGATCGTGGTCTGGATCCGGGAAGACTCGTCCGGCAAACCGGAATACCGCCTGCAATACCAGAGCATGGGCAGCGCGGAAACATTCACCACCGACTGGACCGGCCGGGCCGACTACACGGTAACCGGCACCGATGCGTTGTTCCATCTGAAGGCCGGCAAACGGGACGAAAACAGCATCACCGGCACCCTCGAATGGGACCTGCAGTTCGAGAACTCGGGACGGCACAAAGCCGGAGAGTTTGTAATGTACCGCGCCGGCGACGGTCGTCTCATGGTGATGCACTTATTCAACCATACCGTGACCATCAAGCGGGAGGGCAAAGAGGCGTCCGATCAGAGCGACGCCGCCTGGAACTTCTCCAAGGTCTCCAGGCGCCAGGTCCTGTGGGAGGAGATCTTCTGACCGTGGCACAGGTACGGGCGGTTCTGATCCTGCTGTTCCTGACCTTGGTCACCGTTCCCGCCCTGGGCGGTACACCGGATCCGTTCCCGGTTCGCTTGGTGAAGCTGGGGGGCGCCCCCGGCGCGCAGGCAACCATGGCCCACCTGGAGCACTCCCGGCTCCTGGGGTTCAACGCTGTCTGGGTCTACGGTTATCAAGCCGGAGTGTGGGCTCCGAATGCCGGGAGCGTCCGCCTCCATCCTGAATTCCTGGAGTTCGCAGACTGGTGCCGGGCCAACGGCATGCGGATGTTCGTCTCCGTCAACCCTGTCGCGGCCACCAGGGGCCGTTTCCTTTTCCACGAGCGGACCGGCGAGAGACGCATAGCCCGATTCATGCGCTTGCTGCGAAGGAAGGGAGGCGTCCGGGATTTCGTCCTGTCCTTCGATGACATGCCGACCCGGCTCACCGATCTGAACGACTTCTTCCGGTACGGCGCAAGCTCCGCCCCGGCTCATCTGGACCTGACCCGCAGACTGTCCCGGCGCATGAAGAAAGGCGACACCTTCTGGTTAACGGGCGCCGCGTACTGCGACGACCACCTCGGCGACGGCAACGGCCCCTACAGCAGGCCGTTCCTGGAAGGGCTGGCCGGCCTCGATGCGGCCATCGGCCTGATCTGGACCGGCCCCAACGTTCTTTCGCCCTCAATCACCGGCGAGGATCTCCGGAACACCAGGGCCCGCCTGGGCGGCCGCCCTATTCTGCTGTACGACAACTACCCGGTGAACGACGACGGCCGCAGGCTCTCCCTGGGACTGGTGCTGGGACCGCTGCGGAACCGGGCGCCGGACCTCGCCGGCCAGGTGGCAGCCTACCTGTCCTGCCCTATGACCCAGCTGGGCGCAAGCCGCCTGCCCCTCCGGACCGTGGCCGACTACCTGGCCGATCCGTCGGGATACGATCCGGACGCGTCCTGGCAGGCGGCGATCCTAAACCTGGCCGGGGACAACCTTCAGGCTCACGAGGCGCTGCGCACGCAGGCGATGGAATGGGGCGGATCGATTAGCGGACGGAACTACCACCACGTCGATTTCAGCAGCATCTTCACTGCCACCGTGGAACTGTCCCACCCGGCCTTCGTCGCCCGCTGGGGCTACACGCTGAAACGGTACCCGGAACGGATCGCAGCACTATCCAACCTGACCGACCCATGGTTCCGCAACGACCTGCTCCTGGCCATGAACCGGCGTCTGGCGGTGGCAAAGGTATTCCCGCTGATCGTGGAATACCGGGCCAGAAAGAAGGCAGGCCGGTCCGACGCCGACGAGGTGCTCCAGCAGATCCTGGAGGTACGGGACGAGACCGCACCTCTTCCGGTTCGCCTGTTGCTGGAGAGTTTCCTGGAAGTCGCGAAGGTGCCCGCCGAGCTGGAATGAGAGAGGGGGGTCTGATTGGCGACCCCAACGGGATTTGAACCCGTGTCGCCACCTTGAAAGGGTGGTGTCCTAGGCCAGACTAGACGATGGGGTCGCACTATTCAGACTCGAACGGCTGCGAAGTGTAGCCGAACCGGGCCGATCCTTCAACCTGCCCTGTCCGGATTGGTGAGCCGTGCTGGACTTGAACCAGCGACCCTCAGCTTAAAAGGCTGGTGCTCTACCACCTGAGCTAACGGCCCGTCCATCCTTCGTGGCGGGCGTCATATTAGCTTTCGTCGAATCCCGGCGCAAATCGGATGGTTGGCTCAGCTCAGCCTCGCCGCAAGCGCCGAACCGGGCCGGATAATGCTCTGGCTGCGGTCGGGGCCTACCCCGACCATGCCGATCTCGACGCCGATGACCTCGCTCACCCGTTCCAGGTAAGAGATGGCGTTGGCCGGGAGTTCCTCCCAGCTCCGCACAGCGGTGAGATCCTGGTTCCAGCCGGGCAGGGTCTCGTATACCGGTTCGAGCCGTTCGGCGTCTTCGGCGCAGGACGGGAAGCCCTGCACCGGTTCTCCGTCCAGCGTGTACCCGGTGCAGATCCGGATCTCGTCGAAATCGTCCAGCACGTCCAGCATGGTGATGCACGCGCCGTCTCGAACCGGTTGATCCGGTTGGCGTAGCGCGCCGCCACGCCGTCGAACCAGCCGCACCGCCGCGGCCGTCCGGTGGTGGTGCCGTACTCGTGACCCCGGTCGCGCAGCTGCTGCCCGAATCCCTCGGGGCCGTCGTCCAGTTCGGTGGGCATCGGACCGCCGCCGACCCGCGTGGTGTACGCCTTGAACACGCCCAGGACTCCGCTGAGCAGCGACGGCGCGACGCCCAGGCCGCCGCACAGGCCGCCGGACACCGTGTTCGAGGAGGTCACGAACGGGTACGAACCGTGATCCAGGTCCAGCAGCGTGCCCTGCGCTCCCTCGAACAGCACGTTCAGCCCCTCGTCGAACCAGTCGTTCGAGCAGCAGCGCCGTGTCGGTGACGTAGCGGCGAATCGTTTCCGAGCCATGCGCGTGCGGTCTCGCGGCGCCACGGCCGGATCGGCCGTTGCCGGCGTCCTGTCCACCTCGCCGGAGCTGTCGCGCCCGCGGTCCCGTCGAGGATGTTCGCGATCCGTTCCGCGAGGGTTTGTTCCTTGATCGGCCAGGTCCCCCACGCGGATGCCCCAGCGGGCCGCCTTGGCCTGGTAGGTCGGCCCGATGCCGCGCAGACGTGGTGCCGATCTTGTCGCCGGCTCCGGCGGCGTCTTCGGAGATCGCGTCGAGCTGCTTCATCATCGGCAGGATCACGTGGGCCCGGTCGCTGATGAACAGCCGCCCGTCCAGGTCGATCCCGGCGCGATCCAGGCCCTCCAGTTCCTCGAGCATCTTGGCCGGGTCGAGCACCATGCCGTTGCCGATGACGATCTTCACGTCCGGGCGGAAGACTCCGGACGGGATGTGGTGCAGCGCATGGCGCTGGCTCGCCGATGACTCACCGTGTGGCCGGCGTTGGGGCCGCCCTGGAACCGGGCCACCACGTCGAACCGCTCGCACAGCAGGTCCACGATCTTGCCCTTGCCCTCGTCGCCCCACTGGGCGCCCACCACGGCAGATTTCGGCATGGTTCGACTTCTTCCCGGCTAAGCTAAGAGGAACGGTCATCGGGGCTCGAGCATCTGGCGGACCCGGAACACGAGCGTGTCCATCAGGTTTTCCTTGTCCAGCAAGCCGTCGGCGCCCAACTGCTGCAGGAACTCCAGTACGTTGTCTTTGTAGACGCTGCTCATGGCCAGCACCCGGGTATCCTGGATCCGCTCGTCCTGACGGATCTGCCGCAGCACGTCGAACCCGGTGATGCCTCGGCATCAACAGGTCCAGGATCACCAGGTCCGGATGGTCCGCCCGGATCACTTCCAGGGTTTCGTGCCGTCGTCGGCCAGCAGCACCTGGAACCCCTCCTGGGTCAGGATCCTGTCAGGCTGGTCCAGCACTTCCTGGTTGTCGTCGGCCACCAGCATGGTCCACGGCCGCTCCATGGTCTTGTAGTGATCCGGAGGACGATGAGGTCTGCCACCTCGTCCTGCTCCAGATCGATGCGGACGATCTGCCGGCATCCCGGGCACAGATACTTGACGACCCGGTCGTCCGGGGTGAAATCGACCAGCCGGAATTCCTTGCCGCACTGGGGACACCGAACGAGCATGAATCACCCATCGGCCCGGCGTCGCGCCAGGCTTTCCCCGCTCCATGAGCCGCGGAAGTATACCATGATGCCGTGTGCTAGCATCGACTTCCCGTGAACACCTGGAGCTTGATATTCGCCGGCCTCGGCATCGCCATGGTGCTGGAAGGTCTTCCCTACTTCATCTCTCCGGGAGGTGCCAGGCGCTACCTGCAACGATCAGCGAACTGGAGAATCAGGCGCTGCGGATTCTCGGTTTCCTGTTGATGGTCGGCGGCCTGGCAGTGGTCTACCTGGCCCTCAGCTGACCTGCGGGAACCAGGTGGTGGACGGCAAGGGGATCGAACCCTCGACCTCGGCATTGCGAACGCCGCGCTCTCCCATCTGAGCTAGCCGCCCGACTCGACCTGGTCGACTGGTGGGGCGTACTGGATTTGAACCAGTGACTTCCACCGTGTGAAGATGGCACTCTACCGCTGAGTTAACGCCCCGACACTGTCACTAAAGCCCCGGATTTATAGCACAACAAGGAAGGAGCGGCCATCATATCAACCATTCCCTGAGCTCCTCCTCAGGGACCGGCGCCACCTCCACCTTCTCCCGGGAACCCTCGCTGATCAGGTGCACGGCGACCTTCGGACTGTTCCGCTGCCGGCTGTAGCGCGCGGCCAGGCCGGCGACGGTTATCAGCCTGGCCTCGTCCGGATCGCCCTCGATGATCCCGTAGGAGCCCCGGCCGTCCGCCACGTGCACTCCCCTGGTTTCTCCCCGGACTTCCCGGGCCAGCACAGTGCTCTCCGCCTCATCCCGCCCGAAGATCACCTTGACGTTGTAACAGAGGCGCAGGTGCCTCCCGACCTTGAGGCGCAGGATGGATCGCTCCCCGATGGCGCCTTCCGGGCTGTGGGCCACCAGGTCCCGCATACGGCGGGCGAAATTGTGGTCGGCCAGATAGCAGCAGCCACCGCCCGGCGTCGGGTAATCCACCACGCCGAACCGGGCCGCCAGTTTGATCTGCTCCCTCCGGGAGCGGCCGTGTGCATGCCATAACCGTTCCCTGTCGATCCGGCCGTCCTTCTCCGCCTCGGTCTCCGGCAGGTGTCTGGCGCACAGGGGACGCAGCACCCTCCCTTCCATCCCGGTTTCTTTTTCGATCAATTCAAGCGTCGCCCGCTGCTGGCTCTTGGGCCGCTGGCCGATCACCTCACCGGTAAACACTACGTCGATGCTTAGCTCCCGGGCCAGTTCGTCCGCCTTCCGCAACATGAAGATGCGGCAGTCGATGCACGGGTTGAACGCCGCGCCGTAACCATGCCTCGGGTTCAGCACCACCTCGTTCAGGAATTCTCCGGACACGTCGATGACATCCAGCGGAATGGTGTGTTCCCCCGCCGCCTTCAACGCCGGGTTCCGCACCCGGTCCTGCTCCATGAGATCCGACGTCCGGCCCAGCGCCCTGCGGTGGTCCAGCATGCAAAAACCGGTGGAAAAGTGCACGCCCCGGACATCAACCCCCTGGTCCTGGAGCAGCCGGGCCGCCAGGGTGCTGTCCAGCCCTCCGGACAGGAGGCCCAGGGCGGATGTCTTCCTGACGACGGTATCCTTCTCGCACCCCATGGAATAAGGCTAGCAGTCCACCTTGACCCTGACCATCTCGAGTATACTTTTAATTCCTGAAACCGTAGATCGAACCCCGAATCCTGGAGAGCTGCCGTCACCATGGCCGAATACGAAAAGAAGGGGCACGTTCTTGTCCTGAGCAGGGAGGAGAACACTGCCAGCCGTCTGGTGCGCTGGATCCACAGCACCGGGGCGGAGGCGGTGGCGGTGACCGGCGCCGAATCCCTGTTTATGGTGGACGGCAGTGACGACAGCATCGACCTCCTGGTCACCGACCTGGATACCGACGAACCAAGGGCGCGGACACTGCTCAGGAGGCTGGCCACCGGGGATCTGTTCGAGAACGTGCCCCAGCTGCACCTCCTGAGGGATATCGCCTTTCGGGCGCAACTCCTGGCCTGGAATCCGGAACTGGCTGCGGTCTCCATGGTTGCGCCGCCGGAAGCCGGTGCGTTCCAGGCGCGAGTCCGCCTGGCGCGGGAGATCGGCAGGCTGCGACGGGAACTGGCCAGGTCCACCGTGAAAGACCCGATGACCGGTCTATACAACCGCCGGTATTTCCTGGCCAGGATGGAGCAGGAGTTCTCCCGGGCCAGGAGGTACCGCACTCCTGTCTCCATGGTCCTGATCGACATCGATCATTTACGGGCGATCAACGAAAAGTTCGGACATCCCGCCGGCGACTCGTCGATCCGTGCGGTAGGCGACCTGCTTTGCCGCTGCGTTCGCAAGGAGGACCTGGTCGGCCGTTACGGCGACGAGTGTTTCGGCGTGGTGCTGCCGGGAACCCACCACCGGGGCGCAGCCGTTCTGGCCAACAAGGCCCGTACCGATGCTGAAACCCTGATCATCCCGGGACATGGGCACGAACTGACTCTGAAGCTGTCCGCCGGGATTTCATCCTGGCCGGGCAACTCCCAAATCCGTGAACTGGAAGATCTCCTGAACCAGACCGAAGCCGCCCTGGCCGAGGCGCAGAAGCGCGGCGGGAACCGGATCTACATCGACGAGGGGGTGATTCGCAGTGAACGTCGGCTGGTGATGGTGGCCGATCAGGATCGGTCCCTCCTGAACCTGGCCGAGGATCTGCTCTCGGTGGACGATTACGACCTGGTCCTGGCGGAGACGGCCAAAACCGCCATGGAGACCCTCCGGTTCCGGGTTCCCGACCTCCTCATCCTCGATCTTCAGATGAAGTCAACCGACGGCAGCCAGAATCTTATGGGCGAGATCCGGGATCTCCTCCCCGAAAAGGAGTTTCCGGTCCTGGGGATCTGCAGCACGCCTGAGATGGAGCATGGCAAACTGGCGGATCTGGGGGTGGACCGCTACATCACCAAGCCGTTCAGCGTCCCCCTGTTGCGGAGCGTTGCACGGGAACTGCTGGACAGATAAGCATCCGGGGAATATTCTGATTTTCCGGAGGAAATCGACTTTGTGGCGGATCATTCCCGGGCTCCTGGCGTTGGCAATCAGCCTGACCTGCCTCCCTGCACTGGCGGAAGACGGACGGCATGAGGCCGGGCAGGCGGCGGAACGGTTCGCCCGCACCCTGAGGAGCGGTGAACCGTCGGCGCTTCATGCGATCCTCCCCCGCGACGGCAAGATCCTGGTGTCCATGGCCGAGACCGGATCGGGAGCCGGGTACTACGGCTCCTCGCAGGTGGAAGCGCTGTTCGGGAGCTACCTGGCCGGCCACCGCTTCCGGGAATGCAGCATCGAGCATCTCGAAATCCAGGAATCCAGCTACGCCCGGGTCGACCTGACGGCGATTCATGACGGACCGGACAACCAGCGGGCCACCGTCTCCTTCCGCCTGGCGCTCCACCTGGAACAGGGGCGCTGGGTGCTGCGAGAGATTCGGGAATCCACCCGGTGACGATCAAGCCGCCGCTTCCCGGACCCGCAAGGTGGCGGTGCTGCTCCTTGCCCCGATCCTGATGGCGGCGGCGGTGTTCGCCGCTACCTCCCTGCTCCTCCCCCGGAGTCCGGAACCCGTTAAGTGGGAACCGGACCATGCGGCGGTAGACCACCGGTTCCTGGAAGCGGCCATCGCCGTAACCGAATCGGCCCTGGACAGTTCCATCTCCGCCGCCGCGGCCCGTGCGGCCGAACCGCCCCTGCAAGGGATGCTGGTCGGTCTCGGGATCTATTTCAATGACGGCGAATTCTACGAATGGGAAGGGACGCCCCTTACGGTCCCACTGGAACAACGGTCCCCCGACAGTTCCGACTGGGCCACCGTCCGGTTCGGTTTCAAGGTCCGCCTGGTGGTGGTAACCGGCCGGGACGACAGCGGCCGGAGGGCATCGGCCACCTTCGACCTGCCGGCTCCGGACCGGCGGTCCATATCGGTAATAGGGCGCCAATCGCCCCAGGCCCTGGCCCGGGCCGCCGCCGCCCTTACCTTCGCGTTGCTGCTGGTGTTCCTCGTGCCGTGGGGAGTTCTCGATTCCGGCGTCCGAGGGACTGCAGCCGTGCTGGCGGCGATGGTGGCCGGCCGCTGGGCGCTCCTGGCAGCCCATGTCCCGGCAAGAACCCTCTCCCCCGGATTCGGCTCCGCCGCCGTCTACGGATCCGGCGATTTCTGGGGGCTGCTGGCGTCACCGGCCGATCTGCTGCTGACCACTGCCGCCATCTGGTGCGCTGTCTCAGTCGCCCTCAAGGCGATCCGCCCAAACCGACGGTTCCCCTGCATCCTCCTTGCAATGGCGCTGACGGCCGCCGTCACGGTATGGCTTCGGGCAGTAGCCGTTTCCCTGGCCTTCAACAGCGACATCCGGCTACTGGACAACCGGTCTCTCCTGGAAGACGGCCCCGGGACCGTCCTGCTGGTCTCCCTCGCCCTCACGGTCCTCCTGGCAGCCGACTGCTTCATTCGTCTCCTGGACACACTGATCACCGGCGGCGACGCCTTAAAGAGGATTCTTGCAGTGCTGGCCATGGCGCTGGTAGCCTGCGGTCTGTTTTTCCAGGGCAAGGAGAAGGTCGATCTGGAGCGGCTCCGGGCCGAGTACGCTCCCCAGGTCCTGGAGCAGGGCTCCCGCAGGCTGGTAGCGCTGCGCGCCGCCCTGCGGCGGGCCGCCTCCCTTCCGGAAGCGCTGGAGGCGGTCACCAACCCGGCCGAACCGAACGATCCCGGACCTGCCAGCAGGATCTGGATCCAGGGCGACCTGCTGGAGGCCGGCTATCGCTCCTCTCTCACGATCCATGACGCAGCCGGCGCGCCGGTGAGTCATTTCGGCTTCGGGCTACCGCTGCTGGACGAGAATCCGCTGGAGATAGGTCCGGACGTCGCCGACGGGGCGGTGATAGTCGAACAGTTCGAGCCGATCGGCTCTCTGGGTTCTGTGCGCTACAACCTGCTCCACGGCCAGATGCCGCTGCCCGGCAATGCGGGATGGGTGGTGGCCCATGTTCTGGACGAGCCGGACAACCTCCCGTTCCTGCCTGCAAACCAATCCTACCTGGCGGCGCTGGCGCCGGCGCGGGTTCCGAAGCGTGGCGGTTCCGCCTCTCCCGATGCGGACTACGTTCTGTACGACTCCGCCGGGATCGTGGAGTTCTCCACCCTGGTGCAGCCGCCGGCCTGGAGGGTGGAATACGACAAAGCGGCCATCGAGGACCAGACGGTCACGGTGAAAACGCCGGAAGGCGACTACCACGGACTGCCGCTCCTGGACCGGGGCCGGCCCCACCTGCTGCTTTCCCCCAGGCAGAGCCTGCTGGAACAGGCCGGCGCCGTTGTGCGACTGGCCCTGGCGGCGATCCTGGTGCTGGCCCTTGTGCGAGGTCTGCCGCTGCTGGTGTCGAGGTCCGGTCCGTCCAGGCTTCTGGGGATCGTGCGGCGCTCCTTTCACCGCAAATTGATGACAACCCTTCTCCTGGTTTCGATCCTCCCCCTGGTGATGCTGGCCCTGTTCCTGATGCGAACCATCGAGAACCGGATGGATTCCGCCATTCTGGATACCGCCAGCCGGTACGGGGGCATGGCCCGGCGAGTGGTGGAAGACTACGGCGCGACCCAGTTGTCCGGCGAAGACAGCCGGCAGCCGGTGTTCGACGATAACCTGCTGTTCTGGTTGAAGCGGGTGGTGGGCCAGGACATCCATCTGTTCGAGGACGGCATCCTCACCGCCAGTTCCCAGCGGGAACTGTTTCAGGCCGGACTGATGGTTCCCCGGCTCCCCGGATCGATCTATCGGGAGATGCTCCAGGAGAACAAGCCGGCCCGGGTGCTCTCGTCCCGGCTCGGCGAGAGCCGCGTCCCGGTGGCTTACGCGCCGGTCCGCCTGAACGACCCGTCCAGAAAAGTCGTGGTGGCGGTCCCCCTGTTGTATCCCCAGACCGAGATCCGCCGCGCCGTGGACCGGGTGGTGGAACTGCTGATTTTGACCACCGTCGCCCTGGTCGGTCTGCTGGCTATCGCCGCCGCCATCACCGCAAGGACGGTGGCCCGTCCGGTTCGGGATCTGGTAAACGCCACCAACCGGATCGCTCGCGGAAGATACGATACCCGCCTGGAGCCGCGCACCCGGGATGAACTGGCTGATCTGGTGAACGGGTTCAACGGCATGGCCACTTCCCTGGAATTCCAGAGGACCAGCCTGACCCGGCGCAAGGACTACATCGAGGCGCTGCTCCAGAACGCTACCGCCGGTGTAATTTCCACCGATCCCCAGGGCCGCATCGTCACCATCAACCCGGCGGCCCGCAGACTGCTCGGGTTTACCGCCGGGAACCCCGCCGACGGCGATCTTCTGGCGGAGTTCGTCAGCGCAGTCCCGAGACTTAAGCCGCTCTCCGCCGCCCTGTCCCAACCGCCGCCGTCCGCCGAGCCCCAGGAGATCGATCTGGCGGACGATGGCGGTATTTCGGAAAAGCAGCGTCTCAGCCTCGTGCGAGTCCCGTTGCCCGGCCTGGAAGGCGGTTCCCCGGGCGTCCTGATCATCATGGACGACGTCACCGACATGATGCGCTCCAGCCAGTTGGAGGCATGGGCCGAGATGGCCCGCGCCATCGCCCACGAGATCAAGAACCCGTTGACGCCGATCCAACTCTCCACCGAGCACATGGAACGGATGCTCCGGGATCGCGGGGCGCTGTCCGCCGCCGACCTGGAACCTTGCCTGGACACCATCAAGAAACAGGTCCGGTCCCTGCGGGAGATCGCCGCCGGGTTCTCGACCTATGCCAAGCTCCCGGTGCTGCAGCCGGATACGGTGGACCCGGTGGCGTTCATGAAGGATACGGTGGCGCCGTATCGCACCGCTGTTTCCGACGGGCTGGAGATCGTGGAAGAGTACCGTCCATGTCCGCCGATCTCCATCGACATCAAGGTGCTCTCCCGGGCGGTGGTGAACCTGATCGAGAACGCGTTGCAGTCCATGTCCGACCATGCCGGCACCCTGACCGTCCGGGTCGGTCCGGAACCGGGCGGCGGCGTCCGGTTCACCATCGGCGATAGCGGTACCGGACTGGATCCTGAGGCCCGGAGGAGGCTGTTCGAACCGTACTTTTCCACGAAGTCCTCCGGCACCGGGCTGGGGCTGGCCATCGTCAAACGATCCGTGGAAGCCCACGGCGGCAATGTGGAGGTAGACAGCACTCCCGGCGAAGGATCCCGTTTCCACATCCTCCTTCCATTGCCGACCTCCGCGGTATAATCCGCGCACCATGAAGGACACCTGGTATGACGAAGGATTGCGGTTTACCTGCGTGGAGGGCTGCGTACACTGCTGCGTTACCCACGGGGACCATGCCTACGTCTACCTGGAGAGGGACGATATCCGCGGGCTCTCGGACCACCTGGGGCTGCTCCCTTGGGAGTTTCTGGAACGGTACACGTTCCGGGAGGACGGCTATGTCATGCTGCGCATGGATGAACCGGAGTGCCTGTTCCTTGGGGAAAACGGCTGCACGGTCTATGCAGCCCGACCGGTGCAGTGCCGAACCTTCCCGTTCTGGAAGGAGAACCTGAAGTCCCGGACCCTATGGAAGAAGACAGGCGAGTTCTGCCCCGGGATCGACCAGGGTCCAACCCATTCCCGGGAATGGATCCAGATCCAGATCCGATCCAGGATCCTCGGGCACAGGGTGGAGGACTAGGCCGGGCTTTGGCATCCGACCTCACTGGTCTCAGAGAGTTGGCAGGAGCATTGCCCTAGAAAATTCTCCAGGATCTTCATCCCGTCCAGCGTAAGAATCGATTCCGGGTGGAACTGCACGCCTTCGAGACCCGCTTCCGGATCGCGGATCGCCATGATGACGCCGTCGCCGGTGGTCGCTCCGATCTGGAAGCGGTCCGGGAGTGAGTCCGGTTCCACAACGAGGGAATGGTACCGGGTTGCCGCAAACGGCGATTCGATCCCGCGGAACAGACCGAGTCCATCGTGGTGGATCAGAGAGGTCTTGCCGTGCACCGCTGCAGGCGCCCGAACGATGCGGCCGCCCCAGACCCTGGCCAGCGCCTGATGACCCAGGCAAACACCGAGCAGCGGCACCCTGCCTGCGGTGGCCCGGATCAGTTCCAGTGTGACACCGCTGCCGGACGGTCTTCCCGGGCCCGGTGATATCACGATACCGTCATAGCCGGCGGCCAGAACCTCATCCACATCGGTGTCATCGTTCAGGCCAACGTCCACTGTGGCCCCGGCGATTCTGAAATACTGCACCAGGTTCCAGGTAAACGAGTCGTGGTTGTCCAGCAGGAAAAGCCGCTTCAACGGTTACCGCACCTCGAACTTTACGAAAACCGGGTTTGCCAGTTCCGGGGCGCTGACGAACAACTCGAACCTGTGGTCCTTGATGCCGGTAGCCGGGATGGGGAAATACACCAGATCCAGGAGGTAGCCGAACTTGGGGAGGACTACCCGGTCCTGCACCACACCGTAGCGGCTGGAATTGACCTGGTGGGTCGGGCTGAATTTGCTCGGATAACGGGTGAAGGCCGCATACTTCGTGTCGATGATGGCGTACAGCTCGGAGACGGTTGGCTCCCGATCCCAGTCCAGGAACTGGTAACCCTCCAGGAGTTCCCGGGGAGACGCGCAAGGATAACGGTTGCCCTCCTCATCCACCAGGATGAAGCTTTCCCGGCTAAGGGTCAGCTGTTTCAGCCTGCGATTGGCGATGGCGATCTCCACAGGCATGAAGTCCGAATCATCCCGGTACCGCGCAGGCCGGGTACCGACGATCACGTCCACCAGTTCACCGTCTTCGATGTAGGCGAAGGTGGACAGCTTCCGATCCAGGCCGGTTGTGGACTGACCGCGCATCTCGCTTCGGCCTGCGCACGATACCAGCAGGATGAAGAGTGAGGCGACAAGGCAGACGCTCTTTCCGATCGTTTTTACGGTCATGCTCTCCTCGCCCGGACCGTGGCTCCCCTCTCGAGCCGAGACCGTCCCGGTTAATGCAGATTAATCGTGGGACTTCCGGCAGTCAAGCGGGATCCCCGGCGAACCACCGCTCCAGGGCGGCCGCCATCACCTCCTGCCGGGGCGGACTCCCGGCAAGCAGGTGGAACTGGTCCACCGCCTGGGCCAGAATCAGGTCCTTCCCGGAAACGACGGCCAGGCCGGCCTCACGGGCTTTCCGGACCAGATCGGTCTCCTTGCGGCCGTAAGAGGCGTCAAGGACCAGCTTCGCCGGCAGTCGCCAGGCAGCCGGCCAGTCCTGGCCGTCCCGCCCTGCCGGCGTGGCATTGACCAGGATGTCGGCCCCGACCCGGTCCGGCCAGGCCGGGACCGCATCAACCCCCAGTTCCGCAGCCACCTGCCGCACCCTGTCCGGGTTTCGGCCGTACAGCGTTACCAACGCACCGGCGTCCCTTAAAACCACCACCGCTCCCCGGGCGAGTCCCCCTGCGCCGTACACCAGGACCCGGCGGTCCCGGGGCGACAGGACCGAACCGACCAGCCTCTGGATCGCCATGGCATCGGTGTTGCGTCCATGCCACCCGCCCGCAGTCTGCACCAGCGTGTTCACCGCCCCGGCTGCCGCGCTCCAGCGATCCAGGTCTGCGGACCGGGCGGCTGCTTCTCCCTTGAACGGCATGGTGACTCCGAACCCCTCGGCGCCTACAGGCCCGTCAGGAGCGGACAGGACTTCAAGGTCCCGCATCGAGTCAACCGCCATCGGAAGGTAACGGGCGTCCAGCCCCAAGTCCCGGAAGGCGGCGTTGTGCATGGCCGGCGAGGGGCTCCCGGCCAGATCCCGTCCCAGGAGCCCGAATATCCTGGTTCGGCTGCCGATGGCCTGGACATCGTAAATCTCCAGCAGATCGGCAGCCGGGAACTGCCCCTCCGCCGTCGGCTCCCCCCCCGGGGGATAGCCGAAGGTCCAGCGAGACCCCCAGGACGGGGCCAGGATCCTGCTCTGGGCTCCGTATCGGCCGGCTGCGAAACAGATCACAGCAGGACCGCCGGGCGAAATCTCCTGCAGGAAATCACGGATCGCCTGCAGGCACTCCACTCCTGTCGCCAGGGGCACCAGTTTGTACAGGGCAGCCCCCATCGCCCTCATCCGGGACAGGATCTTCGGAAGAGGATCACTCTCCCGTCGATTTCCGTGCCAGGACAGAATCAGGCGCTCCCTTGGAACCAGGCCCTGAACGGCCGCTGGAGAATCCACCGGGACGTCCGCATAGGCGGCGCCGGCCTGGAGGCCGGTCAGGAGGAGATCCTTTCGCTCCGACTCGGAGCCGGGAAAGGAACCACCCTCCTGCTTCATCCGAACCGTAACCACCACTTCCCGGCCACACCGGGCCACGACCCGGGACAGATCCTTCGACGAAAGAAAATCACCCCGGATCTCCACCAGGGAGCACCGGCCGGGCAATCGCCCGATCCGCTTGAGGACTGTCTCCGCATCCGATTCCAGGATCGAGGGAATCACAGCTGTGTGCTCAGGCATCGGTCCGTTCCTCCCTGGGCTTTTAGAGCAGGGTGTAGGGATCCACGTCCACCACCACGGCTCGATGCGGGATGCCCGGGTCCAGCCGTTCCAGGGCTCGGCCGACCGCTTCTACCATTTTCCTCCGTCCGGCGGATCGTACCAGAATCTGTTGCCGGTATTTGCCGCGAAGCCTCTCCACAGGAGCGAGCCCGGGGCCGGTGATGATCAAACGGCCATGGCCCTCGGCCCGAACCGCCTCCGCCAGTTGATCGGCCCAGATCGCCGCCTTGCCCGGGTTGCGGTCCGAAACCAGCAGCTGCACCATGGCGGTGAACGGCGGATAGCGCAACGAGCGGCGGTACTCCAGTTCCCGCCGGTAGAACGCCTCGTAATCCTGCCGGATCGACTCCATCACCACCGGGTGGTCCGGGTCGAACGCCTGCAATACCACTTCTCCCGGCTTCTCCCGCCGCCCGGCCCGGCCGGCCACCTGGGTCAGCAACTGGAATACACGCTCTCCGGCCCTGAAATCCGGCAGGCCCAGGTTCTGGTCCGCCGACAGGATACCGACCAGGGTCACGCCGGGGAAATCATGGCCCTTGGCGATCATCTGGGTGCCGACCAACATGTCGATCTCGCCGGCATCGAACCGGTTCAGCAGTTCTTCATGAGCCCCCCTCTTCCGGACCGCGTCCCGGTCCATGCGGGCGATAACCGCTCGGGGAAAACGGCGACGCAGTTCGTCTTCGATCTTTTCCGAACCGTCCCCGAGAAACTGCAGGCCGGGCTCGGCGCAGTGCGGACAGCGCTCCGGGGTGCCCCGTTCCAGGTCGCATCCGTGACAGCGCAGACGGTCGTCCCGACGGTGCCAGGTCATGGTGACGGAGCAGTGGTCGCACTGGATCCGGTTCCCGCAGGCGGGGCAGAACACGCTTACGGCGAACCCCCGCCGGTTCCGCAAGATCAGGGTCTGTTCGTTCCGGGACAACCGATCGGTGATTGCGTCGATCAGGGGGCCGGCCAGAGGCTGAATCTCCTTGTGCCTGCGATATTCCTCCCGCATGTCCACTACCCGGACAGTGGGCAGCGGCCGTCCGCCGACCCGTCCTCCCAACCGCAGCAAGCGGTAGCGGCCGGCGCCGGCGTGGCGGAATGACTCCATGGACGGTGTGGCCGATCCCAGGATCAGCACCGCCCCCGCCTCTCTGGCCCGAAGCACCGCCAGATCCCGACCGTTGTACCGCGGGGTCTCCTGCTGCTTGTAGGAGGGATCCTGCTCTTCGTCCACCACCAGCAGTCCCGGATTCCGGACCGGCGCGAACACCGCCGATCGGGTGCCGACCACGAAGCGGCAGCCTCCTGCTTTCACACGGCTCCAGGCCCGGAATCGCTCGGTCTTCGTAAGGCGGCTGTGCAGAACCTCCACCTCTCCGCCGAACCTGCCCTTGAGTCGTTGCATCAGAAGAGGAGTGAGCCCGATCTCGGGAACCAGGTAGATCACCCCCCTGCCTTCCGCCAAGGTCTGTTCGGCGGCCCGCAGGTAGACCTCGGTTTTGCCCGACCCGGTGTCTCCGAACAACAGGAACGGGGCCCAGGCCTGTTTGCGGATGGCAGGGTCGATCTCCGCCAGAACCCTGGCCTGGGCCGGTGTCGGCGCCAACTCCGGAGAGGCGGCGGCAGCCGGCGGCCGTGCTGTAGCAGCGACTGCCCGGGTAGTGGTGATCTCCACCAGCCCGGCCCGCTCCAATTCCCGCAGCAGGTTGCGATCTTTATCGGGCAGGTCTTTCACCGGAACCGGGGAGCCGTCTTCCGGCAGGGCGTTCAATGCACGCCGTCGACCGCTGGCGCGCTCGGGCAGCTGTTCAGGACCGGCGCCGGGCAGCCGGTTCACGAACCGGACCTGCCTACCTTTCCCCGAGACAGGAGGCAGGGCGGCTTCGATCGCCTCACCCCAGGAGCAGAGGTAGTAATCGGAAACGAAGCGGGTCAGATCAAGAATATCCGTGCCGACCACCGGCTCGCGGTCCAGAACCTCATGGATCTCCCGCACCCGGACCGATTCCGGCGGCGGCTCCCCGGGAGACCGGACTACCGTGCCGACCACATCTCGCTTTCCCAGAGGGACGCGAACCCGGCAACCGGGAACCGGATCGTGTTCCATGGAATCGGGAACACGGTAGGAGAACAGGCGCCGCACCGGGATCGGCAACGCCACCTTGACGAACCGCGAACCGGTCATTCCGCTTCGTCGATCCGAGCCCTCGCCGCTTTCAGATCGCTGTAGACAAGGTTCCGGTTTTCCACTGTGTAACGCCGCAACAGATACGCCGGGTGGAAAGTCGGCATCACCGGGATGCCATGGAAATCGTGCCACTGCCCCCGCAGCCGGGTAATCCCGGTCCTGGAGCTGAGTAGTGTCTTGGTGGCAGGAGAACCGAGGGTGACAATCACCCTGGGGGCGATCGCCTTGATCTGGGCGAAAAGGAACGGGGAACAGGTGGCTACTTCGTCCGGCTGGGGATCCCGGTTTCCCGGGGGCCGGCACTTGACGATGTTGGCGATGTAGACATCCTTGCGTTCGTACCCGATCGCCTGGATCATCTGGGTCAGCTTGCGGCCGGCCCTTCCTACGAACGGCTCCCCCTGCTCATCCTCGTCGGCCCCCGGTCCCTCGCCGATGAACATCAGGGCGGCGCTTTCATGCCCGGCTCCGAAGACGATGTTCTTCCGTTCATGGTGCAGCTTGCACCGGGTGCATTCGCCCAGAATCTCACCCACCGCCTGCAGGCTGCCGGCGCCGGCCAGCCGGGTATCATCATCGGCCACCGCGCCGTCCTCCTCCAACATCCGGCTCCTTAACCCTGTGGGCAATTGCAGTTCCCGGACGCCGATCTCACCCAGCCATCGGATCCATTCGACCAGTTCGTTCCGGACCGCCGACCGGCTCACCGCTCCCGGCCCGCAAAGATGTGATCCAGGATCTGTCCGGCGACCCGTTCTTTCGGGGCCCGGGGAACCGGGTGCCGATTGCCTTCGCGGTCCAGGATGGTGACTTCATTCTCCGCCGCCTCCATGCCGATGGCAGGATCGGAGATGTCGTTGGCAACGATGAAATCCAGGTTCTTGCGGGTCAGCTTCTCCCGGGCATGCTCCAGCAGGTTGTCGGTTTCCGCCGCAAACCCCACCAGGAGTTCAGCGCCACGGGTCTCCCCCAGTTCTTTGAGGATGTCAGGCCCCCGCGAGAGGCGCAGGGCCAACTCTCCGGAGTCCTTCTTGATCTTCACCTCGCTTCGGGGCGGGATGTAATCGGACACGGCGGCAGCCATGATTACGGCATCGGCGCCGTCCCTGGCTTCCAGGACCGCAGTTCTCATTTCCGCCGACGTCTCCACATCGATCCGCTGAACACCCCGGGGGGTATGGAGAGCCACCGGACCGGCAACCAGGGTCACCCGGGCGCCACGGCGGGCCGCCTCGGCGGCCAGGGCGAACCCCATCCGTCCGGAAGACCGGTTGGAGAGGAAACGGACCGGATCCAGCGGTTCGCGGGTCGGACCTGCGGTGATCACTACCTGCCGGCCCGCCAGCCGGCTCGACGTTCCGGCCTCTTCCAGAATCACCTGGACAATCCGTTCCGGGTCCGCCAGCCGGCCGACCCCCTCTTCCTGCTCCGCCAGCCAGCCGGCTTCCGGCTGCACGATGCGAACTCCCCGGTCCCTGAGGATCATCAGGTTCTCCCGAGTGGCCGGATGGTCCCACATCCGGCTGTTCATGGCGGGAGCCAGGACCACCGGCGCGGTAACGGAGATGTAGAAGGTGGACAGGAAATCGTCGGCGATCCCCCGGGCGAACTTGGCCAGAAAATTGGCGGTGGCCGGGGCAACGGCGAAAACGTCGATGCGACGGCTCGTTTCGATATGGCGGACGGCGCCGCCATCACCCGGCGTGGACTGGTCGGACAATACCGGGTTGCGAGACAAGGTCTGAAGCGTCAGTGGGGTGATGAACCGGGCGCCCCCGCGACTGAGGATGGTCTGGACCTCCACGCCGGCCTTGTCCAGCCCCCGGATGATCTCGCAGGCTTTGTAGGCCGCGATCCCGCCGCTGATCCCCAGTGCGACAACCATCCCGTTCTCCTATTGCCGGATACGGCCCCGGTCACTCCGTTTCTTCACCCTCTTCGGTCACCTGCTCGGCGGCCAGCTCCAGGTCTTCCTCGGCAATCGCCCTAACCAGGCCGGTGGCGACTTCTTCCTGGGCGATGATGGTCAGCTTCCTCCCTTCCGGATTCTCGGTCCGGGGGAGCGCTCCGGTCTGGAGCTGCTCGGCTCGGGAGGAAGCGATGGAAACGAATGCATATTTGCTTTCAAGATTTTCAGGCAGTTTGTACATCCCTTGTCTCTCCTTAGGACTTCTCGTTCGAGGCGGTCAGACGGTATCACTCCGCCGGGAAGGTGGAAAGGACCTGCTCCGTTACCGGACATCGCCGGCTGACGCGGAACCGTTCCGCCAAAAAGATCGTGGCCAGTTGGTCTACCGCTCAATCCAGATCGTCGTTAACTATTACATAATCATAATACCTTAGTTCTTCGGCCTCTTTGCGGGCCATGGAGAGGCGGCTGGCCACCTGATCATCCGGATCATTTCCGCGCTTTTTCAGGCGGGTTTCGAGGGTGGAGAAATCCGGAGGGAGAATGAAAACCGATACGGCGTCGATCCCCGCATCCCGGAGCTGGCGCCCGCCCTGGATGTCGATATCCAGAATCAGATCCTGTCCCGCCGACAGCTTCTCCAGGGTGACGGAGCGACCGGTGCCGTACCGTTCCCCAAAAACGTCTGCCCACTCGAGGAATTCGTCGGCCTGGATCATCGCGTCAAACCGGTCCCGGCCAATGAAGTGGTAGTCTCGACCGTCCCGTTCCCCTTCCCGCATCCCCCGAGTGGTGAATGAGATCGAGAACTCCACCCCGTCCATCCGGGACTGCAGTTCATGCGCCAGGGTCGTCTTGCCCGTCCCGGACGGCGCCGAGATCACCAGCAGAACTCCTTTCCGTGCATCCATAGCCGGTCCTTACTCCAGGTTCTGGATCTGCTCCCGGACCTTGTCCCCCTCGGTTTTGAGGGCCAGGGCGCGGGTGCTGATGACAAGGTCGGAACTCTTACTGTTGATGGTGTTGGTCTCCCTGTGAATCTCCTGCATCAGGAAATCCAGCCGCTTGCCCACCGGATCGCCGTCCGGCGAAAGGAGCAGCCGACAGGCCTGCCCAAGATGGCTCCGGAGACGGACCAGTTCTTCGGTCACGTCGCTCCGGTCCGCCAGCAGCGCCGCCTCCTGGGCCAACCTGGCCTCGTCGATCTCCAGCCCCGCAGCCAGCTTCTCCATACGGGCCACCAGTTTGTCCCGGGCTTCTCCCGGCACACGGCCGGCATGTTCCACCAGTTCATCCACCAGAGCACTCATGCCGGACAACCTGGAGACGATCTCTTCCGCCAGGTGGCTCCCTTCCCGGAGACGATCCTCCTGAAGCGCATCCACCGCAGCGGTCAACGCCTGCAGGATTCCGGCCCGCTCCTCCTCGTCCGGTTCGGTCCGTTCTCCCGATTCACGCAGAATTCCCGGTGTCCGCAGGACGGTTGCCACGTCCAGATCGCCTCCCAAGCCGTGCTCCTCGCGCAGCCGGCGCGCCGCCTGCACCAATGTGGAAACCAGTGTGTCATTCAGCCGGACGTCGGCCTCATCATCCTGCCGAATCACGCTGGCGCTGAGTTCCACACGACCCCGCTGGATGTGGTCACGGACCAGCCTGCGGACGTCTTTCTCAAGGGAGTGGAACGAGCCGGGCAGACGGAGCCTGAGATCGAGGAAGCGGTGATTCACGCTCCGGGCCTCGGCCTGAAAGCAAACACCGCGGATCTCCGCCGCACCCTGTCCGTAGCCGGTCATCGAGCGGATCATCCCATGTCCTTTCGGGGGCGGAAAACGTTGGATTTAAGCACACCGAACGCGGAAGGTCAAGGGTTCCAGTGGTTTAGCACCGCTTCTGCGGCCCGGCGATAGGCTCCTTCTCCTTGCAACCGGTTCCGTATTCCCGACAATGCGGTGCGAATTTCGGAGGATCGCTCAGGACTGTCCATCAGGTCCTCCAGTTCTGCGGCGATCCGTTCCGCAGTGCAATCTCCCTGTACCAGTTCGGGAAGTACCCGTCGGCCGGCCACCAGATTCGGCATCGCCACATGATCGACCTTAACCATCAGCTTTCCGAGAAGGTAGGACAACAGGTTCATGCGGTAGACCACCACCATCGGAAGCCCGGTCATCGCCGCCTCCAAAGTCGCGGTACCCGAGGCGACCACCCCGGCCCGGCAGCCTCGAAGCACTTCCGGAAACCGACCGCTATGGACCACAAGACCTTTCACGCCGGAACCGCTGGTATACCGCGCCAGCCAGTCCGGATCAATCCCCGGCGCCCGGGACAGCAGGAACTGCAGATCGGGACGCTTCCTCTTGAGGCGCCGCGCCGCGCCGAGGAGCGCTGGAAGGATCCGGCCGACTTCCCCCCTGCGGCTGCCGGGAACCAGGGCTACCGTAGGGCCGGCCGGGTCCAGGCCTCCCTCCTGCAGCACCCGCACCAGCAGTTCCCCGTTTCCATCTTCCGGCACCCGTTCCACCACCGGGTGGCCTACGAAGGTCACCGGCACCTGTTCCCTCTCATAGAACGAAGCCTCGAAAGGCAACAAAACCAGCATATGGTCCACGATCTTCCGGATCTTCCGGATCCGCCTCTTGCGCCACGCCCAGACCTGGGGACTGACGAAGTAGACCACCCGGACCCCGAGGGACCGTGCGTACGATGCCAGCCGGAGGTTGAAATCCGGAAAGTCCACCGGGACCAGGATGTCCGGCTTCTCCTCGCGAATCACCGCCCGCAGCCTTTCCATGGCGGCCCGGATCTTCGGGAGATGGGCCAGGACCTCCACGAGCCCCACCACCGAGACCGGTTGGAAATCCTGGACCAGGCGGACGCCGGCCCGGGCCATAGCCTCGCCTCCCATCCCCAGCAGTTCGGCATCCCCCGCGATCTCCCGGATCGCTCCGGCCAGGCCGGCCCCCAGGAGGTCGCCGGAGGTCTCTCCGGCGGTGATCATGATCCTGGGCGGACGATCATTCCCCGGCATCGCCGTTTCCCTCGGGGCCGATCCCGCTTTCCCGGTCAGCCGCATCGGTCAACCTGTTGAGCGCGTTCTCCAGCTTGAGGCGGTACTGTTCCATACCCTCATCGTCCACATCCCGGGACACCACAATCGGTTCGCCGTAAACAAACAAGCCACGGGAGAAAGGACTTGGAATCATGGTACGGTCCCAGGAAGCTAGTCGCCTGGCGCGGGCGGCGGAGAAGGCTACCGGGATCACCGGTAACCCGGTGAACCGGGCGGTGGCGATGACCCCCTGCTTGACCTCCCGTCTCGGCCCTTTGGGCCCGTCGGGAGTTATGCCAACGTCGTACCCTTCCCTGACCTTCCGGAGCAGCGCCCTGAGGCCGGCCATCCCGCCCCGGGTGGACGAGCCCTCCACGCGAACCAGCCCGAACCGGGTCAGTATGTTCCCCAGCATG
This sequence comes from Candidatus Polarisedimenticolaceae bacterium, assembly GCA_963790785.1. GTDB lineage: Bacteria > Acidobacteriota > Polarisedimenticolia > Polarisedimenticolales > Polarisedimenticolaceae > Polarisedimenticola. The sequence continues at coordinate 309,661 of CAWBPP010000001.1, forward strand.
CGCGAGTCCCGGTGGGCGGACGCCAGCACGACGATCCGCCGGTCAGGATAAACGTACGGCATGAGGACGAACCTGGAATGCCAGAACGCCAGGATGTAGTTCCCTGACTCCCGCCGGACCTGGTCAAGGACACGGGCTCCTCTGAACTCGATCCTCATGCTGCGGTAGAGGAGCCGAATGTACAGGTAGGCCAGATACGGCACCACCTTCATCATGAGGAAATCCTTCATGCCACGTACACTACCAGAAGAAGCGGTGCTGGTGCATAATGCCCACCTGCTCGACCCGGGGTTCGGCAACTATCGAGGAGCAAAGATGAAGCAACGGGTTCTTGTCACAGGCGGAGCAGGGTTCTTGGGTTCCCATCTCTGCGATCGGCTCCTGATCGAAGGCTACGCGGTCATCGCCATGGACAACCTGCTCACCGGAAGTGTGGACAACATCGCCCACCTCGCCGGCCGGGAAGACTTTCTCTTCATCCACCACGACGTCACCGACTATATCTATATTGACGGCCCGCTGTATGCCGTGGCCCATTTCGCCAGCCCGGCCAGTCCGAAGGATTATCACGACCTGCCGATCCAGACCCTGAAGGTCGGCTCCCTCGGGACACACAAGGCGCTGGGCCTCGCCAAGGTCAAGAACGCGCGGATGCTTCTGGCCTCCACCTCCGAGGTCTACGGCGATCCCCTGGTCCATCCCCAGAACGAGGAATACTGGGGGAACGTCAATCCGGTCGGCCCCCGCGGAGTTTACGACGAAGCCAAGCGGTTCGCCGAGGCGCTTACCATGGCGTACAACCGCCACCACGGGGTGGACACCAAGATCGTGCGGATCTTCAACACCTTCGGTCCCCGAATGAGACTCCGGGACGGCAGGGCGATCCCGAACTTCATGATACAGGCGCTATCCGGAAAACCGCTGACGGTGTTCGGCGACGGCAACCAGACCAGATCGTTCTGCTATGTGGACGACCTCATCGACGGTGTCTACCGGTTGCTGACGTCGGATATCCACCTGCCGATCAATATCGGGAACCCGGAAGAGTGGACCGTGCTGAAGATGGCGGAAGCGATTCGGGAGATGGCCGGCAGTAACCAGCCGATCATCCACGAGCCGCTCCCGGAAGACGATCCGAAGGTCCGGCAGCCGGATGTGGCGCTGGCGAGAAAAATGCTGGGCTGGGAACCGCGCCGATCCGGTGCGGGAAGCATTGCAGGCCACCCTGGAGGACTTTCGACGGCGGTTTTCCGATCTTCTCTTCAGCCGCAGGAGGCTGGAGGCCGGCCAGTTCCGCGATTTGGGCATGTGGTCCGGCGTCGGGTAATACATCGGGTCCATGCGGATGTCGACCACCCCTTCACCGTCGGGACCTGGAATGGTGAGAATCGTTCCACCGATACCCCTCTGCATGTCGCGCAAATCGAAGCATCGCCCAGATCTCGGCCGCATCCCCGGATTCGTCCAGGAGCTCAATTCTCACGGTCAGGTACGTCAAGGGGCTGTAGACCGGCCCCGATAACCTGAATTGGGCCGAGATCGCCCCGCCCTCCCGCTCCACGAAGCCGACCAGGTCAACCTTCCACAGCCTCCGGGCCTTCAGTACCTCCCCGGCAGGATCGTCATGCGTGCACCCCGGGGCCAGTGCGATAGAGACCAGCACAACAGCAACAACCACCGATTTTCCGATGCGACCCATGGTGACGGTCCTTATGCGGAACCGGACCCGGCCGAGACCGGTTTCTTCTTCCGGACGGCCTTGCCCGTTTCTTCATTGAAGTAATAGTAACCTGCGTAATAGTAGTCCTTCTGGTACGCCTTCTGGATATTGACGTTATTCAGGATGGCGCCGATCAGGTTGGCTCCTATCCGGCGGAGATGCTGGACATTGTTCTGAACCACATCCTTGTCGGTCTCATTGTGCTGCACCACCAAAAGGACCATGTCTGTGAGATCCGCCAGGAGCGCGGTATCCGAGAGCGATAAAGACGGAGGCGAATCGATCAGAACCCAGTCGTACTCCTCCCGGATCGCAAGCAGCAGTTCCCGGAACCGTTTCCCTCCGAGCAGTTCCGGTGGGTTGGGCGGGATCGGCCCTGCTGTCATCAGGTCCAGGTTGGGATGGGATGTCTGGCGCAGGAACGGCTTCCAGTTGGACACATCAAGAGGCGCCGCCAGGTACGAGGTCAGGCCTGGCTCCCGCTCAGTGCCCAGGTGGAAGTGCTGGGTCGGCCTCCTCAGGTCACAGTCGAGGACCAGCACCTTCTCGCCGGCGGAGGCCATCGTCTGTCCCAGGCGGGCGACAGTGGACGATTTCCCCTCCTGGGGCACCGTGCTGGTGATCAGGAGGCTCTTATTCTCGCGGTTGTTGCTGGAGAAAATCAAACTGGTCCGCAGCGTCTGGTACGCCTCCGAAATCGCCCGGGCCGCCCGGTCTCCTGCCTCGAACTGCGGTATCACCGACAACGTATTCAGGTTCAGGAGTTTCTCCACATCCTCAGGGTTGCGAAGTGTATGGTCCAGGTAGTCAAGGAAGAACACCACGCCGATACCGGCGAACAGGCCCAGCAGCGCGCCCATGAGCAGGTTCAGCTTCTTCTTAGGCTTGATCGGATACAAGGGCGGCGTGGCGGCATCGAGAACGGAAACATTGTTGGTGATCAGGCCCGCGCTGAGAGAAACCTCCTGGAGCGTACCGCTTATGATGTTGAACATCTGTTTCCGGGACTCCACGTCGGTCTTCGCCAGAGCGAAGGTGGATCGGGCTTTCTCCATCTCAAAATCGGCTGCTTCCATCTTGCGGAGTTCGCCAGCAAAATACTGGCGCTGGCTCTCCGCCAGGTCGTAGTCGGTCTGGATCTTGTTGTACAGAACGTAAACCTGGTCCTCGATCTTCCCGTTGACCGTCTGGAGTTCCGCTTCCTTTTCCTGGTAGTCCCGGTGCCCCGGACGCAATGTCAGCCTGGCCGCTTTCAGTTCCCGCAAGAGTTGGACGTTTTGGCGATTGAACTCCTGCAGCACATTGTCCTGGGCCAGTTCAGGAATCGACATCGGATCACCGCCGGAAGTTCGGATCTCATCGACTTTCTTCAACAGATCGCCCAGACGGTTGCTCTCGCTCGACGCCTGGGCCAGGTTGGTGCTCAACTGTTCCATCCGCTTACGGATCGCCTCCTGTTGGTTTTCCGGAGCATAGACTTGTGTCGTGCCACCCTCATCGAGCATGTTGGACTCGGCGGCACGAACATCTGCCGCCAGGGGGGCCAACTCCTGCTTGATCAGATCAACTGATGCTTCCACCCTTTCGCGGGCCTTCTGCAGGTTGCGGCCGACATAAGTATCCACCACCGCGTTGACCCATTGAGTGATCTCGTGACGGTCGGCGCCCTCGATGCTGATCTCGATCAGGCCGGTCTCACGCATCGGCATGACACGGATCAGGGAGCGGAACGCGTTGACGGGATCGTTCATCTCCTGGAAACGAGGATCAACGTCCAGGGCCAGGCTGCGGAACGCCTTGCCGGCCACATCCCGACTCTTGATAATCTCCACCTGGGTGGCGACGTATTTCTCCTCCGCGAAGAATCCATAGCCGGCTGCTCCAAGACCGGTGACATCCTGCCCCGTCGTGACCTGGCTTGAATGGGTCTCGATCTCAATACTCGCCGATGCCTTGAATACCGGTTCCTGCAGGAATGTCCATATACCGAAAACGGTCACAACAAGGACAAACACCGATATCATGGTCCACCGTCCCTGCCACAGGATCTTCCAGTAGTCACGCAGGTGAATTTCCTTGGCCGGCAACTGGTTCTGTTCGGTCTTTTGCATACTCGCCTCTTCTCCAACTAAGCACACCGATTCCGACAACTACAGGAATCGCCGGGGTACGATAATCATCTGACCTTCCTCTAGAACCGGGTCCGGCACCTTCTGGGCCTGGATTTTCTTGAGGTTGTAGACCTTGGCCTTCCCGCCGTCAGCGCCGTCCAGAATCCTGATCTCTTTGCGGTTGGCCCATTCCGTCAGACCACCCTTGATGGCGATCGCCTTCAGCAAAGTCATACCCGGCTCCAGCTCTACCTTGCCTGAACTGATGATTTCTCCCTGGATGAACGCGTAGGCCACCTTTTCAACATGGATGATGCTCCCATGCTTCGGGACTGTGTGAGTCAAACCGGCCTCGAATTCAAGGCGGTTCACAACCTCGGATTCCCTGCCGCCGGCGCCGGCCTCGGGATTGAACACAACCCGAATCTGTTGCCCCACTATCAGGGTGAACCCTCCGGCCTCAGCGATGATCTCCTTCAGGGTCGTGCCACCCCGCAGGGATACACGGCCCGGCCGCATGACCTGTCCTGTGACCAGCACCCACTGGCTATTGTACTCCTCGACCTGGACGTCCACCCTCGGATTCACCAGGAAGTCGGCCGCAAGAAGGCGCGCCACTTCTTCGCTCACCTCCTGGACGGTCCGCCCTGCAGCGGTGACTTCGCCGACCAGCGGAGCGGAAATCAGGCCGTTGCTATTGACCACCACATCGGAAAACAGATCCTGCTGTCCTTCGACGCTGATCCGGATCTTGTCACCCACGCCCAACCGGTAGGTCTTGACTGATCCTGCCGGCGTCAGTCCGGGCTGCAAGCGGCGGATCTTGAGCACCAGGTACTCCGGAAGAACCAATACCTGGTCCAGACCGGCGGAGTTGAAGACGATCTCGTATCGCAATGAGCCGTCCGGTTCATGATGCAATTGCCCCGAAGCCACCAGCCCCTTGCCGGCGGCAAGAATATCGTTGGGCACCCCTCCACCAGGCGGCAAGCGGACCGTCAAACCACCATCCTGAAGAGCAACTCCGGTAAGCTGGCTCCCACCGGCCGGAAGGGGAAAGGACAGTTCCACCAAGTCGTCGCCGGCGGCGGCCACAGCCACGCCTGCGGACAGCAATCCAATCAGCATCAGGATGAGCGGCATTCCGGCCGCGCCCTTACCGCCAGCCAACAAACAGTCCCGCGAACAGGCTCTTCGCATCATACTCGACACCCTCATAATTCGAGGTCCTCCTGGACCAGCGCGCCGCCACGGTGATACCAAACAACGGGCTCAACATCATGTTCCCGTAAAATTCCACCGATCGGGACCGATCCTTTCGAACTAGCCCTTCCTGGGGATCACCCGGGTTTTCCAAAGCGTCACCATATTCCGAAACTCCCGATTGCGCCCGTCCACCGATGGTCACCCGGGGCCGAATCCGGGCTTCGGCGTTCAATTGCAGAGAAGAATGGACGTAGTAGGTATTGTTGAAGAAATACGAAGCATTCGGCCTTCGCGAACCGATGAGATTTATCTCGATCCGACGGGAGGTCGACTGAAAATCGACCCTTAGATCTCCGACCATCCCCTGGTAATCCGATCCGGCGGCCAAGGGGAACCGGTAGTCGCCGTACCCCAGCCTCGCCCGGGTAGTCACCTGGGGCGAAAATTTTCCTTCCATGCCGAAATAGGCCATCCTGCTGTCTTCCTGGCGAAACAGCCGGCCGATCGGATCATTGACCCGGAAGTGGTCGTACCTCCTCCCTTCCAGCGACACAAGCAGCCAGCGCCGGGGACCGACCGGCTCCCGGTATTCTCCCCGATACTCCCAGCCCCGGTAATCGAAGAAACTGGTGCTGGTTCCCTCGTCAAATACCAGGTCTCTGCGGGCCAGGCGAACCTGGTAGCCTCGGTGCCCGTAGACGGCGCGGGCCAGGTTCAGGCTATAGCTGTTCAGGTTGAAGGTATCACCCTTGAAAACCGTTTCACCACCATCATCAAAACCCTGGGTTGTTCGGGACAGGCCACTGGTGCGTTCGAACCCGATCTCCAACTGGTCCAACGAGGAGAAGGCCAGTTGCAGGCCGGTATCGATCTCGGTTACCGAATTTTTGCCCAGGGTCAAACGCTCATAGTCGTAAATCGAGTGTTCGACCTGGAACCTAAAACTGCTGTTGCGCACCGGGAGCACGGCGCCTAATCCCGGGGTCACCACCCCGATGTTCTCCGATTCGTTGTTCCCTGGCCGGAACAGGGGATTGGAGTCGTATTCATAGCCGGTAATGAGGTAAGGGTTCAGTAGCCACGGGCCGACCGGCAGCCCTTCCACGCGGTCCGCGGCCGCAGCCGTCCCCGGGAACCAGCAGATGAACACCATGCCTGCCGCAATAATCCCGGTCAGCAGTGTTGAACGAGGCGGCCTCATCGAAGTGGTTTCTCTCTCCGCTTTTGGAAGCGGATAGTGATGATCACCAGGACGAAAAGCGCCAAGCCGACGGCGAGAACACTGATTATGATCGCGGCAACGAGCCTGCTCTTCGCGATGACCAGCGCCAGCGCCGCAAGCGCCAGGATCAACACCCCGCCGTACAGAATCAGGACTGCGGATCTGTGGCCATAACCAAGATCGAGGAGTTGATGGTGCAGGTGACCCCGGTCCGGCAGGAACAGATGGTCAAGATTCCGTAGTATGAAACCGATACCGCGCCCCTCATCCTCCCCTCTCTTCCGAAGGCGGCGCAACCGCCTGGTGACGGCAAGCGTCGTATCCAGGATCGGCAGCGCCAGGACCAGGAGGGGTATCAGTACCGCCACGGCGGTGGGCCCTTTATGGCTTCCTCGCATGGAGATAACCGCCAGCACAAAACCGAGGAACATGCTCCCTGAATCGCCTAGGAATATTTTTGCAGGGTTGAAGTTGAAAAACAGGAACCCTGTCAGGCTGCCTACCAGCGCCACGCTGGCCGCTAGAACGCCGACCTGATTCTGGATGAAGGCGATACAGGCCACGGTAACGGTTACTATCAGCGCAGTCCCGGCAGCAAGGCCATCCAGCCCATCGATCAGATTCATGGCGTTGGTGATCCCGACTACCCAGAGGACCGTGATGCAAAGGGATGCCCAGAGCGGGAAAACCAGTGTGCCGTCCTGGAACGGATGGGTCACTTCCACGATACGGAAACCGCCGGTCCATATCGCCACCGCCGCAGTGATCTGGAAGAGGAACTTGATCTTGAACGAAACGTGACGAATGTCGTCCACCAGACCGAGCAGAAACATTGCGGTGGTGCAAGCCGCGAAAACCGACCAGTACACGGTGACCTTTGGGATGGTGTATAGGGAACCGGTAGCATGGGCGGCGAACAGGAGTCCGCCCAGGAATCCGCCGAACACGGCGATGCCGCCGATCCTTGCGGTCGGGCGCCCATGGACCTTCCTCGCTTCAGGAGCGTCCACCGCTCCGATCCGCGGCGCCATCGCGATTACCAGCGGCGTGATCAACAGACTGCTCAGGGCGGAAATCAGCAGTGTGAACACACCCAGTACTGCGTACTCAGACATAGATTTTCCCGACCTTGGTACTGTGCACCTTAGTTTCCAGAACTCCGCCCGGTGGTTGCCGATTCCGGCACCGCCAGGAGATTGAACTTCCGAGAGACAATAATCAGCAGGTAAAGAACAACGAAGCTTTTCACCGCGCCTCCCAGCTGAGCAGCGAAACTGCCCTCGAAATGGATCAGGCTCATGAACAGCATCATATAGACACCACTGCTAACCGGCGTGAATCCGCGGGGTTCGCCGAATTTTCTGTAGATGAAGCGGTATACTCCCCCTGTCAGGAACATCCCGATCACCACGCCTGGCAGACCAAAATTCCAGTAATACTCGCCAACCAGGGAAGGAGCGATACTTGTATTCCGGTCCACTGCATTGACCATGCGAAATGTTAGCCCAAATTCCCGGCCTACTTTGATCACCGGTTTGCCCGGCCACAGAACCCTGGGGATAAAGATGCCGATCGGCGCAAGAACGAGGGTCTTGCCATTAGAATAGGGCACCAGGTCCGGAACATCTCTCAAAACCACCGCCACGGAGGTTATGATCCCCATCCTTTGCAGGAAGGCACGGACAGAATTGTCCATAAAACTCTTCGTGTTCCAGTAGGTGGCCACATTTATTGTTTGGCTCATACGCCGGACGTTGTCTAACCTGTCGCTCTGGTTCCGGTAGGTGTTATAGATCGGGAAGATGACGAAAAGCCCGACAAGCATCACGGCCAGGATCGACTTCCACGGTAGCTTTCTATGGACGTACCAATATGCGATCGCCGGCATCCCCAACGTGACAATCGCCATTTCCTTGCCGCCCAGCTTCAAGTACAGGACCATGAGGGCAGCCGGAATGAACAAGCTCAAAAGCAGGTAGCGTTCAAGGCGGCTTAGTTTCCTGGACCAGACCATATACCAAAGAACGTACCATGCGAAGAAGAAGATCGGGGCGATCTGCTGGCCGATGCTCAGAAACCCGGAGACCTGCCGCACGGAGATCCATTGCCGCGCCTGTAAAGATTCCGCCAGTTGGCCGATGAAGCCAATACCACCCGCGACCAACAGAAACCCGATTCCGGTCGGTACCAGTTTGCTGAATTTGCTGGGGCGTACTTTGCGGGTAAGGGTCGTATACCCTGCGGTCATGGCAACGTACCCGACCAGAGCCAGCCCGAGCGCCGGCGTCAACCAGGGCAACAGGGAACGGTGTTGCATCAAATCAATATTTTGCTTCAGGTAAATCGCCGACCATCCGAAATAGATCAGATATAAAACGCTGAACGGGAAGAAAATCTCGAAATAATCGAACTTGCCGACGGTTACCCGGGCCATGCCGAAGAAAAAAGCAATACCTATCATCACGAGCACCATTAGCAGGTCGGTGATGTTTCTGAAGAACACAACGGAGAGAATCAGACAGGCCAGCCCTAAGAAGCTTATGGCAAGTGCCAGGGAGCTCCGCTGAGAAGTCGGAGAGCTTGATCCTTCGGTCCAGTCCTGATTTGTCGCTTCCTTCACGTTACAAGCCTCCGGAACCGGGTCAGTCGACTCAACCTTAAAGAATTACAATGAAGCGGGAACCTGGTCAAGCTGCTATTGCCCCGGTTCGGGGACGGAGGCCCGTTCCGCCAGTTTTCCGGCCAGTTGCAGGAGAGCCGGATGATCCGGGCCCAACTGCTCCGCCGCGTCCCGCAAGGTGACTCGCGCAGCGGCCAGTTCCCCCGTATCCAGGTAGAAGTCGGTCAGCCCGGCCCAGACGGTGCTGTTGCCCGGTTCAATGATTGTCATCCACTTCAGCGCCTGTTCCGCCGCATCGTAGCGCTCCAGTTGAAGCGCGACAGTGGCGAACGTCATGGCGAACCGTGGACTCCGAGGCGCCATCCGCCGGCATCGATTCAGGTAATCGAAGGCAAGGTCAAGTTCTCCCCGGCTCCGGGCGATTTCGGCCCGGTTGGAGTAGACCGCAAGCCGGAACGCTTCGTTCAGCGCCGCCTCGTCGAGATGGATAAGAGCCTCTTCCAGGCGGCCCTGATCTTTGAGAACCAGCGCCAGACGGAAAGCATCTTCAGCCGAATGCAACGCCGTAGACGGTTCTTCCGCGGCGGATCGCAAATACCGTTCGGCCTTGGACAAGTCCCCCAGACGGTGGAACAGTTTTCCCAGGGAAAACAGGTGCCTTTCCCTGCTGATCAACGGCGCCCGGTCCAGCATGCCCTCCGAGGCCGTGGCGAACAATTCGAGGAGTTCGGGAGCATCCAGGTCACCTAGCTCTTTGTATCGCCAGAGATCCGGCTGGTTTTCTGCCGCCTGCACTATCTCATCGGCTGCATCGTCCGCGAAACCGAACTGCAGGGAGCGGAAAACCAGTTTCTCACGGAAAAAGTATAGCCCAGGGTCCTTGGCGATGGCCCACCTCAGAAAGCCGAACGCCAGCTTCCCTTCCTGTCCGATCCGCTCCCATGGCGGCCGGGCCAGCAGAGCCAGATCGAAACCGTCCCGAGACCGGCGACGGTCTTCCAGACGGAAATAAAGTTCCGCCAGCCCTGCCCAGGACCATCCGGAAACCGGGCAGCTTCCGGCAGCCGCCTGGTAGCCGAGCCTGGCCTCTTCCAGCAACCGATCCTGTTCGTCCCCGGAGTCGGCGACTTCCTGAAGCATGTCGTATAAAGCGAGGCGGACTTCCGCTTCGAGCCATAGCGCCTCGTATCGATTGATCCCTACGGCGGCTCGTTCAAGGAAAGGCAGCGCCGTATCGTAATGCCCCACCGCGGCCGAAGCGGACCCTCGCGCATAAGCTATGCCGCCGGCAATTCCCGTCACCGCACGGAAACCGAAGATCGCCACCAGGCCAAGCCCGAACCAGAACGGAAGGCTCCGGATCCTCATCGTTTACCCCCGCTCATGAATCATCCCCCGCATGGCGGTGCAGCGCGATGGCGGCGATTGCAATGTACATCAACGCATTGCCGGGAATCTGATGGTTGAAATCCACCAGGCCGTGAACGGTCAGACTGGCCAGTCCCAGGACCATTCCCAGGCGGGCCGGTGCGATTGCACTGGTCAGACTGCCTCGAAATTGGACGCGATAGACCCGTATCCAATATGCCCACATCAGGGAGAACAACAGCAGACCGGCAACCAGGCCCCCTTCGACTATGACCTCCAGATAGTCGTTGTGCAATTGGACCCACAGGCCCGGTTCTCCCGGGGGAACGTAGGAGTTGAACACGTGGCCGAAAGCACCGAAGCCGACGCCGGTCAGCGGATAGTCGGCGACCATGGGAAGTGCAGCATTCCACGCCACTACCCGCTCATACTGTCCCAGGTTGCCTGCAGTAGCGGAGGAGAAGTCGTCGATACGCTGGACCAGTTCGGTGTTTCTCAAACCTACCGCAAGGCCTGTGAGTATCACTGCCGCCGCCAGAACAGCGATCATGCGGGAACGCACGGTCTGAAGGCCGAACAGGATCAGCAGCAGGATAGCGGCCACCATTAGCGCGGCGGCCATCTTGCTGGCAGCCAGGAACCCGGCCGCCATGCAAAGCAGGCCGGCGCCCAGGGCGATGGGAGCCTGAGGCTCTTTGAAAGCTTGCACTCCGGCCTTGCGGAACCTCCACCAGGAATAGCCGAGCAACCAGGGCACGGCCAGTTCCATCATCCCTGCGAAGTGATTAGGGTTGACATACGGGCCGATCGCCCGCAGCGCCTGGCTGGATTCTCGAATCCAAAGCAGTTTGCCATTGTCATAGAACAACTGCAGAACACCGACCAGCGCCAGGAGCGCTATGTTGGCCAGCAGTACTACTTTGTAAAGCGTGCACCGCTCCGGCAGCGCCGCTCTGCGGCCGACCATCAGGAAGGCCATCAACAGGGCCAGGTACCACATGGTCCGTTCCCGCGTACCTGAAGGATAAAGGGACAGGCTCTTCCAGCCGGGATCCGAGCGCTCCTCACCGACCGTATCGGCCGGAGTCATGCTCCCGGCGGCCTCACCCGAGATGTACGCCAGGGCTCGATCTTCCAGAGGCGGCGCCGTGTCCTGGTGGATCACCGCCGCCCGGGGACTCAACAGCCGGACCGCCGCCGGTGGAAACGGGACGCACTGGAACAACCCCCATAGTCCGAACAGGAGAGGGATCACCAGCCACCGCCGATCCCGGGTCGGAAGGATCCCATCCCATCCGGACCGCGTCACCGCAAACAACACAGAGAGGGCAATCAGGAATGCGGCTGCGCGGTAAGCCCAGATCTCCACCCCACCGAACGCCCAAGGCAGGAGGCAGATCGCCGCCAGCAAAGGGTAGTCTTCCGCCTCCAGATGTGCGATAGGGTTGTCGTCAAGCCAGGTCATAGCAGATCCTTCCGCCTGCGTTTCTTCAATGTTTCCACCACTGTCTTGACCTCTTCGGTCCGGTCCCGGGCCACCACCAGCAGAGCATCGCCGCTGTCCACCACCGCCACACCCGGAACTCCGACCAAAGCCACCATCTTTTCACCGGCAAACACCACCGATCCTGCGCTGTCCAGCAGGATGCGGTTGCGCGCATGCGGGTCCCTGGTACGCAGACGGCCGGCGGCGTCCCACGAACCGAGATCATCCCAGCCGGCATCAAGGGGCACAACCCGGACGTCTGACGCCTGTTCCATGACGGCATAATCCACCGAAAGCCGGGTGGCCCGTTCCCAGGCGCCGTGACGCCCGGCCAGATGCCCTTCAACCGACCGGCGAATCCTCGGTGCGGTGCGATCCAACTCGTCCAGGAAGCGAGCGGCTTTCCAGACGAACATGCCGCCGTTCCACAGGTACTTCCCGGACCTCACGAACCGGCGAGCCCTCATGATGTCCGGCTTCTCCACAAAGCGAGCCACCGCAACGGCCTCGCCTGTTTCAGGTGATGAGGCACACTTGAGATAACCGAAACCGGTGGCCGGACGGTCCGGGCGGATTCCGAGGCAAACCAGGAATCCCCGTTCCGCCACGCCGGCCGCTACCCGCACCGCCGCGGTAAACGCTGAAACATCCCGGATGACATGATCGGTGGGAAATATACCGACCACGGCGGAACTGTCGCGCGCCTGCACTGCTGCACACGCCAGGGCGATGGCAGGAGCAGTATCCCGACCCGAAGGTTCCACGATCAGGTTGTGCCGCTCCAAACGGGGCAGCAGTTTCCGGACCCTGGCCTTGAGCGCCTTCGGGGCCACGACCCAGATCCTGGATTCCGGGGCCAGACTGCGCGCCCGTTTCCAGGTTGAAACCAGGAGAGGATCCTGTCCCGCCAGCGGCAGGAACTGCTTCGGGTTGTCATGACGGCTTTGAGGCCAGAACCGTGTTCCGCTTCCACCCGCCAGCAGCACCACATGAAAACGGTCCATCGTCTCCCCGCTATTGATAGGCCCGCCAGGTTTCCTGCAACCCGTCATCCAGCCCGACCTCCGGACGGAAACCCAGGAGTTCTGCGGCCAGACCGATATCGGCCAGCGAGTGCCGGATATCCCCTTCGCGGGGATCCTGATGGTCCGCTCGGACCTCCCTGCCGTCGATGGCCGCGATGCCGGCCAGCAAGTCGTTCAGGCTGATCCGCTCCCCGCAGGCGATATTGACGGCACGCCCGAACGCATCTCTCCGGCGCTGCAGGCCAGCAGGTTGGCCTGCACCACGTTCCGGATGAACGTGAAGTCCCGGGTCTGCTCCCCGTCACCGAAAATCACCGGGTTGCGACCCGACCGGATGCATGTGATGAAGGCTGGGATGACTGCCGAGTACTCGCTGGTCGGGTCCTGCCGGGGCCCGAAGACGTTGAAGTAACGGAGAGCAACCGTCGGCAGGCCGTACATGTCCCAGAACAGGCGGCAATAGGCTTTCCGCCGTGAGCTTCTGCAGGCCGTAGGGCGAGATCGGCGCGGGAGGCATCGTCTCGACCTTGGGCAGCGTCTCGCTCTCGCCGTACAGCGACGAGGACGATGCGAAGACGAACCGGGACACCCCTGCATCCCGCGCCGCATCAGCAGATTCAGCGTGCCGCTGACGTTCACTCCGTTGTGCCGTGACCGGATCCAGGACCGAGCGCTGCACCGAGGGCATCGCGGCCTGGTGCAACACGTAGTCCACGCCGTCGCATCGCCCGGCGCGCAGGTCTCCAGGTCGCGGATGTCACCCTCGATGAGTTCGAAGGCGGATCCCCCGGCCGCGGCCCATTCCTCGGCATCCTCGAGGTTCTCGCGCCGCCCGTGGAGAAGATCATCCAGCACGCGGACGTCGCCTGCCGGTCGCAGCATCGCCTCGGTCAGGTTCGATCCGATGAAGCCGGCCCCGCCGGTGACCAGATAGGCACGCCATGATCAGTTCGCTCCCACGCCGGTGTAGTCGAATCCGCGGCTCGCGCATCGTCTCCGGTTCGTAGATGTTGCGCAGATCGACCAGCACCGGCTTGGCCAGCAAGGCGCTCTTCAGATCGGTCCAGGTCCAGGCCGCGGAACTGGTTCCACTCCGTGGCGATCACCAGCGCGTCGGCGCCCTCGGCAGGCCTCGTACTCGTCGCTGCAGTAGACGACATCGTTCCGCTCGGTCCTTGGACGCACCCGCCATGCCGACCGGATCGTAGGCCCGGACCCTGGCTCCTGTCCGGCCAACCGCTCCATGATTGTCCATGGCCGGCGACTCGCGCAGATCGTCGGTGTTCGGCTTGAAAGTCAGGCCGAGCAGAGCGACCGTCTTGCCCTTCGACATCGCCGCCCATGGCCGCGACGGATCTTCTCCACCATCTTCTCCGGCCGCTCTTCGTTGACCTCGATCACCGAGCGACGATCTGCAGATCGGTACCCGCGATCCCGGGCCAGCTCCAGGATCGCCCGGGTGTCCTTGGGAAAGCAGGAGCCGCCGTAGCCCGGACCGGGGTGCAGGAACTTCGGACCGATGCGCCGGTCGAGCCCCATGCCCTTGGCCACGACGTGCACGTCCGCGCCCGACCGCCTCGCACAGATCGGCCATCTCGTTGATGAACGAGATCTTGGTCGCCAGAAAGGCGTTGGAGGCGTACTTGATCACCTCGGCGGCTGACCACGTCGGTGACCACAATCGGCGTCTCGATCAGGTACAGCGGGCGGTAGAGGTCCTGCAGGATCGCCGCTGCATGTTCGTCCTCGGTGCCCAGCACGACCCGGTTCGGCCGCATGAAGTCCTCGATCGCCGAACCCTCACGCAGGAACTCCGGGTTGGAGGCGACGCTGAACGGATGGTCCTCGGTGCTGTGCTCCTCGATGATGTCCCGAACCATCGTGCCGGTGCCGGCCGGAACGGTGCTCTTGGTCACGACGACCTTGTAGGAGTTCAGGTTCTCGCCCACCGTCCGGGCCACCTCTCGCACGAAGGACAGATCGGCCCGACCGTCCTCTGCCCTGGGGCGTCCCCACGGCGATGAACACGACCAGGGCGTCCCGGATCGCCTTGTCCAGGTCGGTGGTGAACGTCAGCCGGCCTGCCTTGACGTTGCGCTCCACCACCTGTTCCAGCCCGGGCTCGTAGATCGGGATGTCGCCCCGATCGAGCATCTCGATCTTGGACACGTCCTTGTCCACACAGGTGACGTGGTTGCCGAACTCGGCGAAGCAGGCGCCCGTGACCAGACCGACGTAGCCGGTTCCCACGACGCAGATGTTCATGATCGGTTCCTCCGGTCTCGGCATTCTCGAGCAGCCGAAACCATGCCATCGAACCGAGTCGAGTCCTTCCTCGATACCGGTCCGGGGCTCCCAGTCCCAGTTCTCGCAAGGCCCGTGTCGTATCGGCCCAGGTGCGCTCCACGTCGCCGGGCTGCATCGGCAGCTCCTCGATCGCCGCCTTCCGGCCCAGACGATCGGCGATCTTCTCGATCAGCTTCGCCAGGGTGACGTCCTGGACCCGCCCAGGTTCCAGACGTGGTATCCGGACAGCGTGATCGATGGCGCGCACGATGCCCTCGACGATGTCGTCGACGTAGGTGTAGTCCCGGGCCGATAATCCGTCGCCGAACTGCTCGATCGGCGCGCCCTCCGCGATGGAGCGGGTGAAATTGTGGATCGCCATCTCCGGCCGCTGCCGCGGACCGTACACGGTGAAGAACCGCAGGCAGGCCACCTGCATGCCGAACAGGTGATGGTAGGCGTGGCACAGGACCTCGCCCGCCTTCTTCGTCGCCGCGTAGGGCGAGATCGGATGGTCCACCGGGTCGTCCTCGGCGAACGGAACCTTGCCGTTGTTGCCGTAGACCGAGGAGGACGAGCCGAAGAGGAACCGTCGACGCCGTGCCGGCGGCAGGCTTCCAGCAGGCGGGTCGTGCCGTCCAGGTTGACGGAAGTGTACAGCACCGGATCGGCGATCGAGGGCCGCACGCCGGCCCGGGCGGCGAGGTGGACACCGTGTCCGAACGATGCGCCGGACATGGTCCGGTCCAGGAGGTCCTGGTCCCGAATATCGCCCTCGACCAGCCGGTAGCCCGGGTTCCGCGAGCGCGGTCTCGATGTTGCGGCGCTTGATGCGCCGGGTCGTAGAAGGCGTCGAAGTTGTCCAGACCACAACCCGGATGGCCGTCGGCGAGCAGACGCTCGGCCAGGTGCGAGCCGATGAAGCCGGCCGCCGCCGGTGACCAGAATCGTGCCCGGTCACCGCGGCGTTCAACATCGTGTGGACCTTCTTCGACCGGTCCGTTCACCGTTCCGCGTGGCGTTGCGCGTGTCGAGGACCAGCTTGGAGTGCGCACGATCTCGTCGTAGTCGTAATCGGAGTGGTCGGTGACGATCAGCACCAGGTCGGCCTCGCCAGGTTGGCCGGAGTGAGCGGCGTGCCGCGGTACACCGTCCCGTCGTCCAGCCGCAAGTCGGTTGTACGGATCGTGGAAGCGGACTCGCGCCCCTGCTCCTCCAGGAGCGGAGCATGTCCAGCGGCGGGCGATTCCCGCACATCTCCGGTGTCCCTCTTGTAGGCCACGCCGAGGATCAGGATCCTGCGAGCCCTTGACGCTCTTGCTGCGATCGTTCAGCAACTCGGCGGCCTTGCGCACGACGACCGCGGCATGTTGCTGTTGATCTCCGAGGCCAGTTCGATGAACCGCGCCGAGTAGTTCAGCGTCTTGAGCTTCCAGGACAGGTAGTGCGGGTCCAGCGGGATGCAGTGCCCGCCGATGCCCGGCCCCGGGTAGAAGGGCATGAAGCCGAACGGCTTGGTCGCCGCGCCGTCGATCACCTCCCAGACATCCAGATCCAGCTGCTCGCACATCAGGGCGATCTCGTTGACCAGTCCGATGTTCACCGCCCGGAAGGTGTTCTCCAGCAGCTTGATCATCTCGGCCACCTGGGTCGAGGAGACCGGGTGGACGTGCTCGATCGCCTGGCTCGTAGAGCATCGCCGGCGACCGGGTGCAGCTCGGGCGTGCACGCCGCCGACGACCTTCGGCGTGTTGCTGCGTCTGGTAGACGCTGGTTGCCCGGGATCGACCCGCTCCGGCGAGAAGGCCAGGAAGAAATCCTTGCCCACCTTCAGGCCCCCTGGCTTCCAGCGGGGGCGCATGACCTCTTCGGTGGTTCCCGGGTAGGTGGTGGACTCCAGGACGATCAACTGGCCCGCGACGCACTTCCTGGGCGATCTGGTCCAGCGCGGAGACGATGTAGGAGATGTCCGGGTCCTTGGTCTTGCGCAGCGGCGTCGGGACGCAGATGAAGATCGCGTCGAACTGGCCGCAGCCCTTGAAGTCGTGACCGGGCGGTGAACCAGCCGCTTGCGCACCAGCTCCATCACAACGGAAGACGGAACGTCCTCGACGTGGGAGCGGCCCGCGCTCAGGCCGTCGACCTTGACCTGGTCCAGATCGATGCCGGTGACCTTGAACCCGGCCTCGGCGAATTCCACCGCCAGGGGCAGTCCGACGTAGCCCAGGCCGATGACGCCGACCCGGGCTTTGCCCGAATCGATCTTCGCCTGCAGTGCTTTCAGCTGACTCATTTTCCGTACCTATATTCCGGTTGCCGGACCTTGTGATCGGGATTGAAACGCAGTCGTCGGAAAAGAGCAATATAGTGCCAAAACCCAGCCATTTCCAACGAATCAGCTCGTTGCGGACAGTTGTCTCCATCTGTTCGGTGCTCAGCTTGATGCCCTTTTTCTGGTAATGGCGCATGAGCCAGCGTGCGAACTTGCTGTCGTTGATGCCTGCAGCGATGTCCTCCATACCGTCGTGGAGGGTCCGCTCGTTGACCAGAGCGCCCAGGGTGCCCTCCCCCTGGTTGATCTTGCCGGTGATCTCGGCCAGATGGTGCAGGGTATCCCTCAGATCGTCGGCGAGGGCGTTGGAGTACGCGGGATCGTTGATCAGCCGGCCCAGCAGACCGTCCGGCTTTTCCAGACGCCCGGCAATAACGGCCAGGGATGCTGAAGCGGCCCGGAGCGATCTCGATCGCCTGTTCCGCGGCGCCGTCTTCCTCAAGCAACGGTCCCAGGGCGCCGTCGCCTCGTTCCAGTTTCTCCACGAACCCGGCGAGGCCTCCAGGGTCCGGGAAAGCGTCATCCACTTGGCCGGCGAACTCCTCGATCCGAAAGCAGGCGGCCCAGGAAGCCGCGACCGGACCTGCAATTCTCCGGTGATCGCTTCCATATTCTCCAGGGTGCCGCGCAGACCGGGCCAGGCCTTCCTTGCCGAATTCCGGGTTCTGGATCATCTGGCCCATCAGCCCTTCGCCTCTTTCCAGCGGGTCCAGGATCTTGCTCAGCGACATCGTGATATCGTTCAGGTTCTCCGCGATGTAGGCCGCGCCTGCTCGAAGATCGCCGTCTCCTGCTCTACCGGAATCTCGGACCCCGGTCCAGAACCGCAAGTTCCGGGTTCCCGGCGGTGATCTCAACGAACTTCTCGCCGGAGAGCAGTTGCAGATGCGCAGGGCCGCCGACGAATCCTGCCGCAACCTGTTCGCATAGGCGTGCCGCACACCGAGGGATACCTCGATACCCCGGGCCTCCGGATCGGTCGGCAGCACGGATCCCGGTTACGGCGCCGACCTCCACACCGGCCATCTTCACCGGCGAACCGACATGCAGCCCTTCGGCGTTGGGGAACCTGACCATGTATTTCGCGGTCCGGGTCAGCAATGAAGATTGCTCCCCGACCGCCATCATCGCCACTGCCAGGATCATCAGCGCCAGGGCACGATGGTGCCGACCGTGAGGTCGCCGCCGGGTCGCTTAGCCATACCCACCTCCCTTCGAGAAAACTCTTCAGGATCGGCTCATCCGTTTCTCGCGCCTCCTCCATGGTCCCCTCGAACAGGATGTCACCTTTATACAGGAAGGCGATGCGGTCGCCCACATGAATGCCGACTGGATATCGTGGGTCACCACGATCGACGTGATTCCCAGCCTGTTCTGCAGGCTGCGGATCAAGTGGTTGATCGTGTTGGCGGTGATCGGGTCCAGGCCGGTGGTCGGCTCGTCGTAGAGGATCGCCTGGGGCGCCAGGGCGATGGCCCGGGCCAGCGCGACCCGCTTCCGCATGCCGCCGGACAGGTCGGACGGCATCAACTCCTCCACGTTTTCCAGCTCCACGTGGCCCAGCACCTCGCTCACCCGTTGATGGATGCGATCATCTTCCCAGTCGGTGTGCTCGCGCAGCGCATAGGAAATGTTTTCGAACACCGTCATGGAATCGAACAGCGCCCCGGCCTGGAACAGCATGCCGACCTTCTTCCGCGTCTCCAGACAGGTCCTTCTCTCCAAAGGAAGTGATGTCCACACCGTCCACCCAGCACCTGTCCCCTGTCCGGACTGTGCAGGCCGATGGTATGGCGCAACAGGACCGATTTCCCCGATCCCGACCCGCCCAGGACCACCACCGTCTCCCCGCGGGGGATGCCGAGGTTCACCCCGCAGAGCACTCGCTTGTCGTCGAAGGACTTGTGGAGGTCGACGTACTGTATGAATAGATCGTCCATCGGTCACACCAGAAGGAACAGCTTGGTCAGAAAGAAATCGGAGATGATCACAGACAGGGACGAAGTGACCACCGTGTTCGTCGTGGCCTTGCCGACGCCGTCGGCGCCGCCGGTGGCGTGGAGACCGTTGTAACAGGCGATGATGCCGATGAAGAAGGCGAAGAACACGGTCTTGCCGACGCCGCTGGCGATGTCCTGGATGGTCAGTGTCTGGATGACATGATTAAGGTAATAGACCCGGCTTTGCCCGATCTCGAACATCGCCATCAGCATCCCGCCGAACAGAGCGATGGTGTCGGCCAGGATAGTCAAAATCGGAAGCATGATCACCAGGGCGCCGACCCGCGGCACCACCAGCTTCTTCACCGGGCTGGCGGCCAGAGCCCGGAGGGCGTCCACCTGTTCCGTTACCGCCATGGAACCGATCTCGGCGGTAACGCCGGCCCCGACACGGCCGGCCACCATGAGCGCGGTCAGTACCGGGCCGAGTTCCCGTACGATGGACAGTGCCAGGATGTCGCCGACGAACGGTTTGCCGCCGTACGCCGCCAGAGAATAGGCGGTCTGGATCGCCAGGACCATGCCGGTGAACAGCAGGGTAACGTTGGTGATGGTCAGGGAGCGAACACCGAGCTGGTACATCTGGGCAAGCCAGAGATCGATCTCGAATGGCCGCCGCAGGCCGGACCGGAGTGTCTCCCACCCGAGCCGGAACATCCCCCCCAACTCGTTCAGGTATGCGATGAGCGCTTCGAACACCGCCGCCACCACCCGGATCGGTCCTGCGCCGGTCCCGAACGGACAGGGCGGCCAACCGGGTGGAAAGAATAGGGGCAGGATGCCGGGAGGTCAAGAGCCTTTATTTTGTTCAGGTTGCGTTAACGAACCCCCGGCTCGCCGGAGCAGGACGGCATGCGCAGCACCAAAGATCAGATCTACGACTCCAAGGACCAGAAACGCCGGGGCAGCGCCGGCTGCCCAGATGCCGGCGAAAAACAGGAACCCCAGGGTCCTGCCGGCGGCGGCTACCGCCACCACACCCGCATAGCGCCTGGGCGCAGCAGCCGGGAGTGAGTAAAGCCCAGCCAGGAGCAACAGGAATATCCCGTTAAGTTTGAGGTAGACCGCATCGGCCGGCACCGCCAGCCCAATGAATCCGGCGGCGGGAGCGGTGAAGATAAGTATGGCCACGGCGAAGCCCAGATCGTAGACCGCACCGCACGCCATGGAGATCCCGACCGCCTTCCAGGGTCCTTGTTTCGCCATCGGTTGGATTATACTTTATCCGCCTCCTCGACGATCCCCCGACGAAAGGGCGTGATGGTTCGTAACATCTGGACAATCCTGGTCGCCCTGGCGGCAACCGTAATCTTCGGGCTGGCAACCACAGTAGGCTGCCTGATTTTCCGGAACGGCAACATCACTACCGTCCTGGGCAGCATGTGGGCCCGCACTATACTGCAGGCTGCAGGCATCCGAATACGCTACTCCGGACTGGACAACCGGGCCCGGCACCTCCCCTGCATCTTCATCGCCAACCATCAGTCCATGGTGGACATCTGGGCCCTGCTTCCTGCGCTGCCCTCCGGGACCCGCTTCGTCGCCAAGAAATCACTGTTCCGTATCCCGGTGCTGGGCTGGGCGATCGCCGCCGCCGGCTTCGTCCCCATCGACCGCTCCAACCTGAGCAAGGCGGTGAAAAGCCTCGAACAAGCGGGAGCCAGGATCCGGGAAGGGAACCCGGTGATCCTGTTCCCCGAGGGCACCCGCAGCAAAGACGGCCGGTTGCGGCCGTTCAAGAAGGGAGCGTTCCATCTGGCGTTGAAAGCCCAGGTGCCGATCGTCCCGGTAACCATTCAGGGAAGTTTCGACAAGCTCCATCCCAACTCGCTCAGGATCAGGCCGGGACTGGTTCAGGTGCGGTTCGGTGAACCGCTGCAGGTTGCCGGGATGACGGAGGCAGACATCGGCCCGCTGAGGCACAGGACGGAAAAGGTCATCTCCGACACTCTGGAAGAACTACAGGAACCGGACAGGTCCAGGCCGAGCGTGACCTATTTCACGCGGAAGCCTTATCCGGGGTATTTCAGTATTGAAGAGCTGTTTTCGACCATCCGGGAACACCTCCCGGATGAGTTCACGGCTTCTACTCACATCGCCCGTCATTACAGCCGAGGCGTGCTGACACGGCTCCGCATCGCCATGGAAGCGGCCCGCCTTCAGGGCGACTTGAACCACATCACTGGCGATATCCATTTCATCGCCATGGCGCTCGATCCGGCGCGCACGATCCTGACAGTTCACGACTGCATCCCTCTCACACGCACCAAGGGGCTGCGCAGGAGAATCCTGAGGTATTTCTGGTTCAGAATGCCGGCCCGTCGTTCGGCATGCGTAACGGTCATTTCGGAAAAGACCCGGCGAGAATTTCTGGAACACGTCTCCATCGATCCTTCCAGGGTTGTGGTGATACCGAACTGTGTAGCGCCGGAATTCGTGCCCGGCCCCACGAGAGAACCCGATCCCGGCAGTATACGGATCCTCCAGATCGGCACGACGGAGAACAAGAACCTCGATGTCGTCTGTGCCGCTCTTTCCGGCATGCCGTGCACTCTCCAAATCATCGGCCGGCTCACAGAGCGGCAGAAAGTGCTTCTGGCGGAGCATGAAATCCGCTACGAGAACTTATACGGCATCTCGCAGGAGGCGCTCGCACTGTGCTATCGCACGGCGGATATCGTGACCTTCGTATCAACCTACGAAGGATTCGGCATGCCGGTCATCGAGGCGCAGGCGTCCGGAACACCGGTGATCACAAGCGACCTTTCTCCCATGCGGGAAATCGCGGGGGCCGGCGCATGCCTGGTGGATCCGATGGATGCCGTTGCCGTCCGGGAGGCTGTCTCCAGATTGGTCCGGGACGCGGCCTATCGCACCGCGGTCATCCGGAACGGATTGAAGAACGTCGAACAATACACACCCGGCTCGGTGGCGGAGAACTACGCCGACATCTACCGCAAGGTATTGTCCGGAACCTTCAAGGTCTGACATGGTCCGGCCGGTCGTCCGGCCGCATGACGTATTGCCCGATTTTCCTGATCGGTTTCAGGAACAGGGTCCACGGGTACGGCCGCAAGCCGTTCTTGCTCCAGGCCTGGCGATCGAAACGGTTGGCCAGAAGGCGGTTGGCCATGGATGCGTTGCTTGCGCCCCGGGTGCGCATCCGGACCAGGATCCTGGGAATGTACCGGACATTCAGGCGGTGGCGCAGAAGAAATCTCAACATCAATTCGTAGTCCGCCGCCGAGCCAAGTCCGAGATCGAAATTGCCAAGACTGTCGTAGTGCATCCGCCGCACGAAGAACGTCGGATGGGGTGGCATCCAGCCGTTGTAGAACCGCGACAGGTTGAATTCACCGGACTTCCAGTAGCGCCGGACCTTCTCGAGATCGTGGGGATCGACGTAGACCAGATCGCCGTAGCAGCAGTCCACCTCCGGGTCTTCGAAAATCGCCTCGACATCGTTCAGGACGGAACGGTACGAGTAGACGTCGTCCGAGTTCAGAATCCCGACGATATCCCCTTCCGCCCGAGCCAGGCCCTTGTTCATTCCGTCGTAGATACCGAGATCCGGTTCACTCACCAGCGCCACATGTTCGCCGGCCACCCTGTTCACGACCTCCACCGTACCGTCCGTTGACGCCCCGTCGATGACGATGTGCCGGACATCAGCACCCTGCTCCCGAACGCTGTCGAGACAGGCGGCAATGGTCGCCTCGGAATTCATTGTGGTTGTGATGATCGAGAATTTCATATTCGAGAAGGCAATGTATGCGCAGAAGATGTTACCTGTCAAAAGGTGCAGGACAGGCTCAGAACAGTTTCAGCACCGTGAGCATGAACTCCTGCTGGTCATCCAGCTCGGGGATGTCGGCGGAGATCGCACGGCCGTAGTTGAAGATGAAGTAGGTTTTCCAGGGGCCCGGAGTATTAAATGAGAACCCCGCTCCGGTGAAATTCCGGGCCTCACCGTCCAGGAGCAGGTTTCTCACCGCGGCCGTCTGCACCGTTGCGTCCAGCTGAACGATATCCAGCAGGTTGAACGAATAACCGGCTCTCAGAATCCGGCCATCATCAAAGCGAACGCCGGAACCGGAAAACCCGCTGAGACGCGTCTGGCCGAAGAACGACATCTCGTACTGGCTGAAGCGATCCAGGTCCTTGCCATCCAGGTAGGTGATCTCCGCCCGAATCTTCTGGAACTTCGGCAGGAACCATTCCTTGTTGACCGATGCCTCCCAACGGCTGTACCGCTCCCGGTCCGGATCGGAATCCGGGTCGACGAACGTCCCCGCCACCGGATCGAACAGGCCCCATTGCGCCCATTCGGAACGCCGGAACCAGTTGTGCTGTGCGGAGAACGTGTAGCCGCGCCGGTTGTAAATCAGTTCCGCGGTTCCGGACGACACGGTATGGTCCGGGGGCAGGACGAACTCAAGAGGTATCGCAATCTTGCTGCGGAACGATTCCGCCTCGCTCTCCTGGTCGTATTCCACAAAGCTCTGACCTCCGGTCAGATTGAACTTGGTAAACTTGCCCAGCGGGAATCCGACCTGAAGGCTGACGCTCTGCCGGCGGGTCCGGATTCGCTCGGCCAGCAGTTCCTGGTCCCCGTCAAACACCTTGTCGTTGAACTTCAATGCGCTTCCCGTGACGTTCAGCGTCAGATCGATCTTGCGCCCGAGAAGGTCCGGATCGGTGACGGTGGCGTTGAGAAACACTCCGGCGAACAGCACGTTGGCCTGGATACCTTTGCCGAACAGGTCGTAATTGAAGTAATCCACCCCGGCCAGGGGGACGATGTTGTCCAGGCCGTTGTCCTTGAACAGGCCGGCGGCTGCGAACAACTGGCTGGTGTCCATCTCACTCTTGACGGTCCGCGTGCCGTCATCCTGCCGTTCCAGGTAGCGGAAACCCTCTTCGGTATCCCGCAGCATCTGGTTCTTGGAGCGGTAGGCGACTTCCCGTGCCGCGTCGAACTTTCCAGGTTCCGGATTGATGTCGTACGACTCGAAAGTCACTTCCCTCTGGACGAGGAAGTTCAACCCGCCGGCGGTCCAGACCTGCTGGCCGTTGATGGCGGAGAGCATCCAGAGTTCCCGGCCGTCTCCTGCTGCCACCATCCTGTAGAGATCCCGCTCTTCGTTGGCCAGGACCGGAGCTTCCAGGTTGCCCTGGACCAGGGAAACTTTCAAACGGACGAACCGTTCGCTGTCGATCCATACCCGGCCCCGGTACAGCGGCCGGTCCGGGTCCGGGTCCTCCGGCTCGAAGGCCAGCACAAAGGCTTCCCGGCCACCGATCCGGTCCCTCCCGGCCAGGCGGTAGCGGTAGGTCCGGTCCAGGGTCAGGTCCATGGGAAGGGTAACCACCTTCTCGGGCTGGATCAGCGGGATCTCGGGGAACTTCTTCCAGGGCACCCGGGTGCCGTTCACCGCGTACTCGGTCTGCTCCCATTCCAGGTCCTCGCCTCGAGCCCAGAAGTAGTTGCTCTTGATTGAAACGTCGATATTGGTTCCGCCCTGGGCGAACTTGAAGTGGTAGTCCACCCTGGCGGCGGCCATCCAGCGCTCCAGGTAATCATCCTGGATCTTCTGCACCGCCTGGTGGCGGGCGATGATTTCCTGGGCGGAGAGCTCACGGCCCCGTTCCACCTGCAGTTCTTCCGTCTCAAGCTCGAAGCCGGGGGTGATCACGCCGGCCTGGTACTCCAGAAGCAGCGGATAGTCCGCCGGGCTGATCTTGACCTCCCGGCCGGGCCGGCCGTCAGGCGGTTCGGTGGTGGTGGTCCTCAGCCGACGGCCGGTTACCGGATCCACAATGTACGGATTGCGGACAAACGTGGACGGCAGCCCCAGCCAGGCCTTCCCTCCACCGCCGTCCCTCCCGGCCAGGCGGTAGACCACCAGCGCCTGGAACGTCTCGTCACTGAAGAATTTACCGACGACACCACCCTCGGGCTCGCTATCACCCTCTACGTACCGCAAGGTGGTCGCCTCCTGCGGAGCCGATGCGTATCCGCCGGAGAGGTGGTCGGCTGTGCCGGCCAGCCACCGGATTCCAGTGTGCCTGAGCGGGCCGTCCTCCGGCAGTTCGGTGATCGCAGCCTCCGCTCCGGAGTTCAGCGCCACCACCAGCGGGGCCAACCGGTCGAGGAGGCTGCCGCTACCCGGGCCGGCCTCAAAGCGAGCCCACAGGACCGGCGCCGGCGGGTAGCCGAGAGTCTCCGGGACCAGGGCCCTGAAGACCGCTCCAGCCTCCAAAGCCCCCGACCGGTGGAACCGTACCGGCAGGATGTCCACGTAAGGCGCGCTTTCGTGTTCCCAAAGATCCCGCTGCCATTCGATTCTGCGGGAATCCACCGCACCCTGCGCTATAGCCGGAACCGTCAGCCCGGCCTCCTCCACTTCCGCACGGAGCGCCAGGGACGTTTGTTTCAGGACATATGCATAAATATCTGCGGGAACACCTTCCCTGGCAGGATCGCCGGACGGGAGGTCCATGATTTCATATACCGCCACACGGTCCCCCAATTGCCGTACGGCGCTGCGGGCGAACCGGGTCCAGGCCTCCACCGCCCCATCCACGAGCGGCGTAGGGGGACCGCCGTCCGGGAGATAGGCCCTGTGAGAGCCATCCAGGCAGAGCGACACAACGGAGCCGGCCTTCCTGATTTCGTCCATGCGCCCGCGCAGCGCAGACCACTCGTACCGTCCAGGCTCGACCTCCACCTCCGCCCAGTCTGCCGTCAGGCGGACGATCAGCCGGGGGGACCGCTCCCCGGACAGGAGATTCGCTGGAAAGGGATCGCCGGAATTCTTACCGATCCAGCCTAGAGACGGAAGTCCAGCCGGTTCCGCCGCAACGGCGGCAAGAGGGGCCAGGATGCAACCGGCCCCCACCAGGAAAACCACTAACCATCGCGTCACGATCAGACCCGCCTTCCATCCCTTTTCAACTGGATTCGATATCTTTCGCTACACCCCGGTAACTGTCAACAAGTCGAAAGACGATAATTCTTGAATAAAGGTTGCCGCAAACTTCTTTTTGCCTAGATTTCGACCTTGAGGCTTATTGTGTCTGTACATGGCGAACTGTACTCCATGCCGCTTCCAGAGCTGCTGCAGTGGCTCGGGGCGAACGGCAAGACCGGAACGCTTGAAATCGAGCGGGACAAGGTCTGTAAAACCATCGTCTTCGAGGGTGGCCGTGTCGTTTCCTGCTCCTCCAACGACCCCAGTGAGCTTCTGGGTCACTATCTCGTAGCCCGGGGCCAGGTGACGGAAGACCTGCTCCGGATCGCCCTGGACCAGCAGTCGACCACCGGCAAGCAACTGGGGATGACCCTGGTGGAGATGGGCGTCCTCACAGGCGAGGAACTGACCCGCAACCTGCACGCCAAGGCTGAGGAGACCATCTTCAGCCTGTTCGAATGGGAGCATGGCGTCTTCCGGTTCCAGGACCAGGCGAAGGAAAGCAAGAACCTGTTCCCCACAGATATCCGGGTAGAAGATGTCCTGCTTCGGGGAATGCAGCGCATGGACGAAATCAGGCACATCCGCGAAGTGATCGTCTCAGACCGCCTCATCCCCAAAAGAACCGGCAAGTTGCCGCCGCCGGAAGTATTCAGGAACAAGATCGCCCGAGGGATTTACGAGGCGATAGATGGAGAGCGGACCATAGCCGACATCCTGCTGCATGCTCACGGCTCGGTGTATATCGTCACCAAATTCGTGTTCGAACTGCACCGTACCAACCTGATCGAACTTGCGGGAGAGAAGCCTGCCCCGCCGGCTCCCGGTCCCCCGGAACCGGCCCCCGCCGGGGACGTGAAACCGTCGGAGCCCGAATCGCAGGCAACGCCGATAGTCCCCGAAGCAGGCCATGATCCGAAACCTTCGCCTGCGATCATTACCGGGATCGGCGGGAGTGCCATGGCAGCCGCCGCAGAGCCGGACGCCTTCATCACGCCGGAACCGACTCGTCCGGTGCCGGTGCAGGCTCCCTCACCGGCTCCAACCGTCCCAGCCCCCCGCCCCGACCCGGGCCTCTCACCCGAGGAATTGGATATGGGTCTCATCCTGGCCAGGCAGTTCATGGCCGATGGGGAGTTCGACGCAGCCCTGGAGATCCTGGACCAGATCTACCGCAAGAACCCGAACAACGAATCCCTGCGCCGTTTGACCCAGGAGGCGGAGGTCGCGTTCATGGAGAAAGCGCGCAAATATTACATGCCGGAAGAAAAAATTCCGGTCCTGACGCGGCCGGTGGCGGAACTGGAAACAGAGGACCTGTCTCCCCAGGAGTTTTTCCTGCTGAGCCGGATCGACGGGGCGTGGGACGTCCGCTCCATCATCCAGATCGCGCCGATCCGGGATGTAGAAGCTTTGCGGATTCTCAAGAAAATGCGCGAGAACGGTGTAATTGAGCTCCGGGATCCGGACTAGGTCAACCGTCCAGAACCACCATCGCAGCTACCAGATCACCCTGAACGGTTAATGTTACCCTGGCGTGGCTCACTCCCAATTGATCCGCCCGGGTCCGGGCCGCTCCGCTGAGGAGCAATTCTCCCCCGGATTCGACCTGAACCTGGGGAAACGCCACCCCACCTGCCCAGCCGGTTCCCAGCGCCTTCAGGCAGGCCTCCTTGGCGGCAAATCGGCTGGCGAGATAAACATCAGATGCAACATGTTTGCTGCACTCTTCTTTTTCCCACGGGGACAGAATCCTGGCCCCGAACCGCTCTCCCCTGCGCTCCCGCGCCTGCCGCACACGAGAGACCTGGATCAGATCTACCCCTATTCCGATCACCCCATGGCCACCCTCCGTAATCCCGATCAAAGGCGAGTCGATGGTATAATACCGTGGTTGCAAGCGATAGGTCCTCGCTAACAAGCCTTTCGTGTTCAGCCATTTGTAGCCAATAGTGGACTGGGGAAATATGCAACGCCAGGCTGCTGAAATTCTGGAACGCTTGGGTCCCGGCGGGTTGATCCGTGTCTTGTCCGATACCCTGGATGCTGCCCGGCTGACCCGTCTTGCGGGAAGTTGCGGTCTGACCTATCCGGGCAAAAGGACCGCCTCCCAGAAAAAGGAACGGATACTCAAGGACTTGGTGTCCCGGGCCACAGGTGACGGCGCCGCCCTGCGATCCGTGATCCGGGTTCTGAAAAAAGAAACCTCTTCGACCCAGCGCAAATTCGCACGTCTCACGACCGCCGACCGCCTGGAACGTCTGGGGGATCCTGAGTTCCTCGGAGCTAATGGTAATTTCGGAAAGCACCTGTTTCTGCTGGCATCGGGGGCCGATGACCTGGATCCGGGAAACATCCGCGAAAAACTCCACTGTCGCATGAAAGCAGATGGAAACGGCAAGCCCACGGTGCAGGTCGGGAAAAAATCGACAGCAAAAGAGGCCGCGGCGGCGAAACAGTTGGAGAAGGAACAGGTCCGACTCCGGAAACGTTGCCAGACCCAGGAGAACAAAATCCGGTATCTGGAAGGCCAGCTGACCAAGAGCCGGGAGACCGGAAAAGCGCTCAAACGGGATTTAATAGAGCGTCGGGGCGAGTTGGCCGAATCCAGAATGCTGGTGGAGCGGCTCAAACGGGACGCGGCGGAACAGGCCCGCTCAGAAACCGGCAGGAACAGGAACGGCGGTGAATCCGACGCCAACGAGGTGCAGGAATTGTTGAAGTCGGTGCGGGCCCTGATCCGGTCCACCCGGAAGAAGGGAGCCGGGGAGAAGCTGCTTGCAAGCCGGCTGAGTGATCTCCTGGACGGGCAGGCCGGCGGAGCCGCCGACCAGCCGGATGCCAGGACGGTGCTTGCGGACCTTCAGCGGGAAACCGCCGGAGTCAGAAGGGACCGCCGGAAGGACCTCAAGATCCAGAATCAGAAACTGGACGAGGTTCTGGCCGAGTTCCGGGCCCTGAGGAAACTGGTGGACGCGACGGTACCGCCCCGCAGCCGTATCCGCAAAAAGGGACAGCCGCCAAGGGTCGGGATCTTTGTGGATGTACAGAACATGTACTACGCCGCCCGCCAGTTGAAGGGCAGGCTTGATTTTGACGCACTGATCCGCACCGCCGTGGGTGAACGCCGGCTGATCCTGGCCCAGGCGTTCGTGGTGGAGTCCAAGGAGATCGACCAGTCCGGCTTCATCGCCCGTCTTGAAAAGCGGAGCATTAAGGTTCATCGCAAGAACCTTACCGTTCGAGCCGACGGCTCCATGAAGGGTGACTGGGACATGGAGATGGCCCTTGAAATCCTGGATGCGGCGCCGATGCTGGACGTGGTGGTGCTGGTATCCGGGGACGGTGATTTCACCTCCCTGGTGAACCGGGTGAAGGCGATGGGCCCGAAGGTGGAAGTAATCGGCTTCCCTCGGAATACCGCCAAATCCCTCATCGAGGCGGCGGACCATTTCAGCCCGCTGGACCGGAATTTCATGATCCGGAACGAGAAGACCTCTTCGCCCGTCTGAGGTTCAGCCTGCCGGCACGAATCCTGCCTGACCATCCGCCCCTATCCGGAGACAGCGCCGGCTGCCCTTCCACTCCGGCAGCACCAGAATGCGACCCCGGCCCGGTCCTGTTTCAGAGAGGTCCTTCTCAAGGTGAAAATGCCCCAGGACCACCAGGTCGTCACCTCCCCTGAACCGGTCTGCCGCATATTTCCGGACCTCCGCCTCGGGGAACGACCGCTTGTACGCAAGGTTGCTCCGGCGCATCCGGCGTTCCAGGCGTTCCGCCAGCCGTGTCCGCCAACGTCCGGGCAGAATGCGGAATACCGCGCTTACCGGGAGGGAACGGCTGAACCTGCGCCATGCGCGGTACTGCCGGTCGTTCGGATTGGCCAGGTCGCCGTGGATGGCGAACACCTTCAGTCCGGCCACCTCTTCACTGAAACCGTTCTCGGGCACCGCATCGAAAACGTCACCCTCGTAGTGGGCGCGAATGAAATAATCCCTGTTCCCTTCCAGGTACCTCACCTCCACGCCGTTTTTCCGGATCGCCCGCAGACAGTCCAGGACCTGCCGGATATGGTCCGGCTCCAGGTCCGCTTCCCCCGATCCACAGGTTGAACAGATCGCCCACCAGCACAAGGGCGCCGGCGTCCCGGGCCACGGCCTCCAGCATGCGGCAGAACGGCATTACCTCCGGGTCCTCCCGGTCCAGGTGGACATCCCCTATGAAAACCAGGTCGCCCCGTCCCGCCACTCCCGCCGTCAACGGGAATCCCCCCGGTACCGGCCTGCTGCAGGCGAAGCCAGGTACGCCTCGCGAAACGAAAGGAACCGTCCCGCCTCGATAGCGGTGCGCATGTCTTCCATCAGACCGAGATAGTACGTCAGATTGTGGATCGTATTCAGCCGGGCAGCCAGGATCTCCCCCGACAGGAACAGATGACGCAGGTAGGCCCGGCTGTAATTCCGGCAGGTCTCGCACCGGCAGTCCGGGTCCAGCGGTCTCGGATCGTTGCGAAACTCGCTGCGCTTGATGTTGATCCTGCCGCTTGAGGTGAACAGCGTGCCGTTGCGGGCGTTGCGCGTCGGCATGACGCAATCGAACAGGTCGAGACCTGCTTCCACCGCCTGAATCAGATCCTCCGGCCTGCCCACCCCCATCAGGTAGCGCGGCCTGTCCCCGGGCAGCATCGCCGCCGTGAAACCGGCTACCCGTGCTATCGCCTCCGCCGGCTCTCCCACGCTGACTCCGCCCATCGCATAGCCAGGGAAGTCCAGCTCAAGCAGTTCGCGAACACTCCGTTCACGAAGATCCTCCCATGGCCCACCCTGGACGATTCCGAACGGCACCCCCGGTCCGGCGTAGGACTCGCGACACCGCCGGGCCCAGGCCGTGGTGCGGATTACGGCGCTTTCGACCCGCGCGTACTCCGCAGGCAATTCGGGGCACTCGTCCAGCACCATGGCGATATCCGACCCCAGGGCCGACTGGATCTCCATGCTCCTCTCCGGGGTGAGTTCGTGGTTCGAGCCGTCGAGGTGGGACTGAAACCGGACACCGTCATCGTCAATCCGGCAGAGGCCGGTCATGGAGAAAGCCTGAAACCCGCCGGAGTCGGTCAGGATCGGCCGGCCCCAGTTCATAAAGCGGTGCAACCCTCCCAGTTCCCGAATCAGTTCATGGCCCGGCCGGAGGTAGAGGTGATAGGTATTGGCCAGAACCATATCCGCGCCACAGGACCGAACCTCTTCAGGGGTGACGGACTTCACCGAACCGAGGGTCCCCACCGGCATAAACGCCGGCGTCCTCACCATGCCCCGGGCGGTGGACAGTTCTCCCCGCCTAGCCCGACCTGCGGTGGACAGAATCCGGAAACTGAACCGATCGCTCATGGCGTCAGGAACATGGCGTCGCCGTAGGAGAAGAACCGGTACCCCTCCCGGATCGCCTCACTGTAGGCGGCCAGGATCCGGCTCCGGCCTGCGAACGCACTGACCAGGACCAGGAGCGTGGAACGGGGCAGGTGGAAATTGGTGATCATGGCATCCACGATACGGAATCGGTGTCCGGGACGAATGAACAGACTACAACGACCGGCCCCCGGAGCCAAGGAGCCATCGGATTCTGCACATCCTTCCAGGGTGCGCACCACTGTGGTGCCCACCGCGATCACCCTGCCTCCGGCATCCCTGGTGGCGCGGATCGCCGCCACCGTTTCCCGCGCAAGGATGAACGACTCGGCATGCATGACGTGGTCGTCCAGATTCTCGGTCCGGACCGGCAGGAACGTTCCGATCCCGACATGCAGCGTCAGGAACGCCACATTCACCCCGCGGTCCCGGATCGCATCCAGCAGCGCCGGTGTGAAATGCAGACCGGCGGTGGGCGCCGCCACCGCACCGTCCTGCCGGGCGAATACGGTCTGATACCGCTCCCGGTCCATGACGGAGGCATCGTCATCATCGGGATTCCGCCGGATATACGGCGGGAGCGGCATGCGGCCGGCCTCTTTGAGGGCCAGGGCCACGTCACCGGCCGGATGGCTCAGTCGCAGGAGCCAGCGATGGTCCCTGTGTTCCAGAACCTCGGCCCGGAGTCCGCCGGAGAGGGCCAGTTCCTCGCCGTGGGCGGGAGCCCGCCGGATCTTCATCATGCACCACCAGTCTTCTGCGTCTTCCGTATTTTTCTCAAGCAGCAGCAATTCCAGGCGGCCTCCGGATCCCCTGGCGCCGTACAACCTCGCTGGCAGCACCCTGGTATCGTTCAGCACCAGGAGATCGCCGGCAGCGAGCAAGCCGGGCAGATCGGAAAACTCCAGGTGCAGGGAAGGCTTGCCGGCCTGGCCGGGCACCATCAGCCGGGAACGGTCGCGGCGGGTACAAGGCCGCTGAGCAATAGCCGAATCGGGCAGGTCGAAATCAAAATCCGACAGTCTCACGGTTCTATCAGGCCCCGGAGGCGGCGGAGGTTCATACGGTCTTCCTCGAGGTCGTCACCCTTGTGAGTCTCCAGGACCATGGGAACATCCTTGAATCGCCGGTCAGTCATGAAAGGCCGGAACCCCTCGAGGCCGATGAACCCGTCTCCGATATGCTCGTGACGGTCTTTCCGGCTGCCGAGATCGGTTTTGGAATCGTTGAGATGGACTCCGCGCAGGCGGTCCAGTCCGATGATCTCATCAAAACGGCTCATCATCTCCCCGAACGATCGGGGATCCCGGAATTCGTACCCGGAAGCCAGAAGATGGCAAGTATCGATGCAAACCCCCAATCGATCACGGCAGCCGGCCAGGTCCAGGATGGCTGCCAGGTGTTCGAAACTGGATCCCAGGTTGGTTCCCTGGCCTGCCGTGGTTTCCAGCAGGATCAGGACATCGTCGGATCGGACCCGGGCGGAGGAGCCCATAACCGCATCCAGGGAGGCCGCCACCGCCTCCAGCCCGGCCTGTTCGCCCGCACCCACGTGAGAGCCGGGGTGAAGCACCAGGAAAGGCAGCCCCAGTTCGGCGCAACGGTCCAACTCCACAACCAGCGCCGCCCGGGACCGTGCCAGCAGATCCGGCCTGGGGGAAGCCAGGTTGATCAGGTAAGAGGTGTGGGCCATGGTGTACCGGGTCAGGTCCGCCTCACGACTGGCGGCGCGGAACCGGTCCACCTCGCCGGCGGTGAACGGCCTGGCGGCCCACTGGTTGGAGGATTTCACGAACACCTGCAGCGCCGTCGCCTCGACGCGGCAGGCCCGTTCCACCGCATGCTCCATCCCTCCGGCGATGGACATGTGCGCTCCCAGGCGCAGTGTGCTGGCCGTTGTCACCCTGTTCCTCCTTATGGCCGGTGGTGGCCGGCAGCGGGCATTATGCCCTATCGGAGGTACAGGGGGCAGCAATCGGAACGGTACCTGTCTAGTTCGAGAGCACCAGGCCGACGGCCAGAATCAAAGCGGCAACTGCCGCGATTCCGGCTACCATCCAGAACAGCCTGCCGGAGCCTGCGGTTTCCCCAGGGTCGATTTCATCGTCGACGTCAGCAACAGGCTTCAGATCTACCGGCACCAGGTCACCGGCCAGTATGTGGTGGCCCGCCGCCCGTCGGAAAACTTCCCGGTTGGTCTTCGGCGCCGAATCTTCCCGCGCCTTCCCGAACAGTGCCCGGTCCAGCCTCCGGGACCGGTCGTCGGCAGGCGGGTGAGCGGCAGCCAGTTCCGCCACCTCTGAGGCTCCTGCCCGGACCCTTTCCTGGATCCTGGCCAGGTACCTTCTGACCGACACCGGGTCGTAGCCAAGGGACAGGGTCGCGTCGAGGGCGACATGATCCGCGTCCCGCTCCCGTACACGGCCGTAACCGAGCCGGACCAGATCCTGGACCGTCTCGATCCAGGCATCGTTGGCCCGGCCGTTCGGTTCCCATGCCACCGCCTGATATCCGAGGCGGACCAGCCGAACCGCGGCGTCGCTGGATGCAGCATGGGCGATCTCGTGAGCCAGCACAAAGGCCAGTTCCGCCTCATCTTCCAGGAACGCCAGTGTTCCCAGGCTGACCAGGATCAGGCCCGAAGGGAGAGCCAGCGTCCGATGGGACCAGTCGTCCATGAGGACAACCCGGCACCCGCCGGGCGCACCCTGAATGCGGGTCTCCAACTGGTTGACCAGCCGTTGCAGATAGACCGTGAGGGAAGGCGACGTCACGAATGACCAGCGCGACGCCAGCGCCGTCCGGGCCTCTTCCTCCATCGCCCCGGTCAGCACATTGTCGGGAACCTCCGGGGGCATTTTTCCGGCTCTGCAGTCGCCGCAGCGATGCTCGGCATGGGGCAGGATTCCGTCGGCCAGGAACGGCAGCCCGCAGCCACCGCAGGTGAACACGAACCGTTGCCGGCCCTCGTCCAGAACCACGCGGGTCCCGCAACGACAGCAACGGCATAGCGGCGCCCCGCCCAGGGACTGGGCGCGGACCGGCTGCAATCCTGATTCCGGCTCGTCACACCTGGGACAGGCTGCCACCACCGGCTCCACCGGGCGAGCGTCCATCGGATCTAGTTCTCTCGATACTTCCATCGCACCCACAACCATGAGAAGAGAAGCCCCAGCACTCCTGCCGGGGTTGTCCATACCATCGGATCCTCACCATACGTTGTCGAAAGCTGCCATGCGCCTGCGGCCATGG
The DNA here is from genome assembly GCA_963790785.1 of Candidatus Polarisedimenticolaceae bacterium. Taxonomy (GTDB): domain Bacteria; phylum Acidobacteriota; class Polarisedimenticolia; order Polarisedimenticolales; family Polarisedimenticolaceae; genus Polarisedimenticola. The sequence continues at coordinate 344,668 of CAWBPP010000001.1, forward strand.
CGGTGGGGAGGAGGGCGACTATCAGGAATGCGAAGAAACCCGGACGAGCATTCTTCCGCGGGCGGGCCGCAACCGGCCTGGTCGCTTGCACCGGCTTCTCCACGGCCAGGACGCTGCTGGTCATAGCGGCAGTTGCCACCGGTGGTTCCGTCACTGCGTCCCGCACCTGCGGCGCCAGGGTCGGATCGTCCATCCCGATGGGGAGATCGGTCAAGCCGACCTCGCACTCGGTTTCCAGGTCCGGTTCAGGGAGCACCGGCGGAATCGCCATAACCGGCGGTTCCGGATCCAGTCGGACATCGATGGCAAGCACCGCATCGCCTGATATCGGCTCGAAAGGAAAAATCGATTCGCAGCGGGAGCAGGAGCAGGTGAACGGCGATTCTCCCACCTCCGCCGGCGGGTGGTACCGGGTACTGCAGGAGGGGCATGTAATGATCACGTCGGTCCTCACTCTTTGTACAGTCTGGAACTATCGCTTTCCGGACGAAATTCCTCACAAATCAAGCCGATTTGCCACACGGCCTGTTGGAAACGTAATTCCCGGCCTATCTGGCGTCAAGAACGACTTTATCGCTCTGGAATTCGCCGACACCGTGTGTAAGGATGCCCTTTCGACTCGCTGGGAGGCAAGCAATGGAAGTAAGGAACAGAACGGTCATGGTTCTTGGAGGCGCCGGACTGGTCGGCATGGCGGTCTGCAGAGAATTACTCACTCTGAACCCCCGCAAGCTGATCATCAGTTCCCTGGAGGCCGGCGAGGTCGCCGAAGCCACCGCGCTTCTGAAACGAAATTTCCCCGAAACCGAAACCGAATTCGAAGGCTTCCACGGCAACCTGTTCGTCCGCTCCGATCTCAAGGATATCGGCCGACAGGAACTCCTGGGGGATTCCGGGCATCGCCGTGCGATTATCGACGATACGCTGCTCGCCCTGACCGAAGAGATCCTGGATCGGTCTCTGCTCTATCAGGTCCTTACGAAACACAAACCTGACCTGATCGTGGACTGTGTCAATACAGCCACGGCGCTCGCCTACCAGAATATTTTCCGCTCCGCTTCCGAGGTTCTGGACCACCTGGACAAGGGCCACGGCATCGAGACGTTCCGGGACACCCTGGAGCGGCACCTCTGTACGTTGTACACGCCCCAACTGATACGCCATATCCAGATCCTTTACGAGGGACTGATCCGATCCGGGGCCCGCGCCTACATCAAGATCGGAACCTCCGGCACCGGCGGGATGGGTCTGAACATCCCCTACACCCACAGCGAGGAAAAGCCGTCCCGGATCCTGCTGAGCAAATCGGCCATGGCAGGGGCCCACACCCTGCTCCTGTTCCTCATGGCCAGGACACCGGATGCCCCGGTGGTCAAGGAGATCAAGCCTGCAGCGGCCATCGCCTGGAAAGGGATCGGCTACGGCGAAATCCTCAAGCACGGCGAACCGATCCGCCTGCACGACTGTCCGTTCCACCAGCCGGTGGACTTGTCCGCCGAACCGGACATGGGCGAGTCCAGGACCTATCCGGAGATCGACATCCGCGACGGCGGGAACATGAAATCGGTCTATATCGATACCGGCGAAAACGGCATATTCAGCCGGGCCGAGTTCGAGGTGGTCACGACGTTGGGCCAGATGGAGTACGTAACACCGGAGGAGATTGCAAGAAACGTCCGGTTCGAGGTTTCCGGAATCAACTCGGGATACGACGTCATCAACGCCCTGGATACCGCCAGCATGGACCCGACCTACCGTGCCGGTGTTCTGCGGGCCACCGCACTGCACCGCTTGGAGACCCTGGAGCAGGAGCACCAGGTCGCCTCGGTCGCCTTTGAAATGCTAGGCCCACCCCGGCTTTCCAAGCTTCTGTTCGAAGCCGATCTGCTGCGCCGGATCCGGACCACCATCCGGGGAGTGGTGGAGGACGATCCGGAAAAGCTCGCCGAAGATGCCGCAGCGTACGTCCGGGACAACCAGGACTTCAGGAGCCAGATGCTTTCCATCGGGATCCCGGTGCTCCTGGCGGACGGCGCCGGCCTCCTGCGAGGGCCCCGCATGGTGATCCCCACCGCTTTCGAGGAAAAGAAAGCCACGCCGGATTCCATCAACCGCTGGAGCCATGCCGGCTGGGTCGATCTCCGGGTTTCCAATATGGAGAAATGGCAGGACCGCTTCCGGGGAGTGCTGGCCGAAGCCGGGTCCATCGACTCGGACGACACCTCGTCCCGGTTCGATCTGCCGGCGGAGTTCCGGTCACCGGATACCGAGATACCGATCGGAAAGATGGTGGGGTGGCTGTTCATCCGCGAGGAGAAAGGCCTGCGGATGAAGGCTTGAGGCCGCCGAAGCCCTCTGAATTCGTGGTATATTCACTCTTTGTGTTTTCTGTGAAAGCCGCTTAAGGAGCACAGAAGGAGCTCGCACATGAAGGTCTACGAGACTCCCGACATCCGCAACGTCATCCTCATCGGCCATGGCGGCTGCGGGAAAGACGTCCTTGACCTCCGCTTTGCTGTTCGCCTCCGGCGTGTCAACCGGCTCGGGAGGTCGAAGACGGCAGCGCCATCACCGACTTCGACGAGGAGGAGATCGACCGCAAGATCTCGCTGCAGACCGCCCTGGCCCACGTCGAGTGGAAGAACCGGAAGATCAACCTGATCGACACCCCGGGCTACGCGGCCTTCGTCGCCGACGCCAAGGTCGCCTCTGCCGGCGCCGACGCCGCGCTGGTGGTGGTCGAAGCGGTCGCCGGCGTGCAGGTGATCACCGAGCGCACCTTCGGTTACGCCGATCGAATTCAACCTGCCGGTGATGTTCGTGATGAGCAAGCTGGACCGGGAGAACGCCTCTTTCGACCGCACGTCTGGAGTCGATCCAGGAGCGCTTCGGCCGCACCGCGGTTCCGGTGCAGATCCCCATCGGCAAGGAGCACGAGTTCTCGGGCGTGGTCGACCTGATCGCGATGAAGGCCTTCCGCTTCGCCAAGGACGGTTCGGGCAAGATGACCGCAGGAGATTCCCGCCGACCTGGCGGACGAGCTGCCGAGATGCGCTCGGCGACTGGTGGAGATGGTCGCCGAGAGCGACGAGGCCCTGATGGAGACCTTCTTCGAGGCCGGCGACCTGACCGAGGAGCAGTTGATCGCGGGGCTGCGCAACGGGCGTCCGGCGCGCGCAACGATCTTCCCCGTTGTTCTGCACCTCGCGGCACCCACATGATCGGCATCCAGCCGCTGATGGACGCCTGATCGTCGACATGGCGCCGGCGCCGGGCGAGCGCGGCGACGCCGTCGGGCACGCAACCCGGGACTGGACGACGACGAGGCCGAACCGATCACTCGCGCCACCGTCGCGACCAGCCCGTCTCGCTGTTCGTGTTCAAGACCATTGCCGATCCGTTCGCCGGCAAGCTCTCCCTGTTCCGCGTCTGCTCCGGCACGCTGAAAGCGTGACAGTCGCAACGTGATCAACGTGAACCGCGGACACGCCACGAGCGCCTGGGCGGCCTTTCGGTGATGCAGGGCAAGCAGATGGAGACCATCAAGCGAACTGCACGCCGGCGACATCGGTGTGGTGGCCAAGCTGAAGGAGACCCAGACCTCCGACACGCTGGCCGACCCGGCCGCACCCGATCCTCTACCCGCCGGTCACCTTCCGCGAGCCGGCGATCTCCTACGCCGTCGAGCCCAAGTCCAAGGGCGACGAGGAGAAGATCTCCACCGCGCTGGCACGGCTGATGGAGGAGGACCCGGTGCTGCAGCGTCAAGCGCGACCCGCAGACCGGCGAGTTGCTCGTCTCCGGCACCGGCCAGGTCCACGTCGAGGTCGCGCTGGCCAAGATGAAGCGCAAGTTCGGCGTCGAGGCGATCCTGCACCCGCCCAGGGTCCCCTACCTGGAGACGATCAAGAAGAAGGTCACCGAACATCGAAGGGAAACACAAGAAACAGACCGGCGGCCGCGGCCAGTTCGGCGTCTGCGTCATCGACATGGAGCCCCTGCCCCGCGGCAGCGGGCTTCGAGTTCGTGGACAAGATCTTCGGCGGCTCGATCCCGCAGAACTACCGCCCCGCGGTGGAGAAGGGCATTCGAGGAAACCGCCGAGCGAGGCTGGCTGGCCGGCTCGCCGGTGGTCGATTTCCGGGTCACCCTGATCGACGGCAAGTACCACAACGTGGACTCGTCGGAGATGGCGTTCAAGATCGCCGGCTCGCTGGCCTTCAAGGAGCGCCATGGCGAAGGCCAAGCCGACCATCCTCGAGCCGATCATGTCCGGTGGAGATCACCGCGCCCGAGGAGTACATGGGCGACATCATGGGCGACCTCTCCTCCCGCCGCGGCAAGCCGCAGGGCATGGAGGCCCAGGGGCGCTACCAGGTGATCAAGGCCCAGGTGCCCATGTCCGAGATGCTCGACTACGCCTCGACCCTCAAGTCGCATGACCTCGGACCGCGGATCGCTACCACATGGAGTTCGCCCACTACGAGGAGGCGCCGGGGAACGATCCAGGCAAGAAGATCGTCGAGGAAGCCAAGAAGGCCAAGGAAGAGAAGGCGGGCTGAGCACGGCGTGACGCGCGAACTTCGTCTACATCGAGGAACTCGGCGACCACGTCGGCGAAGCGGTCACGCTCAAGGGCTGGCTGGCCCAGAAGCGCTCGTCGGGCAAGATCAAGTTCCTGGTGCGTGCGCGACGGCACCGGCTACCTGCAGTGCGTCGCCTTCGTCAAGGACGTCAGCCCCGAGCTGTTCGAGCGCTTGCGACCGGATCCCGCTGGAATCCTCGCATCGCAGGTCCGCGGCACCGTGCGCGAGGACGAGCGGGCGCCGGGCGGTTCGAGCTCTCGCTGGAGGAGCTGCAGCGTGATCCACGCCGCCGGCGAGTACCCGATCCAGCCCAAGGAGCACGGGGTCGAGTTCCTGTTCGACAACCGGCACCTCTACCTGCGCTCCCGGACGCCCGCAGGCGGTGCTGCGGGTGCGCCACGAGGTCGTCCAGGCCTGCCGCGACTACTTCTACGAGCGACGGCTTCGTCCTGATCGATTCGCCGATCCTGACGCCGGCCGCCTGCGAGGGCACGACGACGCTGTTCGAGACCGACTACTTCGGCGAGAAGGCCTACCTGGCCCAGTCGGGCCAGCTCTACCTCGAACCGGCCTGCATGGCGCTGGGCCGGGTCTACTGCTTCGGTCCGACCTTCCGTGCGGAGAAGTCGAAGACGCGCCGCCACCTCACCGAGTTCTGGATGATCGAGCCGGAGGTCGCCTTCATGGAGCTGCCCGGCCTGCTCGAGCTGGCCGAGGAGTTCGTCAGCTACATCGTGGCCCGGGTCCTCGACCGCTGCGGGCCGCCAGCTGGAGCATCCTCGAGCGCGACGTCGTCGAAGCTGGAGGCGATCCGGGCGCCCTTCCCGCGCATGACCTACGACGAGGCGGCGGAGATCCTCACCTCGCCCGAGGCCCAGGCCACGCATGGAGGAGGCCGGCGCGCCGGCTGTTCAACGAGGGCAGCGATTTCGGCGGCTTCGACGAGACGCTGCTCACCGAGAAGTCCGACCGGCCGGTGATGGTCACTCACTGGCCGGCGGAGATCAAGGCGTTCTACATGCAGCCCGACGCCGACGATCCGGCCAAGGCGCTCTGCGTGGACATGCTCGCGCCGGAGGGCTACGGCGAGATCATCGGCGGCTCGCAACGCATCCACGATCACGACCTGCTGCTCTCGAGGATCCAGGAGCACGGCCTGCCGGTCGAGGCCTTCCAGTGGTACCTGGACATCCGCAAGTACGGCACCGTGCCGCACTCCGGATTCGGCATGGGCATCGAGCGCTTCGTGACCTGGCTCTGCGGCATCCCCCACCTCCGGGAGGCGATCCCCTACCCGCGGCAGATCCACAGGCTCTACCCGTGAGCTCCGGACACCGTCCCGACGACCCGCAGCCGCAGCGGGTCGGGATCATCAGCCTCGGCTGCGCCAAGAACCTCGTGGACACCGAGGTCATGCTGGGCCACCTCGACCGCGCCGGCTGCGAGTTCGTCGCAGGACCCGGCCGAGGCCGAGGTGATCGTGGTCAACACCTGCGGCTTCATCGAGGCCGGCGCGGGAGGAGTCGATCCAGACGATCCTCGAGGTCGCCGAGACTGAAGAAGACCGGCACCGCTGCGAGCGGCTGGTCGTCGCCGGCTGCATGGTGCAGCGCTACCGCGAGGAGCTGCAGGCGCAACCTGCCCGAGGTGGATGCGTTCATCGGGCTGGACGAACTGGACCAGGTGGTCGTCGCGAAGCCGGCGGGCCTCGCGCCCGGGCCGAACGATTCGCCGCGAGCTCCGATCCGGCCCTCCGGCCCGGCGCCGCGACCTATCTCTACGACGACCGCACGCCCCGGCGTGCTGGCCACGCCGCCCTGGACCGCCTACGTCAAGATCGCCGAGGGCTGCGACCACACCTGCGCGTTCTGCTCCATCCCGACCTTTCGCGGCGCGTTCCGCTCCCGCACGGCGGAAGCATCCTGCGCGGAGGCGAGCCGCTCTCGCCGCCCGGGGCGTGCGCGAGATCAACCTGATCGCCCAGGACTCCAGCCACTACGGCCGCGACCGCGGCGCGACCAGGCGACGCTTGCCGAGCCTCCTGGAGGCACTGGACGGCGTCGAAGGCCTGCGCTGGATCCGGGTGCACTACCTCTACCCGAACACCGTCACCGACGAGCTGATCGGCGCCATGGCGCGTCTGCCCGCGTGCGTGGACTACGTCGACCTGCCGCTGCAGCACGCCCGATCCGGCGGTGCTGCGCCCGGATGCGCCGCGGCGGATCCGCCGAGACCCACCTGCGGCTGCTCGACGCGGTTCCGCACGGCGATGCCGGAGCCGGCCCTGCGCACCACGCTGATCGTCGGCTTCCCCGGCGAGACCGAGGAGGAGTTCCGGGCCCTGCTCGAGTTCGTGCGCGAGAGCGCGGTTCGATCACCTCGGCGTCTTCACCTACTCCCACGAGGAGCACACCGCCGCCTATGCACTCCAGGACGATGTGCCCCGGCGAAGTCAAGGAGGAGCGCCGCGCCGGCCTGATGGAACTGCAGCCGGGATCGTGTCCGCCTCGAACCGTGAGCGGGTCGGCCGAACCGTGGAGGTGCTGGTGGAAGGGGCGCACCCCGAGACCGAACACCTGCTGGTCGGCCGCACCCCGGTCAGGCCCCGGACGTGGACAGCCAGGTGCTGATCAACGACGGAACGGCCGAGCCGGGATCGTTCGTAGCGGTGGAGCTCACCGACACGGCGGGATACGATCTGGTGGGCAGGATCAGGTCCGGACGACAGCGGTCCCCGGGAGCGCCATGAAAATCTGGAACGGTATCGAACGCTATCCGGAGGACGCAGGGCCGGTAGTGGCCACCATCGGAAATTACGACGGTGTGCACCGCGGGCACGGCATCATCCTCTCGGCTGTGGTCGCCTCCGCCAGGGCCCGCACAATGAACTCGCTGCTCATTACCTTCGACCCTCATCCGCTGGAGGTGGTGGCTCCGGAGCGCCGGCCCCGGCTGCTCCAGACCCGCAGGCAGAAACTGGAGAGTCTGGAGTCTACCGGCCTGGACACCGTTCTGATCCTGGCCTTCGATCCTGAACTGGCCGCCATGACCGGCGAGCGGTTCTTCCAATCCGTACTGGACACCCGGGTGGACCTTGCGGAGGTCCGGATCGGGGAAAACTTTCGGTTCGGACATGATCGGGCCGACGGCGTGGAACTACTCACCGCCATCGGCCACCGGCGCGGCTTTTCGGTGATATCGGTCCCGGCGGTGGAGATGGACGGCAAGGTTGTCTCTTCCTCCGGAATCCGTGAGTTGATCCGGGAGGGAAGGGTGGAACCGGCGGCCGGAATGCTTGGACGGCCCTATACCATCCGGGGCGAGGTGATCCACGGCGACGGCCGCGGCCGGAAGCTGCGTTTCCCGACGGCCAACCTGGATGCCCGGAACGAACTTCTCCCTCGCGCCGGTGTGTACGTCACCGAGGTGATGGTCGGATTGATCCGACATACGTCGGTGACCAACGTCGGTTCCCGCCCGACCTTCCGTTCGGGGGGCGTGGGGGTCGAGACTCATCTGATAGACTTTGAGGGCGACCTCTACGGCGAAATAATGGAAGTGCGGTTCCTCGCCCGGATCCGGGACGAAGAGAAGTTCGCGGACGGTGCGGAACTCTCGGACCAGATAGCCAGGGACCTGGCCGCCGCCGAGGCGTTTTTCGAGAACGGCCGCCTGGCCTCAATGTAATTCGGGAGCCTACCGTGAAGAAAAGGCACCTGTCCGGTTCGGGATGGGAAACCCTGGACCGGACACTCCCGTCGCCCTTCGACCTGCGGCCCGGCAGCGCGCCGCTCCCGGGCAACTTCATCTCCTTTGAGGGGATCGAAGGCTCGGGCAAGTCGACCCAGATCCTGCTCCTGGCAGAACGGTTGAGGAAGGCCGGCAAGGAAGTTGTCCTCACCCGGGAGCCTGGCGGGACCTCTCTGGGACGAGGCCTGCGCACCCTTCTGCTGCAATCCGGCACAACCCCGCCGTCCCCCATGGCCGAACTGCTGTTGTACGCCGCCGACCGGGCCCAGCACCTGGAAGAGGTGATCGAGCCGGCCCTGGCTCGAGGCGCCGTGGTGCTCACCGACCGTTACCTTGACGCCACCCTGGCCTACCAGGGTTACGGCCGGGAACTGGGAGCTGCTCTGATCCTGAACATCCACAGTCATCCGCCCCTGGATCGCAGGCCGGTCAGGACAGTGCTCCTGGACATGGAAGCGGAGGTCGGAATCAACCGGGCCCGGGTGCGGAATACCTTCGAAGGCACCACCATGTCGGAGGGCCGCTTCGAGGAGGAGCATATGGCGTTTCATGCCCGGGTGAGGGACGGCTACCTCCTCCTGGCGGCGCAGGATCCGGAACGGTACCGGGTGGTAGACGCCAACGGTGGGATCGAAGAGGTGGAACAACAGGTCTGGGACACCGTCCGGGACATCGTTCTGGACGTCTCCTGAAGATGGACGGTGCTTCCCCGCTGGTCCCTACCCTCTCCGCCCTCATCGGACAGGACGGTACCGTTGGCCTGCTCCGCAGGATTCTTAAAGCCGGCCGGCTCCCTCACGCCTACCTGTTCCACGGTCCGGAAGGGGTCGGCAAGAGTCCGGCAGTTCTGGCGTTTGCCCGGGTGCTGTTGTGCACCGGGGACGGCGCGGCGGAGCGGGGAGAAGCCTGCGGCCGGTGCCGCTCCTGCAGGTTGATAGCAGCCGCTTCCCACCCGGATCTGTACCGTATCGGCTTGTATCCAAAGAAGGATTTCCCAAAAAGCCTCAAGCAGAAAGAAGAGATCCCCCCGAAACCGCTGGACTTCGACCCGTCGGGCCAGGAGACGTTCACGCAGATCCGTATCCCGCAGATCCGCTGGCTGAACACTCATTCAACCCATCCGCCGGTGGCAGGGTCCCGCAGGATATTCATCATCTCCCCGGCGGACCGGCTGAACCCCCAAGCCCAGAATGCCATCCTCAAGACCCTGGAGGAACCGGAAAGCCGTTCGGCAATCATCCTGGTAACCACCCGGCCTCACGCGTTGGTGCCGACGATCCGGTCGCGATGCATGAGCGTCGGCCTGCGGCCTGTCGACCCGCTGATCCTGGCGGATAAGCTGGAAGAAAAAGGTTACGAGGGGCAGGAGGCGAAACTTCGCTCCTCCCTTTCCGCCGGACGGCCGGTGGCGGCGGAGACCCTGGACCTCCACGCCATGAAGACCAGGCGGTCCGGGTTCCTCACCGACCTGAACGCCCTGGCCGGATCGCCCGCCGCTCTGGCCGACCTGCCGGACATGACCCGCCGCATCCTGGGCGAAGGAGAGCAGGACCTGCTGGAGGGGCTGGATCTGCTCCAGGGCCTCTTGCGTGACGTAGTCCGCAGCGGCGCAGGGCTGCCAGGGGAAAGCCTGCTCCATGCAGATATCGCCACCGACCTGTCCGAACTGGCCGGGCGGTTCGCCCCGGAGCGGACGGCGGGACTGATCACCCTCATCGACCGCTTGCGGGCCGACCTGCGTTTCAACGTCAACAAGACGCTGCTGGCCGAGACGATCCTCGCCGAACTGGCTCGCAGGTAGAGCGGTCAGTCTCCTTTCGACCGTTTCAGCAACAACGAGACGGTTTCCACGTGCGATGTCTGGGGGAACAGGTCCACAGGAACCACCCGCTCCAGCCGGTACCCGTCTTTGATAAGCGGCTGCAGGTCCCGGGCCAGGGTCCCGGGATCGCAGGAGACAATAACTACCCGTTCGCTCCCCAGCTTTACGATCCCCGAGGCTACTCCGGGACCGAAGCCGGTTCGGGGCGGATTGGCTACGACTATCCGGGGCCGGAACGTTGACCGATTCAGGTCGAGGAACCGACCGACATCGTCGCATACGAATCGCGGATGCTCTTCGGACCCGACACCCTCGCGGCCCACCGCCGCCGCGTGAGGATCGGCCTCGCAAACGGTCACCCTGGCACCCCGGCCGGCCAGGGCCCAGGCGAACACGCCGACGCCGCCGTATAGATCCAGAACCGGGTCACCTTCATCAATCGTGCCCGCCATCTCCAGAACCGATTTCACCAGGAAAGCCGCCGCCGCCGGGTTGATCTGGAAAAACGCGGCCGCGGGTACCCGGAAGACCGTGCCGCCCAGTTCCTCTTCCAGATGGTCTTTGCCTGCCAGCAATCTGGAGCGGACGCCGCCACGTCGGCCGGGCAGCCCGGTGAGGGCGACCACACCGGCGACCTGCCGCATAGCGGCCAGCCGCTGAATCCCGTGGCGCGGGCCGGTCCATTCCCGCCCCTGATCCCGGAAGATCACCAGGACGGCACCGTTGCGGCCGGACTGGCGGAGCACCAGCCGCCGGCCCTGCGGCCCGGTCCTGCCCACCGTTCCACCGTCCCCGGACGCGCCGATAAGACGCCGCACTTCCCGGAGCACCCGGTTTGCGGCATCCGGGATAACCGGGCATGCCGCTGCGTCCACCATCCGGTCCGGATGGTGACGGTGCCGGAACCCGACCAGTACCCGGTCCTCCCGGTCTTTCCCGACGGAAAGTTCCGCTTTCCCCCGATAGGCGAGATCCAGGGGCGACGCCACCACCGGCCATACCGGAGGATCCGGGATCCCGGCGATGCGCTCCAGGCTGTCCCGAACCACCCGGCCTTTCCACTCCCGCTGGCTTTCCTCTCCCATGATCATCCATGGACAACCACCGCAGTCGTCCTGCACCGGACATGTCGGAACTCTGCGCAGGGCCGACGGTTCCAGAATACGAACGGTTCGGCCTTCCACCAGCCGGGGGCGGTCCCGGACCGCCTCGGCGAGAACCCGGTCCCCGGGGACGGCGCCGTCCACCATCCAGACCTTGCCGTCCCGACGGGCCACCCCTCGTCCTCCAGCCGCCAGGGAGTCTACCTTCAGGTCCGCAAGTGCCTGCTTTTCCTTCATTTCAAGCATCCACCGCTATATCATGGGGTCCGGACCGACCTCCCCTCGATATATTGCAGTTTCCTCTTGACAGGCCCCGGGATCGAGGGATATGGTTCATTTGCACTACGGTAAGTTTCCATCTGGATAATGAACGGTTTTCGGGTCGGTGTGAGGGACCATTTGGGCAAGAGAACAAATACGGGCTTTGCTCGCTCTCCCCGGGGTAATGCGGCTCAACCTCTTTGCTTCGGAACCGGCCTGAGGCCGGTTCAACCCTCCATGTGTCCCGTTCGTCCCTACCATGGGCCGGACACAGGGATCCTGCTTTTTCGGCCTACCGCTCAGTCTTGACCCGTGCCAGGGCTCATTCATACCGGGGAGAGCGAGCAACGCCCGTCTTTTGACTTTACACCGCATCGCCCGGTGACTTCAATCTTTTCCTTGTAGCAAGCCTAAAAAGACCGCAGGGCGTCCAGGTACGACTGCAGGTTCCGAATTACCTCGTCCATGGAATCCCCACCGAATTTTCTGAGGCACTCACCTGCCACCGCCAGGGAGACCATCGCCTCCCCCACCACCCCGGCAGCCACGATGGGAACAGTGTCGGTCCGTTCCACGGCGGCCGCTGCAACGTCTTTGGTAGCCAGGTCGGCGGACGGCAGCGGCTTCGGCAGAGTAGACAGCGGTTTCAGGAATCCGGTAACCCGGATCATCTCACCGTTGCTGATTCCACCCTCAATCCCGCCGGCCCGGTTGGTGGGACGGACAAATTGATTTTTCTCCCCGTTGTAGCCGATAGGATCGTGGTGCCGGCTCCCCTGCCGGCCTGCCCCTTCCACACCGTCCCCGATGCTCACCGCCTTCACCGCCGGAATCGACATCACCGCCTGGGCAAGGATGCCGTCCAGTTTCCGGTCCCAGTGCACGTGGCTTCCCAACCCTACCGGCACACCCCGGGCCATGACCTGGAACGCACCACCTACCGAGTCCCCGGCGGCGCTGGCCTGTTCCACTGCGGCCGTCATCCGCCGGCTGCAATCGTCATCCAGACAACGGAACGGAACATCGTCGGGCAATGACAGCAGCTGATCGAACTGAAAATCGCCTGGTGAGCACAGCGGATGGTCTCCCACGGCAAGCGTCGCACTGGTCACTTCAACGCCCAACGCGGCCAGGAACTGCCTGGCCAGCGATCCTCCCGCAGTCCGGGCCGCGGTCTCCCGGGCGCTGGACCGTTCCAGGATGTCCCGTGCGTCATGGGTGCCGTACTTCAGCGCGCCGGCCAGGTCGGCATGGCCGGGCCGGGGCAGAGTCACCTTGCGTTCCTCCGTCGGCTCCCCCTCCACCGCCATGACGGAACTCCAATTGGCATGGTCCTGGTTCCGGATCACCATGGAGACCGGTGAACCGATCGTCTTTCCGAACCGGATGCCGCCCAGGACCTCCACCGGGTCCGATTCGATCTTCATGCGGCCACCCCGGCCGAACCCTCCCCTCCGGCGGAGGAGATCCCGCCGCACGCCGTCCAGTTCGATATTCAGACCCGCCGGCAGACCTTCGACAATGACGGTCAGCGCCGGTCCGTGGGACTCACCGGCGGTCAGGATGCGAAGAAGCATGATTGGGATCCCTCCGAATTTAGCCCATTCATGATACATGCGAGACTATAGGTTTCGATAGACATCACTCCGATGCCCGATCCGGATGACGATAATCACAAGGCGGTCATCTTCCACCCGATAAATGATCCGATAAGCTCCGACCCGGATGCGAAGATACTCAAACTGGCCACGGAGAGACACAACTCCCTCGGGCCGAGGGTTCTCCGAGAGAGCATACAGGGCGTCGTCGACTCTAGTGAGTATCTGTTTTGGCAGATTTTTTAATGCCCGGACAGCCGCACGGGTCAACTCAATTTTATGCGCCACTCAATCCGTGAGACCCAGTTCCTTCCGGATGAGCTCGTAGCGAATTCGTTCATCCGACTCCGCCAGAGCCTTGTCCGCCTCTTGCACATCGAGTCGGGTCTCGTATTCCTCCAGGAGGCGCTCGAACAGGACCAGATCGTTTATGGAAACGACAGCAGCGACATCCTTCCCGTGCCGGTGCAGCACGATCCTCTCCTGCCCGTAAGCAACCCGGTTCAGGGTCTCGGACAGATCTTCGCGGGCTTCACTGACGGAAATGCGTGACATGAACCAAAACTCCGTTGGCAACACAATGCGTATTTTTTGTACAATACGTACTATTAGTATGAATCAAATTTGTCATTCCGTCAACCCAAGGCTGCTTTCCTTATCTCACTCGATGTGCGAAACGAATCTGAGATCGTGCAAAAATAGCCATGTCAATCAGGAGGCGCCGATGGAGGTTCTCACCGGGAAACAGATGCGGGACGTGGACCGCCACGCAATTGAAACGCTGGGCATCCCCGGCCTCGACCTGATGGAAGCGGCGGGCGGCGGGTGTGGCGGAAGCGCTGTTCCGGGATTACCCGGAACTGGCTTCCCGGCCGGTGCTCATCCTGTGCGGCAAAGGGAACAACGGGGGGGACGGGTTCGTCGTCGCCAGGCATTTGAAGAAGGCGGGTCTGACGCCCGGGGTGATCCTGTTCGCCGATCCGGAAGAGTTGACCGGAGACGCCGCAACCAACTACCAGGCGGCGGGAGAAGCGGGGATTCAGGTCGTCTCCATCACCAGGGTCTCCGCTCTGAACGGCCTGTCTCCGTTTCTCGAAGCAGGCCCGTTGATCGTGGACTCCTTGCTGGGCACCGGTATCCGCGGCGGGGTCCGGGGTGTTCTTGCTGACGTTGTGAAGATGATCAACGGCAGCGGCTGCAAGATCGTTTCCGTCGATCTCCCCTCCGGCCTGGACGCCGACAGCCTGGAGGTGGCCGGAGAGCCGGTGCGCGCAGCCGGGACCTACACACTTTGCCGGCCGAAACTGCCGTTGGCCTCCGGACCCACCGACGCCTTCGCCGGCGAGTGGACGGTAATCGACATAGGCGTGCCGGACGAATCGGTGGCCCATGTCGGGCCTGATCTGGAATGGCTGGACGAAACGGTGGCCGCAGGGCTTCTACCCTCCCGCCTCCCGGAGAGTCACAAGGGGACCTACGGGCATCTCCTGGCGGTCACAGGCTCGCGAGGCAAGGGAGGAGCAGCCGTTCTGGTGGGGCGGGCCGCCCTCAGGAGCGGCGTCGGCCTGTGCACCCTGGCTGTTCCCGAATCGATGCAGATGGAGGTGGCGTCGGAACAGGCCGAACTGATGACCGAACCATTGGCCGAAACCGGTAGCGGCACCATCTCCACCGATGCTGTGGACACTATCCTGGCCCTGGCCGGAAGTATGGACGCACTGGCCCTCGGCCCCGGCCTGGGCTCGCCGGAGGAGATTCGGGAAACCGTCGCTGCCGTGGTCTCCGGCAGCGACCTGCCGCTGGTGATCGATGCCGACGGCCTCAACGCACTGTCTGCCGTGAAGAACGGACTGAAGATTCTGGAAGGGCGGAAGGCGGTTACGGTCCTGACGCCTCATCCGAAGGAAGCGGCCCGGCTGCTGGGACAGGAAGTGCGGGAGATCCAGGCCGATCGCCTGAACGCCTGTCGGAAACTGGCCAAGGCAACCGGGTCGGTTGTGGTTCTCAAAGGCCATCGCACGGTCATCGCCGGGCCGGACGGGACGGTGTCGTTCAATTCTACCGGCAACCCTGGCATGGCCACCGCCGGCACCGGGGATGTCCTCACCGGGATCATCGGCGCGCTCCTGGCCGGCGGCTGCGATCCTTTCGATGCCGCCCGTCTGGGAACATACCTCCACGGCCTGGCCGGCGACCTGGCCGCCTCCGAGACCGGAATGGACAGCTTGATCGCATCCGATCTCCTGAACCGGCTGCCCGGGGCGATCCGACGGCTGCGCGCAGTGTCTGAAAAAGGTTAAGATGGAAAGATGAGCATTACGACCACCTTCAGCCTGAGCGAAGAGGAAACCTATGAGCTGGGTATGCGCCTGGCCGGCAGCCTCAAGGGTGGTGAACTCGTGGTGCTGGATGGCGACCTCGGCCTGGGGAAGACCGTTTTCGCCCGGGGCATCGCCGCCAGCCTGGGAGTAATCCCCGAGGATGTGACCTCCCCCTCTTTCACCCTGGTCCAGGAGTATTCCGGAGGCCGGCTGCCGATGTTCCACGTTGATCTGTACCGCCTGAACGATGACCCCAGGGAGATCGAGTCCCTGGGACTGGACGATCTGCTCGACTCCGGTGGCGTGGTGGTTGTGGAGTGGGGCGAGAAGCTCCCCCTGCACATGCGAGAGCACGCCGTGACGATAAGGTTCCACGACATGGGTGAAGGCTCCCGCAAGATCGAGATCGACGTCGGCGCGGGAGAGTTTGTCACTGACGCGGACGCCTGACGGCAATCAATCCAGGCGGTAGTTCGGCGCTTCCTTGGTGATGATCACGTCGTGGGCGTGGGACTCGCGCGGCCGGCGGAGGAGATGCGCACGAACCGCGCCGTCCCGCTGCAGGGTTTCGATATCGGGGCAACCCAGGTAGCCCATGCCGGCGCGCAGCCCGCCGACCAGCTGGGCGATCAAGGCCGACAGCGGGCCCTTGTACGGCACCCGGCCCTCGATCCCCTCGGGCACCAGCTTCTTCTCGTCGATACTCGTCCTGGAAGTAGCGGTCCCTGCGATCCCTGCTTCATCGCGCCGATGGAGCCCATGCCGCGGTACTCCTTGAAGGTCCGGCCCTGGTACAGCACCGTCTCTCCCGGCGCCTCCTCGGTCCCGGCGAACAGGCTGCCGATCATCACCGACGTCGGCGCCGGCGGCCAGCGCCTTGGTGACGTCGCCGGAGAACTTGACGCCGCCGTCGGCGATCAGCGGCACCCCGGCCTCGTCGCAGGCCCGGGACGCCTCGGCAATGGCGGTGAGCTGGGGCACGCCGGCCCCGGTGACGATCCGGGTGGTGCAGATGCTTCCCGGACCGACGCCGACCTTGACGCCGTCCACGCCGCGCTCGATCAGCGCCTCGGCGCCTTCACGAGTCGCCACGTTGCCGCCGACGAGCTGGAGATCCGGGAACTCGCTCCCGCATCCGCGCCACCATGTCCAGCACGCCCTCGCTGTGGCCGTGGGCCGTGTCCACGACGAGCAGATCGACCTGGGCGTCGACCAGCGCTCGCGCCCGGTCCAGGGTGTCCGCGGCGATGCCGACCGCCGCGCCGACCCGCAGCCGGCCGTAGTCGTCCTTGCAGGCGTCGGGGAACGTGATCTGCTTCTGGATATCCTTGACGGTGATCAGCCCCTTCAGGCTGAAGTCCTCGTCCACCACCGGCAGCTTCTCGATGCGGTGCCGGTGCAGCAGTTCCTTGGCCTGTTCCAGCGTCGTGCCCACCGGCACCGTGACCAGCTTCTCGGTGGTCATCAGGCTCGGATACGGCAGATCGTTCGTGGTGCAGAAGCGCAGATCCCGGTTGGTCAGGATGCCGACCAGCCTGCCCGTCGTCGTCGGTGACCGGCACGCCGGAGATGCGGTAGCGGCTCATCACCTCCAGCGCTTCGTAGATCTTCTGGTCCGGCCGTCATGGTGATCGGATCGACGATCATCCCCGATTCGGACCGCTTGACCTTGTCCACCTCGCCGGCCTGGGCTTCGATGCGACATGTTCTTGTGCACGATCCCGATGCCGCCCTCCTGGGCGATGGCGATGGCCAGCCGGGACTCGGTGACCGTGTCCATGGCCGCGGAGACGAGGGGGATGTTCAGGTCGATCTCTGCGGGTCAGCCGGGTCCGGGTGCTCGACCTGGCTGGGCAGCACCTCGCTGTGGGCGGGCACCAGCAGGACGTCATCGAAGGTAAGGCCGTCCTTGCAGGCGGAATCGTTTCATGCATCCGGACCTCCGCATCCGGCCTGCTGCACGACACGGTCTCAGGCGAGGCATTCTGGCATCGAGCGCGCGGCCGGTCAGGCCGCGCCGTGGCACTTCTTGTACTTCTTGCCCGAGCCGCAGGGGCACGGGTCGTTGCGGCCGACCTTGGCCTCTTGCGCTTGACCGGCTTGACACCGCCCCGCGCGGTGACGCCGGCCTTGGCGCGGGAGGCGGCGCGCGAAGATCTGCTCCTGCTCGCGCCGTCGGCGCTCCTCCTCCTCGCGCCGCTCCTCCTCGGTCATCGGCTCGAGCAGGAACAGGAAACGCACCGCCTCGTTCTCGATGCGCTCCTTCATCTGGCAGAACATGTCGAACGACTCGCGCTTGTACTCCACCAGCGGGTCCCGCTGCCCGTAGGCCCGCAGGCCGATGCCCTCCTTCAGGTGGTCCATGGCCAGCAGGTGGTCCTTCCAGGCGCCGTCGATGATCTGCAGCAGGATGTGCCGCTCGTACCGCCGCATCAGCTCGGCGCCGACCTTCGCTTCCTTGGCCTCGTAGCGCTCCTCCAGCCTTCTCCCAGATCTCGTCCGGAACCTCGTCCAGCTGCAGTCTCTGCCAGCTGCGATGCCGTCCTGCTCCGGGTCGAAGCCGAAGAAGTGGCGCACCTGCTCGCGGAACCGCTCAGATCCCAGTCGCCGGGATCCTTGTGCGCCCCGAGGTATTCGTCGACGAGATGTCCAGGATCTCCCGGCGCCTTGCGAGCACGTATTCCTTCTGCTCCTTGCCCTGCGAGCAGTTCGCGGCGAGTGCTGTAGATCTCGGTGCGCTGCTTGTTGTTGACGTCGTCGTACTCGAGCAGGTGCTTGCGGATCTCGAAGTTGCGCTGCTCGACCTGCTTCTGGGCCCGCTCGATCGCCCGGCTGACCATCGCCGACTCGATGGGCACGTCCTCTTCCATGCCCAGCCTCTGCATCGCCGACTTCATCTTGTCGCCGGCGAAGATGCGCATCAGGTCGTCGTCCAGGCGAGAGGAAGAAGCGGGACGCCCCGGGTCGCCCTGGCGGCCCGGCGCGGCCGCGCAGCTGGTTGTCGATGCGGCGGGACTCGTGCCGCTCGGTGCCGATGATGAGCAGGCCGCCCAGCTCGACGACCTTGTCGTGCTCTTCCTTGCAGTCCGCCGCTCGGCTCCAGTCCAGCCGCGTAGGCCGCCTCCCACTCCTCGGCCGGCGTGTCCCCGTGCTTGATCCCCCGCTCGGCCAGCGCCTGCCGGGCCAGGAACTCCGGGTTGCCGCCGAGCAGGATGTCGGTGCCGCGGCCGGCCATGTTGGTGGCGATGGTCACCGCGCCGATCCGGCCGGCCTGGGCGACGATCTCGGCCTCCATCTCGTGGTACTTGGCGTTGAGCACGACGTGCTTGATGCCCGCGCTTGCGCAGCAGGGTCGGAGAGCTTCTCGGACTTCTCGATGGAGACCGTGCCGACCAGGACCGGCTGGCCCGCTTCCTGCACTTCGCCGATCTCCTCGACCACCGCGTCGCCACTTCTCCGGCTCGGTGCGGTAGATCACGTCCGGGTGCTCGATGCGGATCAGCGGCCGGTTGGTCGGGATCACCGACGACCTCGCAGCTCGTAGATCTTGTCGAACTCCACCGCCTCGGTGTCGGCCGTGCCGGTCATCCCGGACAGCTTGTCGTACATGCGGAAGTAGTTCTGGAACGTGATCGTGGCCAGGGTCTGGTTCTCGCGCTCGATCTTGACCCCTTCCTTGGCCTCGACCGCCTGGTGCAGCCCGTCGCTCCAGCGCCGGCCGGGCATCAGGCGGCCGGTGAACTCGTCGACGATGACGACCTGGCCGTCCTTGATCATGTAGTCCACGTCGCGCTTGAACAGCACGTGGGCCTTGAGCGCCTGGTTGACGTGGTGCACCAGCTCGATGTTGGCCGGGTCGTAGAGGTTCTCGATGCCGAGCAGCTCCTGGCAGCGCTCGACGCCGGTGTCGGTCAGCGTGACCGTGCGGGCCTTCTCGTCGACGACGTAGTCGCCGGTGTGCTCGACCTCGTACTCCTTGCCGCCCTGGATCACCGCGCCCTTCTTCAGCTTGGGAATGATGCGTGTTGATCGTGTAGTACTTGTCGGTGGACTCCTCGGCCGGACCGCTGATGATCAGCGGCGTCCGCGCCTCGTCGATCAGGATCGAGTCCACCTCGTCGACGATGGCGTAAAGTCGCTGACCTCTGCGCTGGACCATCGGTGATCCATGCGGGTGAACTTCATGTTGTCGCGCAGGTAGTCGAAGCCGAACTCGTTGTTGGTGCCGTAGGTGATGTCGGCGGCGTAGGCCTCCTGCCGCTCCTGGTCGTTCATGTCGTGCTGGATCACACCGACGCTGAGCCCGAGGAAGCGGTAGACCCGGCCCATCCACTCCGAGTCGCGGCGGGCCAGGTAGTCGTTGACCGTGACGACGTGGACGCCCTTGCCCGTCAGGGCGTTGAGGTAGGCCGGCAGGGTGGCGACCAGGGTCTTGCCCTCGCCGGTCTTCATCTCGGCGATCTTGCCCTGGTGCAGCACGATGCCGCCGATGAGCTGGACGTCGAAGTGGCGCATGTCCAGCGACCCGTGCCGCCGCCTCGCGCACCACGGCGAACGCCTCGGGCAGCAGGTCGTCCAGGGTCTCGCCCTGCTGCCAGCCGCGTTCGCGGAACTCGTCCCGCTTTGCTTGCAGTTGGTCGTCGTTGAGCTGTTGCATCTCCGACGCCGAGCTGTTGATCTGCTGCACCAGCGGCTGCAGCTTTTTGAGCATCCGCTCGTTCTTGGAGCCGACGATCTTGGTCAGGATGGCATTGAACATGCGCTGTTTTCCAGTTTCCCTTCAGGGATGCAGGAAGAGATTGCAACAGTATAGCAGCGGACTATCCGGACTTTAGAACATCCCTTCGGCAGAGAGGTCGATCTCCGCAAGATCGGGAGGCTCCATAGTCCGGTGCAGCAGGCGGAACAGCACACGGTCCCCCAGTCTCAGGCCTGTGCGATCCAGGAACCACGCCACCGGCCTCAGCCGGCCCACGGAACACGCCGACTGCGGCCCAGAGATGGTCGTGTAGGCGGCCAGCACACCCCAGAACCGCGCGCCGGCGCGGTCCAGACGGTACCAGGTGCCGGAACGGCGGCAGGCGATGACCCGCCCGAGGAGGTCCCGGTCCGCCAGTGGCGGGTCCAGAGCCTGGGTTCCGTCGCCCCGCGTCCGCAGGCAGGGGCCGTGCCGCCGGGAATCAATCCGGGCCAGGAACCGGTGGACCACCAGGGATCCTGCCTGGTGGAACAGGATGATGTCTCCCATGGATGGAGATCGTGCGGCGAAATCCACCAGGATGCGTGTGTCCGGAGGGAAGGTCGGCACCATGCTTGCCCCTTCGACCCGGATGACCGCCTGCGGCCGGATGAACCCAAAAGTTCCGCAGCCGCCTGCAATAGCTTGGATTTGTTGTCGTCGGTAGAAAAAGGTCAACCCCCTCCTGGCCTGCGGGGGGGCATATCCTTCAGGCCCGGAGAGGGTTGGACACTGACCAGGAGGAGGTCATGTGTGATCAATACCTTTGCAAGGCGGATGCCATACCCGCCTTTCCAGGTCGTCCCTGTTTTCCGGGTCATTTTCATCGCCATGCGGTTAAAACCACGTGCAATGCCGAAAAGTGGGTGCCAACCTGACGCGGGGTGACAGCCCGACCTCCTCCGGCCGTAAACTGTCCGCCCTGATTGCGCTGGCGTAACCACCTGCCCGCCCACCTCAACCGGCCCGGCTTGCAGCCTCCCTCAGGATATGCCGGGCGATCACCAGACGTCTGGATCTGGTTGGTGCCCTCGTAGATCTGCGTGATCTTGGCGTCGCGCATGTACTTCTCGATCGGGTAGTCCTTGACATAGCCGTAGCCGCCGAAGAGCTGGACGCACGTCGGTGGTGACCTTCATGGCCACGTCGGTGGCCATCAGCTTGCACATGGCCGACAGCTTCCTGATGTTCTTCGCTCCCGCATCGGCCGCCCGGGCCGCGGTGTGGACCAGCTGACGGGCCGCCTCGATCTGGGTCTGCCATGTCGGCCAGCATCCACTGGATACCCTGGAACGCGCTGATCGACTGGCCGAACTGCTTGCGATTGCTGGTGTACTCCACGGCCAGGTCGAACGCGCCCTGGGCCAGTCCGACCGCCTGGGCGGCGACTCCGGGCCGCGCGCGGTCCAGGGTCATCATGGCCTGCTTGAAGCCCGCCGCCCTCGCTGCCGCCGAGCAGGTTCCCGGCGGGACACGGCAGTCCTCGAAGTGGATCTCCACCACCGGCACGCAGCGGATGCCCATCTTGTCCTCGTGCTTGCCGACCCGGTAGCCCGGCGTGTCCTTCTCCACCACGATGGCGGAGATGCCCCGCGCGCCCCGGCCGGGCTGGGTCACGGCGAAGATCGTGTTGAGGGAGGCCACCGCGCCCCCGGTGTTCCACTTCTTCTCGCCGTTGATGACGTAATGGTCGCCGTCCCGTTCGGCGCGGGTCTGTCATCGACCCGGCGTCGGAGCCGGCATCCTTCTCGGAGAGTCCGAACGCGATCAGCTTCTCGCCGGAGGCGATGCCGGGCAGCCAGCGCTGCTTCTGCTCCTCGGTTCCGCCCAGGATGATCGGGAAACGATCCCAGCGCGTTGACCGCGTAGCCCACGCCCATCCCGCCGCAGGCCCGCGAGAACTCCTCGACCACCAGGCAGAGGTCCAGCACCCCGCCGCCGGCGCCGCCGTACTCCTTGGGAATCCAGACGCCCGACAGGCCGGCGTTGCTTGATCGCCTCCTGCACCTCCCAGGGATACTTCTGCTCCACGTCGTACTTGGCGGCCACCGGTCGCATCACTTTCTCGGCAACCTCCCGGGCTCGCTCGATGAAATCATGGTTTTCAGCCGAATACAGTTCCTTGATCATTCCGTTCCTCCGGAAAATGTGCGCAAGCGCTCATGTTTACAGAAACGGACCGTTGCGTAAAGCCCGAACGGGCGGTACCATCGCCGTCATGGATTACCAGAACCTGTTCAGCAAGCTGGAAACGACCCTGGACAGATCGACCGGTCGGAAGACCGGGTGGCCGACCTGTCGGCCATGTCCGCCTGGTAGTCGATGAGTTCCGGGAAGCATGAGCCTTATTCCGGGCGGGTCTACGTGCGCCACGAAGACGATTACGTGCTCCATGACGAGTATCCCGGGGATCGAAGTCCGGAAGGGTTCCGGATCCCGGCAGCTACCCGCCGATCCAGGAACTGCGTGAGCGCGGCACGGTCCTTTACCGTATCGGGACCCGGCGTGGACGCGCAAATCGAACAAACGCTGGGCGTCTATTCCTTCGCCGCGATCACAGTCGGGGAACGCGAACAGGTTGATGGCTTTCAGCCTGGGCGACTGGGCCGACTCGGACCAGGTCCTGTACACCTTGAAGACCATCCGTCACGTGATCCAGCTGAAGCTGCGCAAGGAGCGCTGAAGAACCTGGTGGCCCAGGCTCGGGAGATCCAGATGTCGCTGCTTCCCAAGGTCTCACCTTCTTTCGGCGGTTACGACATATGGGGCCTGAGCGTCCCGGCGGAAGAGGTCGGCGGAGACCTTTACGACTACCTGCCGGTCTCCGAACGCATCCTGGGCATCGCCATCGCCGACTCGGCGGGCCACGGGCTGCCTGCCGCGCTGCAGGCGCGTGACGCGATCATCGGCCTGCGCATGGGGATCGAGGAGCGCTTGCGCATCACCGCCACCATCGAGAAGCTCAACCGGGTGGTCAACCGCTCCGCTCTGGCCTCCCGGTTCATCTCGCTGTTCTACTGCGAGATCGAGCCCAACGGCAACCTGATCTACTGCAACGCCGGGCACCCTCCCCCGCTGCTGCTACGCCAGCGGCGAAGATGCTCGAATTGCGCTGGGCGGCCTGGTTCTCGGGCCGAACCCCGACGCGCAATACCGCGCGGGCTATACAAGCCGATGAAGCCGGGCGCGGTCCTGCTGATAGTACACCGACGGCATCAGCGAGGCCGAGAACGACGGGAGAGATGTTCGGCGTGGAAGGGCTCACGGAGATGCTGCGATCGAGGACCTGGACCTCGGCCCGGGAACTGGTCGAGGAGGTCTTCGCCCGGGCCGCGAGCCTTCTCGACAGACGGAACCGCCGCTGGACGATCAGACCGTGGTCGCCGTGATCAGCGACCGAAGGTTAGTGGTGTAGCACCAGGAAGGCGACGCCCAGGGCCGCGATCAGCAGGCCGCTGGCCAGTCTCCATGTAGCGCGCCGCTCCCGGCACCGGCAGCCTGCGGCCGCCTGCGACACCGATGCGCCGAAAGGCCGACCATCAGGATGCACCGTGGGCACGACGTAGGCGACGACGACCAGCCAGAACGCCGTGGCTCCCTTGCTCGCCGAGGCGAGCATGATCGGCAGGACCAGGACACAGGGATTGACTCCCGACGATGAAGGCAAGCCCCAGGGCGCTCCAGCCGACCTGGCCGCGGATCAGCCCCTCGTCGGCGTGGTAGTGCAGGTGCTCCGGGTTGCCGATCGCCTTCCTCTCCGGCACAGGCGGCGTCATGCTCGTGGGAATGAAACAGCTTGCCGCCGGGGTGGAAGTGTCCGCCCTTGCGCCAGGTCCACGCCGCGTAGACGAGCCCGAAGACCACCAGCAAGCACCCCACCGGCCTTCTCCAGGGTCTCGCCGATCACCTCCGCCGCGGCAAGGCCGATGGCAAGGGTGATCAGGGCCGGAGCGCGATCGAGAGCGCGACGTGGATCAGCGCCGACAGGACCGGCGACCAGCGCAGTGGTGCCGGCGCTCCAGCCCCGTGCCCGGCCGACCAGCACGAACGGCAGCCAGTGGTCGGGGATCAGACGTGTGGAACAGGGCCGTCGCGCCGGCGGTACTGAGCAGCATGATGACGGTACCGTCGAATGCGCTTCCGGCGGGGAACTCATCGCTTCAGCGGGCGTATTCGACGGCCCGCATTTCGCGGATCACGGTGACCTTGATCTTGCCCGGGTAGTCCATCTCGGACTGGATCCGGGCCGCCAGATCGGAGGCCAGCAGGTCGACCCTGGCGTCGTCCACTTCTTTGCGACTCGGCGATGACCCGGATCTCGCGGCCGGCCTGGATCGCGTAGGACTGATCCACGCCGTCCATCGAGTTGGCCAGTTCCTCCAGCCTCTCGATGCGCTTGATGTACTCGGCCACCGTCTTGCGCCGCGCGCCGGGCCGCGCGCCGGAAAGCGAATCGGCCGCCGAAACCAGCACCGAGATCGGCGAGATCACCTCGCAATCCTCGTGGTGCGAGGCGATGGCGTTGATCACCACGTCGGGCTCGCCGTACTTTTTCGCCCACCTCGGCGCCGATCTCGGGGTGGGTGCCCTCCCGCTCGTAATCGATCGCCTTGCCGATATCGTGCAGCAGCCCCGCGCGGCGGGCCAGCTTCTCGTCCAGGCGCAACTCGGCGGCGAGCATCCCGGTGAGGTAGGCGACCTCCTTGCAGTGCTTCAGCACGTTCTGGGCGTAGGAGGAGCGGTACTTCAGCCGGCCGAGCAGCTTGACGATCTCCGGGTGCACGCCCTTGATTCCGAGTTCCTTCAGCGTCTCCTGCCCGGCGCGCTTCATCTCCTCTTCGAGCCGCCGCCGGTTGCGGCGCGTCAGATCCTCGATCCGGCGCGGGTGGATGTTGCCGTCCTTGACCAGGGTCTCGAGGACCCGGCGCGCGATCTCGCGCTTGACCGGGTGGTAACCCGACAGCGTGACCGTTCGGGTCTCCTCGTCGAGCAGCAGCTGGATCCCGGTGACGTTCTCGAAGGCGCGGATGTTCTTGCCTTCCTGGCCGATGATGCGGCCCTTGAGGTCGCTGCCCTCGGGCAGTTCGAAATGGCTGATCGTCCGCTCGGCGCTGAAATCGGAGGCGCATCGCTCGATGGCCAGGGCGATGATCTTGACCGCCTCCGTCTCGGCCGTGCGCTGGGCCTCGTCCTTGATCTCCTTGATATGGCAGCCGACTCGAGCCGGGTCTGCGCCTTCAGGTTGGCCAGCAACTGCCGCCGGGCCTCCTCGCGGGTCATTCCCGAGACCGCTCCAGCCGGTCGTTCTGCTCCTCGACGATCCGCCGGGACTCCTGGCGCAGCTGTTCCAGTTCCGATTCCCGCTCGCCCAGCCGGTTCGTGAGATCTTCCTGCTCCTGGCGCCTCTGCCCAAGTTCGGTCTCCTCCTCCTGAAGCTTGCGGCTGGATGCCCTTATGTCCCTCTCCCGCTTCTGGAGTTGGCCCTTCCTGGAACGCATGTCGTTTTCGGCTTTCTTGCGCTGCTGGAAAATCTCTTCCCTGGACTTAAGAACGGTGACCTGCCGCACCTTCTCTGCTTCCCGGCGGGCATTGCGGATCATTTCGTCGGCCCGCTTCCGGGCGGCATCCAGGGAGCGAGCGCCAAGCCTCATGTTCAGGAACCATCCGAGGAATGTCCCGGCGGCGACGATACCGAAGCCGGCTAGTATGGTCATCAGGTCCATAGTGACTCCCTGAGAAACGGTGCGATGCGTCTTCAAAAATCGGCATCAGGTTACACAGCGCCGCGGGGACCGTCAACCGAAACGACTGAAATATCAGGAGTTCCGGACGTCGATGCTTGTCTTTAAGGTCCGCTTGCGCAGCCGGAAGACACGGGGAGTGACCTCCACCACGGAGTTTTCGTCCAGAAATTCCAGGGCCTGTCCCAGGCTCAGGAACCGGGGAGGGATCAGTCCGGCCCGTTCCCCGCCGGCGGTGTCGGCGCGGGCCAGACCTTTCCTCCGCACCTTGGTGATATCCACCCGGATGTCACTGGCGGTGGAGTTCTCCCCAACGATCATCCCTTCGTAAACCGGGTCCCCCGGGGAAATGAAAAACGTCCCGCGGGACTGCAGATGTTCGATGGCGTAGGCGGTGGCCCGGCCCGGCCGGTCGGCCACCATGACACCGGACCTGTGATCTTGGATCTTCCCACGGGCCGGCTCGTACGCATCGAAATAATGGTTCATGATTCCGGTTCCCCGGGTGTCGTTGAGGTATTCGTTCCGGAACCCGATCAGGCCCCGGCTGGGGATCCGGAACTCGGCCCGGGCCCGGCCGGTGCCGTGGTCCACCATCCGGGTCATCCTGCCCTGCCTTGCTTCCACCTTCTGGACGATGACGGCGCAGTACCGTTCGGGGCAGTCCAGCACCAGGGTCTCCACCGGCTCGCTGATCTCATTACCTTCTTCCCGCAGCACGATCTCGGGGCGGCCCACGAGCATCTCGTACCCTTCTCGACGCATCATCTCAATGAGGATCGCCAGTTGCAGTTCGTCCCGGCCGGAGACCCGGAACGTATCCGGCCGGTCGGTCTCGTCAACCTTGATAGCCGCATTGGTCAGGAGTTCCCGCCACATTCGTTCCCGGAGCGCTCCGGGACTGGCGTGCCTGCCGTCCTGCCCGGCGGTTGGCGAATCGTTGGCCGATACCTCGATGGAGATGGTTGGACGGTCCACGCGGAGCGGGGGCAGCGGCACAGGGTCGGTATCGGAGCAGAGGGTGTCGCCGATCCGGATCGACTCGATCCCGGACAAGGCAACGATATCTCCGGGGCCGGCTTCCTGAACTTCCTTGAGCCCCATCCCCCGCGTCCTGCACAGGCCTGCCAGCCGGGAGCGAAACACCTCCCCTTCCGTCGTGCAGCGTACGATCTCCTGCTTCGGTTCCAACCGGCCGGCCAGTACCCGGCCCACCGCCAACCGCCCAAGGAAGTCGTCGTATTCCAGCGCCGCCACTTGCATCCGGAACGGTTGGTCCGGATCGAAGACCGGCGCCGGAACCGTCTCCAGAATAGTCTGGAGCAGCGGCCTCAGGGAACTTTCACGAAGGTCCGGTGAATGTCCGCACAAACCCAGAACCGCATTGCAGTACAGGACCGGGAACTCCATCTGGCTTTCGCTGGCGTCCAGATCGGCCAGGATCGCACGGACCTCCTCCACCACCTCTCGCGGACGGGCTTCCCGGTGATCGATCTTGGTAAGCACGACTATAGGGACCAGGCCATCCATGAGCGCCTGCTCCAGGACGAACCGGTTCCGGGGGGACGGGCCCTCGTGGGCGTCCACGACGTAGACGATCCCGTCGGTCATCTGGAGAGTGCGCTGGACCTCGCTGCCGAAATCGGCCCGCCCGGGTGTGTCCAGGATATTGATGGTCGCCGGTCCGTAATCCAGCGAGACCAGCCGTGGCATCACCGCAACCGCCTTCTCACGGGCCACTTCCGGCGCAGCCAGGATCACGTCCGGCAGGTCCGGGTGCTCCCGAAGAATGGCGGTCTGCCACAGCAGGGCGTCAACCAGCGTGGTCTTACCGTGATCAACGTGCGAGAGGATCGCCAGGTTGCGGATGTCATTTCTGGTTTCCTGCACCATAAAGGGAACCTTAACATGGCAGGTCGACAAATGGGCGCAGCAGGAATTGTCAGGGCTTCTCAGTTTGCCAGGGGACGCTGGGGGATGCCACAATGCGCCATTCTCGGAGGCGTATCATGGAGCAGGAACAGGATCTCGAGGCTATTGATCGGATCTACCAGGCTCTGGACGACGACGATCCGGAACTGGCCCTTGCCATAGCACTGGACCAGATCTCCCGGACCGGGAACGACGACCCGGTGCTGCAATTCTTCGCCGGCAAGGCATGGGTGGAGACCGGCGAAGCCGGCCGGGGAATCCCTTTCCTCGAGAATGCGGTGAAACTGGACCCCGGAGACATGGAGTTCCGCGGCGAGCTGGGCTTTGCGCTGATGGAGGAAGGCCGCACCGCGGAAGCGGCCGACCAGGCCCGGCGCCTCATGGAGACCGTTCCCGACCACCCGGACGGTTACTACCTGGACGGGATGCTCCACGAGACCAGAGGAGCACTGGACGATGCGGACAAACGCTACGAGAAGGCTTGCAGCCTGGATCCGGATCGCTACCCCGCCATCCGGCGCCTTACCGCCGAGCAGTTCGAACAACAGGTGGAAGAGGCCGCCGCCGGACTTCCGGAACCGTTCCGGGAGCACCTGGACCGGGTCGCCACCACGGTGGAGCCGGTAGTGCCGGTCTTGCTGGTGGACGAGGGCATCTCACCCCTCGACACCCTCGGCCTGTTCACCGGAACCCCTCTGGATCAACATGGACAGAGCGGCTCGGCGGTGGACCTCCCGCCGAGAATCCTGCTGTTCCAGAGGAACCTGGAACGGTTCTCCGCTCTAGAGGGCGACCTTGCGCGCCAGGTCACCGTGACTTTGTTCCACGAACTGGGTCACTACCTGGGAATGGAAGAGGACGATCTGGAAGACGCCGGGTTCCGGTAACAACTAGACCCAGGCCTCCCCTCCCTCGAAGAACTCCTTCTTCCAGATCGGCACCGTTTCCTTGATTGTGTCGATGGCATAGCGGCAGGCTTCCATAGCGGCGGCCCGGTGGGCCGAGGCGACCACCACCGCCACTGAAGCCTCACCGATCTCAACCCGTCCGGTACGGTGGGCGATTGCCATGCCTTCTACGTCAAACTGTTCCAGCGCCTGGATTCGGATCCTGTCCATCTCCCGAACCGCCATCGGCCGGTACGCTTCGTATTCCAGGTAAAGCACCTTGCGGCCGATGTTGTGGTCCCGAACGGTTCCCAGGAAAATCGCCACCGCGCCATGGCGGTCTTCCCGGACCGCCTTAATCAGTTCTTCAAGACGGATCGCCTGCTCCTGCAACCGGATCATCGCCCGCCCCGTCTCAACCGCCGCTCACCGGCGGCAGGAATGCAACCTGGTCCACACCGTCCAGTGCGGAGTCCCAGTCGGCGTATTCCATGTCGCAGGCCGCCATCGGCCGGAAACCGGTATCCTCCAGAACCGGAAACCGGCGGCCCAGTTCAGCCCACAGGTCCCGGACGGTGGCGCCGGCCGGAAGTGTCACCACGCCGTCCGCCGTGCCGGTTTTCTCCGCCAGGGACGAAAACAAGCGGTACCGTATCTCCATGGTCCTACTCCCCCGGCGCCGGTCCCCCGGCGATCCAAACCACCAGTTTCTCTATCCCCGCCGCCGCATCGCGGAGGGAGCGAGCGCCCAGCAGGCCTGAACAGTAGGCGGTGGTCCCGTCCGGATCCACCGCCAGGATCTCCGGAGAAAGCCCGGCGGTGCCTTGCCGCAATTCCCTCCCGAGAAGCCGGTCCAACGCTACCGCCGCAAGGCCCACCGCCCCGACCCGGCCGCCCTGGCCCAGGACTGTCAGAAGAAAGTCGCGGACGTCCTCGCGAAGAGGGCCGCCTCCGATTCCCATGCCACCCTGGTGGCACAGGGACCGCACCGCACCGGCACCTCCGGGAACAATCACACCGTCCAGCATCCGGACCGGAACCTCCGGCAGCAACCGCACCGGGCCGAAGGCCAGCCGGGCCGATTCCTGCAGCATGTTCCGGGCAGGCCCCGGAACGTCCAGCTCGGCGCCGGCATGGTCCGCCACCATCGGCTGGTCTCCTTCCGGGACCAGGCATACCGACGTATGCCCGCCCTTCTCAAGGAAAAGCAGGGCCAATACCGCTTCGTGAACGTCGGTTCCGTCCAGGCGGCCGCAGCCGGTGAGCATGACACCGATTTTCGCCATCAGCCGAGGATACCAACCGCCCACAGAGGATGCCAGATCAAGTCAGCCGGACCGCCTCGCCGATGATACGTTCCGCCACATCCACCAGGTCACCGGCTATGACGATCCCGGAGGCGTTGAAGTGCCCGCCACCGCCGAACTTCATCGCCAGGGCGTGGACGTTGATGTCGCCCTTGGACCGGAGAGATATTTTGATGTCACCTCCGTCCAGTTCCCGGAACAACAGGGCGACCCGGACACCGTCGATGGCCAGAAGCGGTGTTGTCATCTCCGAAGTATCCATACCGCGGGCGTCGCTGCGGTCCTGTGCGGAGCCGCTTATCATCACCGACGCCACCGATCCGCCGGCGTCCAGACGCAGGTCGGAGAGCGCCTCCCCGAGGAGCCGGGTGTAGGCCGCCGAGTTCCGCTCATGCACCGCCCGGAAGGTGGCGGCGGTATCCACCCCGATCTCCAGCAGTTCGGCGGCGATCCTGTGGGCCTGGGCGTTGGTGGAGTTGAACCGGAAGAAGCCGGTGTCGGTGGACAGGCCGACGAACAGAGCCTGCGCCGCCGCCAGATCCGGGGTCCAGCCCTGGCGGGTGACCAGTTCATGGACAATGGCCGCAGTGGCGGAGGATGCCTGGTCCAGGATCATGTCGGCCCAGGGCGGCTGCCGGGACGGATGATGGTCGATGCACAGCACCCGTTCGGCGTTCTCCACCATCACCCGTTCCATGGAACCGAGCCGGTCCGGTGCGCTGTTGTCCAGCAGTATGATCCGGCCGGTATCGCGCAGGTTCTCCTGGTGCAACCGGGGATCGAAGGTCAGGACCTGATGCCGTGGATCCACAATGAACGCCAGGGTTTCGGATACCGGATCCGGATTCAGGATGGTTACCGACACACCGCGATGCAGGAGGAAGGCCGCCAGCCCGAGTTGGGACCCCAGGGCGTCACCGTCCGGATGCATGTGGGTGGTCAATACCACCGCATCGTGGCTGCCTGCCACCTCTTCGAACAGGCGATGTCCCGCCTCGTTGATCACGATCGATCCTCAGGTTCCGCCGGGAAGCCGCCGTAGCGTCCGCCTCCAAGCCTCCCCTCCCGGAACTCCCGGCCGTAATCGACGTAGGTATCGACCCCGTCCAGTATCCGGCGCAGGAGTTCGGGGGTGACCTCACCTCTTATCTTTGCCGGAACGCCTGCGGCCATCATGCCGGCCGGCACCTCAAAACCTTCCCGAACCACGGCGCCGGCAGCTACCAGCGCCCCTTCGCCCACGATGGCGCCGCTGAGGACCACCGCTCCCATGCCGACCAGAACATCGTTTCCGAGGGTGCAGCCATGGATAACGCAGTGGTGC
Source organism: Candidatus Polarisedimenticolaceae bacterium (assembly GCA_963790785.1). Classification (GTDB taxonomy): domain Bacteria; phylum Acidobacteriota; class Polarisedimenticolia; order Polarisedimenticolales; family Polarisedimenticolaceae; genus Polarisedimenticola. Next base: position 376,038 of record CAWBPP010000001.1, read on the forward strand.
CCCACGGTAACCCCGTCGCCGATGAGGGTGGGATAGTCGCGGTCCACATGGACCAGGGTCAAGTCCTGGATATTGGTCCGGGCTCCGATCCTGATCGGTTCCATGTCCGCCCGCAGCACACAGCCGTACCAGATCGAGGCATCCGGGCCAACCTTCACATCCCCCACCAGAACCGCACCCGGCGCAACGAAGGCCGAACGGTGGACGTCGATCCGGTTGGCTAGAAATTTATGGTCGTGCGGGTCCACGAATCCCTCCGATCATTCACCATAAAGGAAGCTGACAAAGCTAACGCCGGAGTGCGACCATGTCAAGAGATCAGGAGGCGGGAAGGTCCAACAGCTTCTGGAGGATCAGGGCCTGGTACATGGCGTCGTAATCGGCCCGGTGGATCCTGGCCGGATCCTGGCCGGGCAGGTCCAGCAGCTTTTCCAGATTTTCCTTGGAAGTATCGTTCCACCGGATGCCGAGGGCGCCCATGGCAAGGGATTTGGTGTCGATGCCCTTGTACCCGAAAGGGTTTTCGATGCCGCAGTGCTTGAAATAGTAATTGATGTAGGCCCAGTCGAATACGGCGTTGTGCCCTACGAACACCGGCCGCTGCCGTGAAGGTCTGTTGCGCTCCAGAACCCAGTCCCTGAGGCTGGCCAGCGCTTCTTCAGGAGCGGTCCCTTCCTTGCGCAGACGGTCCACATCCAGTCCGCAGACCGCGAGCGCCTCCGGCTCGAACCCGGGGAATACCGGTTGCAGTTCCACGTACCAGGACTCCCCGATGACATGGCGGCCATGCTCCGGCCGGACCACAGTTACCCCGACGGAAAGCAGGTTGTACAGGGGAGGCATCGGCCCGGAAGCCTCACAGTCCAGTGCAAAGTAGGTCATGGCGGGGAGTACAATAGCATGCCGGCAGGGAGCCGGACGGAGGGGCAACAGGAAATGGATACCGTCCTTTCAGGCCTTGAGGTCTTCCTGGACGACACATCGGATCACGCCGGCCTGTCCGCCGGAGCCCGGGTCGGGCTGGTGGTTCATGCGGCCTCGGTGGACCGGCTCTACCGCCACACTATCGACCTGGTCCGGGAACAGGGCCGGCTGGAAGTCCTGCGACTGCTCGCACCGGAACACGGCACAGGGGGCGAGGCCCAGGACATGGAGGCAGTGGGGCCGGCCGTGGACAGAGGGTCAGGGCTGCCGGTGGTCAGCCTGTACGGCGACAACCTGGAATCGCTGCGTCCGGACATCGCCGACCTCGAGGGACTGGACGCCGTCATCTATGACCTGCAGGATGTGGGCAGCCGGTACTACACCTACGTAACGACACTGAGCTTCGTGATGGAAACCGCCCGGGAGGCCGGGCTCCCCGTGGTGGTGCTGGACCGGCCCAACCCGATCGGCGGCGTGGTCCTGGAAGGTCCCCTGCTGCACCCGTCCATGACCTCCTTCGTCGGCCGCTACCCGATCCCTCCCCGGCACGGCATGACCACCGGGGAACTGGCCTTGATGTACAACGATGCGTTCGGCATCGGCTGCGACCTGCGTGTAGTGCCGATGCAGGGCTGGCGCCGGTGGATGTTCATGGATCAGACCGGTTTGCCGTGGGTCTCACCCTCTCCCAACATGCCGGACCTCGAGACGGCAGTGGTCTATCCGGGAGCCTGTCTGCTGGAGGGAACCAACCTCTCGGAAGGAAGGGGCACGACCCAGCCGTTCCGTCAATTCGGAGCGCCCTGGCTCGACGGCCGGCGGTGGGCAGAGGGTCTGTCCAGGCACGGGAGCGGCGCCGTTCCCCGGCCGGTTTCATTCCGCCCGATGTTCCAGAAGCATGCCGGCCACCGCTGCGGCGGCGTTTTTGTCCATGTGGACAACCGCGACGCCTTCCGCTCCTTCGGCTGGTATCTGGATGCTATTCGTATCGCCCGGGAACTGGATCCGGAAAGGTTCGACTGGCGGAGGAAGGCGTACGAGTTCGAAAGCGATCGCCTGGCCATCGACCTGCTGTTGGGCCAGGCCGGCATCCGGGAACAGATTGAGCAGGGCGTTGCGGCCTCGGACCTCGCGGCATCCTGGCGACCGGACCTTGCGCAGTTCCACTCCGACCGCCGTCAATATCTGCTTTATCCCGGATAAAAGATTGGCGCCGGGCGGGTGGTGGGTGGGGGGGATAACCTGCCCGGCGCCTGCTGCCTCTGTCGCCCCAATAATCTACACCGTCCGCCCCAGGGCCGGAACGTCAGGAAGTCATTAGTTGCGGATCTCAGATCCGCAAAACACTGCGGGGCCGTTTATCGCGCCGGTTCCACCGGCGGCATGCGGAGGGTCTGGGCGCGGTCATCCAGGATTCCCAGGGTCTCCGCCGCCTTGACTACCGGGCGGATTTTGACGAAAACCGAACCTAGGGCCTGGAAAACCTGCTCGTGGCTGGACGATGGTCCGTCGTCCAGGAACGCCTCCAGGCGGGTTTTCTTTTTCGGGAAAACCTTGACTCGCACAGCCTCATCGGCGGTGATCCCCGCCGCTTCCTGCGCCAGTTCCAGAGCGCGATCCAGACCGCCCAGATCGTCCACCAGGCCGAGTTCCAACGCGTCCCGGCCGCTCCAGACCCTGCCCTTGGCGATTTCCCGGACCCCTTCAATCGGAATACCCCGCCCCTGGGAAACACGCTGGGTAAAATCGCTGTAGACCCGGTCCAGCCAACCCTGGAACAGGGCGTATTCGGACTCGGTGTAACCACGGCTGGTGGAGTACAGCAAGGAATTCTCGCTGGTATGGACCTCGTCAAAGGTGATGCCTAGCCGTTCCCAGAAGGCGCTGGTATTCATCTTGCCGCCCAGGACCCCGATGGAGCCGGTAATCGTCCCCGGCTGGGCCACGATCTTGTCGGCGGACATGGCTACGAAGTAACCGCCCGATGCCGCCACGTTCCCCATGGAGATCACCAGCGGTTTGCCCGCCTCACGAGCCCTTACCGTTTCCCTCCAGATGGTGTCGGACGCCACATAAGATCCGCCGCCAGAATCGACCCGCAGGATGATCGCCTCCACCTTGGGATCATCAATGGCGGAACGGAGCGCGGCGGATACCGAGTCGGACCCCATGATGAAGGAACCGGATAGTGGGTCGTACTCGCTGTCGCCCCGGACCACCGTACCGACGGCGTAGACCAGGCCGATGGTCTTGCCCTTGGTGTCGGAGCGGCCGGCGCGTTCCAGGTAGACCGGCATGTACAGATAGTCCGGCTCCTGGCCGATCTCCTCCTGCACCAGGGCGAACACTTCATCCCGGTACGCGATCCCGTCCACCAACCGGGCCTGCATCGCCTCCTCGCCCAGGAAACTGCCCTGGTCGAACAGCCCGCGGACCTCTTCCGCTCCGTAATCCCCCGGGACTCGGCGATATCCTCCACCATCCGGCCGAACTGGGAGTCCATCAGCGCCTGCATCGCTTCCCGGTGCGGTTCGGTATACCCGGTCTCGGTAAAGATGTTCATGGCGTTCTTGTACTCGTAGCGCTGGTCCATATGAGGTTCGACTTTCAGTTTTTCCAGCGCCCCGGCGATGAAAGGCGATTCGTACATCAGGCCGTTGAGGCCGATGTCCCCCGCCGGCTGCAGGTAGATGCGGTCGAAGGCGGTGGCCAGGTAGTACGAGCCGTTCCCCGGACCGACCTCGCCGAAGGTTTCCGCCCAGGCTACCGCCGGCTTGCCGGACTCCTGGAAAATCTCCACCGCGTCCCGGATCTCCTGGATCTGGGCCAGGCCGAACCGGCCGTTGCCGACCTTGGCCACCAGTCCCACCACGCGGTCGTCTTCCGCCGCCCGTTTCAGGCCGTCCACCACATCCCGAACACTGACGGCGCCGGAAAGCATGGCGGCTCCGATGGGATCGTCGGGAATGTACTCCACCAGGCCTTTCTCAAGGTCGAGCTCGACAATCGTTACGTCGGGAACGCCCTCCTCACCCATGGAGAGCACCAGCCCCAAAAGGCATGCCACCACAAGTGGCCAGCAACGCCATGGCGCCGATAAACGCCAGGATTCCGATCAGTACCTTCTTCATATTTCCCCTTTACGCGCCTCTATCCGGGGTTCACATCGTCCCGGACAAGCGGGTGACTCAGGCAATGGGGACCTCCCCTTGCGCGGGAGATCTCGTGACTGGATAACAAAATGCAGGTTCTGCGCGGATGGTCCAGGCTCAGTTCCGCGCGCCCCAACAGCAAATCCTTGGCCGATACGATCAGGAACCCGTACCGGTCCAGTTCCTCGGCGGTACGAACGTTGCGGTCGTACAAGGCCAGAACGCCCGGGGCCAGGGCGAGAGCGTTGGAGCCGTCTGTCCACTGCTCCCGCTGCTGATCCACCGGATCCGCTCCTCCGCACCGGATCGGGGACAGTTCGATCCCGCGAGCGGTCAGGGCTCCGAGCAAATCATCCCGGGACAGAGGAACCGGGTCCTCGGCGTGCAGATCGTACTCCGCCACCTCCGCCCGCTCCCGGCCCTGGTCCAGGATCACCGGCGGGTAGACCAGGGCAACGTCCCGGTCCACCTGGGTGATCAGCGTATCGAGGTGCATGTACGCCCTCCGCCGGGGCAGCCGGACCTCCAGGAGCCAGCGGGGGCCGTCGTCCCGGCGGGCCAGGGTCCTGGCCAGTTGCCGGATGGCCGTATGGTTGGTCCGCTCCGAACAGCCCACCGCCACCACGTCGGGAGACAGCACCAGCAGGTCGCCGCCCTCGATATGGGGATGGCGTGCGCCGACGAACAACGGGTGCTCGCGACTGAGCCGGATCGGGTCCAGAATTACCGGCGTGTCGGCGTACTGCGGGTGGAACCGGAAGATCAGGCGGGACAGCAACGGCTCCCGGTGCCGCGCCGGCGCCGCCATGTTCGAGAAGATAACGCCGTCCCCGAGGATGATCTGGGGATCTCTTTGAAAACAGTAGTTCGGCAGCGGCGCCAGACGGTACAGATCGTCCACCTCGACGCCGCGGTGGTCCGAGTCCTGCCGGATACCACACACCATCGACTCGGCCAGTTCATCATCGGACTGGGATTCCAGAATTTCCCGCAGGGACCGGGGGATATCCTCCAGCAAAACATCCAGCAGCCAGTCGCGGGCCCCGGGCCGGCCAAGAGCCTCCCGCAGCAGATCGGACGCCTCCACCAGTTCGATCCCGAGGAGCTGCAAAACCCGCCGGAACACGGCGTGCTCCTCCCGTGCACGGTCGCCGTACAGGATGTCGTCGAACAGCAGGTCCTCCATCATGGCGGGAACCATGCGGTCGACCTCGCACCCCGGCGCATGCAGCAATACTTTGCGCAGCCGTCCGATCTCGGACGTCACGTGAACCATGGAAACTCCTCGATAGCTAAGGATACGGATTCCGGACGCCGGCGTTTCAACCGACATTGCTCCGAATGCGGTATTATAGCGCGATGGACAATCGTTTCAGTCAGATAGCGACGGCACACCCGGCCAGCAACGCTCCAGCGCTACGCTAATCCCCTCTTCCCCGATTCCGACATAATACTCCCTGCCGGGCGGCACGTAGAGCGGAGACTCGTCAAGCTCCTCTGTCCAGGGAGGGCCAAAAGAAACAAACTTGAGTTCAGGCAACTGTTCCCGAAGCGCCGCAACGGTGGCTTCCAAATCCATCGCCTCTTTGCACTTCAAACTTGCACAGCCCAGAAAAAGTGGGCCGTCACCGGGAAGCAAACCAAAGGACAGACGCTCCGGGTCCCCCGGGAGAGTCCCGGTGATTCCACCACATAGGTTGTCCATGAGAGGTCCCCAGTGAAGGCGAAGATCCAGGTCTCTCCGGTGAACAGATGCGAGGCTATACAGATCTGTCCCGAGCGGCACACCGTCAATGAGAACAGTTTCCTTAGTCAGTTGAATTCGGTTGAGGGCGGAACAGGCAAGGCCGGATGATGGGGCTGTCTCTACGGAGCCTTCCGCTACGATTAGACTTGCAAGCATTACGATGATTGATAGCCCGGACATCCTTCACCTCGAATTTGCTTTCCGTACATCTAACGCTTGCCATATTCTGCGGGACTTTCTGGCGCAGACCGTGCGGGCGTTGTTACGAGGCCATTGAAGTCGAGTAGCGCTGTTAACCCGCCTTCTTGACACGTCTTATTGTTCGTAGCGCTTCCGCTTCACTTTGTTGGGCTTGATACAGATCCCACCGGAGCTGTAAATTCATCCAGAATGCAGGTGTGTTCCCGAAATACTTGGCCAGTCGCAACGCTGTTGCGGGCGTGATACCACGACGGCGGTTAATTAATTCATTGACCCGCTGGTAAGGCACTCGGATTCCATCTGCAAGCTCGCGCTGCGATAGTTCCATTGGCTTGAGGAACTCCTCAAGAAGCATCTCGCCTGGGTGCGTCGGTTCACGATGTGTTGGTACGCGAATCATGGTTGACCTCGGGTTCTAGTGGTAATCGACGATCGGAATTCAGAAATGGGGCTCTCCTGCTGGCAACCGCATCATCCCCGCCGGCGCGGACATTGTCTGCTTCATGACCTTATTACGCTTCACCACGCTCAACAACGCTGATTTCCAGGACGATTCGCCCCCAGCCCCCACATTCCACGCCCACGTCAAAGCAGCCGGCTCGTTTGAACCGCATTTCGTTTGGGTCCACCCCTGCGTAAAGCAGTTCGTTGGCAGTGAAAATGAGGCCGGTGGCCGCGTTGAGGGCGTAAATGCACACTCTCTTCGGACACAGCTTGGTGAGGAGATTGCCGGCGCCATCGAAATAGAACTTGTCCCCCACCTTGTGCTGGCTGTTGCAGCCATGTGAATTGACGACTTCCACCACGATAGTCTTGCCCATCAGGGAAGGAGCTTTGGAGAGGACGTCAGCGTTTCTCGGGTTGTCACGGAATTTCTGCATTTCCGAATCGGAGTAGCCGAGCTGCTTCTTCATGAGCTTCCATTTCATCGTCTTCCAGACAGCTTCCTTGATTCCCATGGTCTCCCCCGAATCGATGTCACGTGCTTGGCCTTCACTCCACGATGGTTAGCTCCGCTGCTTCGGCAAGCATATCCAACTCTCGCAGGAGGGCTTCGCTCGCATCAAGGATGGACAGTGCGTCATTCACCTCTACGCCGTTCTCCTCGGCAAGCTCGGTCACATCCCTCATCTGATAAATTGCCCGTAGAACCACCATCACGCTGCCGGTGTCAGTGCCCTTGATCCGAAATACACGTGTCACCATCGGGCTATCCGGCGGACGATCCATGTTCAAGGGCTCATGCGGATCGTTGGCCCGGAGAACGGCATCTCGCTCCCGCAGCAGGCTCTCGGATCGCTCGACCCTTTCGGCAACGTCGGCAACCACGATGAGGTTACGGTCGCGGATCTCCGCGATCTGCCGGACCTGGACCTGGCGCCTCAGCAACGTCACGGCCTCACGAGGCTCCATCCCCTGGAGATAGAAGACCCGTGTGACATAGGGCGCTTCTGCCAGAGAAGCACCATTTACCAGAGTCCCGACTGCAAGCGCGAGGAGCAATACGGCACGGGATAACAGCATCTGCAACCCTCCTGTTGTCTATGCCTATTCAATACGGCAGTCTCCGGTCCGGCGTCTAGATCACTCGAGAAATTGTTCGGTCATAGCCCCGAAACGTACATTAATTAAAAACGGTAAGTCGCCCCGGCCTGAAGCACATCGGTCTCGGAGGTTAGTTCTTTTTTCATACGGTGGAGAGCGTGGTCACAGGTATTTGGATAGCAGAGCCCGGTCAGGCATCCTCAATAAATACGGCCTGCACTACATCGGTAAGAACCCTGGCCCGGTGCCGGTGTTCCTCGCCACTCGGGATGAAGACTCCATCGCCGGTTTCGAAAACCGATTTTCCATCCTGAAATTCGATTTCAAACCTCCCTTTCAGAATGACGCCGATATGCCCTTTGGAGCACCAATGCAGTGCCATCTCGCCGGAATACTCCACCAGGCGCAACACCCTTGAACCGTCCGAGTAGACTTTGTGACGGACACCGGGAATCGCCGGCTTCCATTCGATGGTTTCGAACTGGATTTTATACGAGTCCACTGGTTCTCCCGGGATGCCTAAGGTTAGTCAGTCACCCTTTCGATCGGCAACTTTCCAATTCATTGAAAGCCGCCGATTGCTTTCAGCGCAATCCCGAAGATACAGGTTGATTAGTGTCTGGTAGGGAATGCCGGTATCTTCCGAAAGCGCCTTAAAGTACCTGATGGTTCGACTGTCCAGTCGAATCGTAATTTGTTTTTTCAATCGCTTCGTGTAGGGATTAATTTTCGCTTTGCTAAAGTCGTATTCTTTTCTCATGACTTGCACCTATCAGCATATTGTGATCGTTCTTGTTTTGTTGCCTTGCGCGCGGAAATGATGCGGATTGTCTCTGCATCTTCTTCATGACAGTGGCAGACAATAAGCATTCTCAGACGCGAACTGTAGCCGAGGATGATGAATCTATCCTCGGAGCCAGAGTGGTGGGGATCAGCGATCAGGAGTGCAGCGTCATCAAAGAATGTAGAACTAGCCTCCTCGAAAGAAACACCGTGTTTGCGCACATTCGCACTGGCCTTGCGCGGATCCCAGGTAATTTTCAAATCGGCCATATGTATTTTATAACTACATTGTAGTGCGTTGTCAAGCAAAGCGAGATCACGGTGGAAACCTATATCCCGGCGCTCAAGCCACCCGGGGGTTACCGCGAGATCTGGATTGCCGGGATCGAATAGGGAGGATGTATGGTGGAGCTGAGGGGGATCGAACCCCTGACCTCTTGACTGCCAGTCAAGCGCTCTCCCAGCTGAGCTACAGCCCCACGGCGAGCGGCATAATGTAGCACAGGCGGTGGCGGAGGGCACCTCCCTGGGGTTGGCGATCCGGGCCGTATCCGCTTAGTATGAACGGCGCCTGGAAGCGTATCCGGTCCGGTGGCCGGCCCGGTCTTCAAAACCGGCTTGTCGGGCGGTTCTGCCGTCCGGGGTGGGTTCGACTCCCACACGCTTCCGCCAATCCGGCGTCGGGATATACTACCGGTTCTTATGAGAATTCCGGTATCACTGGCGTGGACCATGATCGGCCTGACCCTGCTAACCGCCGGGATCCTGCGCCAATTCCATGACCGCACCCCCGGGTCTCCCTATGTGACCGGCGTCGTAGGTTCACTGCTGTTCGCGGCGATCTTTTTCCTTCTGCTGGTCTCGGCCCGGGAATGGCAGATCGGCGCCATCGGCGGCAGAGGGAGACCGGGGATCCGGCTGGGCAGCCTCACCCCCCTTCTCCTGATCCTGCTGGTGGAGAAATGGGCCTCCCTGACGCTGTACGATCCGATCTTCTACAGCCTAGCGCCCCGGATCGCCTCCCACGCCGAGTTTGATGCCTGGTACAAGGCGTTAGGGGGCGTGCTCATGATCCTGCTGTGCGTCCTGCTGGGATCGTTCTCCCGGCCGGCCGGGTCCAGGACCTGGGACCGCAGCCGGCCGTCGCGGTTTCCCATCGCGGTGGTGACGACCCTGGCGGTAGTAGCCTGCACGTACGCATTGCTGTGGCTGCTGTCAGTTGCCCTGGGAGGCGGCCTGCGATTCTCATGGCCGACCTGGAGTCCGCTCCTGGCATGGATCCTGGCCGGACAGGCTTTGCTGGCGTTCGGCGAGGAATTGTACTACCGGGGGCTGGTACTCAGCGAGTTGAAGCGTCTTTCTCCCCGCCTCGGTATCCGGAAGCCGGGGCTGCGGCGCTGGTTTGCCCTGGTAGCCATGGCTACCCTGTTCGGCCTGGAGCACATCGCCCCCGGCCTGCCCCGCCAGGAGATACTGCGCCAGCTGGTTTTCGCGTTCGCTCTCGGCCTGCTGTTCGGCCTCATCGCCATTGTGACCAACAACCTACACTACGCAGCGGGGATCCATGCCTGGATCAACTGCCAGCTTCTGGGAGCAGCCCCCGGGTTCGTGAACGAATCCGGCGCGCCGGTGCTGCCGCCGGGAGCCTATATCGGTGTCGGACTGATCGTGGCGTTTGTCGCCGCCATGGGTCTGGCCCGTCTCAGGCCCGGTGTTCCCCCAGATCGTTCAGGGCGCTCTCCACATTCGGGCGCAGCTCCAGGATCCGGTCGAGGTGGATGATCTCCATGACATGCTGCACTTCCCGGCGGATACCGGCGAACCGCGCCATGCGGCCACCTTTACGGGCCGCCTTGAACACGCTGATCAGGACACCCAGGCCGGCTGAATCGATGAACTCCACCCTGGAGAGGTCCACCACCACATCCGATCCGCCGTCGATCTTCTCCAGCAGTTGGCTTCGAACATCTTCCGCCGTGCTGCAATCGAGGCAATCGTTGCCCTCCAGCCGCAACAAAAGAACGCCTTCCCGCTGGTCTCCGAGTACATTCATGGCTTCCTCCGGTCCACCTTACCCGCTTCCAAACCGCGGTCGATCAGGTCCTCCAATTCCTCTCGATCATCGATGTGGGCCAGCCCGGAGAGATCCTGGATCAACCCGGAGATGCGCCGCGCCGATTCCTCGATAACGCTGGCGGCCTTGAGGACATCTTCGTTGCCGTCGGCCTTCATCCGCAGGATCTGGGCTCTACCCAGAAGAGAAGTCAGCGGGTTGTTGATCTGGTGGGTCAGCATGCCGATGGTCTGCATCAGGCCATGCATCTTCTCCTTGTAGTGACGTTCTTTCACGATGCGATCCCTCTCGGTAATGTCGTTGATAAGGACAACCTCACCGCCGGCGGCGCCGGCCAGTTCTCTTCTCGATACCAGCCTCACCCGGAGGCCCACTTCAGGCATGCGGACGTGGATCTCCCCGTCGCAGTTGGCCCCGACTTGCCCAAGCCATGATTCGAACGGCTCGCCAATCAATTGGTCCGGACCTCTCCCGATCAGTTCCGCCACGGCGCGGTTCGCGATGAGGACCTTCCCTTCGCTGTCCAGCACCACGATCCCGGCCGCAACGGAGTCGATCACTCCGCGAAGCCGGTCACGCCCCGCTTCGGCATCGGCCAGAGCGTGGTGCAGGTCATGGTTGAATTCCGCCTTCACCTTCAACTCGGCCGCCTGGCCGGCGAAGGTTATCAGCGCCTTCACCCGGGCGTTGTCACGGACGCTGAGACCGGGTTCCCCGCCGTTTCCGAGCGCATGCCCCGGGATCTCCTCCAGGCGGCGTTCCAGCTCATCCAGGATCACGTCCAGAAGATCGTCCAGATTATGGCTTCTCCGGATCAGTTCCAGGCTGATCGAATGAACTTTGCAAAGTTCCTCGAGGTCCTGCATGGAACCACCGTTCACAGGGTTCCTGGAATCGCCTTCATGCCTGCCTGGCATGCCCATCCCCTTTCCACGCGCCGCAGCCTGACCGGCGGTGTTTTCGCAGCAGCAGTTCGGTACCCGCCTCTTTCCGGATGTATTCGACCTCATCCATCAAGGCCCGGATCAAAAAAACGCCGTATCCGCTCTCGGACGGGTTGCACAGGTCCGGCAGGCGGCATTTCTCCGGGCTGAACCGGCTACCGTAGTCACGGATCCTGAGGCTGAGGGCTTCCTTCTGCACCTCCAGCCGAAGCTCGATCTCGCCGTCCTCGCGACCGGCGTAGGCATGAATGTGAATGTTGGCGCAGGCCTCGTTCACGGCAACCGCCACTTCCAGCGCCTGGCGCTCGTCGAACCCTTCCTTCCTGGCAACCTCGGTGAGCCAGTCCCTTATGCCGCGAAACCGGGCCGGATCGCTGGGGAAGGTCATCATTTCCATCAAAGGTTGTTCAGCCACCGGCCACCTCGGTACGTTCCATCACCACCTCGGAAACCATAGGGAGGACAAGGCGGAATTCGTTGCCGCCGCCGTCCCGCTCCCGGTATTGCAGGCTGCCGCCGTGGAGCTCGGCGATTCCGCGGCTTTCATAAAGGCCGAGACCGATCCCGTTCGGTTTTCCAGTCAGGGGGTCCCCACCCTGCTCGAACGCCAGGAAGATCCGTTCCCGGTCTTCATCCGGGATCGACTCGTTGCGGTCCAGAACCGAGATCGCCACCGACGGCGAAGGCCGGTTGCAGCGTTCCATGCGCAGGATGACCCTCTCCTCGCCACACCCGAACTTCACGGCGTTCTCAAGAAGGTTGGCCACCGCCCGGCTCATCCGGCGCATGTCGGCCCGGAACGGTTCCAGACCGTCTTCAATCTCCGCCGACAGGTCCTCTATCCCGGCAAGGTCCGCCGCCTCGGAGACCAGGGTGACCGGATCGATTTCTCCCGGGTCCAGGGAGTCGCCGGAAGTGCGGAGCTGGACTGCACGGAACATTTTCTCCAGGTGCAGTTTCAGGAGATCACATGCGTCCAGGATGGCATCGGCCATCTCCCGGCGGGACTCCTGGTCGGATTCGTAATCCCTCAGAAATGTGGAGGCTCCGATCACCGTGGTCAACGGGGTGCGCATCTCATGGGACAGGGTCGAGAGGAAACGGTCTTTCATCTGCTCCCTGCTGCGGATCTCCTCGTAAGCCTTGCGGAGTTCCTCGGTCCGTTCCCGGACCAGGAGCTCCAGGCGGTCCCGGGTGCAGCTGAGCTGCTGATAAAGCAGCGCCTTCTCCAGACCGACGGCCAGGTGGAAGGCGGTGGTGGAAAGAAACCGGACATCGTCCTCGCCGAACCGGCCGTCCGGCCCGGGGGCGTAGGCGACCAGGGTGGTTCCTCGCGCGGCGCCAACCGGGAAAGCGGCAATGGCGCGATATCGTTCCTGCACGTCGTCGGGCACCGTCACACCGCCCTCTGCCGACAGATCATTGAGGATGACCGGCGCCTTGCCTGCCGCGAGACGGGACAGGAGCTGATAGCCGGGGATCGTACCGTACAGCGGGTCCTCCGCCGCCCCCTTGACTGTTTCGATGGCGATTCCCCTGCCTTCCATCCCGCCCTCCCGAATCAGTGAAATCACCGCGGCCCCCACCACCTCCGAAACCATGGAGAGGGTCCTGTCGATGATCCCTTTGGGATCGAAGGTCGCGCCGGTCTGCCGCAACGATTCTCCCAACTGGCGGTAAGTGCGGGACTCCCGGTCCAGCCGCGCGGACCGCTGCCGTTCGGAAGACAGCTGCTCTCCCAGGGTCAGGCTGGTTTCCACCGCCTGCTGCAAGAGGTCGCCCTCTTCCACAACCACCGCGTCGACGTCGCCGCCTGCAACGGCCCCGGGCATGGACGGAATCGACTGCATGGCGTCCACACGGGACATGTACGGCGCGAACGCCTTGTCGACCTGGATGTTCAGGCTGTCGGTGTCAATCGCCTCCCTGGTCTTGCCATCGGCCTTTTCCACCAGCCGCCGCATCATCACCTTGGTAGCGGCCAGGAAGGTGTCCATAACACCTTCGCCGTGGATCGCAACGGCCGGGAACCCCTTCCCCGGCCGGACGCCGAACGCCTGCTCCATCTCCTCGGGAGTCATCGCGTCCTCGACATCCTGTTTGTTGTACTGGATCAGCACCGGCACCTTCGCCGGCTCGAGCTTGTTTGCTTTCATGTTGGCGGCGAGGTCGCTGAGGCTGGTCTTGTTTTCCTGGACCCTTTTGCGTGTGGAGTCGGCCACGAACACTACGGCATCGGCTCCGCTGAGCACTACCCTGCGAGTGGCGTTGTACTGGATCTGCCCCGGAACGGTATACATCTTCAAGGCAACCCTGTAGCCAAAAATATGGCCCAGTTCGAACGGCAGCAGATCGAAGAACAGGGTGCGGTCCTGGGCAGTCTGGACAGTAAGCAGGGACGCGGTGGAATCATGGCAGGTGATCTTGTGGATCGCCTCCAGGTTCGTGGTTTTACCTCCGAACGCCGGCCCGTAGTACACCAGCTTGGCGTACAGCGTCTTGTCGGCATGATTCCACTGGGCCAACGATGTGCTCCAATCAGTTGTAGACCAGGAACGGCTCCATTCGCCGGACCAGATCCGCAGCCGATATAATGCACGGACGGTTAGGATCGTCCGGCGAGGGCGAGGCGGAAGCGCGCAGCACATCCTCCGCCACATCCTGTATCTTCAAATGCAGGTCATGCTGGGTCAGCAACTTGACCTTCCGGAAATCGTCGAGTTTCATCGCCTCAAGCGCCATCAGTTCTCCCCCTTCGCTTCGCGATCATCAAGGATCTGCCGTACCCGGCGTATCAGTTCGGATGGTGAGTACGGCTTGGTCATGAACTCCTCCGCACCCAGGGCCAGCCCTTTGGCTTCGTCGTGTTTCTGCCCCCTGGCCGAAAGCAGAATGATCGGGATGTCGGAATAGTCCGGATTGCTCTTCAGTTCGCGGCACACGCCGAAACCGTCGCGCCCGGGCATCATCACGTCCAGGAAGATCAGGTCCGGACGCTCCTCGGCGACCTTGACGAGACACTCCTCACCGTCACTCGCCAGCACCGGCCGAAACCCCTCGGCCTCCAGGATGTACTCCAGAGGCCGGCGTACGAACGCATCGTCATCAACGATCAGAATCGTCCGGCGCTCAGGCATCAGGTCCGCCTTGCGGGACCGGCTTGCACCGCATCTTCACGACGATGAGGGTGACATCGTCCGAGGGAGAACGGCCGGCCGTATGCTTCAGGAGATCCTCGAGTACACGGTCCCTGAGATCCTCAGCCCCGTCCATGCGATGGGCCACCGCTACTTGCCGCAGACGGTCCAGTCCGTAAAACCGGCGGTCCAGGTCCCGGGCTTCCAGAAGCCCATCGGTGTAAACCACCAAGGTGTCCCCGGCTTCGATCCGGCAGGAGGTTTCCTCGTAGTGCACATCGGGCACCACGCCCAGGGCGATACCCCCGCGATCCAGCATCTCCACCCGGCCGCATGTCCTGATCAGAATCGGCGGATTGTGACCTCCCAGGGCGTACTCGAACCGGGAACCGCCGGGTGCGAAATGCGCGAAAAACGCGGTTGCGAAAATATCCGATCTGGAAAAATCCGATTCCAGCGCCTCGTTCGCCCGTCGCAGCAGATCGGAAGGTGAGGTCACCCGCCTGGATTCGGCCTGGAAAACACCTTTCACGGCAGCCATGTACATGGCGGCGCCGACACCGTGGCCGGTTACGTCGGCCATGGAGATCCCAAGACCGCCGTCGGGGAGTTTGTGGTATCCGTAATAGTCGCCGCCCACCGTGTCGGCGGAGATACAGGCGCCGGAAATATCCAGACCCTCGAACTCCGGATCCCGTTCCGGCAGAAGCCCAAGGTAGACCTGGTGCGCGATCTCCTGCTCCCGCGCCCGGGCATCGGCCAGACCGGCCTTGGCGGCCAGGCGATGATTTCGCAGGAAAGCCGAGACCATGGTGGCCAGGGCGGTGAGGAGTTTCATCTCGACGGTGCCGTAGTTGCGGTTATCCGAACGGCCCGTGAGGACGATCGCTCCCAGAGGATCTCCCTCCGGTTCCGGGATCGGGACGACGATCTCCGGCACGACCCCGTCATTGCATTCCTGGATCCAGGGTCGCCCATCCAGCATCGCTATCCGGGGTCCGGCCCGATCCACCGCCGGTTGGCCGTGGGCCGGCGGCACCGCCGCCACCAGTTCCATCCCGCTATCCCGACGGAGCCAGAGCTCGGCCTTGTCCGCGCCAAGGACCCGGGCCGCATCTTCCAGGACTGTCGTGGCGATAGCGTCTTCACCGAAGACGGACCCGAGGCGGTCCACCAAACGGTACAGGAGGGTGGTTTCTTCGTACCGTTCCAGGACTTCACCGCACAGGCTGCGAATTTCATCCTCGGCGTCCAGAAGGCGGTGGGCTTCATCCCTCCCGGTCCCGGCGTTCGGTAAACTCGCTTGCACCACGCGTTCTCCCAGTCAGGCGGATCTCGCCGTTCCCAGCGCACTCGTCTGGCATACAGATTTTGAGCAATATACTTACCAATATATGCATATGCGTTTTACTGATTTGTAACCTGTTGATTCGACTATTCATATTGTCTGTAAAAATTCGATTACCTGAATAGAACATCCGTTCTTCTCGGACATATTGGGAAGAAAAACGACAAATAGTGACTTCCAAATCAAGGCCACTGACATTATTTGTCACTAACCATTTTCGCCAGACATCCAACAAAGCTCAACACTCTTCGTTCCACCTTGCGATTCGTCCAAATGGAAATGCGGGTCGTTTAATGGGATGAGATCATGGAGATCGGAACGGCACCGGATTGGAGGCTGCCCGCCGTGGACATAATCGCCGACGAAACGCTGCTGGCCTCGATCCAGAAAGGCGACACCCGCAGCCTCGGCCTGCTGGTGCAGCGCTGGGAGAAACCGCTGTTCCGGTTCGTCTACCGCATGCTCCCCCGGCGGGAGGAAGCGCAGGACATCTGTCAGGAAACCTTCCTCAGGATTTTGTCCAAATCGAACCTGTTCCGTCCGGAGGGAAAATTCTCCACCTGGATGTACCAGATCGCCCTGAACCTGACCCGGGATCATATGCGCAAGAAGGTCCGGTGGTCGGCGGTGGTGGTGGACGGCGGCAAGGGCAGGGAGGAACGGGCGCCTGCCATGGTTCAGGGGGACATGGTCACCCCCGACAGCATGCTGGTGGAGAGCGACACCCGCTCGACGGTTCGCAAGGCTCTGACCCGCCTGCCGCATGACCAACGGGAGGTCCTGGTCTTGAAGGAGTTTCAGGGCCTGAAGTTCCGAGAGATTGCCGAACTCCTGGGATGCCCGGAGAGCACGGTGAAATCGAGAATGTATTACGGCCTGAAAGGGCTGAAATCCGCATTGGCCCGGGAAGGGCTGCAGCGAGCGAAGGATGGCAGCGATGGCTTGTAGTAAATGGAGAGACCATCTTCTGGAAAAATTGTACGGCGAGATCGACGGGAATCGTCTGGCCGAACTGGACCGGCACCTTGCGGCGTGTGATGCGTGCGCCCGGGAACTGGACGTCCTCGGCCTTGCCCGTAACACCCTGGCCGATGCCTCCCCCGCCGTGCCCGAACCTCCCGGTGTGATCCTGCTGAGGGAGGGCGTCACCTCTGCCGGGAACTGGTGGCGACGGCCGGGAGGGTTCCGGATGTTCGCCGCCGGGTTCGCCGCCGCCACAGTCCTGCTGGCCGCCGGCCTGGCCGCCGGCCTGTTCCTGTCCCCGGGACAGGAAGCCGGGGTCGACCTGGTGGACCAGTCACAGTTGCAGCAGGCGCTGGATTCGAGGGAAGCGCGACTGATGAACCTCCTCGACCAGCGGTCGGGGCAGGTTCAGACCACCCTGGTGGAGTTCGGGAGCGCCATGGAGGCCCGTCGCAAGGAAGACTTCCGCCTGCTGCTGGGTGAGTTGATCACCAGCGAAATGTGGACCGGCAAGGCGATCCACGAGAACCGCGAATCCCTGCGCCACCTGGCCCTGGCCAACCAGCCGGGAGTGACGGAATTTTGACCGTTCAGTTGCGGTCCTCGGCCGCACTGACCCCCAGATCCGCCAGGTGGTCCCGAGCCGCCGGTGCTACCTCCGGGCCGTCATCGGAGATGATGGTGGCTCCGGACCCCGACGCCTGGCGGAAAGCACGGACAGCCTCATCCTCCCGGCCCAGTCCGTCCAGGGAGATGCCGAGATAATAGGCTCGGGTCCCCTCGCCCACTCCCGGACGGTTGCCCCAGCGCACGCGTTTCCAGGTCTCCACCGCCGCCTCGAAATTCCCGGCTTCGGCCAGCACCAGCGCCAGGTTCGCCTGTGCGGAGCCGGAGCGGTCCGGGTAGGCCGCCGCGTCCACCCGCGCCCATGCAGCCATCACTTCCTGCGACTGGCCGCGCAACGCCGCACCGGCCAGGAACGGAGAGTCCGCCGCCTTGACTACCAGTTCCAGCGGTTCGGCCTCTTCCCCGCCACCGGCAGTGAACCGCAGGGTAACCGGCTTTTCCGGGTCGGTGGCGGCAAGAGCCGCCCGGTATTCTTGCACCGTGATCAGTTCCAGGTCTTCCAGCGCTGACAGCCTTGCTCCCGGCACGATCCCGGCGCGATCAGCAGGGCTGTCCGGCCGGACCGCTACCACCAGGATGCCGCCGCCATCCGATCCGTCCGCCAAACGCATACCGGGGGCGCGAACAAGCCAGACCGGCCGGGGCGTTGAGAGGGCGTCCACACCTTCGGGAGTAAGTTCCTGGAACGTGTCCAGCACCGGGCTGTACAGGACCATCCTCCCGCCTCCCAGATCATCCTGTTCCAGCACCGCGAACACCAGATCCACATCCGGCGGGAAGTCATCCGGATTCCAAAGTGTCGGGTCAGCCACGCCCTGATCCACCGGCGCATCCGTTCCATCGGCGAGACTGAACCGCGTGGCGGCTTCCTGGAGTACGCCGGGCCACACATCGGCGCCGGCAAGGATCGCCGTCGGGCGGGCGGAGGCCGCAATTTCCACCGGCTCACCGTCCCGAACATTGATACGGCTGCTGTGCACGGTACGGCCGCCGGCCTTGAATTCCACATAACGCTCACCGGGACATAGATAGATCATCCCGGATTGCAGGTCGCCGGCCTTCCGGCCGTCCACGAAGATCTCGGCGCCGGTGAAATCGGCCCGGGCAACCAGCGGGACCCGGATCCGTTCCAGTTCGAACCTGGGGAGCACCAGCTGTGTCGGCTCCATGATGTCCACCGTGACCATCCGCTTGAGACTCTGGGGAACGTGGCATTCGAGGTGGAATTCGAACTGGTGTTCCCCCAGCGGCATGTCCCGTATAACCAGCACGCCGCCCAGGGATCCTGCAGCAGCAACGTCAACGTCATCGGAGCGTGCGGTAACTCCCGCTTCGGCACCGTCCACGAAAACCTGGACCCCGGATATCCAGGATCGGACAACCACATCCCGGGCGTTGGGAAACAGCTGCCGCTGGTAGGCGAACTCCACGCCTGCCGGCAGGTCCAGTTCCTCGTCCAGGGGATCGTACCCGCGCTTCGTAAGGCGGATGCGCCTGGAGCCGGCGAGCACCGCTACGGTGCCGGTGGCGGACGGCAGGATCATTTCCCCGTCGATAATCAGGACCGCATCGGCAGGCTGGATATCCAGTTTCAGGGTGCTGATCATCTCGGCCCGCAGCTGGTTGAACCGCTTCTCGGCCTCGGGAGTCACCAGACTGCTCTCCGGCCGGAAACCGGGCCGGAGGCTCAACACCTCCCGGTAATCGTCTATCGCCGCATGCAGATCACCGAAGGCGACATGGGCCCTGGACCGCAGGATCCAGGCCTCTGCCCGGTCCTGTTTCCGGAGGTCGGTCCGCCCCAGAAGATCTTCCAGGGTGGCCAGCGCCTCCTCGAGACGCAACTGGATCAGATCGTCCCGGACGGAACTCAAAATCTCGACGACGGTGCCGTTCCCCGTGTCCGGACTCTTGGCGAAAGACAGGGCCGGCGCCAGGATCAGGGCTCCCAGGAAACAAGTGCTGAAAAACCTCTTCAAGGCGTCCCTCTCCATGAGATGCGTCCCTTCATCGGAACCTGTAAACCGTTGCCCCCGACGAGGCGGTGACACCGCAACCGCCTGAAGGGTACATAACCAGTGCGGCAGCCTTCGATGGACCGGCTGCGCCCAGGGCATAGGCTCCCAGTCTGGCACCGTCGCTACCGAACAGGCTAACCGTTTTCGTCCTGTCATCCAGTACGGCGAACCGCCCGAGCAGATCCGACCCCAGGCCCACCGGCTTTTCGAATAGTCCGGCCGCCACGGTCCTGATCTGGTTCGCCTCCCGTACCTCCACCACCCTGCGACCCCGGGAATCCAGTGCGAGCATCCGCCGGCCGTCCCAGACAATCGTGGAGAGGCGGTCCTCCCCCTGCCAGGCCGGCTCCAACTTCGCAGCGCCCGGGGGCAGGCGGGCGATCTTCATGCCCTTGCGATCCAGCAACCAGATCGTGCCGAGGGTATCTGCTGCTATCGCCCGGGGAGCACTGAACAAACCGAGGTCGGCAATGGTCTCCACAACATCGTTCCGGATCAACACCAGCTTGCTCTCTCCCGCGATCCAGATCCGCCCGAGGCGATCCACAGTGGCGGCGCCTGCCCCGGGTATCACCCACTCGCCCTGCTTCCGGCCGGCGGCGTCGTATAACACCACCAGGCCGGTCTTGCGGTCGGTAAGGACGCTGCCGGAGGCGGGATCGGCTGCGAACCCGGTCACCGACCTGATACCGCCGCCTGGAAATGTATCGGCGACCAATTTCCAGCGGCTGTCACCGGCCAGTTGCATGAGGAAAGACCGGGCCGCCACCGACCGAACCGCCTCACCCGTCCTTCGGCCGGAGGCCGGCAGCCGGCTGGCGATCTCCGCCCGGGCCAGCAACGGCCCGTTTTCCTGGAGCAGGATCATCGCCCTGCCGAAATTCCCATCCTGGACAGCCATCTGCGCAAGGCCGATCCGGGCCAGCACACCTTCCGCCGTGGCGGGATGATCGATCCTGATCCGCTCCAGGCTGTCCCGGGCGCGCTGATCATGACCGGTCACCCTGTCGATCCAGCTCGCAACGTATCGAGCCCGGGCCGCCCAGATCCCGGCGGAGCGGTCGTTGGCCACCGTCAGCAGTTCCAGCCGGGCGCCGGAAAGGTCCTGGCCACTCACCGGCTCCATTTTCAGCAGCGCCCACCGGTACCGGGCCTCGTGGACCCGGTCGCCCTGCGCATGCTCCTCCGTAACCGTTCGGAGGATGGCGGCTGCGCGCGCCGTCCCTACACCGGTGAGAAGACCGAGCTCCGCAGGCCAGGCCGGCGCACCGGCCAGAATCCCCTCTTCAAGAAGAGCATCATCGGCCAACGGCCCCCCGGGAGCCAGCTCCACCACCTTCCGAAGGGCGGCGGCGGCGTCCGGCGACTTTTCCGCCGCCAGCCGGCGGGCAACCCGGTACTGCCTGGCGGCAGCCTTCTCGTCGGCAATCACAGCGGGCGCCGTCCACACGGCAACCGCCAGTACCGCCGTCAGCAGCAATGCGGGAACGGCTCTTACCTTCCGCATCAATTTCCTCCAAACGACACCCGGACAGGGGGATTAGCGCCGGTCTTCAGCCTGATGTCCTGTTCGCGCAACTCACCGGTAGAAACCAGCTGTACACGAAGATGATAGTCTCCGGCGGCGATCTTGTACCCGGTGAGCGGAGTATTTTTCAAGAATTTCCAACTGTCCCCACTCCCCTTGCGCAAAAGGATCCGGCAGTTGGGTGGATAGGCCAGCACACTCAACTCGGCCAGCCCTGGGAGGGAACGGAACGGTTGGTGAACCTCCCCCGCCTCGATTTCCACCCGGGCGGAGTGATCGATCCAGTACCGGTCGTTGGTGATCCGGACCCGGTGTTCCCCCTGTTCGATCTCCAGGCGGTTACCGGACGGCGCAAGGCTCCTGCCGTCGATCCGTACTGTCAGGGGGTAGCCCGGCTCGGGAAGGATCAGTGTGCCGGTGGGGATCCGTTCCATGGTGACCGCCGACATCGCTGATCGGGCCTCCAGCGGCGTCGCCGCAGCCGGGATGATCCGTTCCAGGGGGAAATACCCCTGGGCCAGAAACTCGAGACGGTTCTCCCGGCACAGGTCCAGTTCGATATCACCGGGAGCGGCCCCCAGATCCTTGCCGTTCAGTTTCAGCCGCGCTCCTTCCACCGGGACCGGAACCGCCAGTTCGAGTCGGACCGGATCGAATACCAGGGCGATATCCCCTCCGGCGTCCAGCGGGTCCAGGCCATGGGTTACCGTGCGGCACTCCAGTTCGGATGTCAGCGTCCCGTGGGGAGCGGCAGCCGGGAAATGGACCTGGTCCCCTTGCAGCGGCTCGCCGTCCAGCATAACCACCAGTCCTTCCGGTTCGGTCCGCACCGTCGCGTCGTAGAACAGCGGCTGCGCTGCAGGGGCAGCCCGCCAGGCGCCGGACCACTCGTCCCAGTGCTCTTTCAGATCTTCCCGGTAGAACCATCCTGCCACCGCCAGGACCACCAGCAGGGTTGCCGCCACCAGACCGAAAGGTTTCCTGCCGGACCGTGTCCTCTTCCTGTGGGCGTGTACCGGCGGCGGCAGTTCCGCCTCCTGCTCCGGACCTTCCGGCGGCTCCCCGGTCATCAGATTGCCGGCCGGAGCGGCCGCACCGTTCTCCTCCGCAGCGAACTCCTTGAGCCGGTGGGCGAACTCCTGGCCGGTGGCCGGCCGTTCCGCAGGGTCCTTGGAGAGTGTGCTCATGAGGAACGCGGCCAGGCCGGAGCCGACCCGGTCTCCCGAACCGGCAGGATCCTGCGGATCTTCGTGGACCACCCGGTAAACCACCGACGAGATGGAATCGCCGTCAAACGCCTTCCGGCCGGTGAGCATTTCGTACAGCACACACCCCAGGGAAAACAGGTCGGACCGGCCGTCCACCATCCCGCCGCGGATCTGCTCCGGCGACATGTAGCCGGGGGTGCCAAGCAACGTACCGTCGGTGGTTACCTGGGTCGCCGGCCCTTTGGCCAGCCCGAAGTCCATGATCTTTACCGTGGTCCCGCCCACCAGCATCAGGTTGGCCGGCTTGATGTCCCGGTGGACGATGCCGGCCTTATGGGCGAAATCGAGGGCTTCCGCCGCCTGGCGTATAATCTCCAGCACCGCATCCACCGGCAGCAGGTCACCGCTCCGACAGTGCCGGCTGAGGGTCGATCCCTCCACATACTCCATGGTCAGGAACGGAGTCCCGTGGCGCTCGCCGATGTCGAACAGGGTAACGATGCCGGGGTGCAGCAACTTGCCCGCCGCCTGAGCCTCCCGGATGAATCGTTCCCGGGCCTCGCCCCGCTCCGCTTCCGGAAGGGAGGCGAACACCTGGATCGTCTTGATGGCGACTTTGCGCTGGATCTCAGGATCAAGGGCCAGGAACACCCGGCCCATGGCGCCGCGGCCCAGTTCCTTCAGTATCTGGTAGCGCCCGATAACCGGTGTTTTCGCCACTAGGTAGTTCCCTGCTCAAACCGTTCGGATTATTGAGTTTAGGTTCGGCGCCCAAGGTAAACCCGGACAGATGGGAAGTCAATCCGCCGCAAGAGCAGCGGCGAGAGCCGGAATCGTCACGGTGACGGCCGGGTCCGGTCCGGCGATCATTTCCCCCAGGCGGACCGGCAACGCGCAGCGTACCTCCCCTTCCCGGTTCTTCTTGTCCGCCCCGGCCGCATGCACGATCCGGTCCGGATCGATGCCGCGCGGGACCCGCACAGGCAGACCGGCCGCGACCAGCAGTCGCTCCAGCCGGTGCAGTTCCTCCGGCGGGAATCCGGTGATCTCCGTCGCCAGCCTGCCCTCCACTACCATGCCGACAGCCACCGCCTCTCCGTGGTCGACGGTGTAGCCGGCCGCCGCCTCCAGAGCGTGGGCCACCGTATGGCCGAAGTTCAGAACCGCACGCCGTCCCGCCTCCAGCGGATCCTCCTCCACCAC
Source organism: Candidatus Polarisedimenticolaceae bacterium (assembly GCA_963790785.1). GTDB lineage: Bacteria > Acidobacteriota > Polarisedimenticolia > Polarisedimenticolales > Polarisedimenticolaceae > Polarisedimenticola. Next base: position 399,440 of record CAWBPP010000001.1, read on the forward strand.
CGTCGCCTTGATCCGCACACACGCCAGCAGGAGATCCGGCACCACCGACGGATCCAGTTCCAGGACAGCCGGGAGATCGTCCTCCAGAATGGTCAGGATCCCGGGATCGGCGATAACGCCGTATTTGATCACCTCCGCCAGACCGCACCGCAACCGGTCCGGTGGCAGTGTCGCCAGGTAGGACGGATCAATGTAGATGCCGGCAGGTGTGTGGAACAGGCCGATCTGGTTTTTCGCTCCCGGGAGGTCCACCGCGGTCTTCCCGCCTATGGCGGCATCGGCCATGGCGATGAGGGAGGTCGGGACCTGATAAACCGGAATGCCGCGGTTCCATGTGCCTGCCAGGAAACCGGCCAGGTCACAGGTAACGCCTCCACCTAAAGAGACGATCGCTCCATCCCGGCCGACCTTAAGAGCGGCCATGCGATCTTCCAGTTCCGCCTTGGTTTCCCTGATCTTGAACCGTTCACCGGCAGGGAAGGTCAGGAGGTCCAATGGGATACCGGCGTCGGCGGCGATGTCCACAAGGGATCCTGCGTGGAGCGCGGCTACTTCGGAATCGGAAATCAGAACCGTCCGGCCGTGACCGGCCCGGGCCAGGTCCTGCGCCAGCCGGACCGGCGCCGACCGCCCCAAATGTACCGGGCAACGCTCCGGAGCAGGGTTGCCGGATCTGATTTCGATGGTGCGCATCGTCAGGACTGCTGGCCGGGGTTCCGCTCCAGATCGGCCAGATGGTCTTCCACCAGCTTCCTCTGGCTCGCGTCGTCCACGTTCTTCTCAAGCAGCTTGGTGGCGGCCTGGATCGCCAGGTCCACGGCGAACCCTCTCAGCTCCGCCTTGGCCTGCTTGAGGCCGGCCTCCACCTGCTCCCTGGACTGGGCCAGCAGCTTCTCCCGCTGCTGTCTGGCCTCGTCCAGGATGCCGCTTTTGAGCCGCTCGGCCTCCTGCTCCGTCTTGGTCAACGCGTCCGCACGCTCCCGGTGCGCCTTGGCGATCAGGGCCTTGTGCTCTTCCAGCAGCACACGTGCCTGTTCCCGTTCGTTCTTCGCCTGGTCCAGGCTGTCCTCGATGGAGTTCTCCCGGGCATCGAGGGCGCTAAGAAGCGGTTTCCAGGCAACCTTCCCCAAAAGAACGGCCAGTACGATGAACGTGATCAGCGTCCAGAAGATCGTCCCGATGTGCGGCTCCATGAGAGCCTTGGCGCCACCTCCGCCGTCGGAGGAGGCCAGCGCCGGAACGGCTGTGCCCAACACAAGCAACAGTCCGCCCGCTATGCGATTGGGCGTCATAGGATTCATCGCCTTTCGCCCGCCCTCAGGGCAGCATCAGGAAGCAGATCACCAGCGCCAGGAAGGTGACACCCTCGATCAGCGCCGCGGCGATCAGCATGGCTGTCTGGATATTGCCCGCCGACTGGGGCTGGCGGGAGATCCCTTCCATGGCGGAAGCGGCAAGACGTCCGATACCGAGACCACCACCCAGGATGGCGAGACCTGCTCCGAGACCGGCGCCGATGAAAACGAGTCCTTCCATTTCCTCAATCCTCCTTGACTTCAAAATCTTGAACTTGGGTTTAGCCTGATCAATGCGGGTGAACCGACATTCCGATGAACTGGGCCGTCAGCATGGTGAAGATGAAGGCCTGAATGAACGAAACCAGCAGTTCCAGCAGGTAGATGAACAGCGCGAACGCCACGGAGACCGGCGCAACCCAGATGGTTCCCAGAATGAAGATCAGGGAGATCAGGGCAAGGATGACCACGTGGCCGGCCATCATGTTGGCGAACAGTCGAATGCAGAGGGAGAACGGCTTGATCAGCATTCCCAGGAACTCGACGAACACCATGAGCGGCTTCAACCAGCCGGGCAGACCGGCCGGGGCAAGGTGCCTGTAGTGCCCCACCAGGCCGAACTTCCGAATGCCGCTCCCCTGGATCATGATGAACGCCACGAGGGCAAGACCTGCGGTGACCGAGATGTTCCCTGTTGCGGTGGCCATGCCCGGGATCAGGCCGAGCAGATTGCAGGTCAGAATGAAGAAAAAGGTGGTCATAAGGTAGCCGACGAACCGGTCCGCTCCTTCGCCGATGGATTTTCTTGCGATCTCGTCCCGCACGAACACCATCATCATTTCCATGGCGTTGCGGATTCCCCGGGGAACCGGATCATGGATCCGGCGCGCCGCGAGGCCGAAGACGGCCAACAGCAGCACCGCCGCGATCCACATCATCACCACATGCATGGTGATGGAAAAATCCTGGCCGAACAGATAGATCTCCGGCAGCGGGATCGAGGCGTGGGTGAACGGGATCGGGATCTCTTTCGAGTCCATGATGTGGTGGATAATGGAAGCGCTGACGTTGAACTCTTCCTCGGCGGACTCCGCCACATGCGCAAGATTGTCAGTGGCCGCCTGCTGTTCGGCTCCGGTCATGAACCGCGCTCCTTCAGACCCGGGCAGCGTCGTCCCGCGACGCCCGGTAGAACCAGACCAACTCGAACAGCATCACCGGCAGGAACCCTGCCACCGCGCCGCCGGCGAACGCCCACATCGCCGGTTTGCCGGCGGCCATGGCCGCTCCCATTCCCAGGGCGGTAAGGGTCATCCGCACCAGCATGCCGCCCACCAGCGCTCCCAGGAAGCTGTTGCCCTGCCTGCCGTGGCGGGAGACCAGCCAACCGCCGCTGATGACGCCGGCCAGTGCCAGCAGCAGCCATCCGCCCAGAGCCCAGGGCAGCACCGCACCGAACACCTGGGTCGCCCACGGCAGAGAGACCACCGGCGTAAGAGACAGAAGGGTTGCCAGGAATACGAACTGCTTGTGCTCAGCGATCGGCATCGGGCTCCTTCTCTTCCTCCCGCCTCACCCTGCGAATGAGGTTGTACATGGCCAACACCAGCCCTAAGGTCGCGCCCAGGACCAGTAGCCACGGCTCCGTTCCCCACAGGCGGTCGAGCCAGCGTCCCCCTGCGGCGGTCAGGATCACGGTTACCGCCAGTTCCAGCCCCAGCCCTGCCAGGGCCAGGGGTGACCTGGCTTTTCCGCCTTGCTCATCGTCCGGCATCACGCACCGAACCTGACACAGAAACCGTTGTCTATCAAGGGATTAGGCTTCCAGGCGATCTGGCCGCCCAGACCCCGGACCGTTCCGGATTCGCTACTTTAGCAGGGGTTGCGGGATTCGGCATCAAGACCGGCCAATAATTCCCCGGATCAGACCCCCAGCATCGCAACGGCGAACCGTGCCAGCCGGATAAACGGCTGCGGGTAGACGCCGATCAGAAGGGTGAACAGACCGGCCGCGCCGATGGCTACATACAGCGGCAACGGGACGTTGATTTTCCCTTCCCCGTCCCCCTCCCGGATAAAAATTGCCACCATGACACGGGCGTAGTAGTACAGGGAAACCACGCTGTTGAGCACGGCAACAACCGCCAGCCAGGCCAGATTGACCCGGATGGCCGCACCGAACAGCCACCATTTCCCGATGAATCCGGCGGTGCAGGGGATGCCTGCCAGAGAGAGCAGGAAAAGCAGCATGGCCACCGAGGCGGCGGGATGACGCTTCACCAGACCGTTGAAATCCTCCAGCATCTCTCCCGGCTGACCGTTTTTCCGGAGCAGGGCGACCAGGGCGAAGGCGCCGGCGTTGGCGAAGGTGTAGACCAGCAGATACAGCGCTACCGCGATCAGGCCGTGGGCCCGGAGTGCTGCGTCACCGTCCGCAGAGGCCGACGGCAATCAACCCCATGAGGACGTAGCCTGCGTGGCCGATGGAGGAGAACGCCAGCATGCGCTTGACGTTGTCCTGCCGCAGGGCGGCGATATTCCCCACGGTCATGGAGGCGGCAGCCAGGAGGATCATCAGAGGCACCCAGTCCGCGCCCCGGTCGCCGAACGCCGTGATGAACACCCGCAGCAGCATGGCGAAGGCGCCGGCCTTGGCGGCAGTGGCCAGGAACGAGGTGGCCGGCGTCGTCGCACCCTCGTAGGCGTCCGGCGCCCACATATGGAACGGAACCGCCGCAACCTTGAACCCCATGGCAACCAGCATGAGAACGATACCGACCCCCAGGAACGGCACAGACCCGACCTCGCCGGCGGCGATGGCGGCGGCGATGCCATGCAGGTTGATCGATCCGGTGGCGCCGTACACCAAGGAGATGCCGTACAGCAGGATCCCGGAAGCGAGGGCGCCCAGGATGAAGTACTTCACCGCCCCTTCGTTGGCTCGTTTCTCCTTCACCCGGAACCCGACCAGCAGGTATCCCGCCAGGGCCATGGTCTCGAGGCCGATGTAGATGGTGATCAGGTCGGTCCCGGAAGCCAGGAACATCATGCCGAACAGCGAGAACACGACCAGGGTCAGGAACTCGGCAAAATCCTTGCCGTCGGTATCCGGGTAGCGCATGGACATCAGCACGGTGAACGCCCCGCCCAGCAGGAAGATCAACTTGAACACTATGGAGAAGCCGTCCACTACAAACGCCGGATTGCCGGAGGCGTCGGCGAATGCTCCTGCGGAGGCTACCGAGCCTCCCAGCCCCGCAGACAACTGGGCCGTCACCTGCCATGTGGCGGTAGCGAACACCGCCAGCGTGAGCCACCCGCCGATGTTCTTCAGTTCCCGGGGAATCGTGACGGCGGCGAGGAGCAGCACCAGGCCGTATCCCGCCAGGATCAGTTCCGGCCTCATCCAGGCCAGGTTCTCTATAAAGACCGCCGGGTCGAACGCGGCCATCAGTGCACCTCGTTCCCTTCTTCTTCAGGCAACGTCGCTCCCAGGTCGGGGAGCTTGCTCAGGATTTCATCTCCGGCCAGTGATTTGACGTCATCCGGGTATTGCCAGGTTTGTTCCACCTGGGCCACCAGCTTGTTCACCGGCTCCTCCAGGATGTTGAAGAACGGTTTCGGATACAGACCGATCCAGAAGCTGAGCAGCACCAGCGGCACCAGGGTCATGATCTCGCGCAGGTTCAGGTCCTTGAGGTTCTTGTTGCTCTCGTTGGTCAGCTTGCCGAACATGGTGCGCTGGTACAGCCACAGCATGTACGCCGCTCCGAGCACGATCCCTGTGGCGGCCAGGACGGCCCAGAACTTCTGGGGCAGTGCGAACACGCCCATGAGCACCGTGAACTCCCCGATGAAACCGTTCCCGGGGATGCCCGGCATCCCGATGGAGGACAGCATCATGATCATGAACAGAACGGCGAATACCGGCATGACCTTCCACAAACCGCCGTACTCGGAAATCTCACGAGTGTGCCGCCGCTCGTAGACCAGCCCGACGATGAGGAACAGGGCGCCGGTGGCCAGGCCGTGGTTCAGCATCTGCAGCACACCGCCGGTGATGCCGTCGGCGGTCAGTGCAAAGATTCCGATCATGCAGAAACCGAGGTGGCTGACCGAGGAGTACGCCACCAGCTTCTTCCAGTCCTTCTGCACCATGGCGACCATGGCGCCGTAGATGATTCCGATGACACAGAGCGTCAAGGCCCATGGCAGGTAGTGTTTCGTCGCCTCAGGCATCATCGGGAGGCTGAACCGCACAAAGCCGTAGGTCCCCATTTTCAGCAGAACGGCCGCCAGGATCACCGATCCGGCGGTAGGCGCCTCCACGTGAGCGTCTGGCAACCATGTATGGAACGGGAACATCGGCACCTTGATGGCGAACCCCAGGAAGAACGCCAGCCAGATCCAGCACTGCAGGTCGAACCAGCCGGTCCATGCACCCATCGCCTGCAGGAGCCGTATATCGAAGGTGAACACGCCGGTGACCTTCTGATGGTAGAAGTACAGCGCGATGATCCCCAGCAGCATCAGAACCGAACCGAACAGGGTGTACAGGAAGAACTTGACCGCGGCGTACAGCTTGCGCTTGCCGCCCCAGACCCCGATGATGAAATACATCGGCACCAGCATCACTTCCCAGAAGATGTAGAACAGGAACAGGTCGAGACTGACGAACACACCGATCATGCCGGTCTGCAGGATCAGCATGAAGACGTAGAACTCCTTGACCCGGGTCTGGATAGCCGTCCAGGCCGACAGGATGGAGATGAATCCCAGAATGGTGGTCAGCAGCACCAGCAGCATCGAAATACCGTCCACGCCGACGATGTACTTCGCGCCGAGCGACGGGATCCAGTCCGTCTCGAACACGAACCGGAACCCGTGCCCGTCGGTGGGAGCGCCCTGCCAGCCGAACCACAGCGGCAGGCTGACCAACACCCCCAGGCCGGCGAACGCAGTGGCGAGCCGGGCGATCAGATCGTTCTTCTCCTTCGGGAGGAGCAGAAGGACCAGCGCACCGGCCAGCGGCACGAATGTGATGACGTTGAGAAGTTGATCACCGAATGGGTTCATCGTTCAAGACCTCACGGTTCGCAAAGGGCTACCCCGCCAGCGTGTAATAAGCGATCAGGAAAAAAGCGCCCAGGAGCATCACGCTCAGGTACGTCTGGATCATGCCGGTTTGCACCCGGCTGAGCATTCTGTGGAACCAGGTGGTAACCCAGCCGGTCAGGTTGACCAGGCCGTCCACCACGACGCGGTCGTGGAGGTTGGAAATGTAGGACAGCCCCAGGGTGGCGTTGCGGGTGCCGTTGACCAGGCCGTCCACCACATGGACGTCCACCCAGCGGAATCCCCGGCACACGGCGTAAAACGGCCGCAGGATCACCAGGCCGTACAGTTCATCAACCCAGAACAGGTTGCGGACCAGCTTGTAGACCGGCCCCAGTGTGTCGGCGATCTTCTGCGGCAGTTCGCTGCGCTTGTAGATCTGGACAGCCATGAAAATGCCGATCAGGGCGATTCCGACCGCCAACGCCATCAGCCCGAATTCCACGCCGGCCGAGTGCGCTGCTTCCTCCCCGTGCCCGCCGCCGTGGGGGACGGCTATCGCCGGGGCCAACCAGTGGTGGAAGGAATGGATGAACGGTGCGTCTTTCAGGAAACTGTTGGGGAAACCGACCCAGCCGCCTACGATCGCCAACCCGGCCAGAACCATCAGAGGGACGGTCATCAGGTTGTTGGATTCATGGACATGGGATTCGGCCTCGTCACCGCCTCTGAATTTCCCCCAGAATGTCAGATAGACAAGCCGGAACATGTAAAAGGCCGTCAGGCCTGCTGCGCCGGCCAGGGTCATCCAGATCATCTTGTTACCGGAGGACCAGGCACCCCACAGGATTTCGTCCTTTGAGAAGAAGCCTGCGAGAACGGGGATTCCGGCGATGGCCAGGGTCGCAACCAGGAACGTCCAGTATGTCCGTGGCATCTTCTTCTTGAGCCCGCCCATCTTCGTGATGTCCTGCTCGCCGTTCATGCCGTGGATCACCGAACCGGCTCCGAGGAACAGCAGCGCCTTGAAGAAGGCGTGGGTCATGAGATGGAAGATGCCGGCGACATAGGCGCCGACGCCGCAGGCGGCGAACATGTAACCCAACTGGCTGACGGTGGAGTACGCCAGCACCTTCTTTATATCTGTGGCGGCAGTACCCATAATCGCCGCGAAGATCGCCGTCAGGGCGCCCACCGCCGCAATCACCGCCATCGCCTCGGGAGCCTGGGCGTACAGCGCGGACATGCGGGCGACCATGTAGACGCCGGCGGTCACCATGGTAGCTGCGTGGATCAGGGCCGAGACCGGGGTCGGGCCGGCCATGGCGTCGGGCAGCCAGACGTACAGCGGGATCTGGGCCGACTTGCCGCACGCTCCCAGAAACAGCAGGATCCCCACCGCCACCAGCAGGCCGTGGGCTCCCGGGCCGGCGTGGGCGATCTTTTCCGAGATCTCACTGAAGGTGAGGGTCCCGAAGTTCAACGCCAGGTACAGCACACCGATCAGGAATGCGAAGTCGCCGATGCGGTTGGTGATGAACGCCTTGCGGCCGGCGTCGGCGCAGGTCAGTCCGCTGCGGGTGTCGAACGGCTTGTCGTAGTAGAACCCGATCAGGAGATAGGAGCACAGCCCCACCCCCTCCCATCCTACGAACATCACCATCATGTTGCCGGCCAGCACCAGGGTCAGCATCATCCCCATAAACAGGTTCATGTAGGTAAAGAACCGGGCGTAGTCCTTCTCGTGGGACATGTAGCCGATGCTGTAGATGTGTATCAGGAAGCCGACCCCGGTGACCACCAGCAGCAGGACCGCACCCAGAGGATCGAGGGAGAACTCCCATGAGATCGGGAAGGCGTTCAGCGGTATCCAGTCGCCCAGGACGACTTCGTGGATTCGTGCGCCGTGGCCGTCGTGTCCGGCCTCAAGGCCGGCCAGTTCCACCACCGCTCCGACGGAAAGCAGCAGCGCGGCCAACACCGTGACGCAGGCGATGGCGCCCACCGCCTTCAGAGGCATCCTGCGGCCGAAGAAACCGTTGATCAGCACGCCAGCCAGCGGGATCAGCGGGATAAGCCAGATGAGATCGAGCATGGGCGGTACCCCGTTATCCCTTCATGATGTGGAAATCGTCGATGTTGACCGAATTCCGGTTCCTGAAAAGCGTGATCAGGATTGCCAGTCCCACCGCAACCTCACCCGCGGCTACGCAGATGACGAACAGGGCGAAAACCTGGCCGTTGATACTCGGGTGGGCCCAGGCGAACGCAACGAAATTCAGGTTTGCGGCGTTCAGGACCAGTTCCAGACTCATGAGCACGATCAGGATGTTCCGCCGGGTAAGGACGCCGAACACCCCGACACCGAACAGGAGCAGGCTGAAGATCATCACGTGGGTCGTGGTCAACATCAGGCGCCCTCCCCCTTCCGAGCAAAGGCGATGGCGCCGATCATGGCCACCAGCAGCAGGATCGATACGGTTTCGAACGGCAGGATGTAATAGCGGAACAGGGTCATGGAGACCTGCTCCATGTTCCCGCTTTCCAGGACGGCCCCCGCGTGTCCAACCTCGCCGCTCCCGGGTCCCAGCAGATGAAACGCCAGAGCACCGGCCAGGACGATGGCCAGTACGGAAGAAAGCAGAACGTCGCGGTGCCTGTGCCAGCGGGGCTCCCCGGGAACCGGCGGCTGCACAAGGAAAATCACGAACAGGAACAGCACCATGATGCCGCCTGCGTAAACCAGAACCTGTACCACAGCAAGGAACTCGGCATGGAGTATGACGTATATCGCCGCCACCGAGAACAGCGTCAACACAAGGTACAGGGCGCTGTGCACCGGCTGGGTCCGGGTCACGGTCATGACGGCGGCGAACAGGCCGACGGCGGCGAACGCCATGAAGAGTAGTAGGGAGACCTCGGTCATTTCAGGTACTCCTTGGCCGGTTGCGGATCGTACAATTGCTGCATGTCGTTCATAAGATCGACCCGCTTGTAGCGCGCCAGTTCATACTCATGGGACATGAAGATCGCCGGGACCGGCTTGGTGGGGCAAACCTCTTCACACAGGCCACACACGCAGCAGCGTTCATAATCCAGAATGAAGACCTTGGCCTGCTTGCCCTTGCCGGTGGTCCGGGGTTCGGCTATGACCGTAATGCAGTCATCGGGGCAGATGATGGAGCACTGGTTGCAGGCGATGCACAGGATCCCTTCCACGTCAGGATGGTTCTGCAGCTTCGGGATGCCCCGGAACCTGGGCATGATCTCGGGGCGTTCCTTCGGGTACTGCTCGGTGGTGGGCTTCCGCCACCAGTGCTTGAACGTCACCATCATGCCCTCGAGGAGCTCCACCAGCAGGAGCCTTTTCCAGAGGGGAAGTTCAGGTCGTACAACTACCGACATTCTATCCTCCGGAACTCAGCCGCGGAGCAGCATGAGCAGCGCAGTCACCATCACATGAACCAAACCGAGAGGGATCAGCCACTTCCAGCCGAGGTTCATCAACTGGTCGTAACGGTAGCGGGGAAATGTCGCCCGCAACCATAAGTAAAGGGTGAGGATTCCGAACACCTTCACCGCGAGCCACAGGAACCCGGTAATAGCGGCACCGGCTTCACCCAGGAACGGCAGGAAGTTCGAGAAAAGTTCGTTTAGCCCGGGGATCCCGAAGGTGATCGGCATCCAGCCGCCCAGGAACAGGATCGCCACGATCAGGCTCGCCAGGATCATGTTGAGGTATTCGGCCAGGAACATGAAGGCGAACTTCATCCCCGAATATTCGGTATGGAACCCTGCCACCAGTTCGGTCTCCGCTTCCGGCAGATCGAACGGCGCCCGGTTGGTCTCCGCCACCGCGGCGATGAAATAGAGAAACAGGCCGATGAACTGGGGGTAAATCGGATTGAACAGGAACCAGGCCCCGCTCTCCCGCTGGGCTTCCACGATCCCCACCAGGGATGCGGTTCCGGACAGCATCAGGATCGCCACGATGGAAAGTCCCAGCGGCACCTCGTAGGAGATCATCTGGGCGGCGGACCGCAGCGAGCCGAGCAGGGAATACTTGGAGTTGGAAGACCAGCCTGCCAACACCAGGCCGTAGACGCCGAGACTGGAGATCGCCAGGAAATACAACAGGCCGACGTTCACGTCGGCGACCCACGATGAAACGGTAGTGGCAGGTACCGCTACGTTGATCCATGGAATCGTAAACGCGTCTACTTCAAAGGTCATCCCGGTAAAGGGGATGACCGCGAAACAGGCCAGGGCCGGGATTATCAGGATCATCGGCGAGACCAGATGCACCCAGCGGTCCGCCGCCCGGGGCACCACGTCTTCCTTGAGCAGCAGCTTGAACACGTCGGCCAACAGGCTGCAACAGGCCGTGGTACCCGACCCGCATCGGCCCCATGCGGACCTGCATGAAGGCGATCAGCTTCCTCTCCCACAGCACCAGGTACATCACGCACAACAGCATGACCCCTACGATGGCTGCAATCTGCACCATCGGGACCACCAGGTACTGTACAAATTGTTCGCTCATGCCATGTCCCCGGCGTTTCCGCTTGCCATCAGCGGTCTATACAGCCCAGTACGATATCCAGCGTCCCGATGAGGGCGACGATGTCCGCCACCATGTGCCCCTTGGCCAGCTCAGGAAGCGCCTGCATGTTGACGAAGCAGGGCGACTTGAACCGGCAACGGGCGGCGGTGTCGGTGCCGTCGCTGACCAGGTAGACCCCCAGCTCACCACGGGGCCCCTCGTTGACCACGTAGACCTCCCCTGCCGGAGGCTTGATCCGCTTCGGCACCTTGTTCATCACCGGGCCTTCCGGCATCTTGTCCATCGCCTGCAGAATGATCAGCCTGCTCTGGCGCATCTCTTCCAGGCGCACAAGGTAGCGATCGTAGGTGTCCCCCACCGAACCGAGGGGAACGTCGAACTCCATTTCGGAATAGACCTCGTACGGCATCGCCTTGCGGACGTCGTAGTTCACGCCGGAAGCCCTCAGACAGGGTCCGGTGAGCCCGTAGGACAGCGCCTTCTCACCGGAAATGACTCCGATGTCCTTGGTCCGGCCCATCCAGATCCTGTTGGATTTGAGCAGGATGTCGTAATCCTTGAGGTTGGCGGGGAACTCGTCGCAGAACGCGCGGGCCTTGTCAGTCCAGCCTTCCGGAAAATCGAGGCGCATGCCGCCGGTCCGAATCGCGTTGGTGGTCAGCCGGGCGCCGCAGTAACCCTCGATCAGGTCCAGGATCGCCTCCCGTTCCCGGAAACAGTACAGGAACACCGTCATCGCCCCGATATCCAGCGCATGGGTGGCCAGCCAGACCAGGTGGCTTGCGATGCGCTGGAACTCGGCCAGGATCACCCGCATGTACTGGGCCCTTGGAGACGCTTGCACTCCCAGGAGCCGTTCCACCGCTTCGATGTAGACCAGGTTCTCGTTCACCGCGGCGACGTAATCCATCCGATCGGTGTAGACCTCGGTCTGGATGTAGTTGCGGTTCTCGCCCAGTTTTTCAATGCCCCGGTGGAGATATCCGATCACCGGGTCGGCGTCCACGATGGTTTCGCCGTCCAGCTTCAGTTTCACCCGGAGAACGCCGTGGGTGCTGGGGTGTTGGGGACCGAGGTTGATTTCCAGTTCTTTTGTACCCAGCATCTCTATTTCTCCGGCTGTTCCGCGACGTAGGTGTCGCCGCCGCCGTCACCTGGCTGTCGCCAGTAGCCGTGATCTTTTTCCCGTCCTTCCAGGGGGAAGTCCTTGCGCAGCGGGAAGGCGTCGAACTCATCCGGCATCAGGATACGGCGGAGATCCGGATGGCCCGTGAAGCCGATCCCGAACATGTCGTACGCCTCCCGTTCGTGCCAGTTGGCGGTGAGCCATACGCCGGTCACCGAAGGCGCTTCACCACCTTCCGCCACGCCGGTCTTCACAGTCATGACGTGGCAGTGCTCCACACTGTAAAGGTGGTAGACCACGTCGAACCGGGGGCCATCGGTCCGGGTGAGACAGAGATCCATGCCGCACAGGTTGGACAACAGGCCGAAGCGGCACGCAGGGTCGTCCCTTAGAAAGGTCATCGCCTCCACCAGCCTGGCGGGGAGCAGCCGGACCACCGGCGCACCGTGCTGGAACTCCGAGGATTCCACGGCGTCGGGCATCGCCTCCATGAGGCGGTCCAGCGCTCCGGATGTCGGGATGTCTATGGTTCCGTTCTCTTCAGGCGGTTCAGTGGTGGACATATCGAATGCCGTCCTATTTCGAGTACTTCATGCGATCGATCTTGTCCTGCAGCATCAGCAGCCCGTAGAACAACGCTTCGGGCCGGGGCGGGCAACCGGGGATGTAGACATCCACCGGAACCACATTTTCCACCCCCTGAACATGGCTGTACGTCGGGAAAGGGCCTCCGGCGGTGGAACAGATCCCCATGGACATGACCCACTTCGGTTCGGGCATCTGGTCGTACAGGCGGCGAAGCACCGGCGCCATCTTCTCGGTCACCGAGCCGGATACGATGATCAGATCGGCCTGTCGCGGCGTTGCTCGGAAGATGCCGGCCCCGAAGCGGTCCATGTCGAACCTCGATGCACCGGCGGCCATCATTTCGATGGCGCAACAGGCCAGCCCGAAGGTCATCGGCCACAGCGACGATTTCCGGGCCCAGTTGAGCACCGATTCGATCTTGGTTACGAGGATCGCGGGATGCTCGCCCTCGGTCAGTTCCCGGCTCAGGCCCATTGCAAGGCTCCCTTTCTCCAGGCGTAGATGTACCCGACCACCAGGATCAGGAGAAAGATTCCCATCTCGATGAATCCGAACAGTCCCAGCACACCGTATTTCACAGCCCAGGGGAACAGGAAGATCGTTTCCACGTCGAAAATGACGAACAGGACCGCAATCACGAAGAACCGCACCGACTGCCTGCTCCACGCCTGGGTCTCCGGCTCAATGCCGCACTCGTAGACCGTGCTCTTTTTGTCATTCGGCCTGTTCGGGCGCAGCAGCTGGGCGAACAGGAGAGTAACGATCGGGAAACACAGTCCAACCAGGAGAAACAGCAGAACAGGAAGATACGCCGCCATCTCGTGCTCCCCCTCATTCGGATCCGGCGGACTCGGGTCCGGCCGGGACCTACATGAACGCGTAGGTGTATCACCGGCCCGTGAACCGATTCAAGTCGGATCGCGGACTATTTTGGGAAATAGTCCAAAGGGATTATTCCTGCATCATTCGATCCTCATTATCGATCCCTGCGGGGACGGCTGGGAGGACCACAACCTCCACCTCGGTTCCGTGCTTCTTCACGGTGGTCACCCGGCCGTCTACCGGGCCGGTTTCTGCCAGCCCCCGGCGATAGAGTTGCAGAAATTCATCCGCCTGCCGCTCGTTCCTCCAGCGGGAGACCCAGACCGTTGCCCCGGACAGAGCCGGATCAGCAGCGCCCGCCTCCGGCTCCAGCCGGATAAGCCGGTCCGCCAGCCAGCCGTCGCCTGCCTGCAGTCCCAGGTTCTCCTTGCCGGTAAGGGAGGAGATCAACATCACCACCCCCAGTTCTCCCATGCTGTCCCGGTCCTTTATCACGTACTTCCCGGGAAGGTCCGGCAGAACCGGTTCCGGCGGCTCCGTCCTCGCAGGAGGGCGGTGGAGATGAATCAGATCGTGGGTAGCCCGGGACCGTCCGATGAACATGTCCACTCCTTCCCAACCTCCGGCCTGCCAGACCCTGGAAACCGCCGCGAACCCTTCCATGAACACAAAATCAAGCACCCGGCGGTCCAGTTCCGTTGCTCCCGCAAGGGTCGCCGGCATCAGGGCTCCTCCGAGGGCCTGGTCCGGCGTGTACCCCAGAGCCAGGATGTTGCGCTGCAACCCCATGGCCTGAAACAGGTACATCACCGCCACCAGGTTCGCCTCCCCTTCCGCCAGGGCCGCCTCCGCCAGCAGGGCGTCGGTGGTCGGGTCGGCAACGTCCGTTTCCCGGTGGTACTGCACGAGGTGCATGAGCGCGTGGATCATAATCGGCTCATCCGGCCGCACGCCGGTAGCCAGCAACAGGGCGATGGTGGGATCGTCCGGCTGCTCACTGAAAAAATCTTCGTCGGTGAGACGATCCACATCCACCAGCAGCCGGTTGCCCGCAAGGTCCAGGCCGACCCCTGCAATATCGCCGGCCACCCGGTTCAATGCGCTTGCGGGGAACTCCGGCCTCCCGAAACCGAGATCGGCCCAGGCCCGCCCCCGCGCCGCGGCCTGTTCCTCCGGCACCCGGCCACCGGCGCGGATAACCGACGAGATCCGGATCAGATCGGCGGTGGCCCGGACCGCCAGCGGTTCCGGATCAAGGGGCGGCGCGGTCTCACGCAGCTTGTGCATGCGCTGGGCAAGGACCCTTATGTCGCCCAGCAGGGCGAGATCGGCTCCCTTGGGAGTCTCCTGGCCAACCGCAACCCCGGCCAGCAGAAACGCTGCCAACAGGACCGTCATCACTTGATCGGCGGATCCGAAAGGACCACCACCACATCCCCGGCCACAAGGCCGGTCTCCGCAGCCCGGCCCGCGGCCAGTTCCAGCACGTACCGGGCGGAACGGAACGGATGGGCCGAAGGGCAGGGTCCATCCGGTGGGCAGGGCCGGCGGTCAGGGGCGATATGGACGACACGGAAATCACGGTCCAGCCAGATGATATCGAGTGCTATCAGGCAGTTTTTCATCCAGATCCCGTGGAACCCGTCGGTTCCGAACAGGAACAACATGCCGTCATGAGGCCCGACTTCGTCACGGTTCATGTAACCGATGCGCAGTTCCTCCTCCGTTACCGCCAGTTCGAGCATGAATTCGTCGCCGGACGGGAACACCGCCACCGCCGACCGGGGAGCGTCCGCCGGAACCATGGCCTGGAGAAGAAACAGCGCTATGGCCATCATCACCAGCCACCTGCCACGAATTCACCGTTACGAACGACGATATCCGCTTCGGCGCCTCCGCCTCCCGGAACACCGTCGGAGCCGAAACAGCGGAGGGTATAGCCCCGCCCGTTCGGGCTGCGGGTGTAGGCCAGAGGGACGCCCCAGGGGTCCACCGGCGCCGTCTCCAGCCTCCCCGGCACCAGATCGTCCAGCGCGGCGGGCAACCGGTTCCGGCGCCGCAGGAGTTCAAGCACCCGGGCTGTACGAACCATCAGGTCCCGGGCGCCGGCTACCGGGTAGTTCTCAATCGCTCCGGCAAGGCCCCGAAAAAGATCTATCTCCTTCCGCACCCGCTCGGCAACGTCGGTGTCCGGATAATCGGTGAGGATCTTCTGGAGCAGGGCGACGCCTTCCTTTAGTTCGCCGGCATCGATCTTCTCCATCGAGTCCTCGTACATCCCGGCCGCCTGCCCCTCAGGGCCGGTGCATGCGGCGCCGAAACAGAGTACGCCGATAATGACTATGTACGTGGTAGCTTTCATGCATGAGCTCAAGTTGACTTCAATCTCCCACCGATTGATAATTCATCTCTCTTCCGGTTCGTGGCACATCGGGCACCCTCATATTATGACACGCAGAATACGGGCAAACGAAATCCAGGAACTGATCCGCCGGCTTGGAAGTTCCAGGCAGGTGGAAATCGATTCCGCCAAGGCGAGGCTGTCGGTAATCGGCGCCCGGGCGGTGGAAGGTCTCATCGACGCTCTGGGCAGCGACGACAACCAGGTCCGGGGCCATGCGATCCAGTTGCTGGCCCTGATCAAGGATCCCCGCGGCCGCGGTCCCCTGGCCACCCTTCTGCGCGACGAATCGCCGACGATCCGTGAGATGGCGGCCCACGGACTGGCAAGGTTCCCTTCGGCGGAAACCGTCGCATCCCTGCAACGGTTTCTCACCACCGAATCCCGGGGAGGGACAAGGATTGCCGCGGTGCAGGCGCTTGTCGAGTTGTACAACGCCGGCCAGGACGACGCCCTCCGAGACATCCTGCGCCTTATCCTGGACCCGGATGAGAAGGCTAACCTGCGGCTGACCGCCTGCGCCGTCCTGCCCCGTCTCAAGGCTTCCGAACGGCGCGGAATCCTGAAACGTCTGGAGAAGGACCGCTCCCGGAAGGTGGCGTCCCTGGCGGAACGCCTGCAGCACGGCATCGGGGTGGAGGAACACCGCGAGCCTTCCCTGAACGACCTGCTGAGCAACCTGGCGGCGCCGGACTACCCGACCTGGAACGAGGCGCTGCATCAATTGTCCCGGCAAGGCATCGACGCCATCCAACCGATTATCGAGGAGATGCGCAGGCGGGCCAACGATCCGGAATTCTGCACACGGGTCGGGATGGCTCTCAAGGCGCTGGGCCCCCGGCGGGGCCGTCCGGTAGCCGAGGCCCTGGAGTGGGTGGACGAACCGCTCCCGCTCCAGACCCTGGTGGAAGTAATCGGCTCCCTGAATGTCAACGCCCTGACCTATCGCCTCAAGAACTTGCTTGAGAGGACGTCCCCAGGATCGGAGCGGGACGGGAACGGCCCTGACCAGCTGCAGCGCGTTCGCGCCAAGGCGCACCTGGAACTGGCAAGGATCGGAAGCCGTGTGGCGATTCTGGAATTACGGGACGATCTACGCAGAAAGGGCTATCGTGTCGATCTGGAACTGCTGGCGGCCCTGGAACTGATCGGCCAGAAGGACGAGCTTCTCGACCTGATCAGGATCTACGGCCGGGAGGATGCATACATCAGGCAGCGTATAGCATCAGCCGTGAGAACGATTATGAAGCGAGAGAAGATCCGTCGGAACAATGCGCTGATCTCAGGGTTGAGTCCGGCCCACCGCAAAAATCTGGACACTATTCTCGGCAGGAAAAACCTGCAGGCATGAGCGAAAGGACCGAGCGATGTCGAAGAAGTTGAGCGTCCGCGATCTCGATCTCAAAGGCAGGAAGGTTTTCTGCAGGGTTGATTTCAACGTTCCCCTGGACAGCGGCGAGGTAGCTGACGACAACCGCATCGAAGCGGCTATCCCGACGCTGAACCATCTTGCGGAAAAGGGAGCTCGTACTGTCCTGGCGTCACACCTGGGCCGACCCCGCGGGAAGGCCAAACCGGAACTGTCCCTTGCCCCTGTGGCTCGCCGGCTGGAACAGAAACTGGGCAGGCCGGTAACCTTCGCGAACGACTGTGTGGGGGAACCGGCCCGGGCGGCGACGGACAGCCTCCAGGAAGGTGGGTTCGTCCTTCTGGAGAACCTGCGGTTCCACGCCGGTGAAGAGGCCAACAGCGGCGAGTTTGCCGCGGAACTTGCGTCCCTGGCCGATCTCTACGTCAACGACGCCTTCGGAACCGCCCACCGGGCCCATGCATCCACCGCCGGCGTCCCCGGGATCCTGAAACCGGCCGCAGCCGGTTTTCTGATGGAGCGGGAGCTAAAGCAGCTCGGGATGCTCACCGCTTCGCCGGAATCCCCCTTCGTTGCGATCCTCGGCGGGGCGAAGGTATCGGACAAGATCACATTGATCGAGAACCTCATGCCGGCCGTCGACGTGTTCATCATAGGAGGCGCCATGGCTTACACGTTCCTGAAAACGTTGGTCCATCCGGTGGGCAACTCGTTGATCGAGGGGGACAAGCTGTCCCTGGCCAAAGCGCTGATGCAGCAAGCCGAGGCACAAGGCAAGCGGCTTATCCTCCCGGTGGATCACGTGGTCACCGTCGGCGGCGAAGACAGCAATTACCGCAACACCGACAATGTGGATATCACCGGGTCCGAGGCCGGTGTGGACATCGGACCGAAGTCGGTGGAACTGTTCGCGTCGGTCCTCAAGGAAGCGAAAACGGTTCTCTGGAACGGACCGCTGGGCCGCTTCGAGGTGGAAGCTTTCGCAGGCGGCACCCGCCAGGTCGGGGAAGCGCTTGCCGCATGCGGCGCAGTCTCTGTGGTGGGCGGTGGCGACACCGCATCGGCGGTGCGGAAGTTCGGTCTTGCAGAGCGTATGTCCCACGTTTCCACCGGAGGCGGAGCCTCCCTGGAGTTCCTCTCCGGACTACCCCTCCCCGGAGTGGACGTCCTGGATGACGCCTGATGGCGAGGGGCGGACGCAGGCCGCTGATTATGGGCAACTGGAAGATGAACCTGGGGCCGGCGGAAGCCCTCGCCCTGACAGGCGCACTGCTGGACGGCCTGCCGTCTGCCGCGGCTGCGGATGTCGCCGTGGCGCCGCCGTTCGTCTCCATCGGTCCGGTCTGCCGGCTGCTGGACCGGTCCGACGCCATTATCCCCGCTGCGCAGAACATGCATTGGCAGGATCACGGCGCCTGTACCGGCGAGGTCGCACCGCCGATGCTGGTGGAAGCCGGAATCCGGATGGTGATTCTCGGGCACTCGGAGCGGAGGACCCTGTTCGGCGAAGATGACAACATGATCGGCCGCAAGGTGGCTGCCGCTTTCCGCCACCGGCTGACGCCGGTGCTCTGTGTCGGCGAACTGGAACCGGAGCGCGACGCCGGTTCGACCCTGGAGGTGGTCGGCCGCCAGGTCCGGGCCGGCCTGCAGGAAGGCGGCCCGTCCTCTCCCGGCGATCTTGTGCTGGCCTACGAGCCGGTCTGGGCCATCGGCACCGGGCGCACCCCGACCTTGCCCGAGATCGAGGAAGTCCACGAGTTCATACGTGATGAGATCCAGCTGATCGCCGGGAAGGAAACGGCGGCTAAGGCCCGGATCCTATATGGCGGATCGATGAACCCGGACAATTCGGCTGATATTCTGGCCCTTCCCGATGTGGACGGTGGTCTGGTGGGAGGTGCCTCCCTGGAGGCCGCCAGGTTCCTGGCTATAGTGGAGTCGGCCCCGGCCTGAACCGGCAGCCGGCCGATTTGGAGACCAGAGGCCGGTATGATACATTTCCGCGGTTTTTACGGTAACATTTTGCGAGGAACTCCATGCTGTACGCGCTGACTGTCGCTGTCCATATCATAGTTTCAATGATCCTGGTCCTGGTGGTTCTGCTCCAGACCGGCAAGCGGGCCGACCTGGCAGGTGCCTTCGGCGGCGGCGGCAGCCAGACAGCCTTCGGCGCCCGGGGAGTGGCCACCGTCCTGTCAAAGATCACCACCGGGGCGGCGGTTCTGTTCATGGTGACTTCGCTAACCCTTTCGATCCTCTCGGGTTCCGGCGACGGTTCAGCTTCCGCCCTGGACGCCACTGAACCGGTGGTGCAGGAAGCTCCGGCCGGTGAAACGGTTCCGGAACCGGTCCCGGCCGTTCCGCAGGATCCGGTACAGGATGAAGGCGACACCGAATGACCCGCATGAATTTTCGTGTTTGCAGACCGATCGTGCCGAAGTGGCGGAATTGGTAGACGCACCGTCTTGAGGGGGCGGCGGGGGCAACCTCGTGCGAGTTCGAGTCTCGCCTTCGGCACCACGGCCCGGTGAAATCACCGGGCCTTTCTTTATCCAGGCTAGCGCTTCCGATTTTTCTTCTTCGCCGCCTTGCGCACCGGGGCAGCCTCTTCATCTCTCCGCTGCGCCTGGTAATGCCTGGAACAGAGTCCCCGGGCCACATGGGAACGATTGCAGCCGGCGATCTCGCACTTGCGGTCGGACCGCGGCCTGCCCGCCTTGCGGATTCCCCCGCTCCGTGAGCGCAGCTTCTTCTGGAGTTCCCGCACGGTTTTCTTCAACTCCCGGAACTCTTCACGGGACGGCAGGTCTTCCCTGACCTTTGCGGCCACCACCCGGGCCACCGCATCGATGAATCCGCGGGCCGCCTTATTGACTTGTCTCACCCCGCCCCTGGCAGCTTGCTTGGTTGTCGCCATCCTTCGCCTCTCCCTTCCCGGGGCCGCTGATACCGCACCCCTTCCATGCGGCATCATAGAACCGGCGACCAGTAGTGTAAAGCTGTTTGGCGGGAGACTATTTTCTGAAAAGTAAGTTAATGAATGAGTGATCTTAACCTGCTTCACCAGTCCCTGTACCACGTACCGTCCAGGGCCTGCATCGGCGAAAGACTGTAGACGTCGTAAAGGTTCTCACGGCCCCACGAATCGCTGTCCCAGTCATCCTGGTAGGACCGCATCCCCCATTCCGCCTCTCCCGTGAACGGATCCACCGGTATCTTGCGGAGAAACTGGACGTGGGTGCTCTCCGGAGAATCGACGGCGCCGACATCCACACCCTCCACCAGGTCGTCCAGCGAAGGGGGGTAGAACATCAGATCCACGTCATCCTGGATGATCAACCCCTGACTTGCATACTTGTAGTATTGATCGATGGCGCTGCGCATGGTGATCAGGTCATTCCGCAACCAGGTTTCGCGGCGCCGCTTCTCGTTCCAGCGGCTCAAGGGGATTACCGCCGAAGCCAGAACCAGGATCACCGCCACGGCGACCAGAAGCTCCAGATAGGTCAAACCCCTGCCGCCGGACCGGCGTGCGCTGACTGGTTCGTTTCTCATCTCATTAGGACAATACGCGCCGGGGGCGGCTCCTGTCTAATCGTTGTCGTCATTTTTCCGTCGGAACAGGTTTTTGAACCAGCCCCGGCGCCCGCCGCCATGCAGCCGGCAATCGGATCTCGGCTCGGTACCGGAGGCATACCACTCTTCCAGCCTGCGGGGGCAGGCGCGCACCGCCAACTGGCCGGTAAGGGGATCGATCTTTCGTTTTACCATCCCGGACGGCCGCCGGAACTCCGCCGCCTGCCGCCGGGTTCCCGCAGCTGTCACGATATCGACCCAGATCGGAAGGGCGCCGGTGGCGCCGGTCAGACCGGTACGCCGGTTATCGTCGTAACCGACCCAGACAACGCCCAGAAGATCCGGCGTGTAACCGACGAACCATGCGTCCCGGGTGTCGTCGGTGGTCCCGGTTTTTCCTGCTGCCCCGCCGCGGTAGCCCAGCCTCCGGGATGACCGCGCGGTACCGTAGTCCAGGACGTCCTGCAGGATCGTGTTCACGAGGAAAGCGGCCCGGGAACTGACTGCCCGGTGCAATTCCACCTCACGCTGCTGCAGCGGTTCGTCCAGAGCGTTCCAAACCTCCTGGATGATCCTCGGTTCGGAACGGAGGCCACCGTTGGCCAGGGTTCCATAGGCTGTGGCCAACTGCATGATGGAGACTTCCTGGGAGCCCAGAGCCAGGGAAGGCCAGGGTTCAAGGTGGTCGGTAATGCCGCACCGTGCGGCAACGTCGATGACATGCTGCAGGCCGACCTCCTCACCGGCGCGAACCGCCGGGACGTTGATGGACTCCGCCAGGGCCTGCCGCACCGTCACCGGCCCCCGGAATGTCCTGTCGTAGTTCAGCGGGCTCCACCGCTTGCCGGCCGAGGTCAGGGTGATCGGCGCATCGTCCAGGACCGTCCCCGGCGTCAATCCGTGCCGTCCCTCCATCGCCTCCACGAATCCGGCGAGGTAGACGAACGGCTTGAAACAGGATCCGGGTTGGCGGCGACTCTGGGTGGCGCGGTTGAACTGCGTGTCCCGATAATTCCTTCCTCCGACCATGGCCAGCACCGCACCGGTCAGGGGACGGGTAAAAAGGACGGCGCCCTGGAGGGTATGTTCCTTCGGAGCCCGGCGAAGGAGCGGCACATCCCGTTCCAGACCGCTCAGCCGGACTCTCAAGACCTCTTCCGCCCGCTCCTGGAGCAGCGTGTCGAGGGTTGTGAAAATCTTGAGCCCTTCCTCCTCCAGGATCTCATCGTCGTACCACGCCGACAGATCGCTCCGGACGAAGTCCACCAGGTACCGGCCCTTCCCGAACCCTTTCTCGCCGCTGGCCAGCTGCAGCGGCTCCAGGGCGGCCTGCCGGCGTTGCTCGTCGGTTAACCACTCCCGCTCCACCATGGCGGCCAGAACCTGGTCCCTCCGGGCCAGGGCGGCTTCCGGATGGCGGAACGGGTTGTACCGGCCGGGACTCCGGATCAGTCCGGCCAGGATCCCCTGTTCCGAAAGCGACAGGTCGGAGAGATCCAGCCCGAAGTAGAACCTGGCTGCGGCCTGGAAACCGCAGACCGCTTCGCTACCCCGCTGCCCCAGGTATACCTGGTTGAGGTAGACCTCCAGAATCCTCTCCTTGTCGTAACGCAGATCGAGGATCCACGCCATGGGAAGTTCCCGGAATTTCCTCCACCAGGTCCGCTGGTGCCCCAGGTACAGGTTCTTTACCGTCTGCTGTGTGATGGTGCTGCCGCCCTGGACGATCCTGCCCTGCCTCATGTTGGCCAGGGCGGCCCTGGCTACCGCCCGGAAATCAACGCCTGAATGCCCGAAAAAGCGGGCATCCTCCGCGGCCAGCACCGCCTTCACGAATACAGGGGACACCTCCTCGAGAAGCAGGACCTGCCTGTCCTCACGCCTCGGCCCCTGGAGGGAAGCCAGCAGTTCCGGTTCGAAGATCACCCGGCTCCTGCGGTCACCGCTGCGGTCCAGTATCGTCACCAACCGGCCGTTCCGGATGCGCAGGGAGCGGTAGCGGAGACCGGGCCCGGCCTCAGGGGAGCGGAACGGTCGAAGAAAGACTTCCAGCCTGTCGCCGACCCACCGGTACTGACCAGGCCTTGCCGGATCGTCGCCTATGCTGCCGTAGCCGCAGCGATCCAGGCGCCGGACGAGGGCGGAGGCATCCACCGGACTGCCCGCATTCAGGGTGAGAGTGGAAGAGTAGATCCCCGAAGGGAGTGCCCAGAGTCGGTTTTCAAACCGGCTGGTGACCTCGACATAAAGGAAAAGGGCCACGGCGGCCGCCATGACCGTTAGAACCACCGCCACTGCAGCCAGCCTTCTGAGCCGGCGGGAAAGGCCTGCTTTCACGCGGCGTTTTGCCGGCCTCCGGCGACGGCGGTCAGCCGCTGTGCGCTTTTTGCCGACCATAGGTGTCGCCGCCCGGATCCGGCCCCTGGCGCCGGACGCGAACCGGTTCCCCGGTCACGTCCGGCCCATCCATCCGGATTCAGTCTTTCAGCGCCTCTTTAAGCGGCTTGCCTGCCTTGAAGGCCGGTGCGCGGGTCGCCGGGATATCGATCGGATCTCCAGTGTGGGGGTTGCGGCCCTGGCGGGCTTTTCTCTGGCGTGCTTCGAACGTCCCGAAGCCGCTTATCGCCACTTTGCCGCCACTCTTGAGTTCCGACACGATCAAGCCGACCTGCGGGTCCGGATCAAAGATGGTGTCTACCACCCCACGAGCATCCGTGTTGGAAAGGCCGGTTTTTGTCGCAAGCTTGTCCACCAGTTCAGCTTTGTTCACCCTCTACTCCTTCTCCATCGCCCGTCTCCGGAGGCCTTGCCCCAGGTTCAGGAAAAGTCGCTCAGTTCACGATCTCCATCCCGCCGAGCGACGAACGAATGACGAATATGCGGATATTATTATCTTCCTTATCGGTTGGATAAAAGAAAAAACCGTCCCCTTCTTCGGAAATATCTTCCACAGTTCCCCACAATTCTTCCCCGTCCCGGAACCTGAGGATCACCTTGCGGTCATGCTCCTCACCCCCTGGATGCTTCCGGGAGGCGCTGAAATGCCGGTTACCGATGTAATCGCGGACGTAGAACATCGCCTTCATGTCCTGAAGTGCGATTTTCATCGGGATCCCTCCCCCTTCCGCCGGCAGGAGGTAAAACTCCTGCAGGGACGGGTCGAAATCCTGGGTCACCCCTTTGTGGATCTTGCCGTTTTTCATGTGCACGACAACTTTGTTCTCCATTCCATCCTCCGCCGTCGGGGCCATTGCCCCTCCGGATCGACCTTAATCCTAACCTGTTGGCGGCTTTTTGGGCAAATTTCTTGTAACGGCCCTCCTTGACCGTCCGAAGGGCCTGTCCTAGATTGGCATCATAGAGGTCTACCCATGAACAAGCGGAATGCAAAGGTTCTACCGTCCAGCGCCCGTCCCTCACGCGGGAAGTGGCGGCGCAGGCGGTTTTTGGTCCAGCGCAGCTACCAGTTGAAAGTTGCCCTGCTTGCGGTGGCCATGGTGCTAACCCTTGTGGTTCTGCTGAATTTCAGCCTGATCAGTACCGCAGTGCGTGATACGGAGGCGACTCTGTCTGTGGCTCCGGAGTTCGAGGAATATCTCAAGGCCCAGGACCGCGCCCAGTTCCTGCTCATCCTGCTGGCGTCTCTGATCTTCGTCATCGGGGTGTTCCTGGTCAGCATCCTCGAAACCCACAAGACCGCCGGTGCGGCGGTGAACATCCGGAACCGGCTGGATGATATCCGGGCCGGGAATCTGGAAGCGCGGGCCAAACTGCGGAAAGGCGACAACCTCACGGAACTGGAACAGGCGTTCAACAGGATGGCCGAAACCCTGGGAGACCGGAATTGGCGGGAAATCGAGATACTGGAACGGCTGGCCGCCAACCTGGACCAGGGGGAGGACCGGCCGGCACCACCTGAGACAACGGCGGAGATCCGTCGTCTGGCGGCAGCGAAACGGCAGGAGGTCAACGGAAACTCCGGCTAGCTATTTCAGAGCGGGATCCGCAACTCCGGCGTCCCGGAACCCTCGCGCCCTCAGGATGCAGGCATCACAGCGGCAACATGGTGTTCCGTCAGGACCGGGATCGTAACAGGACAGGGTCATGGCCGGATCCAGTCCGACCTCCAGTGCCGCCTCCACAATCCGGCCTTTGTTCCAGCTCAGGAGCGGCGCATGGATGCGGAACCGGCCGCCCTCCACGCCGGCTCGGGTCGCCAGCCTGGCCAGCTGCTCGAAGGCGGCCAGGAACTCGGGACGACAATCGGGGTACCCGCTGTAATCCACCGCGTTGACGCCGACAAACAGGTCCAGCGCATTCAGCACTTCTGCATACGCAAGAGCCAGGGAGAGCAGCACGGTATTCCGGGCCGGGACATAGGTCTCGGGAATGCCGGTTCCGATCTCTCCTGCCGTCCTATCCTTGGCCACCGCAACCGACCGGTCGGTGAGTGACGATCCGCCGATCCCCCCAAGATCAACCTGGACCACACGGTGGGACGATGCTCCCAGTGCGGTGGCGACCCTGGCGGCGCAGGCCAGTTCCCCCGCATGTTTCTGTCCGTAATCGACGGTCAGGGCATGACATTCATAACCCTCTGCTAGGGCGAGTCCCAAAGTGGTGGCCGAATCCAGCCCTCCGGACAGGAGGACGACGGCGCATCGGCCGGGTGCTGTACGAATCACCCTTCAATCCCCCCGGTCACTGTGCGGCCACAGAACCTTGTGCAACTGGATTTGCAGCCGTACCGCGAGACCGCTTTCCAGAATCCATGCCGCCAGGGCTTCCGGGCGGCACTCCCCGTATACCGGCGCCAGAAGCACCATAAACCGGTGGGCCAGATCCAGTTCCCGGATCCTGTCCACCGCCCACATGAAATCGTCATGGTCCCGAACCACCAGCTTGACCTCTGAACCTGGGGGCAACAGGTCGAGGTTGCCCCACAGGTTCGCATCCACCTCACCGCTTCCAGGACACTTGATATCCAGTATGATCCGCACTCCCCTGGGAACCGGCGCAATGCTCACGCCTCCCCCGGTCTCCAGCAGCACCTCATGGCCGCATGCGAGAAGACGTTCCATAAGGGCGGCGGACTCCTCCTGGATCAGCGGCTCCCCGCCGGTGACCTCCACCAGGCTGCAACCGTAAGACGCAACCTCCTCCAGGATCGCATCCACCGCCATGGTTCTCCCCTCGTGGAAAGCGTAAGCCGTATCGCACCAGGTGCAGCGCAGGTTGCACCCTGTCAGGCGGACGAATACACAGGGCCGGCCGGCTGCCTGCCCCTCGCCCTGGATGGAATGGAAGATCTCCGTGATCCTGAGCATCCCGGTATTCTACACATTCCCTCCAGGCCGACGCTGCACGGCCCGTCCAGCTTTTTGCCGATGTCTCGGGCTGTAACTGCTGGATTCAAGACGGTTACGAAATTGAATCTGACTTTGCACGCTACAGGTATACCCATTGTATTGGTAGATATTGCATCGGCCCGCCGGAATGGCGATGCATATAGCGAGGATTCGCCTGGTGATGGAATTCGGACTGGAAACGATTCTTCCAGGTTTCGCCCTGGGAGGAATACTATTTCTGCTCGGCATGCTGCTGGGCAGAATGGGAATAAGGCGCCTCCGGGACGAGGTGGCCCGGGCGCGCAATGCCGGCGTCGAATCCGACTTGCAACGCAAGCAGCTCGCCAAGCATTGCGCCGAAATACAAACCACCAGCAAAACCTTGCCGCTGTTCGTCCGCAAACTGTCTGAAGGCGTAGGGCAGCTGAACCGGTCCACCCTGGTTGAGGAGGGTGTGAACCGGATGATCGCCGAACTGGCCCGGGCGGTGTTCGATCCGGAACAGCTCCTGCTGTATCGGACCGCAGTCGACCTGAGGGAGGATTCGGCCGGCAATGACGGCAGCCCGGATGTGTTGACCCTGATGGAGCATTACGGGCTGGGGAGGATCACGGAGGAGATCCGATCGATTCCGATGGGTGAAGGCAAGATCGGATGGGTCGCCTCCCACCGGGTGGAGATGGCCAGCAAGGACTGGCTGGACCCGACGCGCACAGAGGGCGTTCGACCACTGTCGAACCACAGCAGCCTGCGCCTGGACCTGATCAGCCCGATCATCCGCCATGCCGGTGACAAGACCCGAACCCTCGGCGTGCTATGCATCGGAGGGCCGAAGGGGAAACAGGACCGCAACACCGCGCTGATGCTGCAGACCATCAGCAACCTGGGATCCATCGCATATTCCCACGCCGTCAGCCTGCGGGAGCTGCGGGCCCGCGCGAACTACGACGGGCTGACCAGTCTCATGATCAAGAACCACTTCATCGATGAGCTGGTGAAACGGATCCTTGAGAAGGAGCACGAGGCAGGCAACCTCGGCATCTTCATGTTCGACATCGACCATTTCAAGGTCTACAACGACACGCACGGCCATCCCGAAGGCGACAGTCTCCTGCAGGAATTCGCCAAGGTCATCCGCTCCAACCTCCGGCCGGGCGACCTCGCCTGCCGGTACGGCGGTGAGGAGTTCGTCATCGCCATGCCCGGCGCTGATGCGAAGACCACGCTCAGAGCGGCGGAACGGATCCGGGCGGCGGTGGAAGCACACCCCTTCCGCCTCGAAGAGAGCCAGCCCACCGGAACACTGACCATCAGCGGCGGAGTATCCGCCTACCCGATGGACGGTAACGACGGCGCCGCACTGATCCGGCATGCGGACGAGGCGCTGTACGATGCGAAAAGAACCGGCCGCAACAGGGTCCTGTGCTACAAGGCGGTGGAGATCGGCGATACGGCGGAAGATCCCATGGACGATCTCGGGCACCCGATCACAGAAAGCGACATCGACGCGATCTGGGAAGGCGACGGGCAGGCATGAGTATCCATCCTGTCCGGCAGGACTCTTCCGACCACTACGGGGACGATGGAACCCGGTTGACGGAAACTTCATTCGAATCCCTCGATGACCTGTTCCGGCGGGCCTCCCGAGAGCTGCCTCAGAAGCATAAGCTGGGATTGCTGTCGGTGAGCGTCCTGAAGAACGAGCTGAACGACAATCCGGAAACCTGGCAGGCCTACGACAGCATTCTGGAAGAGATCCGTTCGTTCCTCGGCGAATTCAGGAACCGCCGGATGCGGACCACCGACCAGTTGTTCTGGCCGAGTGTCATTGGAAACGGGTTCGTGATCCTGCTGGACGCCCCACGGACAGGCCGGCCGCTGAACGACATGGACGTTTCCAGGGTCCGGTTTCGGCTGCGGCGCAGCCTGCGGAACCACTTGGCGAAAACGGTACCGGCGATACAGCTGCGATCATTCGGCGTGTGGGTGGGCGGCTCCCTGATGCGGTACGAGCCGGGCATCCCCATCGACCGGATCGTGTACCGCTCCCGCGAAGAGGCGTTCGCCGACGCACTGAAGGACAAGGATCGTGAAAGCCGGCGCTATTCCAACAATCTCCGCAAGGTAATCGAGGGCGAGCAGGTCCAGATGGTGTACCAGTCGGTCCTGGACCTGGTGGACAGGAAGGTCATCGGCCTTGAGGCGCTGACACGGGTTCCCCGGAGCCGGTTCCCGAACCCGGAAATTTTGTTCAAGGTCGCACACCAGAACAATACGCTCTGGACCCTGGAGCGGATCTGCCGCAACCGGGCCCTTCAAGGGTTGCCTCGACTGCAGGACGACCAGAAACTGTTTCTGAATGTGGAACCGGATTCCCTCCACGATCCCGATCTACTGAATCAGCCGTTCTCGGACCGGCTGCAGGCTGCCGGGTTGCAGCCCCAGCAGATCGTGCTCGAGATAACCGAGCATACCGCGATCCAGGACTTCCCGAAGGTTCGGCGCATGATTACCCGGTGTCGCCGCCAGGGCTACCGCGTGGCGATGGACGACGTAGGCTCCGGGTATGCGGGGCTGCAGGCCATCGCGGAGATCGCCCCGGATTACATCAAGATGGACATGAGCCTGGTGCGAAACATCCACCGCCACATGATCAAGCGGGAACTGGTATCCACCATCTGCCGGTTCTCAGATTCCACCGGGATCACCCTGGTGGCCGAAGGGGTGGAGACCGCAGAGGAACTGCAATCTTTGGTCGCCGCCGGCGTCCGGTGCGCTCAGGGCTTCCTGTTCTGCAGGCCCTCCAAATCGCCGGTGGAGCCGGACTGGGATTCCATCCCGCTTCCCACCTGATTCCAACGTGGAATCCAGAATGTTGATATCCAAGCGCATCTGACGCCCTCCCCAGCATTTAGAGCACCAACCGATGCAGCGCACCGTCCGCAGGCGGGCAGAGCCGCCGGGAAAGCGTACGGCCGCATCCGTTTCAACACGGATCGGTCCAGAATTTAAAGTATTTTCCCTGATCAAATCCCTGGCACACTTCTCGCTCTACCCGGGGCCATGGACTGGCCACGCACACCAGTGGAGAGGATCCCGGCGAACCGTTTTAATCCACCATTTTGTCCCTGGCGGACCTGTCCCTCCCATGTGCGTCCTGGTTCCGGGCGGTCCGGTTCGGCGTTTACCGGAGGAAGTGCGATCGCAGAACGATCCCCCGATTTCGATGCGCCACCTGCCGGAGGACGTTTTCCCAGCAGACCTTCGCCTGCACGTACTACCTGAAGAAACCGAAGCTGATCCAGCCGATCGCCGCCGGTCTCGTAGCCTGCGGAGCTGCGCGACAGATTGCACGGACGCTTGGCTGCTCCCACACCACCGTGGTTCATCAGGCGAACCGGATCGGACGACATTCTCTCCTGCTGCACGCACTGGCGCTGGAGCGGATAAAGCACTTAAGAGAATCGCTGGCGTTAGATCATGCAGAGACCTTCCAGTACTGTCAGGAGATGCCGATCGGGATCGGCACGGCAGTGGGCAAGGAATCCCTGTTTATCTACGGGTTGGACCCGGTGCCGCACCGGGCGGGGGGCGCGATGACGCCAGGCCGGGCCAAACGCCTTAAGGCGCTGGAGAAACGGGCAGGACCGCTACCGACCGGGAGCTACGGCAAGTCAACGGAACGGATTCTGGATCAACTGATACCCAAGGCGCCGCCCGGTGAACAACTGCACTTGATCACCGACGGGAAACCGGACTACCTCGCGGCCGCACGGCGGCACATCGAGTCCGGAAAACTTCGGATGGATGTATATCCGAATCCGCCTCGGCGTCTAAAACATGTCCCGCGGGGCAAGCATGCGGCGGTGCGAGACCGGGCGATGTTTGCGGTCGATCTGTTGCACAAACTGATCCGCCACTCCAGCGCCAACCACAAGCGGGAAACCCTCGCCCATGGTCGGCGAGCCAACTCGATCACCCTCCGTCTGTACGGATTCACAACGTGGCGCAACTTCGCCAAGGACAAATCGGAACGTTGTCCCCAGCACAAAACGCCGGCGATGGAGATCGGCCTCACCGACCGGTTCTGGGACTGGAAGCAGGCGCTGAGCCGCCGGCTGTTTCCATGGCGGCAGACCCTGTCGGAAATGGAGCGGAGGCTGTATGCCATGAAGATGGATACGCCGGCAGTGGGGAAGAACCGGCGCCATGACCTGGTGAACGCCTTCTAGAAACCGTTCCTGATCATCTATTTCGATTTATCTGATGTGAGCGGCTCGATAAATCGACCCTGTCAACATTCTTCATTCCACGTTGCCCGTGGTACCATCGGGTCATGGACCGCTACACTGCCGAACCCTGGATCTCGTGGCGACTTCCGCATCACTCTGACCGGCGACGGTCGACCCGGCCCCATCGAGGAGCGGATCGGAAGGCGGCTGGTGCGACTGGTGGACCCGGAATCGGAAGAAGGGCTGGGCCTGCTCACCGAGCGCTGTGTCCGTTTCATCGGCCCCGGCGGGGTCGAGCTCGGTTACATCCATCCCTGCGAAGCGATGGAAGCGCTGAAGGAAACTCTGGAAAAAAGGCTTCATGAGGCGGAGGGCAGCCGGTCGGATGATGGCCCCGCCTTGCGCGACGGCCTGGACCGCTTGAAGACCTGGTCCCGGAAGATCGGAAGCGCCTAAGACTCCTTACTGTCCTTCAGCGCCTTTTTAATCGCCTCGACGATGAAATTCTGCATGGACGGCAGCTGGCCGCGGACGGTGGCGTAGACCAGGCAGGGCAGCTTCAGAGAGATCTGGACGCCGTTCTCGTCCAGGGTGTCCAGCCACGCGATGAACTCGTTCCATGTTTTGAAGGTCCGTGACTCGATGGCGCTGTTGCGGTAGAGCTCGATCAGGTTGATCTCGTCTTTCAGGCGAAAAAGCACATCGTCTTCATGGTAATCGGCGAAATCGCTGTAGGCGAAAAACTTGACCTCACCGGCGGTCTGGTCTTTACCCTTAATGGAGATTTCCGGGGACTTGTTGCACCGCATCATGAGGTAATCGCCCCAGTTGCGGTAGTGAAACGCAACTATCGGATCGGTCCGGGTATTGTCGTCGGACGGCGTTTTCAGCGCCCGGTAGATCTTTCTGGCTATATCCTCGTTGGTTCTGTACATTCCGACATCACTCCATCATCCGTCAGCCGGACTTGCGCCGGCTCCGGATAGGCCAACCCGGCACGCTACATAGTCCATCATACCGATTTCAATTCTCAAAAAGTCAATTCTGCACATCCCCCGCAGCAGATTCATAAAAATACTGGATCTTAAGGAGGAGTACAAGCTTTACCGGACATGGAAAGAAAATTGTTAACGGGAGCGACGTCTCAAGCCCTTGTGGACCGCAGAAGCCTGAGAATACGACCGGGAGCCTGATCCGCTCGGAACGGCCTTCGAAACAGTTCCCGCAGCCGCCGGCCGCCCATGGTGCCCGACCGGACGCTCTGGTAGATCTGCTCGCCCAAGGCGCCGGCCCAGATCCCGGGCCAGCCTCCTGGACAGCTCCCGGGATCGCCGGAGAGGCTCCAGGACCTCCGACCCGGGTTCCCGGCGCCGGCTCCCTTCCAGACGAACGTGGGCCGCCATCCATTCCCGGCTTGCCGGATCCCCTCCCCCGGCTCCCGGTGTGAGGGATGAGCTGGCCGGGTCCACCAGCCTGGTCCCCAGATGGGCCAGAGCCTCGTTGTAAGCCGCTCCGTAGGACCGCAAGGCCGGGTCAACGCCGGACTCCGGCCACTGGAACAGTCGCCCGGTGAGGGCAACCCGGAGGAACCTGGCCCCTTCCCCTGCCGCACGACCCGGATAGTATCGCCGGAGGAACAGGGTGTTGGACCGGGCGTCGTACAGGGCGCCTCGCTCCCGGTACAGGCGCACGCTTTCCTCCACGTCCTCGGCGGTCCGGCCGTGTTCCTCAAGCACCGGGGCCAGAAGCTCGCCGGCTTCGGTTCCGCTGTATACCTCGGGATAGGCATCTTCCAGAGTCTCGCCCCAGCCGCCGCGGTGCACCAGCCGATAGCGGGCCGGCTGGATCTCCAGCCAGTCCAGGAGCACTACGATCAGGTGATGTACCGCCGGCGTAAGGTCCACCTCCTCTTCCTGGGGCATATCCTCCCGCCAGCGCTCCAGAACCTGCCGGTACGCCTCATATTTTGCCAACGGCGTGTCGTGGAATACCGCCCAGGTATCCCGTCCCAGAGCAGCGGCGGCAGGGGGATGATTCTCGCTGTCCACAAGACGCCAGTACGGTTTGTCCGGATCCTGGAAAATCGTCACGGCCTCCTTTGACCGGCCGGCCCGTCGCAGCCTCCTGCCTGCGGCGGCGGGGAGATGGGAGCGGGCGAGGTGAGACTCCCCGAACAGGACCAGGATTCTGGCCTCGGGATCGGCGGCGACCATGGCAGCGATCCGGCGGCCGGCATGTTCGTCCCGTGACCGCAACCCTTCATAACCGCCCCTCGGCGCCACGTCCAGGGCATGGACCGTAATACCGAGGCGCCTGGCGCGATCAAGGAGTTTCGCATACCCGGCCCAGGGATATCCCCACTCCTCCCGGTAGTGGATCCGCTTCAGGAACTGCCGGTCATCGAGCCGCCCTGCCTGGCGCAGGTCCAGGAGATGCTGCTGGCGTGTGTAGACGAACTCCACACCGAGGGCTACCCGCCCCGGCCCCTGCGCCATCCGCTCCAGCAGTTCCGCCGCGAACTCCTGGCATGATGGCAGGGCGTGGAACTCCCCCAGGTAGACGATGCCTGCGTTCAGTACTTCCCTGTGGAGCTGCGCGAGTTCCACCGGTACCGGCTTCCTTGACAGAACCCGTTCGAGATCCTTGAAGTATGGATGCTGCAGCCAGCCGTCGCCGTCCAACATCTCGTGTCGCAACCGCTCGGCAGCCTCCCGGCGGCGCCTGTGGACGGTGAGGGCAGGGTCCAGCTTACTCCCGGACACTACTTTCCGGAGCCGTCTGAATTCTTCCCGTCTTCGCCGCCCTTCTCATCCGCGCCTTCTTCTCGAATGCTGCTCCGGAAGTTTCGGATGCCCTCACCCAGGCCTCGGGCCAGTTCGGGAACCTTCCGTCCTCCGAACAACAGAAGGACGATGGCGAGGATCACGATGATCTCGGGCAATCCCAGCGGTCCGATCAAACCGAGCACACTCATAACAATCTCCAGCGGTCTGCGGTGGCGGTCCCCGCCGGCCGTCAGCGGATCAAAATCTCACGGACGTTACCAACTCTACGCGTCTGACGCTCTCCGTCAAGGTGTTCCAGCAGGGGGATCGCATTCTTGCGGGTCACTCCGGCCAGCTTCTTGAAGGCGGCAACGTCGATGGTAGATGAGTTTCGCGCGTATTCCCGCAAAAGGTCCCGGAGGTTCGCAAGGGCCTCGGCGTGGAACGGACGACCGTCATCGATCCTTACCAGGCAGCCCCGGTCCATGAGAATTTCCAGCAGTTCCCCGGCGTCGGCGCCACCGTCCGCCGCCAGCACCTGGTCCTCCCGGGGCGGTTCCAGCCCTCCGGCCCGGAAGCGGTCCTCCATCTCGAGGATCCGGGATTCATCTTCAGGGGCGAGCATAACCTGGTGAGACGCGAGGGCCAGGAGATCGGCCTGGATCCTTATGGCGGAACCGGCGCGCAGCCGGTTCAGGAACGCCCGCCAGGAATCCTGGGGCATCTCCCTGCACAGTTCTCCACGCAACCGCTCCCCGGACATACCCTGTTTTAGCGGCGCTTCCCTGTGGAACCGTTCCAGCCGCTGCAGTACTCCGTCCTCCAGCCTGCCCAGCGCATCCGCTGTGAACAGACGGCCTGCGGCCTTGACCAGCCGGCCGTCCCTTTCCAGCGCGGACAGACGCACATCGAACTGCTCCGGCGCAAGACCAAGCTCTACAGCCAGGGCGTCGGCCCGGCTGCCCTTCCGACCCTGACGGGCCAGGCGGAGCAGCACCGGATCGTTCATACCCGGTTCCCCTGCAGCGGCCGACGCCCGCTCCTCACGCGCCTCCCGTCCCCGGGGCGGGTTGTTGTCGGTAACCTCGCCGCCACCCAGGGTATCCACCGGCATCGGTCGTCTCAGGATGAACCGGTCTCCCGGCAGGAGGACCGCCGGTTGCTCCAGGATTATCTCGACTTCCTGCTCACCCTCTCCCACGTCGCCCAGGATCCGGACTCTGGCGTCCTGTTCACCGGTCCCCTGGTGGAACCGGACTGTCCCCCCTTTGCGGATGGATGACGGGGCGGTCTCCATGAGCCGCACGCGAGCCCAGATCCTTGTGGTGGTTTGCAGCCGGCCCGGGGTGGAAAGGACCGCACCCCGAGGGGCCTGAACGCACCGCAGACCCTGGATATTTACCGCCGTCCTGCATCCGGCCGACGCCTCCCGGACCTCATGACCGTGGACCTGGATCCCCCGGATCCGGCCCCGGTCTCCTCCGGGGAGCATCTCGATCTCCTCCCCCTCACGGAGAATGCCGGCAACCAGCGTGCCGGTCACCACCGTTCCGAAACCATGCATGTTGAACGAACGGTCCACCGGCAAACGCGGGATGCCCTCGGAGGATCGACAGGTCATTTCCCCGAACAGGGTCCGGATTTCTTCCCGGATCCGGTCCAGCCCCTCACCGGACCGGGATGACACCGGCACCACCGGGCAGTCCTTCAGGAAGGAGCTGTTGAGAAACTCCTTCAGCTCCAGCTCCACCACCTCCCGGAGATCCCGGTCGGCCAGATCGATCTTGGTCAGGGCGACAAATCCTTGCCGAACTCCCAGCAGGCTGCAGATATGCAGGTGTTCCCTGGTCTGGGGCATAACCCCTTCGTCGGCGGCCACCACCAGCATGACCGCATCGATCCCCGTCGCCCCGGCGACCATGTGGCGAACGAACCGTTCATGTCCCGGAACATCGACTATGGAGGCATGCAGGTCGGCCCCCAGATCCAGATCGGCAAACCCCAGCTCAATGGTGATGCCCCGGGCCTGCTCCTCCTGGAGACGGTCCGGATCGATGCCGGTCAAGGCCTTTACCAGGGAACTCTTGCCGTGGTCGATGTGGCCGGCGGTTCCCAGTACCAGGTGGTTCACTCCGGCTCCGGGTCCTCGCCGCACAACCGGCGGCGAACCAGTCCACGGAATTCGTCCAAATCGAACGGCTTGTGGATCAGTGTTACCCCGGCCTGTTCCGCCGCCTGCTCCGGCTCACCGCTCACCGTGTCACCGGTGATCATGAGAACCCGGCCCTTGAGATTCTCGAACCGTTGTCCGATGGCGTCACAGAGGCTCTTCCCGGACAGGCCGGGCATTTTATAGTCGGTCACCACCAGGTCGTAGCCACATTCCGCCAACCGCGCCAAGGCCTCGCTCCCGTCGGTGGCCACGTCCACCCGGTGTCCTTCCGATCCGAGCATCTCGGCCAGAAAGCGGGCAATCGGTTCCTCATCGTCCACAACCAGGATTCTGGAACGGCCGGCGGCCGGCGACATCTTCGCTTTTCCGGCCTGCTCCCCCTCTGCCTCATCCAGGACGTGGTCCATAGGCAGGCGTACCGTGAACCGGGCGCCTCCCGACGGCGCGGTGTCGCATTCCACCCGTCCGCCATGGGAGGTAATCGCTCCGTAGACCAGGGACAGGCCCAGCCCGGTTCCCTCACCCGGCGCCTTGGTGGTGAAGAACGGATCGAAAATCCTGTTTCGGATCGATGCAGGGATCCCGGGACCGTCGTCTTCAACAATCAGCAGCGCGGCGTCCAAGCCGTCCCGGGCCGTTCGGATGGACAGATTGCCGCCGCCTTCCTCCTTCATCGCATGGCGGGCGTTGGTCATCAGGTTCAGGAGAGCCTGCTGGATCTGGTGGGCATCGCCATGGAGGTGGGACAGTTCGGGATCGGTTTCGGAGACGATCTTGATGCTGTCCATCCGGAACTGGTATCGCATCAGGGCGATTACCGACCGAACCAGGTCATTTAGGGAATACGGCTTGCGTTCCGGATCCCGGCGACGCGCAAAGGAAAGCAGGTTTTGTACGATCTTCCGGCAACGCCTCGCTTCCTGGTCCATGATTTGCAAACGCTGGGAAAGAACACCGCCCTCTTTCGCTGCTGTGGCCTGAAGAAGTTGCGCGTATCCGAGAATGGAGGCCAGAGGGTTGTTCAGCTCGTGGGCCACGCCGGAGATCATCTGCCCGAGGCTTGACATCTTTTCCGACTGGGAAAGCCGGTCCTGCAGACGGCGGCTGTAGGTGAGATCGGTGAATACAAACACCCACCCCTCTATCCGGCCCTTGTCCTCGCGCACCGCCGACGCGGTGACATTGAAGGTACCGCCGTCGGGAAGCCGGGCCTCTGAATCGGCCGAGGGGCCGCCTCCCTTCAGGACCCGTTCCGTCATGGCTTCCAGGTCAAGACAATCCAGGTGCCGGACCGAAGGGAGACCGCCGGAGAATCCCAACCGCCCCAGCAGCCTGTTGGCGGCCGGGTTGACCCGGATCGGCCGGAACCCGATATCGGTCAGGATCACCGCCTGGGGCATGTATTCCAGCATGGAGCGGAAGCGGTCCTGTTCCGCTTCCTGGACCGTGAGGATGCGGTCCAGATGGGTGGACAGCTGGTTTGCGGCGCCGTACAGCAGCCGGAAGCGGGCTTCGCCCGGCGGCGAGGAGTGCACCAGGGTAAGGCAGGCCACCGTTTCGCCGCGGCGGCGTATCGGGAGCATCACCATGTCCTGTTCCCGCACCGAACGGATCGGCCAGTGCTTCTTGTCCCATGAGCCAAGACGGTGGATTCCTATGGTGACGTCCGCCGGCAGCTTCGATTCAATAAAACTGCAGGACTCCGATGCGATGTCACGGAGAACCGCGCTCTCCACAGGACGGACCTGATAACAGTCGACCTGCGGTTCCCTGGTGTCCAACCGCACGGTGAGGATCAGTTCCACCTCCAGCCGTTCCTGCAGGGTCTCGGAGGCGATCCGGAAAAGATCGGAAACGGTGTAGGCTTCGGCCGCTCGCCTGCCCAGGTTCTGCAGCAGGCCGAGTTCCCTTGTCCGGGACTCCAGGCGCTGCTCCATCCTGGACAGTTCTTCACGGGCGGCGCGCCAGATCTCAAGCGCTTCTGACAGCGGATCGGCCGGCGGTGAAGCTTCCAGCCGGCTTTGAACTCTTCCGGGCTCGTCCAGCATGCGCCGGATCTCCCGGGTGGCGCTTTCCACGGACGGGAGCGCCAGGAGCCTGGACCAGTCGGTGGATCCGCTTCTTTCTCGCTGCTTCGGAAGGTCGCTCAATGCCTACCCCATACGGCGGAACAACACCTTTAGGTAAGCATAAAAATGGACTGGAGTCCACGGCGATCGTACGTCGTAAGGACGAGGGAGGCAGGTCAGGTAACGGTGGAGCGGGCGGAGGCCGCCGGCTGCGCCATGCGCCGCCGGGCAAAGATCTTGCGCAGACGGGTCTTGGCCTGGCATTCGATCTGGCGCACCCGTTCGCGGCTGATCCCCATCTTGAGCCGATTTCTTTCAGCGTCAGCGACTTCCCGGTATCCAGTCCGAAGCGGGATCCGATTACCGTGCGTTCCTGGCTGGTGAGGTGGTCCATCGCCTCGGTGACCAGCGTGCTCGCCTCCCGCTGGATGAGATCGTCTTCGGCGCTGGTGCACTCCTTGTCCTCCAGGAAGTCGGAGATCGGTGTGTCACGATCCTTCCCGACCTTGTCGTCCAGGCTCATCTCCCGCAGGTTGAACTGCAGCACCTGGTCGACCTTGGCCACGTTCTTCGACAGCTTGTGCGAGATCTCGTCACGACGCGGCTTGCGCCCCAGGGAGCGGCGCAGAATCGTCTCGGCATCGCGGATCTC
This sequence comes from Candidatus Polarisedimenticolaceae bacterium, assembly GCA_963790785.1. Taxonomy (GTDB): domain Bacteria; phylum Acidobacteriota; class Polarisedimenticolia; order Polarisedimenticolales; family Polarisedimenticolaceae; genus Polarisedimenticola. Next base: position 437,478 of record CAWBPP010000001.1, read on the forward strand.
CCGGACCTTCTTCAACTGGTAGGTGGGAACCCGAACCAGGTTGGAGTGTTCGCTGAGCGCCTTGAGGATCGACTTGCGAATCCACCAGATCGCGTAGGTGATGAACTTGGTGCCCTTGGAGGCGTCGTAGCGGTGCGCCGCCTCGATCAGCCCGATGTTGCCCTCGTTGAGCAGGTCCTCGAAAGGCAGACCCAGATTGCGGTATTCGCTGGCGACCTTGACGACGAAGCTGAGGTTGGATTCGATCAGCTCGTTGAGGGACGCCTTGCATCCGTTGCGAACGTTCTCGGCCAGGATCTGTTCCTCTTCCTTCGTCAGGAGCGGGTAGTTCCGGATCTCCGAAAAGTACCGGGAGAGGATGGTCCCGCGATCGTTCTGAGTTGATTCCATCAATCGTTCCTCATTGCGGTGTATCTGCAGTGCTGTTCAATCGATCTCAGGAAACCCTTGCCCGTCACTCGTTTTTTCGCAGTCGCCATGCTCATAAGTTTAGGTAGTGTAAGGTTGGGTCCGCCGGGTGTCAAGAGCCTATCCCGTAAGAAACCCGCTCTCCGCAAGGGTTTTCTCGGTTTTCTTTTTTAGCCGGGAAAATCTTTTTAGGAATCCTGCCAACTCGCACAAGACAAACGATCTTCCGGCGCCGATGATGAATATGGATCAGGGCCGAAAACTCTCAGTTCACCCAACGGATCCTGGTCGTCCGGAGGGATGACCTTGAATTTCCTGCGCTGGAGTTTCCACTTCAGTTCGCGGTAGAACTCGCCGAATCGCCACACACGTTTCAGGTAGAGGTATCCCACCAGGCCGCCCCCCAAGTGCGCAATGTGGGACGTACCGGTATTCGCGCGACCCAGTGCGGACAGGAAGGCGATGCCGAATGCGATCCAGGCGAAGGTCCGGACCCGCATCGGAAAGAACATCAGGAACAGGATGACCCGGTTGGAGAACAGCATGCCGTAGGCCAGTATCAGTCCGTAGATCGCGCCGGAGGCGCCGATGGTCGCCCGGCCGGCGGTGGCTGCGGACAGGATTCCGGTCAGGACCACGATGACGCCGGCGCCGGTTCCGCACACCAGGTAGTAGATCAGGAAGCCCCGGGAGCCCCACTGCCGCTCCAGCTCGCCGCCGAACATGTAGAGGAACAGCATGTTCATCAGGATGTGGCTCAAAGCTTCCTGGGAGTGCAGGAACATGTAGGTGAACGGCTGCCAGATCATCCCACGTGTGATGACCAGCGCCGGTGTCACTCCGAGCCAGATCTCCAGGAGGCCGGCGCCCCACGACATGGACGCCAGGATGAACTGCAGCAGCCATATCCCCCCGCAGATGATTATCAGGGTCTTAACCACCGGGGTCAGGGGTGGAACGCCGATCTGCGCCCCGCCGGGGCCCTGGAAACGTCGCGGTGGATGACGGTAATAACTCATGGAGCCCTGTCCCTTCCGTTCAGTACGATAGATCGGATGGTCGCGGCGGTGCAACCGGCGTGCTCGTTTCGGATGCGAAACCTCAACCTGCTGTTCCTGCTCTTCCGCCTGAGGGCCGGATCGGACCATGATCATCCCCCCAGTGCATGCTCCAGGAAACGCAACCTTATGGTTCAGGAAACCACCTCACCGGGGAAAACAGGCCGCCCGCCGCTGGCGGGACGGTCCGGCGTGTTCCTTGCGATGCTGGACAGCATCCAGCGCTTCGCCGCCTGCGCCCTGCCGGTGCTGATCACCGGTGAGACCGGCACGGGGAAGGAAGGCGCAGCCAGAATGCTCCACGATCTGGGAGCCCGGCGGTTCGGTCCGTTCCTGGCGCTGAACTGCGCAGCCCTCCCGGAGACCTTGCTGGAGGCCGAACTGTTCGGCGCCGTCCGGGGAGCCTACACCGGGGCGTCCGGCGACCGCCCGGGTCTGTTCCGGTCCGCCGACGGGGGAACCCTGCTGCTGGACGAGATCGGCGATATGCCGTTTCCCATGCAGGCCAAGCTCCTGCGTGTGCTCCAGGAACGAACGGTTCGGCCGGTAGGAGGTGACCGGGAAATCGGCGCCGACGTGCGGATAGTGGCGGCGTCCAACTGCAACCTGGCGTCCATGGTCCGGCAGGGCCGGTTTCGCGCCGACCTGTACCACCGCCTGGCGGTGCTTCGCCTCCGGATCCCGCCCTTGAGGAGGAGGCCGGAAGACATCCCCTGCCTGGTGGATCAGATCAGTTCGCGGCTGGCCGGCGCTACCGGCGTCAGGCTTCCGCCGCTGCTGCCGGAAACGGTGGTGGCGCTTCTTTCGCATGCCTGGCCCGGGAACATCCGGGAACTGGAGACCGTCCTTGCCAGGGCGGCAGTGCAAACCGGAGGCAGTCCGGTGCGGCCGGAAGACCTGGAGTTCGACAGCGTCCGGATGGAAGGGAAGGCGGCCGGCCTGCCCCAAGGCTGGCGGGAGCCTCTCGAGAGCTGCCTGATCCGGGAAACGATCCGGGACTGCCGGAACAATCTCACCCTGGCCGCTGCCAGGATCGGATGGACCCGCCAGAAGCTCTACCGCAGGATGTCCAGTCTGGGGATCAACCGGGACAAGGGCTGAACGTCAGCGGTCCTGATGGAGGGCCAGAGCGATCAGGCGGTTCAGCAGTTCGGGATACGGTACGCCGGCCGCCTCCCAGAGCTTGGCGTACATGCTGATCGGAGTGAACCCCGGGATCGTATTGGCCTCGTTGAAATATACCGTCCCGGAAAGTCGCTCGACTAGGAAATCGATCCGGGCCATCCCGGCCAGACCGAGGCAACGGAACACCTGCAACGCCAGGGTTCGGATGCGGTCCGACGTCTCCCGGGGCAGGTCGGCGGGGATAATCAGTTGCGCCGCACCGTCATGGTACTTGTCGTCATAGGTGTAGAACCGGGCGCCGGGCACCACCTCCCCGGGGGGCGCCGCCTCCGGCGTTCGGTTTCCCAAGACGGCGCATTCGATCTCCCTGGCGTCCAGGGCCTGTTCCAGCACTATCCGGGTATCGTGGGACAGGGCCAGTTCCAGGGCGGCGGACAGCTCCGCCGGTCGGTCGACCCGGCTGATCCCCAGGGAAGACCCGCCGTTGGCCGGCTTGACGAACAGAGGGAAACCCGGTTCCCCGGCCAGGTCCTCCCGGATCCCGTTCCCTGCACGTTCTATCTGCAGGGCGGTCAGGCATCGCCACCTGGCCATCGGCACCGCTTCCCGCTCCAGGACCGACCGCGCCAGCCCCTTGTCCATCGCCACCGCCGATCCCGCAACTCCGGCGCCGACACATGGAACACCGGCCAGTTCCAGGAACGCCTGAATACGTCCGTCCTCCCCTCCCCAACCGTGGATCACCGGGAAGACCACGTCCAGGGCAAGGGGGAGCGCCGGTTCCCCGGGACGGACCAGCAGCAGTCCGCCGCCGCCGGGCCGGCCCACCATCGATCCGACAGCCGAATCCTGTTCAGGCACCTCCACGCAATCACCGTCCAGGATCTGTCGGGAAAGATCGGGAGGCAGCCAGCAGCCGGCGTTGGTAACTGCCAGAGGGATACACTCGATCCTGTCCTGATCGAAGCCGGCCGCCACACCCCGTGCGGAAATCACCGAGACCCGGTGCTCCAAGGAACTGCCGCCGAACAGCAAGCCGGTCCGGATCCGACTACTCACGAGTCCATCCTGCATTCAGCGGGATCCAATATGCTCCTCCACCGCCGTCGCCACCCCCTCATCCAGGGAGGAGGCCCGGAACAGTTCGGCGCCCCCGGGGCCGAGGAGGATATGACCAGGCACCGCCTCCACCCGGAAACGGTTCTGAAGTCCTCCGCCCTCATCGAACAGAACCAGCCCGGGAGGACGTTCGTCGCCGATGAACCGGGCGATGCGGTCCCCGGTTTCCCGTAGGTCGATGGCTACCAGGACCAGGCGGTAACCGTCCGGCGCCCAGCGGGCCTCCAGATCCCGAAGGGCGGCGAACTCGGCCAGGCAGGGCGGGCACCAGGTGGCGAAAAACACGACGTGGGTCAGCCGCTGGTCCAGTTCCAGGGTCCGGCTCACGCCTGTCACAGGGTCGATGCCGGAGAGGGAGACGCCGGCGGCGGACGATACGGTGGCAGCTACGGCTACCATCAGCATCAGGGCGATCCGCGCCGTCTTTCGATTCATCGGTTAAGCCTCGCTCAGAGAAACGCCTTGAGGATAAACCAGGCGCCTATGACAATCATCACAATCCCGAAACCGTTCTTTACCCAGTTCATCCACCCGCCCGGCTTGGGGAGGGAACTGAGGGTCCCCGAAAATATACCGAGAACCAGGAGCAGCATACTGAGCCCGATGGCGAACACCAGCAGCAGAAAGCTCCCCCATACCACGTTCCCGGTTCGACCGACTGCCACCAGTAACGTCCCCAGTACCGGGGCGGAACAGGGCGCCGTGACGAATGCCGCGGCGGCGCCCATCAGGAACGCGCCTAAATAACCGCCCTTCCGCACCCCCTCGGCCTGAACGCCGGTGAGGAACGAAGGCACCGGGATGACGAACAGGTTCATCATGCCGAGGCCGAACAGGACGATCAGCAGGCCGACCCCGCCCATGACCCACGGGTTCTGGCTGAGAAGTCCGAAGGTCTTGCCCAGGAGGGCGGCAACCACTCCCAGGACGGTATAGACCAATGCGAGACCGGCGACGTAAACCAGAGACATGCTCACCGCACGGCGCCGGCTGCCTGCCGCCGCTCCGCCGATATACGTCACCGTAACCGGGATCACCGGGTAGACGCACGGCGTCAGGCTGGTGAGCAGCCCGGCCCCGAACACTACAGCCACCGCCACCAGCGACCCGGTGGCGAGGTGGTTTTCCAGGGCCTGGCCCAGGGCGTAGTTCCATTCGTTGATCAGGTCCAGGAATCCCTGCATCTAAAGCACCTTCTGCACCTTGTCCGCCAGCATGCCTTTGGACGCCAGGCCGATGTGCTGGTCCTTGACCTGACCGGCCTTGAACAGGAATACGGTGGGCACCGACATGACTCCGAATTGGGCGGCGGTCTGACGCGCCTGGTCCACATCCACGTGGACCACCTTCAGGCGCCCCTCGAACTCGCCGGCGATCTCGCGGACCACCGGTTCCAGTTTTTTGCAGGGGCCGCACCAGGTAGCCGAGAAATCGACCAGGACCGGTATGGCGGCCTTCAGAACTTCCTTTTCAAAGGTGCTGTCGGTGACTTCGATAACCTGACTCATGGGGACTCCTCACGATTGGATGAACGGCTTGGCCGGCACGTGACCGACCGGTTTTAAGCCTAGCATGAAACGTGGACCGGGGCAGGCGCAGCGTGGAATCCAGATTGTTGATATCCAAGCGCATCTGACGCCCTCCCCAGCATTTGGAGCACCAACCGATGCAGCGCACCGTCCGCAGGCGGGCAGAGTTGCCGGGAAAGCGTACGTCCGCATCCGTTTCAACACCGGATCGGTCAGGAATTTATAGTATTTTCCCTGATCAAATCCCTGGCACCTTTCTCGCTCTATGCGGGGCATGGACTGGCCACGCACATTGGTGGAGAGGATCCCGGCAAACCGTTTCAACCCACCGTTCTGTCCCTGGCGGACCTGTCCCTCTCATGTTCGTTCTGGTTTCCGGGCGGTCCGGTTCGGCGTTTATCGGAGGAAGTGCGACCGCAGAACGATCCCCCGATTTCGATGCGCCACCTGCCGGCGGACGTTCTCCCAGCAGACCTTCGCCTGCACGTACTACCTGAAGAAACCGAAGCTGATCCAGCCGATCGCCGCCGGTCTCGTAGCCTGCGGAGCTGCGCGACAGATTGCACGGACGCTTGGCTGCTCCCACACCACCGTGGTTCATCAGGCGAACCGGATCGGACGACATTCTCTCCTGCTGCACGCACTGGCGCTGGAGCGGATAAAGCACTTAAGAGAATCGCTGGCGTTAGATCATGCAGAGACCTTCCAGTACTGTCAGGAGATGCCGATCGGGATCGGCACGGCAGTGGGCAAGGAATCCCTGTTTATCTACGGATTGGACCCGGTGCCGCACCGGGCGGGGGGCGCGATGACGCCAGGCCGGGCCAAACGCCTTAAGGCGCTGGAGAAACGGGCAGGACCGCTACCGACCGGGAGCTACGGCAAGTCAACGGAACGGATTCTGGATCAACTGATACCTAAGGCGCCTGTCTGGAGAGCAACTGCACCTGATCACCGACGGGAAACCGGACTACCGCGCGGCCGCACGGCGGCACATCGAGTCCGGAAAACTTCGGATGGATATATATCCGAATCCGCCTCGGCGTCAAAAACATGTCCCGCGGGGCAAGCATGCGGCGGTGCGGGACCGGGCGATGTATGCGGTCGATCTGTTGCACAAGCTGATCCGCCACTCCAGCGCCAACCACAAGCGGGAAACCCTCGCCCATGGTCGGCGAGCCAACTCGATCACCCTCCGTCTGTACGGATTCACTACATGGCGCAACTTCGGCAAGGACAAATCGGAACGTTGTCCCCAGCACAAAACGCCGGCAATGGAGATCGGCCTCACCGATCGGTTCTGGGACTGGAAGCAGGCGCTGAGCCGCCGGCTGTTTCCATGGCGGCAGACCCTGTCGGAAATGGAGCGGAGGCTGTATGCCATGAAGATGGATACGCCGGCAGTGGGGAAGAACCGGCGCCATGACCTGGTGAACGCCTTCTAGAAACCGTTCCTGATCATCTATTTCGATTTATCTGATGTGGGCTGCTCGACGAATCGACCCTGTCAACATTCTTCATTCCACGTTGTGGTGGTAGCATGTCCAGCCATGAAGAAGATCCTGTATATCGATGCGTTCGCCGGCGCCAGCGGCGACATGATCCTGGGCGCCCTGGTGGACCTGGGCGTTCCGCTGAAAGTGATCCGGGAAGCGGTGATGAGCCTGCCGGTTTCCGGCTGGCGCTTGTCCACCCGCAGAGTGAACCGTCAAGGGATCGCCGCCCGGCTGGTCCGGGTCGGCACACCGCCGGAAGGGCCGTGCCGGGGATGGAAGGAGATCTCACGGATACTGCGGGCCGGCTCGCTGCACCTTCCGGTCCGGGACCGCGCCCTCCTGATCTTCCGCAGGATCCTGGAGGCGGAGGCGAAGGTCCATGGAGTTCCGTTCGAGAAAGTACATCTTCATGAGGCCGGAGCCCTGGATGCCATTATCGACGTGGTCGGAGCCTGCGCCGGCCTGAACCATCTGGCGCCGGACAGGATCATGGTCTCACCCCTGGTCACCGGCAGCGGCACCGTCCGGTGCCGGCATGGGGAGTACCCGGTGCCGGCCCCCGCCACCCTTCGCCTGATTGAGGGAGTGCCCTCCACCTCCGGCGATCTCCCGGGGGAACGCCTGACCCCCACCGGCGCGGCGATCCTGACTGCCGTGGCCGATGACTGGGGAGCGATGCCGGCCATGGCGCTCCGCAAAACCGGGTACGGCTCCGGCACCCGGGACTTCCCCGACAGGCCGAACGTCCTGCGGATGATGCTGGGTGATGCCGCCGGCTCCGGCTCCGCCGACGAAGTGGTGGTTCTGGAGTGCACACTGGACGATACGGTGCCGCAGATCATCGCACACACCGCCGGCCGCCTGCTGGACGAGGGGGCCCTGGATGTCTGGACCACGCCGGTTCACATGAAGAAGGGGCGCGCCGGCCTGGCCATCACCGTGCTCGCCCGGGAGAACCGGTTCCAGGCCCTGGCCTGGATCCTGCTGGAGGAAACCGGCTCTCTAGGCCTGCGCTACCGGCGCGAGAGCCGTCTGGAACTGGACCGGGAATCGACAGCGGTCCGGACCCGGTTCGGAACGATCCGGATAAAGACCGGGTTTCTGGCCGGCAGTCCGGCCCGAAGCTGGCCCGAATATGAAGATTGCGCCAAAGCGGCGCGTTCCCGGAACGTCCCCCTGCGGGAGGTCCAGGATGCAGCGCTTCTGGCCTGGCATAAGAAACAGGAGAAGAATCGCCGTGGAAAATGAGAAGCCTGAAGAGAAGGCGCCGGTCGAAAAGCAGCAGATCACCATCGGGAAGTTCATGAACGTCGATCTCAGGGTCGCGGTGATCCGGGTTGCCGAGCCGGTGGAAGGGGCCGACAAACTGCTCCGGCTGGAAGTGGATCTGGGTGAGGAGGAGTTGCGGCAGATCGTCGCAGGCATCGCCGGGGTCTACACGCCGGAGGAACTCCTGGACCGCCGGATCATCGTGGTAGCCAACCTCAAACCGGTGACGCTGAAAGGGGTGGAGAGCCGCGGCATGCTGCTGGCCGCCGATCTGGACGGGGTAGCTACCCTGGCCACCGTGGGGGGTGAGGTCCCGCCGGGAACCCCGGTGCACTGATCAATCGCCGCCCACCGGGTGCATGTGGCGAATATCCCGCTTCCGGATAAACAGGCCCGGCCCGTCATCATCCTCGATCTTGATCATGTCCCGGTCGAAGTACCGGATAACACCCCGGACCGTCTTGCCGTCCAGGAGCTCCACCTCCATCGGGATTTCGTTTTCCCGCTGGGCGCCGAGGTATTCCGACTCGATTCCGGTGGCTTCCGGAGGCGGCGTCCGGCGCGTACGGGGCGGTCCGGCTCTGCCCCTGCCGCGCCCGCCTCCTGCCTGCTTCAACTTTCCACCTGGAGCGCCGTGGCGGCCGCGGTGAGCACCACGTCCTCCACCGAGCAGCCTCTGGACAGATCGTTGGCCGGCCGCAACAGCCCTCCGAGCAGCGGTCCGACCACAGCGGCGCCGGCCAGGCGCTGCACCAGCTTATAGCCGATGTTTCCGGAGTTCAGGTCGGGGAATATCAGGACATTGGCATTGCCGGCCACCGGGCTGCCAGGCGCCTTGGACCGGCCGATCTCCGGCATGATCGCCGCGTCCAGTTGCAGTTCGCCGTCGAACGGAAAGTCCGGCTTCCTGGCTGCCAGCGCCTCCCTGGCCGCAGTAATCTTCTGAACCATCGGGTGGTCGGCGCTTCCGGCGGTGGAGAACGATAACAGGGCAACCCGGGGCTCACGGCCGGTAAGCTTGCGATAGCCAAGAGCGGTGCGCCAGGCGATATCAGCCAGTTCGTCCGGGTCCGGATCGGGCACCAGGGCGCAGTCGGCGAAGGCGAGTACGGATTCGCCGGAGTGCAACGGTTCCCTGAGGGCGACCAGGAAGAAGGACGACACTATCTTGGCGGCCGGGTCCGGCCGAATCACACGCAGCGCCGCCCGCAGCGTTTCGCCGGTAGTATGGGCCGCCCCGGCCAGAGACCCGTCGGCGTCCCCGGCCCGGACCATGGCGGCGGCAAAATACAACGGCTGGAGCAGGAGCTGTTCAAGGCCGTCGCGATCCACGCCTTTCCCGGCGAACCGTTCCTCCAGGAGGGCGATGTACCTGGCCATCCGTTCCTCTGCAGCGGCAGGATCCACATGCTTAAGGCCGTCGAGATCGACGCCCAGGCGCACCGCCGCATCCCGCAACGCATCACCGGGGCCGACCAGGACCGGCTTCACGATCCCCTCGGAGAGAAGACGGCGGGCGGCAGGCAGGATGCGGTGGTCGTCCACCTCCGGGAATACAATGGTCCTTTGAACCTGTCGTGCGTTCTCCAGGATCGGTGCGAACGAATTCATGCGTTCATGCTAACAGATCGTTCCAGAACAGCACCGGTACGACAGCCCCCGCCGCCGTTTCTCCCGGCCCTCCCGGCGTCACCGCAAAAGCGTTGGCCCGGGCCAGGGAGGAGGCGTCGCCGGACCCCCTCGAGAAGGTCGGGCGGACAGTGCAGGTCCCTTCCAGGAACCCGACCTCCACCAGGTGATACATGGTGCGGCCCGGCCGGGCCGGCAGCGGTTCCAGGACCCGGGCGGCGACCTCCCTGTTCTTCCAGTGCGCCAGTCCGCCGATCCTGCGAAGAAGCGGGGCGGCGAAAACGGCGAAACCGGTAAAGGCGGATACCGGGTTGCCCGGCAGGCCCAGAACGATGCACCGGCCTGCCCGTCCGGCCAGGATCGGCTTTCCGGGTTTGATCTTCACCTTGTGGAACAGCAGTTCCATGCCGATCCCCGCCAGGGCATCGGCCACCATGTCGTACTTTCCCATGGAGACCCCGCCGGTAAGAAGAAGCACATCGTCTCCGATCCCGTCCAGCAGCAGTTCCCGGAGCCTGCCCGGCCTGTCCGGCGCGATACCGAGGTACCTTCCTTCAATCCCGATCTCAAGGAGCTGGGCCATGAGGGTGACGGCGTTGCTGTTGCGAACCTGGTGGTCCTCCGGGGCGGCGTCCGGTTCCACCACCTCGTCACCGGTGGTCAGAACCGCTACCGTCGGCCGCCGGAATACAGGAACCTGACTGAGCCCCACCGACGCCAGGGTCGCCAGTTCGGCGGCCCGGATCCTGCAGCCGGGTTTAAGCAGCACATCTCCCGCCCGGGCCTCTTCACCCCGGAGCCGGACATGCTGCCCGGCAACAGGCTTCTCGCCGATCCGCACCGTGCCGCCTGCCGGATCCTCCTCTGTCCTCTCCACCATGACCACCGTGTCGGCGCCGGGAGGAACGATGGCGCCGGTCATGATCCGGACCGCCTGCCCCGGTTCGAGAGCGAGTTCGCCCACCGCCCTGCCGGCTCGCATCTCGCCGATCACCGTAAGGGTGCGGTTCGGTTCTGGAAGATCGCATGCCCTGACGGCAAAACCGTCCATGGCCGAGCGAGGGGTGGGAGGCTGGTCCCGGTCGGCGGCGATCTCCGAACAGAGCACCCTGCCGGCGGCCCGCCGGAGCTCTACCGTTTCCAGACCGAGCGGCTCCCCTGCCGCCTCCAGAATCTTCGAGGCCTGTTCCATCGTGATCATGCCCGCTGTCCCTTCCTTGCCACCAGCACACGCCCTATCCCTTGAAAATCAGGGTACACCACCGTGTCCACGAACCCGGCTCCCTCCGCCGCTCTCTCGGCAGTACCGGCGGTATCGTGGCCCAGCTCCAGCACCATGCCGCCGCCAGCCTTGAGAACACCCCAGGCCGATCCGGCCAGTGCGGCGTACATCCGCGCCGAACCGTCCTCAGGAACCAGCGCCTCCCGCGGCTCGTGGTCCCGGACTTCCGGGGCCAGCCCCAACCATGCTTCTGCCGCGACGTAGGGCGGGTTGGAAACCACCAGGTCGAACCGCCCGGTCCACGAACCGGGCAGTGCGGCCAGATCACCCCGGCGGAATCGGATCCTGTTTTCCACCTGATGGAGGCCGGCGTTCCCGAGGGCCGCTTGCAGCGCTCCCCCGCTCAGGTCCACCGCATCCACCAGGAGGTCCGGTCGTTCGGCGGCCAGGGTGACGGCGATGCAGCCGCTGCCGGTTCCAAGGTCCGCAGCCCGGGCCGGACCGGGAGGCAGGAGACCGAGGGCAAGGTCGACGAGCTGTTCGGTCTCCGGCCGGGGGATCAGGACCCTGGGATCGACACGAAAATCCCGGCCGTAGAACTCCTGCCGACCGACGATGTACTGCAACGGCTCCCGGCCGGCCCTCCGCTTCAACGCATCCTCGAACCGCTTCTCCAGCGCTTCCGGCATCGGCTCTTCTTTCCGCACCACCAGCCCGCCACGGTCGGTCTCGAGGAAGTGGGCCAGGAGGAACTCGGCCTCCAACCCAGGCTGCGGCACCCCGGAGGCCAGGAGGCGGGACTCGGCTCGAGTCAGCAGCGCCTCGACGGTCCGGCTCTCCACCGGGACCTCAGTCCGCCGTCTGCCGGAGCCGCTCGGCCTGGTCGTGGGCGGCCAGGGCCTCGATCAAATCGCCCAGGTCGCCGTTCATGATGGCAGGCAGGTTGTGCAGCGTCAGGCCGATGCGGTGGTCGGTGACCCGGTTCTGCGGGAAGTTGTAGGTGCGGATCTTCTCCGCGGTCGCCGGAGCCGATCAGCCCGCGGCGCTCGCTGGCGATCGCCTCGTGCTGCTCCCGCAGCATCTTGTCGTATATCCGCGAGCGCAGGACCTGCATGCGCCCGCGCCTTGTTCTTGTGCCACGACTTCTCGTCCTGGCACTGCACGACGATGTTGGTCGGCAGGTGGATGAGCCGAACCGCCGACTGGGTGGTGTTCACGCTCTGCCCGCCGGGCCCGGAGGAACAGAAGGTGTCGACCCGGAGATCCTTCTCGTCGATCTCCACCTCACCTCGTCCGCCTCGGGCAGCACCGCCACGGTCACCGCGGAAGTGTGGATCCGGCCCTGGGTCTCGGTCTCCGGGACACGCTGCACCCGGTGCACGCCGCTTTCGAACTTCAGCCGGCTGTAGACCCGCTCGCCCTCGACCACCATCGATCACTTCCTTGACGCCGCCGACCTCGCTCTCGGACAGGTCGGTGGTCTTGACCTTCCAGCTCTGCGTCTCGGCGAAGCGGCAGTACATGCGGAAGATCTCGGCGGCGAACAGCGTGGCCTCGTCTCCGCCGGTGCCGGCGCGGATCTCGAGGATGACGTTCTTCTCGTCGTGGGATCGTTGGGGAGGAGCAGCATCCGCAGATCCTCCTTCAGCCCATCCAGGGCGGCGTCCAGGGACCGGCTTTCCTCGGCGGCCATCGCCCGCATCTCCGGATCGTCGGCGGTGCGCAGGAGTTCCCGGCCCCGTCCAGGTCCTTCGGGACCTCGGTGTAGCGCCGGAACTTGTCCACGATCGGCTGCAGCTCGGCGTAGGCGCGGGAAATGCGGGCGTAGCGCTCGCGGTCGCCGACTACTTCCGGGTCGGCCAGCGCCGGGAACGTTCCTCGGACCTGCCTTCCAGGTCCTCGAGCTTGTCCTCCAGCTTGGTGTCGAGTCGTTCACTCATGGATACACCTTACCCCGGACTGAACCGCTCGCGTCCGGCGGTCGGATTGTTCTGGCGAACGAGGATGGCCGAACACCGGCCGTGGGCGGCTGGAGGCCGTTGGGTGCGGCGCTCGCCGGCTACCCTTCCTTCTCGGAACTCTTCTTGCCGTAGCGCTTCTGGAACCGCTCGACGCGGCCGGCGGAGTCGATCAGCTTCTGCTTGCCGGTGAAGAACGGATGGCAGGCGGAGCAGATCTCGACCTTAAGCTTCCTTCGGGTCGAACGGGTCTTGAACGAGTTCCCGCAGGCGCAGGAGACTCGACTTCGTGATACTCCGGATGAATCCCTGTCCTTCATCGTCTTGACCCTTTAACTGTCGCGAAGAAACCGGAATTATAGGGAAACCGGTCCCGATCGCGCAAACCGGTCCTAGCCGGCCATGCTCGTCAAGGAACTCCTCGTTGGTCTCGGTTTTCAGCATCTTCTCGCGCAGCAGTTCCATCGCCTCGACCGGGGACATCTGCTGCAGAACCTTGCGCAGGACCCAGGTCCGGTCCAGTTCGCCTTGCTGAGCAGCAGTTCTTCCTTGCGGGTCCCGGAGCGCAGCAGGTCCACCGCGGGGAAGACCCGGCGGTCGGCCAGCTTGCGGTCGAGGTTGATCTCCATGTTGCCGGTGCCCTTGAACTCCTCGAAGATCACGTCGTCCATGCGGGAGCCGGTATCGACCAGCGCCGTGGCCATGATGGTCAGCGAGCCGCCCTCCTCGACGTTGCGGGCCGCGCCGAAGAAGCGCTTCGGCTTCTGCAGCGCGTTGGCGTCCAGGCCGCCGGAGAGCACCCGGCCCGAGGCCGGGATCACCGTGTTGTAGGCCCGGGCCAGCCGGGTGATCGAGTCGAGCAGCAGCACCACGTCCCGGCCGGACTCGACCAGCCGCTTGGCCTTCGTCCATCACCATCTCGGCCACCTGGACGTGGCGGGTCGCCGGCTCGTCGAAGGTGGAGGAGATGACCTCGCCCTGGACCGTGCGCTCCATGTCGGTGACCTCCTCCGGGCCGCTCGTCGATGAGCAGCACGATCAGGCGCACCTCGGGGTGGTTGGCCGCCATGGCCTGGGCGATGGCCTGCAGCAGCATCGTCTTGCCCGTGCGCGGCGGCGAGACGATCAGGCCGCGCTGTCCCTTGCCCAGCGGGGTCATCAGGTCCATGACCCGGCCGGAGATGTCGCGTCGCCCGGCGACCTCCATCCGGAGCCGCTCCTGGGGGTAGAGCGGTGTCAGCGGTCGAAGGCGTGCCGCTGCCGCGACTGTTCTCCGGCTCGCCGCCGTTGACCTGCTCGACCCGGCCCAGCGCGAAGTAGCGCTCGCCGGGCTTGGGCAGGCGGATCTGCCCCGCGTACCGTGTCGCCGGTGAGCAGACCGAAGCGCCGGATCTGCGACGGCGAGACGTAGATATCGTCCGGACCGGGCAGGTAGCTGGCGTCCGGGCGCGCGCAGGAAGCCGTAGCCGTCGTTGAGCTTTTCCAGCACACCCTCGGCGACGATCGAGCCGTTCTTGGAGGCGTGGGCCTCGGATGACCTTGTACAGCAGTTCGCGGGCGGGCAGGTGTGCCGGCGCTCGTCGACAGGTCGAGGCCCGAGGCGATCTTCAGCCAGATCGCCGACCTCCATGTCCTTCAAGTTCGTTGATGTCCATTCGGTCCGTCGCTGGTTCGTCATGCGTTCCTGATCCATGCCGTGTTCAGCCCGTTCCCAGGACCTGGTCCAGATGCTTCCAGATCTCCCGGATGCCCAGGCCGCTCTGCGCCGAAACCAGCACCGGCCCGGCAACATCGGCGATCTCGCCGAGCACCGCCTGCATCGTCTTCGGGGCGGCTGCGGCCGTTGCCCGAGAGCTTGTCCGCCTTCGTCGCCGCCACCAGGCTACCGGATACCTCGCGGCCTCCAGCCAGTCCCGCATCGTCCGGTCCAGTCCGGCGGCTCGTGCCGGGCGTCGACGACCAGCAGCGCCAGCGCGATCCGCTCCCGCGTGCGCTCCAGAAAGCCTTCGACCATCGGCCCCCAGGCGCGCCGGACCTCCTCGGGCACCTTGGCGTAGCCGTAGCCCGGCAGATCCACGAAGTAGAACGCGGTCGTTGACCCGGTAGAAATTCACGCTCTGCGTCCTCCCCGGCGTGCGACGAGGTCCGCGCCAGCCCCTTGACGCCCAGCAGCCGGTTGATCAGCGACGACTTGCCGACGTTGGAGCGGCCCAGGAAGACGACGTCCGGCCCCGGCGCCCGGCGGCTCGTCCTCCGGCCTGTAGGCCGCGACGTCGAAACGGCAGGATACGATCTTCACGACTACTGCCATGATCGGCGTCCGGCGTCTCCCTCAATGGCGTGACCGGATTCGTCGGCCGCGGAGTCTCCGATCCAGGCCGGTCTCGGACTTCGTCTCGTCGCCAGTCTTGCACGTTCGGAATCGGCTCCGCCAGGGCGGTCTCCAGCACCTCGTCCATGTTCTCGACCAGCCGGAACTCCAGCTTGCTGCTGATGTCTTCGGGGATCTCGGCCAGGTCCTTCTCGTTCTCCTTCGGGAGAAGGATCGTCTTGATACCGAAGCGGTAGGCCGCCAGCACCTTCTCCTTGACGCCGCCGATCGGCAGCACCTTGCCCCGCAGGGTGATCTCGCCGGTCATGGCCACATCGCCGCGGACCGGGATCTTGCTCAGCAGCGAGGCCAGCGCCGTGGCCAGGGCGATCCCGGCCGACGGACCGTCCTTGGGGATCGCGCCCTTCGGGCAGGTGCACGTGGATGTCGTACTTGCGGTGGAACAGCGGGTCGATGCCCAGCTGCTCGGCCCGGCTGCGGATGTACGACAGCGCCGCCTGGGCCGACTCCTGCATGACGTCGCCCAGCTGTCCGGTCAGCGTCAGCCTGCCCGCGCCCGCGCATCAGCGTGGCCTCGATGGTCAGGATCTCGCCGCCGACCTCGGTCCAGGCCAGCCCGGTGGCCGACGCCGATCTCGGGCTCGCGCGGCGTCTCGCTGGGCCGGTGGTAGCGCGGGACGCCGAGCAGTTCGACCACCTGGGCCGGCGTCGACGGCAGACGGCCCCTCGACCTCGCCGGCCACGACCTTGCGCGCCAGCTTGCGGCAGATCGAGGCGATCTCGCGCTCGAGGTTGCGCACGCCGGCTTCCTTGGTGTAGCGCTCGATGATCTCGCGCAGGGCGTCTTCCTCGAACGTAATCCGCCGTTCTTGCTCCAGGCCGTGAGCTCTCGAGCTGCTTCGGGCACCAGGTAGCGCT
Source organism: Candidatus Polarisedimenticolaceae bacterium (assembly GCA_963790785.1). GTDB lineage: Bacteria > Acidobacteriota > Polarisedimenticolia > Polarisedimenticolales > Polarisedimenticolaceae > Polarisedimenticola. Next base: position 453,541 of record CAWBPP010000001.1, read on the forward strand.
CGGCGATGGCGATCTTCTCGTGCCAGGGTGTAGCCGGGCGAGCCGCAGGACCTCCATGCGGTCCTTCAGCGCCGGCGGGATGGTGTGCATCACGTTGGCCGTGGCGATGAACATCACGTCGCTGAGGTCGTACTCGGTGTCCAGGTAGTGGTCCAGGAAGGTGTGGTTCTGCTCCGGGTCGAGCACCTCGAGCAGCGCCGAGGACGGATCGCCGCGGAAATCGGCGGCCATCTTGTCCACCTCGTCGAGCAGGAAGACCGGGTTGCGCGTGCCGGCCTTGCGCATCATCTGGATGATCTGGCCCGGGAACGCGCCGATGTAGGTCCGCCGGTGGCCGCGGATCTCGGCCTCGTCCCGCACGCCGCCCAGCGAGAGCCGGACGAACTTGCGGCCGGTGGCCCGGGCGATCGACTGGGCCAGCGAGGTCTTGCCTACCCCGGGAGGGCCGACGAAGCAGAGGATCGAGCCTTCGGTCTTCTTCACCAGCTGGCGCACGGCCAGGAACTCGAGGATCCGCTCCTTGACCTTGTCCAGTCCGTAGTGATCCTCGTCGAGGATCGTCCTCGGCGCGTGTGGATGTCCTTCAGCTCACGTGAGCGTCTTGCTCCATGGAACCGCCAGCAGCCACTCCAGGTAGTTGCGCGAGACCGTCGCCTCGGCGGAAACCGGCGGCATGACCTCGAAGCCGCTTCAGCTCCTGCATCGCCTTTTCCTTGGCCTCGGCCGGCATCTTCGCCTCTTCGATCTTGCTGGCGGAACTCCTCGATCTCGTTGACCCGGTCGTCCCGGCGGCCCAGCTCCTGCTGGATCGCCTTGATCTTCTCGTTGAGGTAGTACTCCTTCTGGGCCTTCTCCATCTGCTTCTTGACCCGGTGATGGATCTTCTTGTCCACCCGGAGCTTCTCGATCTCGAGGTCGAGGATGCGGCGCGACCTCTTCCAGCCGGCTCGGCGGCGACGTCGGTCTCCAGCAGCGCCTGTTTCTCCTCCACGCCGAGCGGCAGGTGGGCGGCGATGGTGTCGGCCAGCCGTCCCGGCTCGGCGATGCGCACGGTGGAGAGCATCGTCTCGTACGGCAGGCCCGGCGAGTGCTTGATGTAGCGCTCGAACAGCCCGCCGACGCGGCTCATCAGGTCCTTGATATCGTCGGTCGACCTCCGCTCTCGCGCTCGATGCTGCTTGCACCACCACCTGGAAGAACGGCTCGTCGTCGGCCTCCTCGATCTCGAGCAGCCGGGCGCGGTGGACCCCTCGACCAGCAGCTTGACGTTGCCGTTGGGCAGCTTGAGATGCTGGACGATCGGCGGCGACGGTGCCGACGTGGTTGATCTCGTCCGCCGACGGGGTCGTCGATCCCGCGGCGTTGCTGCTGGGTGGACAGGAACAGCCTCTTGTCGGCGGCCAGGGCCCGCTCGACGGCGAGCAGCGAGGACTTGCCGGCCTACGACGAAAGGAACCATGGTGTGCGGGAAGACGACGATGTCCCGCAACGGGACCAGTGGGCAGAGTTAGCACAGTCTCGTCCGGAACGCTCCGGAGCGTTCTTCCATTCATGACTCCTGAGACTTTCGCCCCGGACGCGACCTGGACGGACGCTGCCGTGTCGGCTCAGCCGGCTTTTTCCATGACGCCGCAGAGGGTTGCTCTTGTTCAGGACGACGTCCTTCGCTGACGACGACTTCCTTGATCGTCATCCTGCGAGGGCAGCGTGAACATCATTTCCAGCATCAGCTCTTCGAGGATCATGCGCAGGCCGCGGGCGCCGATTTTCCGTTCGACGGCCTGCTCGGCGATCGCTTCCAGCGCGTCGTCGGTGAACCGCAGGGCGACGTCCTCGAACTCGAAGATCTTCTGGTACTGCTTGACCAGGGCGTTGCGCGGTCGGTCAGGATGCGCACCAGCGACCGGTCCGTCCAGTTCGCTGAGCGTGGCCATGCACCGGCAGCCGGCCGACGAACTCCGGAATCAGCCCGTACTTGATCAGGTCGCTGGGCTGGGTCTGGCTCAGCAGCTCGTCCAGGTCCTGTCTCGCGCCTTGCCCCGGATCTCGGCCTTGAAGCCCATCGTCTTGCGGCCGATGCGCTCGCTCGATGATGTCTTCCAGTCCGACGAAGGCGCCGCCCACGATGAACAGGATGTTGGTCGTATCGACCGGGACGAACTCCTGGTGCGGGATGCTTGCGGCCGCCCTGGGGCGGCACGTTGGCCACGGTCCCCTCGAGGATCTTGAGCAGCGCCTGCTGCACGCCCTCGCCGGAGACGTCCCGGGTGATCGACGGGTTCTCGCCCTTGCGTGCGATCTTGTCCACCTCGTCGATGTAGATGATGCCGCGCTGGCACTTCTCGACATCGTTGCCGGCGGCCTGCAGCAGCTTGAGGATGATGTTCTCGACGTCCTCGCCCGACGTAGCCCGGCCTCGGTCAGCGTGGTGGCGTCGACGATGGCGAAGGGCACCGACAGCAGCCGGGCCAGGGTCTGGGCCAGCAGGGTCTTGCCCGAGCCGGTGGGACCGACCAGCAGGATGTTCGACTTCTGCAGCTCGACTTCGTTGCGCCGCCGCGAGGCGATCTCGTTGCGCTTGTAGTGGTTGTAGACCGCGACGGCCAGCCGCTTCTTGGCCTCGTCCTGGCCGATGACGTACTCGTCGAGGAAGCGTCTTGATCTCGACCGGCTTGGGAAGGCGCATGCGGCCTTCCTGCTCCTCGCTCTCCCGCTCCTCGGCGATGATGTCCAGGCAGATGTCGACGCACTCGTCGCAGATGTAGACGGTGGGGCCGGCGATCAGCTTTCGCACGTCCCTCTGGCTCTTGTTGCAGAAAGAGCACTTCAGCCCTTCGCCTTCGCTTTTCTTACGTGACATGCAGATTCTCCCGTACTGTGCCGCCAGGATCAGTTCCATGGCGGCCTCGCTTGCACCCATCTTTTGTACGCCCCATTATAGCTCCGCCATCTCCGAAATTGTAAGAATCAGCGTTCTGTTACGATCTTGTCAATCAATCCGTATTCTTTGGCCTGCTCCGCGGTCATGATGTAGTCGCGGTCGGTGTCCTTGGCGATCTTCTCCAGCTTCTGCCCGGTGATCTCCACCAGGATCTTGTTCAGCGTCTCGCGCATGCGCAGGATCTCCCGGGCCTGGATGTCGATATCGGTGGCCTGGCCCTGGACTCCTCCCAGCGGCTGATGGATCAGGATCCGGGAATTCGGCAGGGCGAAGCGCTTCCCTTGTGTCCTGCGGACAGCAGCACCGCCGCCATGCTGGCCGCCTGGCCCACGCAGAACGTATTGATGTCCGGCTTGACCAGCCGCATGGTGTCCAGGATCGCCAGGCCGGCGGTGACCGACCCGCCGGGAGAGTTGATGTAGATCGAGATGTCCCGGTCCGGGTCCTCGGCTTCCAGGAACAGCATCTGGGCGATGACCAGGTTGGACAGCGGGTCGTCGATCGGCGACCCGATAAAGATGATGTTGTCCTTGAGCAGCCTGGAGTAGATGTCGTAGGCCCGTTCGCCCCGGCTGGTCTGCTCGACCACCATCGGAATCAAAGGCATCCGTTACTCCTCCTTGCTTATGTCAGCGGCGGACACCACCAGTCAAGAGACTTCTCCCTAACCAACTGCATCCTGATGGCTTCCAAGGCCGCCGTGATTCGGCCAGCCGTTTCCGGACTTCGCCGTACGGCTCACCGATCCTTGCCGCTTCGGCGCGGATCTTCTCATCCACTTCCTTCTCGTCCACCACCAGTTCCTTCTCGCCGGCGATGGCGTCAAGCACCAGCCTGGCGTGGACCGCCTTGCGGGCCGGCTCTTCCTGCTGCTCCCGCAGCTCTTTCCAGTCCACGTCGATCTTCTGCGGATCGATACCCTGCATCATCATGCGTCCGGACCATGTCCTCCAGCCGGTGCCGGATCTCCTCCTCGACCAAAACATCGGGCAGAACGACCGGATTTTCCAGCAGAACCTTGTCCAGGAGCGACTGCCGCAAGTCGCTCTCCGCCTCGTGCTTCTTGCGGGCGGTCGAGGTCGGTGCGGATCCTCTCCTTGCAGCTCGTCCAGGGACTCGAAATCCCCCAGATCCTTGGCGAAATCGTCGTCCAGCTCCGGAATCTCCCGCTTCTTGACCTCGTGCACAGACAATTTATAGGCCACTTCCCGGCCGGCCAGCTTCTCCGCAGGATGTTCCTGCGGGTATTTCACCGAAAACTCCAGGACATCGCCCGGGGCGCCCCCTCGAGCTGCTCGTTGAATTCGGGCAGGTTCTGGGTCGCTCCGATCTCCACCATCGCCTTTTCCTGCTGGAACAGCTCCGCACCTTCCGGCGTCCCTTCCACGTCGGCCATGAGGTAGTCTCCGGTTGCTGCCTTGCCCTCCTTCACCGTCAGCCGGGCCCGGCTCTCCGGATCTCCCCCAGGGCGGCGTCCACGTCCTCATCGGTGACGTTCACCGCCGTCCGCTTGACCTCGACCCCCTCGTACCCTTTCAGCTCGATTACGGGCGGCATTTCGAAAGAGGTTTTGAAGGAGAACGGCTTGCCCTCCTCGAACACGACCTCGTCCAGGGCCGGGTCGCCGATGGGCTGAACCCCCTTCTCCTTGGCGGCCTCGCCGTACAGCCGGGAGAGCAGGCTCTCCTTGACATCCTCTTCCACTTCTTTCCGGAAGCGGGAGCGGACCACGGACAGCGGCGCCTTTCCGGGCCGGAACCCCGGGATCCGGACTTTTCCGGCGAAATTGCGAACAACCCGCTCGGTCTCTGCGGCGACCACGTCGGCACCGACCTCGATGGTCATGGTCCTCTTTACGGGGCTCAACTCGTTCAGTTCAATCTTCATTTCCGGTTTCCTCGGGAGTTCACATCCCGTTCAGTTAACATCGGGAATCCGCCAGGGCAAGCCGTCGATCCTTGTTTTCGGCTGGTGCGAAAGGGGGGACTCGAACCCCCACGGGTTGCCCCACCGGATCCTAAATCCGGCGCGTCTACCAATTCCGCCACTTTCGCGCTGCGGCGATAATCTGAAGGGTGCACCCAATCCTACAGTGGTGAGCCGCCAGGGAATCGAACCCCAAACCCGCAGATTAAGAGTCTGCTGCTCTGCCAATTGAGCTAGCGGCCCACATGCCATTCAATCTGCGAACGGGCGGTATCCTAGCATAATTCACAAAGTGCGAAACCTGCAGACCGGATCGGACAGACCTGCAGCACGGCGTCCATAATTATATTGATATTTTGGCACGCCCGGAGAGATTCGAACTCCCGACCCTCTGCTCCGAAGGCAGATGCTCTATCCAGCTGAGCTACGGGCGCATTTATAAGGAAGTATGGGGTGAGTGATGGGACTTGAACCCACGACAGCCAGATCCACAATCTGGAGCTCTACCAACTGAGCTACACTCACCACACTCCGAAACGGGTGCGGATTATAACGCCGCACATCAGGTTACGCCATTCAGGCCTTAATCCTGTCACGAAATTAAAGAACTTGCACTATCGGGCCGTGAGACAATGAGCTCGATGGCAGCGATACAACTCCATTTCGAAGACCTCGCCTCATGGCACGCCTGGCTTGGGGAGCATCACAGCTCCGAAAAAGAGCTCTGGATGGTCTTCTTCAAGAAACATACCGGGCTCACGAATATTTCATACGACGACGCGGTGGAAGAAGCGCTGTGCTTCGGCTGGATCGACAGCCTCATCAAAAAGCTGGATCAAGACCGCTACGCACGGAAGTTTACCCCTCGCACGAACACGGCGAAATGGTCGGAGCTCAATCTCAAGCGAGTCAAGAAACTCAAAGCTGAGGGTCGCATGACACCGGCCGGCCTGGCCAAGATCGATGCGTCGGCCAAACCGGCCCCGTCCCCTTCCAGGCGATCCCTCGAGCTCCCGGCCTGTTTTCGCGCTGCTCTCGCCGGTAACAAGGCTGCCCGTCTGTTCTTCGAGCAGCTCGCGCCCTCATACAGGCGCAACTTCATTTCCTGGGTTCACTCTGCAAAGCGCGAGACAACCCGTCAGAGACGTCTAACCGAAGCTATTAAACTGCTGGAAAATCGACAGAAGCTGGGCATGAAATGACGCTGGTCGAACTCGAGCAAAGGTGAAAATGATGAAACGACAGTTCTTGCTGATCCTAGTACTGGTTCTCTTCGCTTCCACCGTTTTCGTTTGGGCGCAGCCTGATCCCGAAGCAGACGACTGGACCGGGACACCGGAGCAGAAGATCCTCGGCCTCGCCACCATCTGGGCGGAGGCGAAGTACGCGTTCCCCTCGTTCGGGCATGTGCCCGATCTGGACTGGGACCGGGCGTTCCAGGATTTCGTGCCGTGCGTCGTGGCGGCGGAGGACAAGGACGCGTACTACTGGACCCTGATGGAGTTCGCCGGCCTGCTCAAGGACGGTCACACCAGCGTCCTGCCACCCTGGGGGTACCTCAGGCCGGACTATGACAACCCGCCTCTGGAACTGCAGGTCGTGGAGGACGGCTTCCTCGTCGCCCGGGCTGCGGAGACTCCCGAGTTTGAGGCCCAGAATGTCCGGGTCGGCCTCGAGATCCTGGAAGTGGACGGAACCGCCGCCAGGGAGTACTTCGAAAACTCGGTGAACCGGTACTATCCCCGCGGCTCGTCCCACGCCAACGATGCGTTGAACATCGTGTATTTCCTCCGCGGCCCCCGTGACAGCAAGGTCGTTCTGAAGGTAACCGACGGTACCGGCCCCGAACGCGAGATCACGCTGACCAGGAACTCCCTGCTCCCTGACGGCAGTCCGTTCTTCCCCCGTGTTCTGCAGTGGATGTTCGACGACTCTCCTCTTGCGGTGAAACAGCTTTCGAACGGCGTTCTGTACATCAGGATCGCCAACTTCGAGAACCCGGCCATGGCGGAGCAGTTCCTGAACCTCATCGACACCATCGACGCGGAAAAGACCACCGGCCTCCTCATCGACCTGCGGTTCGCCCTGGGAGGACGGGGTGACATTTCCGAGACGATGATCGGAGCACTGATCGACGCTCCGGTCAGCTCGCCGCACTGGAAGTACCCGCACTACGTCGCCGCTCTCCAAAACTGGGGACGTCCACCGGAAATGAGCACGGCGAGCAACACCATCACGCCTCGGGACGGCAAACGGTTCCTCGGGCCGATTGTGATTCTCACCGCCGGAACCGCCAGCAGCACCGCCGAGGACTTCGCCATCTCTCTCCGCGAGGGAGGGAGGACCAGACTCGTCGGTGAACGCACGGCCGGCAGCGCCGGGAACCCGATCAACCGGCCGCTCCCCGGCGGAGGTCAGTTCAGGATGGCGACCTTCCGGGCGTACCTGCCGGATGGAGGGGAATATGTCGGCATCGGCCTGAAACCGGACGTGGAACTGCATCCCACAAAGGAAGATATCCGCAACGGAGTCGATGCGGTCCTGACCAAGGGGCTGAAACTGCTGGGAGATACAAAATGAATACTGTACCGGTAGTCCTGATCATAGCTATCCCAGTGATCACCTTCTTCTTCCTGTTCGTGCTGTTGCCCCGGATAAGACGCGACGAGGAGGAAAGGAAGCGAAAATAAACGTTTCTATCAATGCCTTGACATACTATATTTAGTATAGTACATATATGTGATGTGGGAGATATACGAGCACAGACGGCTTTCTCGAAGATTGGCTCGTCTCCCGGATGAAGTACTCAAACGTTACGAGAAATGGAAGGACATTGTCAGAATTTCAGGCCCGGCGGGGCTGCAGTTGATCAAAGGGTTCCGCGATGAGGCTTTGCGAGGCGAGTGGAAAGGGCATCGATCGTCACGACTGGGGATTCAATATCGTGTGATCTACAAGGTCGAAGGCCAGGATGTTGCCGTCTACGTAGTCGAACTCAGTGCACACGATTACAGGAAAAGGTGAGATAATGAAAAAGCAAGACTTTCGCAAAGCACGACGACGCGTTGAGGTGTCGGTCGGTGAGTCTGTGCGGATCATGCGAGAGCTTCAGGAACTTAGCCAGAATCAGTTGGCCGAACTCACCGGGATTCCTCAGTCGACGATTTCCGGGATCGAGAACAGCCATGTCAACCTGGGTGTCGAACGAGCAAAGGTGATTGCAAGGGCCCTCAGGTGCCATCCGGCCGTTCTGGTTTTTCCTGGATGGGACTTGAATGCCGAATCGACGGCCTGAAAGACCGTTCACATTGTTCGATGATCGCTTTATTTGGAGGTAACCCGTGAGCAATTCTAGTAATGCAGATGAAATGCTGGAAGTGACCAGCCAGGTGCTGATCAGGTGCTTCGTCATGGGCGTGGGCGTACTCTTCATCTGGTGGGGTGCGCTGGCCTTCATGGGCGATCTTGCCTACAGCGTCCACTCCAGGTTTATCCCTATCACCAGACCGCAATTCGACGTCATTCACTACGCCGGAATGCTGATAACGAAGTCGGTAATATCCCTGCTGTTCCTGTTCCCGTACGTAGCCATCAGACTGGTCATCAAGAAGAGACTGATTAATCCAGCGTAAACGAGAGTTCACCCCATCCGGTGACGGTGCGCAATCCTGTTCGCGGTGTCGCCATAGACTTCCTGTAAACAGCGTGCTTTTAGCGACCGCTTCACCGGCACACCTCTTGCAGTTCCAGGTCTCCTGAAAGGAGATCGTCATGAAAGTGCTCCTCATTGCTCCGGCAAGCGGCAACTGGCATCAAGTCGGACAGCAACGCTTCTTCGGCGGAAAGACCTTCCGGTTCTCCCTGCTCAGCCTTCTGACCCTGGCGGCGGAAACACCACCGGACGTTGACGTCCGCATTGTCGATGAGCAGGTCCAGGATATTCCCTGGGGCGAGCATTTCGACCTAATCGGCATTACCTGCATGACCGCCGCGGCGCCCAGGGCGTACGCTATCGCCGATCGTTTCCGGGCCTGCGGTGTGCAGGTGGTGCTCGGAGGGATGCACCCGACGTTCCTGCCGGACGAGGCTCTCGAGCATGCCGACGCGGTCTGTGTCGGCGAGGCGGAAGAGGTGTGGCGGCACATCCTGGAAGATGCCGGGCACGGCAAGCTGTCCGGGACCTACAGCGCCTTCACGCAGCACAGCCTGGAGGGGCTGAACCTGCCGCCACGCTCCCTGCTGGACCCGCGGCGGTACGGCACCATACAGTCGGTGCAGGCGACCCGGGGCTGCCCCAACCGCTGCTCGTTCTGCTCCGTTGCGGCGTTTCACAAGGGCAACCTGCGCTGCCGGCCGGTGCACGAAGTGGCGGCAGAGGTCCAGAAACTGCCGGATCGCTTCTTCATGTTCATCGACGACAGCCTGACCGCCGATCGTGACTACGCCCTGGCGCTGTGCCGGGCGTTGAAGCCGCTCAATAAGATCTGGATCGGCCAGACCACACTCGAGATAGCTGACGATGATCAACTGGTGCGGGCCGCCTCCGAGGCCGGTTGCATCGGCCTGTTCGTCGGCCTGGAATCGTTCTCCGAGTCGAGCCTGCGTTCGGTGGACAAGGGGTTCAACCGGGTGGAGCTGTATCGCGAACGGGTCGCCATCCTGCACGCCAACGGCATCGGCGTCGAAGCCGGCATCGTCTTCGGTTTCGATACCGACGAACCGGAAGTTTTCCGCTCGACACTGGCTCTGCTGGATGATATCGGCATTGACGCCATCCAGGCCTCGGTGCTGACGCCGCTCCCCGGCACACCGATGTTCGACAGCATGGCGTCACGCATACATGAGCGCGACTGGTCGAACTACGATTACCACCATGTCGTCTTCCGGCCGGCTCGCATGACCGCAGAACAACTTCAGGCCGGCCATGACTGGGTGACACGGAAGTTCTACCGGCCCTGGCGCATCGCCCGCAGACTGGCCCGCATGGCGCTGAGACCGGGTGGATTACGGATCCTGAAATACGCCGCTGCCCTGAACGCGGCATACTACGGCCGCACCGTCCGCTGGAACATCCGCGGGTATGATCCGCGGGGCAGCTCGCGATTGGGACGAGCAGGAGGTCCCGTGAGCGAAATCCGTGTCTCAGAAGAACCAAAAGGTGCTTGAGGATGGATCCGCCAGAACTTGGGACACGAACCACGCTGTTGATAGTAGCGATGGAGTGTGAATCTCATCGCCGACAAGATCGGGGTACGTGAACTCAAAGACTTCGTGAGGAGCCATTGAATGCTTGGCCTCCCCCTCGAACAGAGTGTACATTGCTTTCTTCAGCAAATCAGTAAGGGTTCGGGGTGGTGGTGTCAATGCGTCGCTGGACCGTAAACGCGAAGTGGGTGATTGTCGGGATCATTCCCCTGTTCATGGGTTTGGCAATCCTCAAGCTGACCCACTACCAGACCGATCGGGACCGCGTTCATGCAGGACCAGGCGGACCGGTTCCTGGTGGGATACAAGACCGTTCTGACCTGCATGGAGGCAGAGGCTCTATTCGCCTTCAACGAATCCCTGGACCAGCAGGAAGTTCTGGCGGAGGTTCACGCCGCCTGGCACGCCCCCGACGAGGCCCAACGCGACCTGCATCGCCGGCGCTTGCAGGTCCTCATGGAGCCCACCTTCGTCAACCTGAAGGCCGCCAAGTTCCGCCAGTTCCATTTCCATTTTCCCGACAACACCAGTTTTCTGAGGATGCACCGGCCCGAATGATTCGGCGATTCGCTGGCCGACATCCGGGAAACGGTGGTGGCGGTCAACCGGGACCATCTGCCCGCATGGTCGGTTTCGAGGAAGGCCGGATCTTCAACGCCTATCGGAACGTGTTTCCCCTTTCCTTCCAGGGGGAGCATGTCGGCAGCGTGGAAATCAGTTTCTCACTCCTGGGGATCAGGTCCACTCTGGAGCAACTGATCGGTGGCCGGCACCAGTTGATCATGTCCGGGAAGGAGGTCCTGCAAAAGGTCTTCTCCGAGGAACAGTCGAACTACGCTGCCTGGCCCTGGAGCGAAGACTACCTCCTGGATATTGAAGCTTCCCACCCGACGCCTGTTTCCCGACCTGACGACGGTCCAGAATCAGGGCAAGCTTCGCAGCCGGATCGAGGCCGGGCTACAGAGCCGGCCGGGATTTCGGCATTCCTCTGCGACTGGAGTCCAGATTCTTCATTCTCCAGTTCACGGCGATCCGGAACTTCACGGGCCGTCAGGTCGCTTTCTGGGTGTCTCTCCACGATAGCCCTCCCCTGGATGGTCTGAGGACTCACGTCATACTTCACGACCGCGGTTTTCCTGTTCATCATTCTACTTTTGGGCGGAGCCATTCTCTTGATCAACCGGATGCAAAGAAAGCTGAAGGAGATCGCCTCCTTCCTGCCGATCTGCGCCACCTGCAAGAAGGTGCGGCCGATGGACTCTGATTCCAATGATCCCCGCTCCTGGATAAACATCGAGAATTACTTCGACCAGCAAACCGATGAGAAGCTCACCCACGGCATCTGCCCGGACTGCTTGCGGCGGGCGATGAAAGAGATCAACGGTCTAGAATTGGTCATTGTGGCCGTTTTCGCCCCCGCCCTGGGACAGGTCACCGCCAATCGCCTGAAGCCTACCCGCTCAATCCCTTAACTGGTACGCCCGGCAGGATTTGAACCTGCGACCCACGGCTTAGAAGGCAAAGAAAGAGGCCCGGAGATTTTCGATCTTCGGGCCTCTATTTTATTGATTACCAATGACTTAGCGATGGCGCCGTTCAGAGGAGTGTCTGATTGCACCCGGTTGTAAAAAGCCCGAAAATTACGGCAGCCGGGCTGCGATCACGGGAGCCGGCGTTTCATGATGGACGCTAGATGGACACCGGAATTGGTACCGTTGCCTTTGGCGTTGCCAGAATCGCAAGCGAATCTAACGCAGTAGGTGGACCAGAGAATGGGGTGCGGTCACAATCACCATACGTAACTCATGGCTGGGATTTGTTAAAAGGGTGCAAGTTAACATTGAATTCATACATCCATAAATTCGTCGGCACACTACAGCTGGAGGACGTTTCTTCGCTCTGGGGGTTTCATAATACATGCCATCAGTTCGAGAAGGGCGAGGAACTGAATCAAGTGCGTTGCACTACCGCTACAATAATAATTAGTAGTCCTTTGGTTCTGGCTTAACTGCAGCATCAAGAACGTAATTGCACTCTTGCCGATTCTAACTTCTTTCCGTCGTGTAACGAGCTCAACAAAATCGGCACGATGAGATTATCGTAGATGTTCGGATTTCCAAGGGCGGATCACGCTGCTGAGCATGAATCTCAACGTTAAATACACGGTGCTCAAGGGCTTCTTCCATCGCCTCAACGAATATTTCATGAGTGCATTCTAGGTCACTTACTGTTTGGCTCGTTTGGAGTTCTTCCGGTAATTTCACATAAGCTGCTCCTCCGTCCCTACAGGATCATATATTACACCGAAACGTATCATGACGTGACGCCATTCGCACAAGCGCGCCACCATCATCGGGCGAAAGCACGCATTTCGCGTCGTCTTGAGAGCAACCACGATACCAACTGGCGCGGCTCCCGCATCGACTTCCGGCATCACAGGGTATGCAGCCACAGACCGGAAGTCTAGCCATCCTTCTCCTTGTCGGTCAGTCCCATATCAGACACACAATCTAAAAAACTATTCTCATATACCAAGCACTTGGGAGTATCACTCGGTGACAACAGCTTGCCGACAATGGTACACCCAGCCCCTACGAGGCTCGCGAACTTCGATCTATCAGACATCTTCAGAAACATTTCGCGGTCAAATATCCCGTCAGAGTTCTTACACCGGTCGATAGCAGCTTGATATCCAGACGTATCAATCATCTTAAGGCGTGGTCGAACAGATTCTTGTGGAGCAATCTTTTCAAAGGCCTCCAACACGCGCGCGGCATCAACAAGAAGCCATATACGTTACAGGGACAAAACCATTCTTGTCTTTATTCGGCTCAAAATACCAGATAGATACACTTCCAATGTGACTACGCCATGGCATCATTGCTCGCAGGGTCTGTTCCATGGGTTCATTGCAATCATGCAACATGTTTTCCGAAGCAGGGATTTTATCGCGCTTTGTCTTGCCTGAGGCTCGGCCCCTCGGATGCTGTCATTATAGAACCAGCTAACGAGGCTAAACTAGACATTAGGTCAATTCTATTTTCTAAAGCCCAGATTTCTCGATGCCGCCAACTAGCGATAACCGCGCAAATAACAAATGAGATCACCAGTACTGAGATGACAAGTAATACCAGCCGAGCTATTTCCCTCTCGCTGCTTAGACCGGAGAATAGTAGTATGAAAATAAGTACACAGAGTGGCACTGCACCAAATGCAAACATCCCTCACAATTCGATGCCAGAATATTGTCCGGTCCCACAAACCCGGGGCAACGGACTCTATCCCTAGCCACAATGCTGTGATAATGCTTCAATCGCGCCGGCAGTGGATGATGCTTTGTAAAAGACAAAACGCAAGCACTACAAGTCCGATTGTTAGTAGGCCAGCAATGATTCTGAGCGTGATAGGTCGTGGTCGGTGAAGGGTTGTTAACACTGGCTCGAATAACGGATCAAGGTATCTTTTTGTTTTGATTTCGAATCAGTCTGCCTTTCTAGTATCTTATCCACCTTAGCTAGTGTGAGATATCCTAAATCTACTCCGATTTCACCAACCCTTGGCAGTGGCTGGGAAGTCCGCAAATATCTCCGCCGTTGCTCTTCGATTTGCCAAGCGGATGCCTTGAAAATGAGATGTTCAAAGCAAGCCACAGCGAGGAAGCGCGGTTCACAACTAGCAGCAGCATCCAATTGAAATATCCCTCCATTTCCACTTGAGGAAACTTTACCGCATATCGTGTTCGGATACAGGCCATAACCGCTTCGCGGTAGCGGGTGAGATCTAGCAAGCTCACCAAACCGATCACCAAGTCTTTTAGAATCAAATGCTTAATTGTCGCCAATTCCACTCCCCTTAATCATTCCCAGTTTCGGTGATTTTTATGGCTTTCCCCGCCGGCCTCTCAGACGGCAGCCCCGATTACATCTGGCTTCGCTCAGCTCAGCCCTTCGGAATATATTCTGGGTCTAGTCTATAGAGCGGTAGAACTGACGGGATTTGGTCACGGGCATTCGGGCAGCGTCCGAGAATCATTTTGCTCATTTGAAGTCATCAATCCGTTCTTTGGGATCGGTTTGCCGGAGAAAGCCCTAGAAGCTGAAATCGAACCGCTTTGGAGCGGAGGTCGTAACCTGGGCCAGCGATTGGAGCAGCGCATGAGGTAGTATTTGTGCAGTTATTAATTGGCCAGTGAAGGGGGGCACCTCAGAACCAAACCAGAAGGACCTGGCACACTACTTACGAGCCGGTCGTGCCCGGGCTCGTCAACTCAGGAGCCGAGAGCAAACCAGGTGAAGAATTACGGGCTCTTTTCAATAATAGCGACAACT
>CAWBPP010000002.1:0-25621 GCA_963790785.1 Candidatus Polarisedimenticolaceae bacterium
CGCAGCCCCAACTGCACAGCCAGAACCAACCTGCCGGACGTGATGATTGTGGAAGCCAAAGCCGCCGACCGTAATTTTCGCGTCCTGGGGCGTGTCGTTTCCGACATCCAAGTACGGGTCAGCAGGTTCTCCAAGTATGTCACCGGCCTACAGACAATCCTTACTTCATCCTGATTTTCCGATGCCAGAAATGGGAGTTCACGCCGGACTCCCTGCAACGTATATGAAACTTGGAAGACTATGTCAAAGCACCATACAACACGAGATACCTGTTCCGCACTGAGCCTGCGTATCTTTCTGTTCGCGGTACTGCTGGGCTGGTCTCCGGTTTTTGGCGATCCATGGGATATCGCGCACCGCGGCGGCTCGTTTGACGCCCCTGAAAATACCATCGTAACTTTCAACAACAGTATCGATCTCGGTCCAAGGATTGGCTGGAGATCGACGTCTGGTTGAGCCTGGACGGTATTCCGGTTATTCATCATGACGAACTGCTGGACCGGACAACGGATGGGACAGGACCTGTCTACGAGAAAACACTGGCTGAACTGAAGTTGCTGGATGCCGGTTCCTATTTCAGCGCCGAATTTGCAGGCGAGCAAATCCCGACTCTGGCAGAGGCCCTGGATACGACTCACCTGCACGTCAGATTGGTCCTCGATATCAAAAAATACCAATACATCCCAGCCATCGCCGCCGTTATCCAGAGCCATGCATTCCCGGAAGAGAAAATTATCGGATGGATACGCTACGGAACGGGGATGGCGGATTATTACAAACAGTTTCTGCCAAACAGTCAGGTTCTGCTCGGGACGAACGGCCCTGGTTGGTTTGAAGAATACGAAATTGGCAGCGGGCTACCGCCCTTCCTTTTCCGGATCTTGCCCTCGCCGCCGGTTTTCCCTCCGTCAAGGATGACCATCGCTGGCCGGATCTGGTGCGATCCTACGGTCTACTGGTCGTGAATCCTGCCGTCCAGTATGAGTTATCTGGACGGCATCGCCTACGATCCGGACGGCATGGTTGCCGGGGATTGCCAAATTACTCGGTCTCCTCCCAGGCATCCTGCGGGAATGCGAGGACGGCATCGACAACGACGGTGATGGGTTGACGGATTACCCGGACGATCCCGGATGCTTTCACGACAAGGATCAATACGAAATGTCGCCTTGCAGCGATGGGCTGGACAACGACGGCGACGGCCTGGTGGACTACCCGAATGATCCCGGTTGCTTTTCCGCCTTTTACCCCTTCGAGGCGCCGGCCTGCAGTAACGGTCAGGATGACAACGGCGACGGTCTTACGGATTTTCCCGAGGACCCGGGCTGTTTTGCCGCCTTCGATCAGCGCGAGGGGCTGGCCTATTACAACGACGGCCTGGACAATGACAATGACGGCCTGTTGCGACTTCCCGCAGACCCGGGTTGCGACAGTACCATGGACGTCAGTGAGGTGGGAATTCCATCCGGCGCCGTTCCGGACGGTTGGCTGACACCGGGCATGCAACTGTTCGTGGATCGGGCGGCAGGCGATGATCTGTTTGTCTCGTGGGACCCGTCCTGTTCCTGGACGATTCGGACTATATCCTCTACGAGGGTTCGCTAGGCAGCTTCACCAGTCATGCTCCGGAAACCTGCAGCACCGGTGGAGCCACCTACTGGACCTTCACACCGGATTCGGGCAGCCGGTACTACCTTGCGGTTCCCCGAACCGTTGCCGCGAAGGTTCGTATGGAACCGACGGAAACGGTGTTGAGCGGCCGGTCTCAACTGCCGCCTGTGCCGAACAGATTTTGGGCGCCTGCAACTAGGCGCCGGCAACCTCCTCCAAACGCCCACCAGACGCCAAGGAGGACCAGCCCTCCGCCACCGGCGGTGAACGGACCGAACGGTTTCCCAGGTACGGCACCGCCAGCGCCGTGGTGGCCAGCGGCTCGAGGTACAGGTAGATGCCGGCTCGTGAAGCCCCCAGGGCGGCGACACCGCGCTGCCAGAACAGGTGGGCGGCGGCGGTTCCGAGGATACCGAGGAACAGCAACGCAAGCACCACCTCGACAGGGAGGTCGCTCCAGCGGGCGGGGTCGGACGAGAGAGCGGTCCAGACCGCCATCGCCGCCGCCGCCGGAATCATCAACAACAGGGTTACCACCAGGGGGTCCCGGCTGCGGGACAGGTCCCGGGTGGCGATGGTATACAGCGCCCACGTATGACACGAGGCCAGTATCAGCCAGTCCCCGGTGCTGCGCAGCCATGTCAGGTCGGCGAGGTTCCCCCGTGAGACCAGCAACACGATCCCCAGGGTGGCGATGGCGATGCCGGTCATCTCCCTCTTCCCGAGCCGCTCGCCCAGAATCAGGAATGACAGCAGGGCCATGACCAGCGGGATCGCCGCGATGATCCAGCCGGTGTTGGTGGCGGAGGTGTATTTGAGCCCTGTGATCTGGACCAGGAAATGAATCGTCAAAAGGCCGGAACCGACCAGCAACGGCCGCAGTTCACGGCGGGAGACGGACAGAGGCTTCTTCCTGATCAGTACCAGCACCGCCAGAATCGGGACGGCGATCCAGAGCCTGAAGGTCAAGACTTCCGCCGGGGTCAGGACCTGCAGGCATATCCGGGTCGCCACGAAGGTCCAGCCCCAGATCACAACGGATGCGAATAGATCCAGAACGCAACAGACCACCCCCTGCAGAGGAACGAAAGGGGTACAATCATGCCATGATGAATAGAACACCGCTCATCCTTCTGCTTGCGCTGGTTGGCCTTCTCCCCGGTTGCGCCGGGCAGGACGCTCCCCGGGAAATTCCGGAGGCGACCACCAGCCGGGCCGCCGGTCTGGCCGCCGAGTTCAAGTCCGACTCTCATGGCGGCCCTCAGGAAAGCCTGGCCGAAGGGCCGGAGCAGGCGATCGGCGTCTGCAGCATCGAGGCGCCGGAACTGGCGGCGGAGATGTCGGTAAACGGCGTCCGGATCGGCAGGACTTCCGTTCGACTGCGCAACCCGGCCAATTCACCGGAGGTGTGGATGCTCCCGCTCCTGGAGGAGTACAAACCACCGGCCCCGGCACGGAACCTCGCTCCGTCTGGATCGACGACACTACTGTCGGTTACGTGGAACCGCTGTACGTTGGCAGGCGGTGCCTGACCTGCCATGGTGAAGACCATAGCGGAGGAAGTCAGGGGACAGATCGACGAACTGTACCCTGACGACCGCTCAATCGGTTTTCGGGAGGGCGACTTCCGCGGCCTGCTGTGGGTGACCATCGAACGAAGCGGAGGTTGACCTTCCGGTACCCAACGCCCTTTTCATCGCCGCGGTGAGCACCAGGCGGGCATCGTCAAAGAAGGTGTAGAACACCGGTACTACCAACAGGGTCAACAGGGTGGCGGTGGTCATGCCGCCGATCAGGGTCATGCTGAAGCTGGTGTAGCTCAGCCCGTCGTCGGTTCCGGTGCTTGCGAACGCCAGCGGAATCATGCCGCCGATGGTGGTGATGGCGGTCATCATGATCGGCCGGAACCGCCTGTCGGTGGCCCTGGTCAAGAGCCTCGCCGCGGGACAGCCCTTCCGCCCGCAACCGGTTCACGTAATCGATCAGGACGATCCCATTGTTCACCACGACCCCGATCAGTAGAACAATGCCGACGATCCCCAACATGTCCAGGTCCTTGCCGGCTGCAAAATGCATCCAGTACACCCCGATCAGCGAGAGCGGGATGGTCAGGATAATCGACAGCGGAAGGATGAAACTCTCGAACAGGAACCCCATGAGCAGGTAGATAAACACCACCGACAGCATCGCGGCAAAGATCATGGCGCTGACGTCGTCATTGAATGTGATCCGGGTCACGTTGGCGCCCGCGGTGACCCCTTCGGGCAGATTGATGCCGGGAGATCAGCATCGCCAACCGTTGACGTGTTTCCTGTTCCTTGTCCTCCTCCAGTTCCAGCGTTATCCGCCGCAGGGCCCGCTTGTCCAGACGGAAGATCTCGTTCCTGGCCGGCAGGAACCGGGCATCGGTCACCGCAGAAAGCGGCAAGGCGCCGCCGGACTGGGTCGGAACCATAAAGTTCTCGAGGTTGTCCAGGTTCTCCCGATCTTTCTCCTGGAACCGGATCCGGACCGGGATCTCTTTGCCGTCATCGTAATATTTCGGGAGGCTGGAACCGCGAAGGGCGTAGCCGACGACACCGGCAATAACCTGTGGATTGACCTGGTAACGCTGGGCCAGTTCCCGATCCACCACAAGGCCGAGTTCGTTGGGCGGAGGATCGGATCGTCGCTGCAACCCGAGGACGCCGTCGATCTTGACCAGCATCTTTTCCAGATTGCGCGCCGTTTCCTCAAGGATATCGTTGTTCTCGCCGTACAGCATGATCGGGTAGGTAGCGATGGTAGTGTCGTCGGCGGTCTCGCTTTCCTGCCCGGTGAACACCTCCATACCGGGAATGATGTTCAGTCTCTCCTTGACCTTCTCCGTCGCCTCCCGGGCGGTGATTTTCACCGAGCGCGGGCGGTCGAACCAGCCCTCCAGTTGACCGTCCTCCTCATCGTGGAACATGAGCCAGCCATCCAGCCCCAGTTCCTCCTGCATGCCCTTCCACCACTTTTTCGGCTTCCAGGAACCATGCTTCCGCTTCCTCCAGGGTGGAGTTCGGCGGCATATCCACATAGAGGGCGAACCCGCTGGCCTCTCCTTCCTGGTTCTCCACCACCGTCACTTTCTTCATCGGCACGGCGCTGGTAACCGCAAACACAATCAGCAGGATGATGACCAGGTCCAGCCGGCGTTGCCAGGAAGAAGCCGAGCATCTTGTTGTATTCGCGATTCAGACGTCCGAACACCGTCTCATAAATCCGCCGCATGATCCGGTTGATCCGATCGTGGAAGCGGCGGAAAAGGCTCGGCTGCCGCCCGCTCTGGAGGGCGGCTGTGGCGCTCGGCAGGGTCAGGTAGACGCACAGGGGAATGAATACCAGGGCCACCACCAGGGATGCCGCCAGGGAGACACAGACCGGAATGGCGAGCCGGGTCAGGGCGAACTGCCCCGGGCCTTCCACCAGGGATACAGGCAGAAACACGACAATGGTGGTCAGGGTGGACATGGTTATGGCCAGGGCGACTTCCCCGGCGCCGTGGATACACGCTTCCCGTCGCCCTGTGCCGTCGCGATGCAATCGGTAGATGTTCTCCGCAACCACCACCGAGTTGTCCACCAGCAGGCCGACGCACAGCATCAGCCCCAGCAGCGTCAGGATGTTCAGGGTTTCACCGGCGAAGAACATCACCGTCAGCCCGATCAACAGGCTCAGGGGGATGGAGAGAGACACGATCAGGGTCATGCGGAACCGTCGCAGGAACAGGAACAGGACCGTACAGGCGATCATCCCGCCGATCATGCCGCTCTGCAGCATGGTGGAAAGGGAATCCTCTATAACCGCTCCCTGGTTGAACAGCACAATGGTGTCAAAACCGCTCAGCCTGGGATCGGATTTCATAGCTTCGACCCGGGCGATCAGATTGGTGCACACCTCTCTTGCGTTGGCGTCCCCTTCCTTCATCACGACCACCGCGAACGCCGGTTCGCTGTTGGCCCGCACCCGGTAATCCTTCTCCGCCTCCTCGTAACGGATGGTGGCGACATCTCCAAGCCGGACCGACGGCCCGACCTTGCGTTGCTTCAGCGCATCCACCGAGTCATACCGGGCGATGGATCGCAACGTCAGTTTGTTCGGGCCTTCCCGGACCGTACCGCTGGACATGGTGAAATTGTCGCCGCCCAGCTCCTGCGCCAACTGGTAGATGTTCAGGCCGTTGGCCGCCACCTTCCTGCGGTCCAACTCGATGAGGATCTCCTTCTCTTCCATACCGTTGAGCTGGATGTTGGCTACGCCATCGATCCGGGCCATCGGCTTGACGATCTGGTCCTGTATCAGGTTGTACAGATCCGGAGCCTCCGAATCCACAGCAACGCCCAGAACCAGAACGGGGAAACCGGAGGTGTCGAATTTCTGCACGAAAACGCGGTCGACTTCGGCGGGAAACTCGATTTTCGCTCTCTCCACCCGGTCCCGCACCTCCCGGTAGGCTACGGCCATGTTGCTTGATTGCTTGAACTCGATGAAGCTGATGGAGTAACCGTACCTGGCGACGGAAACCAGCTGGTTGATCCCCTTGACCGTGCTGAGTTCCGCCTCCAGCGGCAGGGTGACTTTCTGCTCCACCTCTTTGGGAGGCGCATCATTGTAGGGAATGTATACCCGGAGGAACGGGGCGGAGAACCCTGCCGGGAACAGTTCGAGCTGGATGCCGATGGTGGCAACCGCTCCCACCACCAGCACGGTGGCGAACAGGACCAGCACCGTGATCCTGCGATTCAGGGAGAACTTCGGAAGAGCGATCTCCTGGCGGACATCCCGGGGACTCACGGTGTCGCTCCTTCAACCCCCGAATGCGAAATCTCCTTCTCGCCCACGACTGCGGATTCAACGCCCTTGCCGAGGACCGCCTGCTTCATACCGTCCACGATGGCGTATACCGAAGGGATCAGCAGAAGAGTCAGGAACGTGGAACTGAGAAGCCCCGCGATTACGGTGAGCGCCATGGGCGTTCGGATCTCCGCGCCGTCACCCAAACCGAGCGCCATGGGAAGAAGACCGAGAACCGTGGTGGCGGTGGTCATCAGGATCGGCCGCAGCCGGACCGACCCGGCCTTGACGATGGCCTCGGTCCGCTCCATGCCCCGCGGCTCTCAGGGTATTGATGTAGTCCACCAGCACGATGGCGTTGTTCACCACGATGCCGGCCAGCATGATCATGCCGAGAAACACCACAATGGACAGGGAGATATTGAGGACCAGCAGCAACGCCAGGGAGCCCAAAAACGCCAGCGGGATGGTGAACATGATCACCAGCGGGTGGAGGAGCGATTCGAACTGGGCGGCCATGATCACGTAGACCAGGAACATGCTCAAACCGAGGGCGAGCCACAGGCTGCTCCGGCTGCGCTCCCATTCCTGGTTCTGACCTCCCAGCGTATAGCTCATCCCTTCCGGCCATGAAATCCGGCTCCTGAGCGTATCTTCGATACGGGCGGAGGCGGCGCTCAGGGAACCGCCGGCCAGGTTCGCCTGCACCAGGGCGACGCGCTGACCGTCCACGCGGCGGACCTCGCTGGGCCCTTCACCCAGAACCACATCGGCCACCGCTGAAAGCGGAACCGGTCGGTCTCCCCCCGGGTTGACCACCAGGCCCCGGACCTCTTCCACGGTTTCACGGTCTTCCATTGCAAGACGCACTACGATCGGGATGCGACGGTCCTTGAGGTTGTAACGGGTCGCCTCGTACCCCTGCACCTTGTTCCGGACCAGGCGGGCGACTTCGTTAATGTTGAGGCCGTACCGGGCCAGAAGGTCCCGGTCGTAGATAATCTGCACTTCAGGCGCTCCCGAACGCAGGGTGGATTCCACATCCGCCAGTTCCGGAAGGGCGGCCAGCACGTCCCGGGCCTCCTCCGACACCTTGCGGAGCTGAACCAGGCTGTCACCTTCAATCTCCACTTCCACGGCTGTTTTCGAACTGAACAGAACAGGCCGGATGATCCTGGCGTCGAGATCCGGAACGGCCTCAAACCTTGTCCTGAGCCGTCGGATGACCGCTTCTTCCGTGGCCGCTCCACGGGACCGGTCGTCCAACAGGATCTTGAACTTCGCGGTATGTTCACCCTCATCCGATCTCTGGGAGGTACCGGAGTCATAGCCCAGAGTGAGCAGCAGGCTGCGGATGTTCTCCTTCTCGGTCAGAATCGCCTGTTCCACCGGGGACAGGACATTGCGGGTCCGCTCAAGCGGCGTCCCTACCGGCAACGCCACCTCCACGGTGAATTCACCCTGGTGCACCTCCGGCAACAGTTCACTGTTCAACCGGCTTCCGATCTCCCAGGTCCCCCACAGGCAGGCGGCCATCACCGCCAGGACCATCATCGGATGGGCCAGGACGGTACGGAGCGCACGCGGATACGCTCTACCGAGCATCTTCAACAGCGCCTGGGTCGCTCGAAGGGGTAACCACATCAGGAAACCGAACACGATTCCCAGAAACGGAGCCAGGAGCCGGGTGACAATCAGAACCAGGAGAGCCCAGCTGATCAGGAAGATCTTGCCGATCGATTCAAACACCAGTCCCAGGATGAGCCGCAGCACGAAATAGAGCGCGCCGACAATTTTCACCCAGGTACGGGCGTTGCGGAATGCCTCGCGGAATACAACCCAAGACGAAAAGTGGCGCAGACGTTCCCCCAGAGTACGCTCCGAGGAGCGCGAGGAAAGGTCCACGCCGCGCCGGCTGGCCAGCATCGGAATGAAGTACAACGCTACAGCCGCCGACGCCAGCAGGGAGACCACCACCGCCATGCCCAGATCGCCGAACGCCTGCCCGGCGATCCCCTCGACGAATACCATCGGCAGGAACACGGCGATGGACGTCAGCGTGGAGGCCAGGACCGCACCCTTCACCTCGCGAGTGCCGCGAATCGCCGCCGCGACGATCCCTTCTCCCTCTTCCCGGCAGCGGTAGATCGATTCCAGGACCACGATCGACGAGTCCACCAGCATCCCGATTCCGAGGGCCAGGCCGCCCAGGGACATGATGTTCAGGCTGACACCCATAAGGTTCAGCGGTGCAAATGTGACCAGAAGGGAGATAGGGATGCTTACCGCGACAATAGTGGTCGCCTTCACATTGCGCAGGAACAGGAACAGGATGAATATCGCCAGCAACCCGCCGAGCATCGCCGTGTTCCGGACCTCCTTGATGCTCTGCTCGATGAAAATCGACCGGTCCGCGACCAGCTGAAGAAACACGCCTTCGGTCTTGTAGAGATCGGCAGCCAGACCGCGGATCTCCTTGACTTCGGATTCGTTCTCTTCGGCCTTCCGGTTCTGCGCCTCGGACCACGCCAGAAGGTCTTCGCGGGTATCCGTGCCGAGCATCGCCTTGATCCTGCCGGCCAGGTTGACGATGTTGGCGTCCCCCTCCTTGAAGATCTCGATCTGGACCGACTCACCCCCATCGGTGCGGGTAATAATCTCCCGGTCCTTGTTGGAGTACACCACCCTGCCGACGTCCTTGATCCGAACGTCGCGGCCGTCGAACGAGGCGAGCACCGTTTCCTCGATCTGCTGCAGATCCTCGAACTCGTTCATGGTCCGGACCAGGTATTCGGTGCGGCCGTCCTTGATGGTGCCACCGGCCAGGTTGATGTTCTCCTGGGCCAGACGATCGATCACATGCTGGATGGAGATTCCGGTCCTGAGCAGTTGGTCCTCGTCCACCAGGACATGAACCTCTTCCTCCAGACCGCCGCGGATACGTACGGCTGCCACGCCATTTACAGGCTCCAGAAGCCGCCGCAACTGGATGTCGGCGATCCTTCGGAGGCGACGCAATCCCGATTCACCCTCGTAAAGTTCTCCATCGCCGGAAAGACTCAACTCCAGCACCGGGTCGAGGGAAGGGTCGTAGTGCAGGATCAGCGGACGTTCGGCTTCCACCGGCAGGAACACGCGGTCCAGCTTCTCCAGGACCTCCTGGCTGGCGTCGTCCATCTCCATGTCCCACGAGAACTCCAGCACTACGTCGCTGATACCGGCACGGCTGATGCTGCTGATCTTGACCAGGCCGCCGATCACCCCCAGCGCTTCCTCGATGGGGCGGCTGATATCCGCTTCCACCTCTTCCGGCGCCGCCCCGGGGTAATCGGTCCGGACCGTCAGGGTCGGATAGCTCAGCTCCGGCATCAGCATCAGCGGCAGCCGGCCGTAGCTCAAGAGGCCGAACACCACCGCCGCCAGGAAGATCATGAGGATCGCTACCGGCCGTGAAGTGGGGAAACTGTACAGGGGAGCCGTTCCGGGCTCCTGCGAATTCACCGGCTCGCCCTCTCACCGGTTTTACTGGCCAGCATCGCCTCGTCCCGGGCCTTTTCTTCTTCGGCCGGTTCTTTCTCCTCGGAGTCTACCGGTTCGGAATCGGCCAGCTCTTCCTGCACCGGTTCCGGGATAGCCACCAGGGTGCCGTCTTTAAGACCGGTCTGCCCGGCGATGATGACAGGATCCCCGACGGTCAGACCTTCCAGCGGTTCGATGTACAGCTTGTCAGTGAGCACCGCTTCCAGAAGCACCCGGTTGGCGCGATTTTCTTCTCCCATGATGTAGACGAACATGCGGTCGTTGTCGTACACCACCGCCTGTTTCGGGACCAGCACGACGTCTTCATGAGAGGCGGTCACAAGGTCGACATCAACGTACATGCCGGGGCGAAGACCGGACTGACCTCCCAGGGCAACCGTCAGCTTCACCGTGCCGCTCTTAGGATCCACTACCGGCGCGATCCTTTGCACGCTGCCCTGATAGATGCGCTCCCCCAAGCTGGGGGAACTGACGCGCGCGATGAGACCCTTGCGCAATTCCGGAAGGTGCTTCTCCGGCACATAGACCCGGGCGACGATCGAATCGAAATCGACGATGTCGAACAGATGCTGCCCCACGGTGATCTGGTCCCCCAGTTTGACCAGCCGAGTAGTGATCGTTCCCCGGATCGGAGCCCGGACCTCGGTATAGCCGAGTTCACGCTCGGCGTTCTCCATGCGAATCTTAAGCTGATCGATTTCGTAGGTCGCTTCGTTGAACTGTTGCTCGCTGATCAGGTTTTCCTTGAACAGGCGCTGGTCGCGCTCGTACTCCCGGCGTGCTTTATCCAGTTCGCTGCGGACCATGGCAAGACTGTTGCGCTGCTCATCATCCATAAGACGGACCAGCACCTGGCCCTTGGCGACCCGGTCTCCTTCCTCCACCAGCAGTTTCACCACCTGCCGCGCCGCCTGGGCATGAACTTCCACATGGCTTTCCGCCTCAAGGTTGGTGGAATAGCGCAGGACCGATTCGATCTCCCCGGTGGCCAGATTCACCACCTCCACCGGCACCGCCTCTTCCTTGTCCTCATCTTCGCCGTCACCGTCCTCGCCGTCGGCGTCAGCCTCGGCATCCGGTTCAGTGGAGCTGTCGGAGGCCTCGGATTCGGAATTCACATTGCAGCCGGTGTTGAAGACACCGATGCCGGCCAGGAGCAACACAGCCAGCAAAAGCACCAGCCAGGACCTTGCTATTCTTTTCACAGTCGCCTCCGTCCATGTCTTTGCCCGCCGAGGGCTATCCTGTTCTCCGTTCTGTCATTGAAACGGCCCGGAACTCCCGATGGTTCCATGCTGCTTCCGAACGGTCCCGGATATCTATTTAAACGACCGGGACGTGAAATGATTTCATCTGACTATCGACTATACGGGCCGATCCCGGGCAGGATTTGTATCTATCCGGTAAAATTTATCCTCTTCCGGCAAAAACCCGGATATTTGGAGCAATTCATGAAACTGATTGAATGCGTACCGAACTTCAGCGACGGCCGGAATCCGGATGTCATCGAAGCGATCACGGCGGAGATCAGGAACACCGAGGGGGCTGTCCTCCTGGATGTGGACCCGGGAGCCGCCACCAACCGGACGGTAGTGACCATGATCGGGTCCCCGGAGGCAGTGGAAGAAGCGGCGTTCCGTGCGATCCGCAAGGCGGCGGAACTGATCGACATGACCGGCCACACCGGCGAGCATCCCAGAATGGGGGCCACCGACGTCTGCCCGTTCGTCCCGGTGCAGGGCGCCACCATGGAAGACTGCATCGAGGTGGCCAGGAAGTTGGGCAGGCGGGTCGGCGAGGAGCTGGGGATTCCGGTGTACCTCTATGAAAACGCCGCCACCCGGCCGGAACGCAACTCCCTGGCCGATGTCCGGCAGGGTGAGTACGAGGCGCTGCCGGAGAAACTGAAGA
Source organism: Candidatus Polarisedimenticolaceae bacterium (assembly GCA_963790785.1). GTDB lineage: Bacteria > Acidobacteriota > Polarisedimenticolia > Polarisedimenticolales > Polarisedimenticolaceae > Polarisedimenticola. Next base: position 11,881 of record CAWBPP010000002.1, read on the forward strand.
AGCCCGGGTTCAAACCGGATTTCGGTCCGGCGGAGTTCAACCCCCGTTCAGGCGCTACCGCTATCGGCGCCCGGGAGTTCCTGGTCGCATACAACATCAACCTCAACACCCGGGACAAGGGGCTGGCCAAGAAGATCGCCCTGGAAATCCGGGAGAAGGGCAAACTGAAACGGGACGACGACGGCAAGATCGTCCGGGACGATGACGGCAAGCGGGTCTGGGCTCCAGGCCGGTTCAAGAACGTCCGGGGGGTCGGATGGTACATCGAGGAATTCGGCCGGGCCCAGTTGTCGTTCAACCTGACCAACTACAAGATCTCCCCGGTCCACGAGGTGTTCGACGCCTGCCGGGAAGAGGCCGGCAAACTAGGCCTCCGTGTGACCGGCAGCGAACTGGTGGGCCTGATCCCGCTGGACGCGATTCTGGCTGCCGGTGACCATTACCTGAGACTGCAAGGGAACACCACCGGTGTCCCGGTGAAGGAGCGGATCCATACCGCCGCCCTGTCCCTGGGGCTGGACGAAATCTCCCCCTTCGATCCGGAAGAAAAGATCGTGGAGTTCAAATACCGGGGGGCTGCGGGAGGCCTCAAAGGTATGACCCTAACCGACTTCGCCGATGAACTGTCCTCCGAATCACCGGCTCCGGGCGGTGGCAGCATCGCCGCCCTGTGCGGCTCCCTGTCCGCCGGCCTGTCCGCCATGGTTGCCGGCCTGACCTGGTCCAAGAAAGGGATGGAGGCGACTCGTCCGGCGATGCAGGAACTGGGCTGCAAGGGACAGAACCTCAAAGACTGGTTCATGGATGCTGTGGACCGGGACACCGACGCCTTCAACCAGGTCCTTACGGCCATGCGGCTGCCCCGTTCCTCCGCTGAAGACAAGGCGGCCAGGACAGCGGCCATCGAGGCGGCCAACCGGTTCGCCACCCAGATCCCCCTGGACGTGCTGGAGCGGTCGACTGCCGCCGCAGATCTGGCCCTGGCGGTGGCCCGGGACGGCAATCCGAACTCGGTCTCCGACGCCGGAGTGGCAGGCGCCTGCGCCCTGGCGGCGGCGGAAGGAGCGGCGATGAACGTACTTATCAACGCACCGACCCTCACCGATCGTACGGTGGCGGACCGCATGCTGGCGACGCAGGCCGAATTCCTGGAGAAGGCGCAACAAACCGCCGCCGAGGTCCGCAGGACGGTGTACGAGAAGCTGGCCGGATAGCCTCCGGCTTAGAAATCTGCGGGGATGCGGTAGCGGGTTCCCCGACGCTTTCCCAGACGCTCCAGGTTGCCCCGGTCCACCAACCGCCGGAGGTTGTCCTTGAGGGTGTTGCGGTTGGCGCCGGTTGCGCGCATCAACAGGCCTGCCTCGGCGCTGCCGTGCTTTCTCACCGTATCCACGATCTTGCGCTGCAGCGGCGAATACGAGGTGGAACTGTGCTCCGCCTCGGCGATGGCCCGAACCCGGTCGGCATGACCGACCAGTACGTCCAGGAAAAAGGTCAGCCAGGGCATCAAATCGGCCTCACCGCTCCAGATCCGATCCTGGGAACGGTCCAGGGCGTCGTAGTAAGCGTTGCGCTCCCGGCGTTCGCCTGTGAGCAGTCCGGCATACGGCACGTAGGCGTAACCGGTCCGCTCCATAAGCCGGGCGATCATGATCCAGACCAGGCGTCCGTTCCCCTTGCTGAACGGGCTTGTGGCTGTTAGCGCCAGGGTGAAGGCCCCGATTGACAGAAGGGGGTGGTTCTCCCGGCCATGAAGCTCCAGTTCCAGCCAGGTCACCAGGTCTTCCATGGTATTGGGAACGGCGTGGGGGGGCAGGGTTGTGAAGACCCGTCCCAGAGCGTTGCCGTCGGCATCGAACGCTTCCCGGTCGTACGGTGTGGCCCTCCAGTCCGAGGGCTCGAAGGAACTGTCGGGGCAGCCCAGTATGGTGGCGTGGCAATCCCGCAGGGTGCGTGTGGTTATCATGGCTGCGTTGTCAATGTGGGCGCGCTTTAAAGCGTTGAGGAACCCTAAGACCTCCTGCTGTTTCCCCGACACCGGATCGCCGTCGGTTTCGGCAACACGGATTTCCTCCTCGGTTATGCCGATCCGGCCCATGTTACAGGCGGTCAGGGTGGACTGAACCCGCGCCTCCTCCCTCAGACGGGTCCGACGTGTGGCGGGGATGCCCGCTCCTCCGGACCAGGCTCCTCGGAAGTGATCCAGATAGGCCACCATTTTGAGGATATTCTGGTCGACGTCGATCTTAAAATTCATAATCGGCAAAATATACCCATAACCACCAGATTCAAAACCCCCATAAAAACCCGCGTTGGTCTACTTTCCTCAGCTCCGATTTCGGGTAGGATGAAACTGGAACAGGGACAACGAATGGCAACAGACCGGAAAGTACGATTCAAGGCTGGCATTCCGGCGGTGGTGCACTACCGCGCTCGGGAATATGCCTGCATGGCCCATGATCTCAGCCGCACCGGTGTGCTGCTGCTCGGGGGGATTCCCTGGCCGGCGGATGAAACGGTGCTGTTCCGGCTGGACACCCCTTCCGGAGATCTGCATCTGGAACTGTCCGGCCGGGTCGCCAGGGTTGCGGAGGACGACAGCGGTCACGGAACCGCCCTGGCTTTGGAGTTCAGCAACCTTGCGGAAGACAAGAAACAGTACCTGGAGACAATCCTCCATCGTGTCATCGAAGGGCATGCGCCGACCCTGCTCTCCGGGATCAATCCCGATTCAGCAGCACGTGAAATCCAGACCTGTCTGGGTGCGATTCCCCTGACCCACCGGATCGGTCTTGCCGCGCGGGCAATCAACACGCGGGACCGCGAGATACTCCGGAACGATATCCACCCCCAGGTCCTGGACGCTCTGGCGAGGAATCCGAATCTGCTGGAATCCGAACTTCAGGCATTGATGAAAAACACCCACATCCTCCCCCGGACCCTGGAGCAGATCGCAACGGACACCCGATGGAAGGACAAGCAGGATATTCTGGTCGAGATCATCGCTCACATCCGGGCGCCGCTGCCGCTGGCCAACAAGCTGTTGCAGAAGCTGTCCCCACCGGCAATCAGGAAGTTGATCCTGAAACCAGGATTGAACTCCACGATCCTGAACAAACTCCGCCACATATCCCGCTAGTTGCGGTAGTTTCGGGGACAGGCACCTTAACCCCGGGTTAAGGTGCCTGTCCCCGAATTAGATTTCCCTGAATCGGATTCCGGCCCGGTTAGGCGGAAGCGCTCCCAGTCTGAACCGCTCCACCAGGGCGGAGGCAAGAACCGGATCCGCTCCCGGACAGATACCCAGCATGCCTGCAATCTCTCCTGTCAACCGCTCCGCCGACCAGCCATCTTCACGGAGCGCCCGGAGGGTCACACCCCGGTGCCGCTTGGAGAGCCGGACGCCGTCCTGTCCCAGGATCAACGGCACATGGCCGTATGCCGGCGGCTTGCCTCCCAAAGCCTGAAACAGGAGGATCTGCCGCTCTGAGGACCGCAGAAGATCATCCCCCCGGACCACCTCGCTGATCCCCATATCCATATCATCCACAGTCACCGCAAGGTGGTAGCTGGACGTGCCGTCAAAGCGACGGACAACAAAATCGCCGGGGGGAGTCGTGCCCGGCCCGCCCTGGTCACCGTAGACCAGGTCACGGAAAGCCGGGGCGTGAGCTGCGTCCACTCGAAAACGCCAAACATGGCGATCCCCCCTGGCGATTCGGTCTTCCGACTGTCCACGAGGCAGATCCCGGCAGGTGCCCGGGTAAGGCAGTTCGTCCCCCGGCTCCTGTGGCGCCCGGGCGGCGGCGGCCACATCCTTGCGGCTGCAGAAACAGGGGTAGACCCGTCCGGCGCGATGCAGTTCCGCGAAGGCAGCGTCGTACAGGTGAAAGCGGTCCGACTGGGCCACCGGTCCTTCGTCCCAATCGAGCCCGAGCCATTCCAGATCCTCCAGAATCCGTCCCGCCGAGCCTTCACGAACCCGAGGCTGGTCCAGATCCTCCACCCGCATCACCAGGACGCCGGACCGGGACCGCACCGATAACCAGGCCAGGAGCGCTGAAGAGGCATTGCCCACATGCATGTCCCCGGTGGGGCTGGGAGCGAACCGGCCGCGGAGAGGGCGCATCACGGGATAAGAAATAGCTGTGTGAAGTAGTAGCGGCCATCTTTGGAAACCGCCATCCCGACCCCGGTCTCGAGGAAAGCGGCGTCCAGGATGTTCCTGCGGTGGCCAGGGCTGTTCATCCAGTCCCGCACCGCCTGGTCCGCCGGCTTTTCCGGATTGTTGTTCATGGTGATATTTTCCGCCATGCCCTTGAACCGGACCCCGGCGGCCCGGATCCGCCCCGCCGGCCGGGAGCCGCTGGGGTCGGCGTGATCGAAAAAGTTATGTTCCGCCATATCTTTCGAGTGAGCCCGTGCGACGCCGGCCAGTTCTTTCCGCAAACTCAGTTCGGGAAGGCGACGTTCCGCGCGGATCGCATTGATCCGGTCAAGCACTGCCCGTTCCATCGCTTGCCGTTCTTCCGGGGAGTTGCGAACCGCCAGGTCCCGAACCATTACAGCAACAAATACGACCCAGCCGTCCTCCGCCCGGGCAGTGCCGTAGCCGACGGCGTCCAGTTCGGCGGTGGTGTAGGTCGTCCAGGCGCCGGACAGGCCCTGCCACTTTTCCATGACGCCGGAGACCAGTTCGATATTCTTCAGCAGGATCAACCGCTCCACCGCACGGTGATAAAGGACGCCGTTCTCCACCAGGAGGTGCTCAATCGGCGTGGCTCCACGAAGCCGCCGGTGGCGTGGCCTGTCTGCTATTTGTTGTGCTCTGGATCGAGCGATCTCGTCCAGTTCTTCTCGGCGCTCCAGCCCATTCTTGCCGGCCTGGGCGCGGGCCGCCGTCAGCTGGTGGTGGATTCGCTCTTCCGGGGACGGGTACTGAAACCCGGCGCCGTCCGCCGGAAGGCAGATGGCGGGCAGCAACAGCAGCGCCGGCAGGACCCTGAAAAGCCACATGAGTGCGCTCCTTCCCTCGTGTTCATTCTATCCGGCAGCCGGCTTCTTGAACACTGGCGCAGAACGCCCTACATTCGTCTTATGCGTGGAAAAGGTGGCGGTATCGGCATGGTGGTCCTCCTGGTGGTCCTGGCGGTGGTGCTCCTGCTGGCTGCCAGATCCTGGAAAGCGGTCACACCGACCCTGTCTCATCTCCCGGGCGGCGAGAACCTCGGGCCGGTCTCGGAGCACGATCGGACCGACGCTGAGGAAGCCGACCCGGACACCGGCCTGCCGAATCTGGAGGAGATGCAGCAGGCGACCTCGGAGCACAGTGACCTGGTCCAGGAAACCCTGAAGGAAAGCGACTGATCCTTTCCCGCCCACAGGCGATTTCTGCCCGAAACCGCTAGAATGCCACTCAATCTTTTTACAACCTGTAGGAGATCGAGTGATGGCGAACGGTACCTTCGACGTTCCCGAACCGTACAACGAACCTATTCTGCCCTACTCCCCGGGCAGCCCCGAGAGGAAAGGGCTGGAAGCCTGGATCAAGCGCCTGGCCGGCAAGACCATCGAAATCCCGGCCCGCATCGGCGGCCGCAATGTCCGCACGGGCAAGCTGGCGAAAGCGGTTATGCCCCATGACCACGGCCACGTCCTGGCCCGTTGGCACAAGTGCGGCAAAAAGGAAGTCCAGCGAGCCATCGACGCCGCCCTGGCCGCCCGGGAATCCTGGGCCGCCACTCCGTGGCATCACCGGGCCGCAATCTTCCTCAAGGCGGCGGAGCTCCTGACAGGCAAGTACCGCCACATACTCAACGCCGCCACCGTCCTGGGCCAGTCCAAAACCTGCCATCAGGCGGAGATCGATGCGGCCTGCGAGCTGATCGACTTTTGGCGATACAACCCGGCATACATGCAGGAGATCTACATGCAGCAGCCGGAGTCCAGCATGGCCTGCTGGAACTACCTGGAGCACCGCCCCCTGGAAGGGTTCGTGTTCGCCGTGACGCCGTTCAACTTCACCAGCATCGCCGGCAACCTGCCCACCGCCCCTGCGTTGATGGGGAACACGGTGGTCTGGAAGCCGGCTTCTTCTGCGGTGTACTCGGCACACTTCATCATGGAGATCCTGGAGGAGGCCGGTCTGCCGGCCGGCGTCATCAACATGGTCCCGGGCAGCGGCGGCGACGTCGGTGATCCGGTAATGTCCAGCCCGTACCTTGCCGGTGTGCATTTTACCGGATCCACCGAGGTGTTCAAGGGGATGTGGCGGACCATTGGCGAGAACATCGACCGCTACAAGTACTACCCGCGGATCGTAGGCGAGACCGGCGGCAAGGACTTCGTATTCGCCCACAATTCGACGGACATCGACCAACTGGCCACAGCCCTGATCCGGGGCGCCTTCGAGTACCAGGGCCAAAAATGCTCCGCCGCCTCCCGGGCTTATATTCCGAAATCGATCTGGCCCCGGCTCTGGAAGCGGATGCAGAAGGATCTGGACCGTGCTGGAGATGGGCGATCCGGCGGTGTACACCAACTTCATGGGCGCCGTCATCGACCAGGGCGCGTTCAATACCATCCGTGGTTACATCAACTACGCCAAGCGCTCGAAAGACGCCCGCATTCTCCACGGCGGCGGCTGCAACAGCCGCAAGGGCTTCTTCATCGAGCCGACGGTAGTGCTGGCAAAGAAGCCGGACTTCAAACTGATGAGGGAAGAGATCTTCGGCCCGGTGCTGACCATCTACGTCTATCCCGACAACCGGTTCGAGAAGACTCTGCAGTTGTGCGATCAGGGCTCGGACTACGGCCTCACCGGAGCGATCTTCGCCAAGGACCGGGATGTCATCGTGAAGATGACCGATACCCTGACCAATTCGGCCGGCAATTTCTACATCAACGACAAGCCGACCGGAGCGGTGGTGGGCCAGCAGCCGTTCGGCGGTGGCCGGGCGTCGGGAACCAACGACAAGGCCGGCAGCTATCTGAACCTGGTCCGCTGGGTCAATCCGCGCACGATCAAGGAAAACTTCGATCCGCCGACGGACTTCAGGTATCCGTTCATGCAGAAGTGATACCCGAACCGTCGGAGGCCAGCATGTACGAGCAATACAGCCGGGAACAACTGGAAGGTATGCTGCACGATGCCGCGTTGAACTGGCTGGCCCACGACGGTCTGTGGTTCCTGGCGGTGGAGGGGAAATTCGACCAGGACACCGCCATCGAACTGGACGGTATCGCCTGGGAGACGTTCACCGTTATCGAGGCGAAGCGGATCATGAAGCGCCATCGGATCGAGCCGGGCGGTGGCATTCCCGCCCTCGCGAAGGCGCTCTGTTGCCGTATGTACGCCCTGATCAACAACAACGAGATCGTGGAGCAGACCGATACCCGATTGGTCTACCGCATGAACAACTGCCGGGTGCAGGACGCCAGGAAAAGAAAGGGGTTGCCCGACTTCCCCTGCAAGCCGGTGGGACTCATCGAATACACCGGGTTCGCAAGGACCATCGACCCCAGAATCGAAACGCGCTGTATCGCCTGCCCGCCGGACGAAGGGGAGCGCGACTACGCCTGTTCCTGGGAGTTCACCATAAAATAAAATAGGGACATTCTGCTTTATATTTCAATACTTATTTCAGCAGCGTCACTAGAGATAAGTATTGAAATATAAAGCAGAATGTCCCCATTTATTTATTCCGGGGTCCAGCGGGGGACACGGCCGGGGGTCCAGGGTCCACCGGCATCTTCCAGCTCTTTTTCCAGTTCCGCCAGATCGCTCTCGAGTAACCGGGTCAGGTCGTCCAGCACCGGCGCGAACGCTTCCGCGGCAAACCGGTAACCGTCCCGGCTGGTGCCGGTTGGCGCTGATGTGGAATTCCACTGGGCCTGGATGATCCGCTGCACGCGGCCGGTGATAGAAGGCGGAGTCGGTTCGTTTCTGCGGGCGATAGTGCGGTCTCCGGCCAGAAGCACCTGGAGATCCTTGAGGCCCGATTCCAGCTTCCGGACACGGGCGGCCAACTCCGCCGAGGCTAAGGGAGTATCGTCGATCCCCTTCTTGAGGTGCTTTACCCGGGTCAGCGCCTCGGACAGGGAACGGTTGGCCCCCAGCACAGCCCGGTTCAGCCTGGCGGTCTTCAACTGGAACGCCAGCAACGCCTCCCGATCCTCCGCCGGCAGGAGGGCGGCGCCCAGAGGAGCGGCCTGGAACGACCAGGGTCCGGAAAGTTCGGTCTCCTCGCCCCGTACCCGCCTGGCCAGGGAGACTGTGTACGTTCCCGGGGACGCCATCGGCCCACGGGCCGGATCGGCGAACGGTCCCGGATCATCCGGTGTCAGGTCCACCGGGTCGGTGGCCGGATACCGAAAATCCCACGCCACCCGGTGGAACCCGGCGGTTACCGGACCTTCCACACGCTGAACCACGTTGCCATCTCCATCCTTCACAGTGAGCAGGATCACCGGCTTCTCTTCACGGTCCTCGGCACGCAGTTCGTCCCAGGATGGGTAGAACAGGTCGCCGCCGTCCTTCTTGATCTCACTCTCCTTCGCCCTCCGGGCCTCCTCCAGGGTCTGGATGTCCTCCGCCAGGTAGTAGGTGAACACCGCGCCGTAGGGCGGATTCGGCGCCGTGAAGAATCCATCGCCCTGAAACGCCTTGCCCCGGATGCCGAGAGGCATCGTCGGAACGTACATCCAGGCGTCTTTCACCGGGAACAGCGTCGCTCCGGATTGCAGCATCGCCTCATTCACCGCCCGCAACGGGGTGTAATCATCCAGGATCAGGATCCCCCGGCCAAAGGTGCCGACCACCAGGTCGTTCTCCCTGCGCTGGATCTCAAGATCCCGCACCGCCACCGTCGGCATGCCACCTGAGAAACCGGTCCAGACCTTCCCGCCGTCCACGGTGAAGAACAGACCGAACTCGGTGCCGACGAACAGCAGGTCCGGGTTGACGTGGTCCTGGGCGAAGGCGTAAGTCGAACCCCGGGCCGGCAGGTTGCCTGTGATGGAGGTCCAGCTCTTCCCGCGATCGTTGCTCTTCATCAGGTACGGCTTGAAATCACCTTTCTTGTGGTTGTTGAACGAGCCGAACACTACGTCGTCATCGTGCAGAGACGGTTCCAGGTCGTAGACATAGGTGTCGTTCGGCACCCCGGTGATCCGCTCGATTCGTGTCCAGGTCTCCCCACCGTCTTCCGTGACCTGCACCAGGCCGTCGTCGGTCCCGACGTAAATCAGACCTTCCACCAGGGTCGACTCGTTCAGCGCCACAATGTTGCCGTAGAACGATGTGGAGTCGTTCTTCGCCACTGCGTCCACCGACCACACTCGTCCCATGACCTTCAGCCGATTGCGGTCCACACCGGCACTCAAATCACCGCTCACCGGCTTCCAGGAATCGCCCCGGTCATCGGAGCGGTACAACCTCTGGGAGGCAAAGTACAGCCGTGTGTGGGAATGAGGAGAGAGGATCACCGGGCTGTCCCAGTTCCATCGCGAGCCGTCCTCCCCCGGAGCCGGCTGGGGCTGGATATCCACCAGTTCGCCGCTCTTGCGGTCGTACCGCGCCAGGCCACCGTACTGGTACTGGCGTATACAGGATGTCCGGGTCGGTGGGGTCGATCACCGTCTTGTAGCCGTCGCCGAAGATGGTGACGAACCAGTCCTGGTTGGTAATGCCGTGCGCCGTCTTCGTTCTGGAAGGTCCACCCAGCGTGGCGTTGTCCTGGGTGCCGCCATAGACGTTGTAGAACGGCGCGTCATTGTCCGGTGTCACCCGGTAGAACTGGGCCACCGGCAGATTGGCCTTGTATGCCCAGGTAGCGCCGCGGTCAAAGGTCTCGTACACGCCGCCATCGCAACCGGCCAGCAGATAATCGTTATCGGCCGGATCGATCCACAGGGCATGGTTATCCACATGCTTGGTCGTTTCCCCAACCTTCCGAAAAGTTTTCCCGCCGTCTTCCGTGACGTGCATCCAGGTGTCCATGGAATAGACACGGTCGACCTTTTTCGGATCGGCGATGATCTCGTTGTAGTACTGGGGGCTGCCGGCGACATAATCGCTGCGCTTCTCCCAACTGGCGCCGGCATCCACCGAACGATAGAAGCCGCTGTCTTCCCCCGCCGCCTCCACGATGGCGTATACCGTGTCCGGATTCGCCGGCGAGACCGCCAGGCCGACACGGCCGATGTCGCCCTTGGGCAGGCCGTTCTCCAGCTTCGTCCAGTTCCTGCCTCCGTCCTTCGACTTGTAGACCGCCCCTTCCGGGCCGCCGTTGATCAGCACCCATACGTGCCGGCGGCGCTGGTAGGACGAGGCGTACATCACATCCGGGTTTCTGGGGTCCAGAACCAGTTCGTTGATCCCGGTATCTTCCGAGATCTCCAGAATGTTCGTCCAGGTGTCACCGCCGTCCTCGGTAAGGAACAGGCCCCGGTCTCCTCCCGGCCTCCACAACGGACCATGAGCCGCCACGAACACCCGGTTCGAATCCCGGGGGTCCACCACGATGTTTCCGATATGCTCCGACTCCCCGAGCCCCATGTTCTTCCAGGTCTTGCCGCCGTCCACCGACTTGTAGACGCCGTCTCCGTAGCCGACACTGCGCTGGCTGTTGTTCTCGCCGGTGCCGACCCAGACCACCAGCGGGTCGTTCGGATCCAGCGTGACGTCCCCGATGGAGTATGAACCTTCCTTGTCAAACACCGGCGTCCAGGTCGTGCCCGCATTCCCGGTCCTCCACACTCCGCCGGAAGCTACCGCCACGAAGTACCGTTTCCGGTTCCGTGGATCCACGGCGAAATCGGAGATCCGTCCGGAGCTGAGCGCCGGACCGATATTGCGAAGGGCGAGGCCGTTGAATGTAGAGGCGGTCCACGGACCCTCCTCAGCCTTGCTTTCCTCAGCCGGCTTTTTTTTCGCAATGACCGGTATGGCGACGAGAACCAGCATGACCAGGATCAGCGCGCACAGCTTCTTCATGGCATAAACCTCCATCGAGTTCCGGATTGCGGCAGTATATCCGCACATTCACCAAAAATCGCCCGAGCGAAATTCAAAACCGCCTTAAGATGCGGTCAACATGATGAAAAAGACGACAAAACGTTCGGTCGTCTGCCTGCTGGCGATGGCCGGATTCCTGGGGATCTCGACGGCCCAGGACACAACCCCGGAGCCTGAACCGTACCGTGTCGATTTCATCGAGGAAACCGGCATCGACCTGATCCTCCTGGACGTAGAGGTCTACGACGAAGATGGGCGACCTATGCGGTCCCTGAAGAAGGAGGATTTCACCCTCAAGATCAACGCCAAGGTCCGCACGATCTACTCGGTGGACAACCTGTGTACCTGTGACGATACAGAGCCGGAGGAACGGCAGTTGGCAGCATCCGGGGAAGAGGCGAAAACCGACCCTCCGATTCCTGCTGAACCGATGCTTTTCATCTTGTACCTGGACTTCGCCCAGTTACAACTGGATGGCCGGGACAACGCACTGACCGAGGCCGAACGCTGGATCCGGGAGGTCATGCAACCAGGGGAGCAGGTCCAGATCTGGGCCTATGCGGACCGTACCGGCCTTTTGGAGCTGACACCGGTAACAGACAACAAGGAAGAACTGCTTGCTGCCCTCCGCGCCACCGAGAACAACCCTGAACTCCTCGATCCGTTCCCCAATCTACGACAGGAACGGCAGGCGGAATGCTCCGATTGCTGGTCCGACAACGAAAATTCCAACCAGGCTCCGGACTTGTCCGAGTCAACCGATGTCGCATCCAATGCAAGCGACAAGCTTGTCATCGCAGGGCAGGGTGACCTCGAAGCACAACTGATAAAAATCTGGGAGGAGTATTCCACCAGAGTGTGTAAGGTCAGGTGCCGCAACGTGGCCATGGAGGAGTACTACCACGGTCAACGTTCCCTGGCCGCCCTGCAACAACTGCTCTATCGCCTGGAAGGTGTCCGGGGCCGCAAGACTCTCCTGTACTTCTTCCAAAGCGCAGTCCTTTACCCGTCAAGACTATTCGCCGGCCTGGACGACATCGAGGTCCGGGACCTGAACCCCGACCTCGAGAAGGTCGGCGCCGACGCCGTACTGTCCCGCACCAACATCACCGCCGCCTTCACCGGCGACTACCTGGGACCCAATGCTGAAGATGTAGAATATGCGATCAACGTCGGCGCCAACCTGGCGGATTATTCAGGCGGTTCCTATAACCGCGCTACGCACCTGCTGCCGGAGCTTACCGGTAAGGCCGGCCGCGGTTGCCGCTGTATCTACCGCATCGGGGTCGAGCCGCCGCCGATGCGTCGGGACGACCTGTACCACGCCACCGTGTACGTCCACGACAGGAAGATCCCCCGGGGACTGCGGTTGCAGCACCTGACCCGGTTTGACCGTTGGCTCCGGGAAGCCAATGCGATGCTTCTTTCCCCGGAGGGCGCCACCGACCTCACGGTCACTGCCTCCCTCCACCCGACTAGCATCGAGAAAGGACGATGGAAACTGACGGTCCGGGTTGCGGTGAGCGCAGAACAGTTGCTCCTCCTGCCGGCGGCCGGCGGCAAGACCGGTTCGTGGGAGACCGGCGCGCTGATGTACAGGGAACTGGGAACCGACGCCAGGGAACTGCTGGCCGATTCCTACATGACGGTGGAGGATCAGGCCGTACCAGGCTGCTCCATAGTCCACCAACGGGTCCTGGAGGGGATCAAACCGGGAGAATGGAACCTGAGAGCGTTCGTCCGGGACCGCAACGCAGATGCTTTCGGCGGAAGTGCATCGACAGTAACGTTACCCAGGCCGGGTGAGGCCGGCCTGTCCACCCCGGCGCCTTTCCAATCCGGCCGGCCCTGGATCCGAACCGGGCTGCCGGACCTGACCAACAAGCAGAGAAAAATCGAAGACGAGACCCGAAGCCAGGAAATTATCCGGGAATCTTTCCCTTTAGCGGATGGTCCGATCGAGCTCGGAAACTATCTGGAGTTTCGGACCTGGGTCTGCTCACCGAAAAAAGGGAAAGGGGATGCGGTGGTCCGGTACGTCGCCCGGGACGGAGAGCCGATCTTCCGGTTTGAAACGGTGAAGCCGCCGAAAGGAGGATCCTGCATCGAACTGGTCGATGCGGTGGAAACCCGATTCCTGGAACCGGGCGAGTATGTCTACCACATCCGGTACTCGCCGGAGGGCCTGCCCGAACCGTTGACCGAAGAGGCGGTGTTCATCCTGGAGTAGAGAGGGGTGATCCTGTCCGCAGATTCCTGAATAGACGGACTGCAAGACGATCTGCACTTTGTCTGCTGGCAATGGCAGGATTCCTGGGCGGACTGGCGGCAGAGGACAAGGCGCAGGAGCCTGAACCGTACCGCGTCGATTTCATCGAGGAAACCGGCATCGACCTGATCCTCCTGGACGTAGAGGTCTACGACAGGGACGGGCGTCCGATCCGGGGACTGAAGAAAGAAGACTTCACACTCAAGATCAACGCCAAAGTCCGCATAATCTATTCGGTGGACGATCTGTGCACCTGCCGCGACCCTGCGGTGGAGGAAGAACCGGCAGAAACCATCATGGATACCACGTCGGAACCGGCCGAACAGAGTTCACCCGTCCCTTCGGAAGCGATGCTCTACGTCCTGTACCTGAACTTCGGGCAACTTCAGCAGGACGGGAGAGTAAACGCCCTGGCCGAGGCAAGACGCTGGATTCGGGAGGTAATGCAGTCCGGG
>CAWBPP010000003.1:0-80000 GCA_963790785.1 Candidatus Polarisedimenticolaceae bacterium
GCGGTGGCGCTGTGAAAAAGAACTGTTCGAGTTCGATTCCACGGCTGATATTTCGCAGTGCCCCATCGAGCTGATCGGCCAGCCACGGGCCGCCGAGGCGCTTCAGCTAGTCTTGCTCTGCGGACCAAGGGTTACAACATCTTCGTTTCCGGCGAGGTCGGCGCGGCAGTCCACTGCGGTACGCAGGCAGGTCGCCGAGGTTCGTCGGAAGGATCTAGTCCCAGACGATCTGGCCTATGTTCCAACCGCGCTTTCCGGACCAGCCACGCCTGTTACGTTTCCCGCCGGGCAGGGACGGAATTCCGGCTGGCGATGGCCCGGCTGATGGACGGGCTGGAGCACTCCCTGGACCAGCTGTTCGAATAGGAGGAATACCACGAGGACCACAAGGCGGTTATGGAGTCGTTGAAAAGCCCGGTGAAGAATCGTTCGAAGCGTTCGAGGCCGAACTGAAGGCGGCGGGGTTCACCCTGATCCAGATCAGGTCGGAAGGGGGGACTCATTCCTGACATCCTGCCTGTGGTGGACGGCGAGCCGAAAGGGATGGAACTCTTCGAGGAAAAGGTCGGGTCCAGCGAAGTGGGCCGGAGGACCTGGACGAGATGCAGGAGCTCCAACAGGGACTCGGAGAACAGATGGAGAAGCACCGCAAGGAGTTCCGGCACCAGGACCGAAAGATGCAGAAGGAACTCGAGACCCTGGACCGGGAAAAGGCCCGGCCGATGGTGGAGGCGGCTGTAAACGAGCTGGCCCGGGAGTTCGATTTCGAGGGGGTGCGGGCGTACCTGAACGACGTCCAGTCGAGCTGCTGGACTCCCTTCAGCTTTTGCGGGAGAAGATCGAGGAAGGGGAAGGGGAGCCGGACCGCGAGCAGGTTCGCGCCGAGTTCGAAGAACTTCAGATCCCGTACGCGGTGAACGTGGTTCTGGACAACGGCGGCGTGCGGCAGCGCCCGATTATCTGGGAAACCAGCCCCAACTACCGCAACCTGTTCGGCACCATCGAGAAGGTCCGGGACGACACCGGCGAGTGGCTGACCGATCATACCCGGGTCCGGGGCGGATCGCTGTTGACGGCGAAAGGCGGATTTCTGGTATTGGACGCCATCGACATGCTGTCCGAGAAATTGGTCTGGCCGACCCTGAAACGGACGTTGCGGAACCAGAAGCTGGAGATCCAGGCTCCCGACCCGACCCAAATGGGCGGCCACGCCCTGAAACCGGAGCCGATCCCGGTGGACCTGACGGTGGTCCTGATCGGCACGCCCCAGATCTACCGCCTGCTCCTGCACATGGATGAGGATTTCCGGAAGATTTTCAAGGTCAAGGCTGAATTCACCACTTCTACCCCCCGGTCCGAGGAGGAGATCAGGAACTACGCCTATTTCGTGCGGAAGAAGACCGGAGATGACGAGTTGCCGCCTTTCCATCGCGATGCGGTGGCGGCTGTGGTGGAGGAGGGCAGCCGTCTGGCAGGGCGGCGGGATCGTCTTACCACCCGATTCCATGCCATTGCCGACCTGATCCGGGAGGCGGGGCACTGGGCCAAGCAGGATGAAGCCGAGGCGGTTCGTGAAAAACATGTCGACCTGGCCGTAGAGCGCAGGATCCGCCGCCACGACCTCATCGAGGAAGTGGAACGCAAGCGCATGGCGGAAGGGACGGTCCTGTTGGACCTCGAGGGAGAGAAGATCGGGCAGATCAATGGTTTGGTGGTGCTGGACACCGGCGACCACGTGTTCGGACAGCCGGCCCGAATCACGGCGGTGACCGCCGTGGGCAACGCCGGGATCATCGACATCGAGCGGGAGTCGGACAAATCAGGCGCCCTGCACACCAAGGGAGTACTGATCCTGGCCGGGTTCCTGCGGGCGCGCTACGCCCAGGACCGGCCGCTGGCTTTGTCGGCCAGCATCTGCTTCGAGCAGAATTACGGGGGGATCGACGGAGATTCCGCCTCGTCCGCCGAACTGTACGCTCTTCTGAGCTCGCTGTCCGGCGTACCCCTGAAGCAGGGAATTGCGGTTACCGGTTCGGTGAACCAGCGGGGCGAGGTTCAGCCGATCGGAGGCGTGAATTCCAAGATAGAGGGCTATTTCGACCTGTGCCGCCTGATAGGGTTGAACGGGGAGCAGGGGGTGCTGATACCGGCCACCAACCTGCCGCACCTGATGCTGCGCAAGGATGTGGTGGAGGCGATCCGCCGCCAGGAGTTCAGGATCTGGGCGGTGAGCACGGTGGAGCAGGGCATGGAGATCCTCACCGGGATGCATTCCGGCAACCGGGGTGAGGACGGCCGCTACCCGAAAGGAACCGTTTTCGGACAGGTGGACGAACGGCTGGCCTCGCTGGCGGCCCTGGCGAGGAAGCACCGGGCGCGTGACACCGACCGGAATTGAGCTAATGTTATTCATGGTTCATGGCGCCGGCCGGTCTGCCGGCTGCAGGAGTGTAAATATGGCAATCAGGATCGGGATCATGGGATTCGGCCGTATCGGCCGCAACGTTTTCAGGATCCTCTACCCGCGCGACGATATCGAGATCGTGGCGATCGTCGATATCGCCGACCCGAAAGGGCTCGAGTACCTGCTGAAGTTCGATACGGTGCATGGCCGTTTCCGGGAGCCCGGTCCGGGTGGTGGACGGCAATATGTACATCAAGGGCAGGCAGATCCGCATGCTCAGCGCAACAGCCCCGGCGACGTGGACTGGGGAGCCCTGGGAGTGGATATCGTCATCGAGGCCACCGGCCAGTACCGTACCGCGAGCAGTTGCAGAAGCACCTGGACAGCGGGGCGAAGCGCGTCATCCTGACCGTTCCCGCCCCGGGACGAGATCGATGCGCTCGTGGTGATGGGGGTGAACGACGACGTTCTGACGCCCGAGACCAGGATCGTGAGCAACGCCTCCTGCACCGCCAACGCCCTGGCGCCGGTGATCAAGATCCTGGACGAGGCGTTCGGCATCAGGAAAGGGTTCATGACCACGGTGCACGCCTACACCAACGACCAGCGCCTGGCCGACGTGCCTCACAGCGAACTGCGGCGCTCCCGCGCGGCGGCGGAGAACATCATCCCCACCACCACCTGGTCGCCGCAGGCGGTGGAGCGGATCCTTCCCGAGATGAAGGGGCGCTTGACGGCATGGCGATGAACGTTCCGGTGCCGGACGGCTCGGTGGTGGACCTGGTGACGATCATGGAGCGGGACGTCACCAGGAAGAGGTCAACGAGGTTGTCCGATCCGCCGCGGCGACCCATTTGAAGAACATCGTCGAGTACACCGAGGACCCGATGGTGTCCTAGCGATATCGTCGGCAACCCGCATTCGGCGATCTTTGACGGGCTCGCCACGATGGTGATGGAGGAGCATGTTGAAGACCCTGACCTGGTATGACAACGGCTGGGGTTACGCCACACGGGTGGTGGAACTGATGGAGCGGATGGCCGCGTTTACCGCCGCCGGCGCGGAAGGTGAGGGGGTTGAGATGAGCAGCAAACCGAAAGTCGCCATCAACGGGTTCGGCCGCATCGGCCGCGCGTGTTCCGGATCCTGAACCAGCGCGACGACATGGACGTGGTGGCGATCAACGACATCTGCGGACAACGAGGCGCTGGCCTACCTCTTCAAGTACGACACGGTCCACGGGACCGGTTCCCGGCCGAGATCACCGTGGACGACCGGACCTGACCGCCGGGAACGAGAACGGTCCAGATGCTGGAGATCCGGGACCCGGCCGACCTGCCGTGGAAGGAGATGGGGGTCCGTGGTGGTAATCGAGGCCACCGGCCGTTTCCGGAAGCGGGCGCAGATCGCCAAGCACATGGAGGCAGGAGCGGAACGGTGATCCTGACCGTACCGGCCAAGGACGAGATCGACGCCACAGTGGTTCTGGGCGTGAACGATGCGGATCTCAAGCCGGAGCACCGCATCATTTCCAACGCCTCCTGCACCACCAACTGCCTGGCGCCGGTGGTGAAGGTCCTGCACGAGAACTTCGGGCTCATCCGGGGCTTCATGACCACGGTGCACGCCTACACCAACGACCAGCGCCTGGCCGACGTCCCCCATAAGGACCTGCGCCGGTCCCGAGCCGCCGCTGAGAACATCATCCCGACCACTACCGGGGCGGCCCGGGCGGTGGGCGAGGTCATGCCGGAACTGGACGGCAAGCTGGACGGCATCGCCATGCGGGTGCCGGTCCCCGACGGTTCCATTGTCGACCTGGTGGCGGAAGTCGAGAAACCGGTCACGGTGAAAGCGGTGAACTCCGCCATGAAGAAAGCCTCGGAGAAAGGACCGCTGAAAGGGATCATGTCCTATTCCGACGAGGCGATCGTCTCATCCGACATCATCACCAGTCCGTACTCCGCCATCTTCGATGCCCCCTCCACCCGGGTGCTGGGCAAAGACCTGGTGAAACTGGTGGCCTGGTACGACAACGAGTGGGGGTACTCGTGCCGCGTGGTGGACATGATGGAACGCCTGCTCTGAGAAAAGTGGAAAAGGGGGGACCGTCCCCCTTTTCGACCCTCTCCGCGCCAGCTACTGGCAGCCTGTGCTGGTTCAGCGACTTTTCAACGCAGAACTAGAGTTGGCAAAACCCGTAAACAGACCTATAATCTAACCAGAATATAGATCTGTAGGAGGGTTCAAATGCCACAATCGGTTCAGGTTTCGACGGATATCCTCCCGCTGGGTGAGTTCAAGACCAACGCCTCCCGTGTCCTGCGGGGACTTCGGGAAAACCGGCGTGCGGTAGTGATCACCCAGAACGGACGACCGGCTGCCGTTCTGATCACACCGGAGGATTTTGATCTCCTTCAGGAGAAAAAGAGGTTCCTTCGTGCGGTTCACGAGGGCTTGGAAGACGTTGAGGACGGACGTGTGACGGACGATGACGATCTGGGGAGAAAGTTTGATCCCGGCCTGGGGTCTGTTCACGAATCATGAAGTTGCGGTGGTCGGACCGTTCGATAAAGGATCTCGATCAAATCGAATCGTACATCGCCCAGGATCATCCCGGATCGGCACGGCGATGGGTGGAGCATCTCCGCGCCGAGGTAAGGCGCCTCCCAGATGCCCCAAGGAGCGGCCGAATTGTTCCTGAACACCCGGTTCGAAGTACTATTGGGAAAGCAGGGGAAGGAGATCCAAGCATGATCAAGAAAGTCGCGTTCATCGGTCATCGCGTGCAGGACATGGACACGGGCCAAGAAGTTCTATGGGGAGCTGCTCGGGCTCGATAAGACCGCGGAGTACGAGGGGAAGTGGTGCGAGTTCGACACCCCGGAGGGGAAGTCGATCGCGCTCGACACCTTCTCACCCGAGGGCACTCCACCGTACCTGGCGCTGGAGACCGACGACATCGAGGCCGAGGTGGCCCGGCTGAAGCAGGCCGGCGTCGAGGTGCTCATGGACGTCCGGGACAACAAGGTCTGCAAGATGGCGATCATCAAGGACAGCGAGGGCAACGGTCTGATGCTGCACCAGATCGCCCCGGAGCGGGCCAAGTAGGGAACGCTCAGTGAGAAAAGGGGGACCGTCCCCCTTTTCTATTCCACCTGCGACTCAAAGGAATCGCGCTCTGGCTGTCTGCGCCAGCTCTCTCGGGATGTTTAGCAAGTATGATGTTGCAGGGCAAATGAAGATCGTATTGTCAATAATTGGAATTTTGGCGGTAGTAGTTGTCATTGCTGTTATTGCGGCTGAGTTAGTACCGACAATTCTGACCGAGAAGGCGCGACAAAAGGCTGGCGTATCGACGCAAATTGTACTTGAGCGCTGTTCATCGCATGATGAATCTGGTCTAGATGGAGGCGACGCACAAGACGGGTGGGGCAACCCTCTCCACGTTGAACGTGTCCGCGACCACACAATAGTTGTTTCTGCAGGAAAGGACGGGCAGATTGAGCGTGAACTGAGCAGCTATGCCGACAGCCGAGAGTGCGGGCCGACACACGACTGGGATGACGACATCGTATGTCGAGACGGTGTGCTTCTAACTTGGCCAACCCTATATGGACCACTTCGAGATTTAACTTTTGATTCGGTGCAAAGATGTTACGAGATGGAAAATGAAGTTAGTGAAGGTGTCGAACAAAACTGAAGAGCAAAGGCAGAGGTGGCCCCCCTTTTCTATTCCACCGGCGACTCAAAGGAATCGCGCCGGCGATTGCAGTCCGGGCTTGGACTGTCCGCGATGACAACCACCTGGAATCCCTCTTCCTTTGCTTCGAGGGTGAAGTACAGCCAGACCGGCAGATTGCGGTGGGCGGCCGCCGCCTTGCTGGCCGAATTCCCGGGGGCTGTAGTGTTCCACCGAGTTTAGAAGCACGAAATATCGAGGCATTTCAGATTATAAGTTCGAGGTATGATCGTAACACTTAGAGATGAAACCAGAAGGGTTCAGGGATGCAATCAGTAGAGAGGACGTCAGGTATGCAGGCTGCAAACATATTTCCAATCATTTTCCTGTGTATGTTGATGCTCAATGTTTCCGGAGTTCAAACGGCCACAGCGTCAGACGAATGGTCGGCGCGTGTTTCTGAGCTCTCAGGATTGCGGACATACGGAGTCTATATTCTGGATGAGAAAGTCGGTTGGATGAGTGAGGAGGTGAAACTTGACGACCGCAATGGGGAGCCGGTCGCTGTCATCCGCGACGAAATGATGTTGCGCATGCAAATGGGAGAAGAGCAAAGCGAGACGTATTTAAGCTCAGAAGTTGTTTATGAGCTATCCGGCGATGGCATTTTATTAAGCATGACTGAGGAGGTTCGAGAGGACGAGTCGGTTGTTGTGAGACATGTCGAGCGTGTCAGTGACGAGACAGTATGGATTCTGACAAGCGGCAATGGAGAGGAAACGACCCGCGAGTCCGCATGCTCGCGAGTATCTTTAGCGAATGCGATCGGGATTTATACGTGGATGGCCGATCCTCGGAGGAAGAGCGGAGATTCCCACTCAGTATGGGAACTGGACCTGGAGCGAGAAGATCCGGAGGTATCTACGTTGTTTTCCTTTCAGGGCCGATCCACCGCTTCCTGGGCTGGGCAGGCCACGACGCTATTTGAACTAGCGGCTGACTTTGACGGCTTGAATGGTCAGTCAATCCATGACTCGACGGGTCGTCTGCTACGGATTGAAGCCTCGGTTATGTCGATTCGGCTTGAGAATGAGCAGATCGCAAAGGATTTAGCGACGGTCGGTGCGGATATGATGAGTTTTAGTGCAATAGAACTAAATCGATCGCTGGCTGACATCACCATGGTTGAGAGTTGGTTGTTGCGGTTGACGGGTGTTGCAAATATGAAAATTCCATCCGACCATCGTCAGACGATTAAGAAGCAGCCGGACGGCTCCTATCATCTTGTTCTTCGACGAGATTTCAGTACTGGAATCATTGAACCGCTTAGTGATGAGAAAACATATTTGGCCAATACTCCACGGTATGGCCTTGATATCGATGCAATACGTTCAGTTGCGGGGCGGCTCAAGGGAAACTCGAAGGATCGACTCGAGGTTGCATTCCGGATTCAGCACTGGGTGTATCACAACCTTGAGCCTAGGTATGCCGCGAATAGCAGTCGTGCGATCGATGTGTATCTGCAGAAAGCCGGGGATTGTACCGAGCATGCGCTTCTGTTTGTAGCTCTGGCAAGAGCGGCGGGAATCCCTGCAAGGGAGGTCGGTGGGCTTGTGTATATCGATTCTGATGGAACACCTCTACTTGGATGGCATGCATGGGCCGAAATTCACACCGGTGAACAGTGGCTGTCCATCGACCCTGCTTTCGATCAGGTCTACGTAGATGCGGGCCATATCAAGTTAAGTGAAGGTACGACGGATATGACCTGGGTCAATTCGGTGGGAAAACTGAAGGCATTTATCGTTGGGATAGACGAAGGACGGACATCTTCCGGAAACGAATAAGGTGTATTGCTCCAACCTGTGCTGGTCCCGTGACTTTTCAAGGCGGTAGTCGTCTCTAATTAGGAACAGGGGGACGGTTCCCCTTTTCTATCCCAACTTACCCCGCCCCGTTCTCCTCCGGTGCGTCCAGCACATTCTCCCTGAACACCAGTCCGTCTTGTTCCAGTTCCCTCAGGATCGGTTTGTAGATCGCGGGGTGGGTTGGGATGTGGCAGCCGGTTAAGGGGAATTCGCCGGCGAGGAGGAGTTTGACGGCAACCGCCGCAGGTTGTCCCACGGTTCGGGCCATGGCGGTGAAGCCTCCCGGTTCGCCCTTCCAGAGTGAAGGTGGATGTGATGATCTCGGTGCGGTCGCCCTCTTTCGGGTAGCGGGCGTGGATGCGGTGGTAGAGGACGACCAGGTCCCTGGAATCGGGGGCCAGTTGCAGTTTGTGTTTCAGGAGTTCCACCAGGGCGTCGGATATCGTCTCGCCGTTGCAGCCGGTGGGCTCATCGCTGAACAGCCCGAGCCAGGACAGGTTCCGGATAATGGCGCCGGTGGGGTTGATCCCCAGGTAGTTCGCCACCCGTTGTTCCATCGGTGCCTGGGCGTCGGTGTCCCTTGGCAGGAACATCTCCACGATCTCTTTCCAGGTTCTGTTTTTCAGGTTCGGGATCCGGAGATGCTCGTTCGGCAGGCCGAGGTGGACGATCTGCTGCCAGGTCTCGGACCAGCCGGGATAGCGTAATGTCCCCCGGATCAGGGTCTTGACGTCTTTCAGGCCGAAGGTTTCGCGGTAGGAGATGGAGTCCCGGTTCGGGTACCCCTCCATCGGACCGACACCTTCGATGTCGATCATCCATGTGCGGTCGAACACATGGTGCCACGGCACGATCTTGATCTTGCCCTGGCTAAGGAACTGGGCGCCGGATTCCCCGGACATGACCACGTTCCTCGGGTTCCAGGTAATGACGTACCGCAGCGGATTGTCGTCGCCGTCCGGCGCAGCCACGCCGCCGCCGTACGATTCGAAGCTTTCGATGACGCCGCCTTCATGCTCCACCCGGTGGATCATGGTCATTGCCGACATCAGGTCCAGACCGGGATCCAGGCCGATCTCAGCAGAGGAGAAGGACGCCTTGCCGCCGGGCGTCCCGGTGCATCGCCCGGAGGTCGGCGTTGCGGTAGGAGACCGAGACCATCGGGGTCTCGTGATGGACGCAGTCCCGTCCGATCAGGGAGAGGTAGTGGGGAGGGAGGAAATTCACAACCACGTCGGCGGAACGGATCTGGGCGCTGACCATGTGGGTGTCGTTGATGTCGAGGCGGATCGCTTCTCCCCAGGCATGGTCGCCCACCCGCTTCTTGGCCAGGTGGATGTCGCGGTCGCCGACGGTGACGAACCAGCCGTTGGTCTCGGCGCCGTCCAGCAGGTACCGGATCAGGTACGGCGAACTCTGGCCGGCTCCCAGGACGAGGATCCTCTTCATGGCCGAATTGTAGCTCCGATCCGGGTCTACTGATACCCGAACAGCATGCTGTACACAATCAGGACGATGAGGGTCAGCCCAACCGCCAGGGCGGTGAAGCCGAAGATCCGGAAACCGCGTTCCACAGGCTCGGGGAAGCGGTCGAACAGATGCTCTTCCAGTTTGCCGGTGCGGACCAGTTCCTCGTACTCCTCCGGCTTGTCCGCCTTGAACTCCTCAATCGGGACCCGGCCGGTGAAGATGACCGGATC
The DNA here is from genome assembly GCA_963790785.1 of Candidatus Polarisedimenticolaceae bacterium. Classification (GTDB taxonomy): domain Bacteria; phylum Acidobacteriota; class Polarisedimenticolia; order Polarisedimenticolales; family Polarisedimenticolaceae; genus Polarisedimenticola. Next base: position 9,655 of record CAWBPP010000003.1, read on the forward strand.
CATCGGGAACTTGTCCGGCCGGAAATGGGTGTTGAAGAAATGCACGGTGAAGATGAACGCCACCGCCAGCAGCGCTTCATCGCTGTGGACGATAGTCGCCACGTTCACCGACCAGCCGGGCAGGAGCCGGGTGAAGAACTCCGGGAACCACAGCAGCAGGCCGGTGGAGCCGATGATGAACACGCCCCAGAACACGGCGAAGTAGTCGAATTTCTCCCAGTAGGTGAACCGGCCGTATCGCGGCCGCGGCCCAAGGCCCAGGAACCACTTCATCGATCCGATGAAGTCTTCCAGGTCCTTCTTGTTGAACATCATCGAGTTCTTGCCGAAAATCATGCCGAGCCAGGATTGTTTATTCTCCCGGCGGTGGCTGTTCACCTGCCGCAGGTGCAGGAAGAACACCGCGAACAGCACGATGGCGGCCATGCGGTGCAGTGTGCCGGTGGTCTGGAATCCGCCGATCGCTCCGGCAAACCACTGCGCCCAGCCCATGTAGCTGAATTTCAGCGCCATGCCGGTAACCGACAGGACGAAGAAGCTCAGCATCATGGTCAGGTGCAGCATGCGCTGGCGGTAATTGAACCGGCGATACATTTTTTCGCCCTTCACCGGCTTGTGATGCTTCCACTGGTCACGGCTGAGGTACAGCCGCAACAGCCAGGCCAGGGTATGCAGGATGGCGAAGGTCATGGTGCCCACCAGCAGCGCCGTCATGCCCCAGAAGGCGAAGAACAGGTACGGGTATTTTTTGACGTCGTGATGGGTGGCGTGGGTCAGGTACCCTGCGAACCTGCGGTGGGAGCCCTCGTGGCACTCGCCGCAGGTCTGCACCACGTTTCGGCGGCTCAGGGTGGAGGCCGGGTTCGCCGGGGGCAGGATGTTATGGGTGCCGTGGCAGTCGTAGCAGGCGGCTGCGCCGGACGCCCCGAGCCGGCTGACCTTGCCGTGGAAGGTGTCGAAGAAGGTTTCCGCTTCTACTTCATGGCAGCGGCCGCACTGGTCCATCATGCGGACCTGGAAATCGCCAAGATCGGTCCGGCTGATGGTGTGGGACGAGTGGCAGTCTTCGCAGGACGGGAGTTCCTTCTCGAAATCCACAGGATGGTTCTGGACCGCGTGGATACTGCTTTCGAACGCCTTTTCGATCCCGTGGTGGCAGGCGCCGCAGGTCTTGTTGACGTTGTCCGGATGGACCGACGACAGGGGATCGTCCGGTGGCAGTTCGGAATGGGCGGTGTGGCAGCTGACGCAGGTGGCGGTGACCACCAGGCCGCTGTCGATCAGCCCGGTGCCGTGGATCGACATTTCATAGCTGCCGACGATGTCGTCGATGTCGGTTTCAATCCGCACGGCGGCCTTCTGTCCTTCCTGGTGGCAGCGTGCGCACAGGTCCGGGACGTTCCGCGGGTAGGTCGGGGAGACCGGGTTGCGGCGGTCCTCGGTGGCATGTTTTTTATGGCAGTCCAGGCAGTGGGGGGCGTCCGGATCGCCTTTAGCCAGGTACTGGCCGTGGGTACTGGCATTGAACTCCGCAACACGCTCGGCGTGGCAGATGGAGCAGTCCACCGGCTCTGTGATCGTTTCACAGGACCGGGCCTTGGAAACGGTGACGCCGGTGTGGCACTGGGCGCAGGCGGTCCCTGCATGTTTGCCTGTGGCGTAGGTGTCGATGTCCACGTACAGCGAGATCGTCTCACCGTCCCGTTCCATGGTCAGATCCGGCTCACCGTGGCATTTGATGCAGTCCTGGTTCGCCATCCCTGCTGTGTAGACCACTTTCCGGATCTTGTGAGGGGAGTGGCAGTCGACGCAGATCGGGATCTTCTCCGGCTGCTCTTTCCACAACCTGCCCTCGATGACCTTGCGGTGGACCTGCTCGATGCGGGCATGGCACTGCTCGCAGGTCTTGCCGACCTGGTTGCGATGGATGCTGGAGTCCGGATCTGTGTGTGGCAGGATCAGGTGGGAGGTGTGGCAGGAGGTGCAGACGGCGGTTACCGTCAGCCCCTTCTCGAACAGTCCGGTTCCATGGATGCTCTGGGAATAGTTCTCCAGGATGCGGTCCTGGGGGATGTCGTGCCGGATCGATACTTCGGTCCCCTCATGATGGCATTGACCGCACAGCATCGGGATGTTTTCGAAACGGACCGGTGATTTCGGATCAAGATGGGACAGGATGTGGTGGTCGCCGTGGCAGGTGACGCAGGTCGGAGCGGTGCGATCTCCCCGGGCCTGGGCCAGACCGTGAAGGGAGCGGCTGTGGTCTTCCATGCGCTCGTCATGGCAGATCCCGCAGTCGACACGGTCCAGATCTTCTTCATGGGGCAGTTCGGCGCCGTCCAGGTCGGAGTGGCACATGATGCATTCAAACTCGCCATGGACCGACTCCTGAAGCAGCCCGGTTTCCACAAACGGAGCGGAGTCCGGGTCCTCGTGGCACATCATGCAGTCGTCGTTTTCCTGGGCCGCTACCGGGGCGGGCAGGAGCAACAGGACGGCCGCCAACGCCACAAGGCGGGGGAGTGCGGCACGCACCGTCTGAACAATTCGCATCCTGGCTCCTCTAGTAGAGGCGGTTTCCTACTGCCAAGGATTTCACTGTATCTTGGTCTAAACCCACGGGGAAGGTAGATTACAGCCCGGATCGCTCCATAATTCTTCTTGATACATTAGTATCAGTATGCTCGGGCAAAATGAACCCTACGCTGGGATGGTTCGCCGCAACGGATACACTGGCCCTCCTCGTCCGGCTGATCGAAGGTGATGCACCGGATCGTTGCCTTTGTTTCCGCCTGTATCGCCGCCTCGCACTCGGCGCTGCCGCACCAGTGGGCCAGCAGGAAGCCGCCGCCGTCCGCAAGCTTGGCCTGGAACTGTTCGTAACCGTCCACCGCGTGAGTCGCCTGGTCCCGGCGCTCCCGGGCGGCCTGCAGCATCTCCGACTGAATCTCGTCCAGCAACCGCCCCACCGAACCGGCGATCCCGTCCATCGATTCGAAGGATTTGGCCCGGTTCGGTCTCTTCACGCAGACCACGGTTCCTTTTGCGAGATCCTTCGGCCCCAGTTCGATCCGCAGTGGAACTCCCAGCATTTCCCACTCATTGAATTTGAAGCCGGGGTTCATGTTCTCCCGGTCGTCCAGTTCCACCGCCGCGCCGGCCGAGGCCAACTCGGACCTGATCGCCGAGGCTTTCGCCAGGATGGCGTCCTTGTCGTCGCCGCTGCGGTAGATCGGTACGATCACTACCTGGATTGGGGCTATCCTGGGCGGCAGCACCAGCCCGTTGTCGTCGCCGTGGGCCATGATCACCGCCCCGATCAGCCGGGTGGAAACGCCCCAGGAAGTGTTCCAGGCGAACTGCCAGTCGCCGCCCTCGTCCTGGTACTTCAGATCGAACACCTTCGCGAAGTTCTGCCCCAGGTTGTGTGAAGTGCCGGCCTGCAGCGCCTTGTTGTCCTGCATCAGCGCTTCGATGCAGTAGGTGTGCAGCGCGCCGGCGAATTTCTCGCTGTCGCTCTTTTTCCCCCTGAGCACCGGGACCGCCATGAACTCCTCGGCAAAGGTGGCGTATACATCCAACATGCGCCGTGTTTCTTCTTCGGCCTCTTCGGCTGTGGCGTGGGCCGTATGGCCTTCCTGCCACAGGAACTCGGTGGTCCGCAGGAACAGCCGGGTGCGCATCTCCCAACGCACCACGTTGGCCCACTGGTTCATCAGGATCGGCAGGTCGCGGTACGATTTCACCCACTTGGCGAACATGTGGTAGATGATCGTTTCGGAAGTCGGACGGACGATCAGTTCCTCTTCGAGGCGGCTGTCCGGATCCGGCACCAGCGTCGCTTTGCCGTTCACCACCTCGGTTTTGAGCCGGGAGTGGGTCACGATGGCGCACTCCTTGGCGAACCCTTCCACATGTTCCGCTTCCTTCGCAAGGAACGATTTCGGGATGAACAGCGGGAAGTAGGCGTTCTGGTGGCCGGTCTCCTTGAACATGCGATCCAGCCCCTCTTGCATGTTCTCCCACAGCGCGTATCCGTGGGGGCGGATCACCATGCAGCCCTTAACCGGAGAATAGTCGGCCAGACGGGCCTGGAGGACCACGTCGGTGTACCACCGCGAGTAGTCCTCAGCCCTCTCTGTGATCAGCTTTGATTTCGCCATTTCGATCCCTCGATTCGATGTATGAACGGCCGATTATAGCGGGGTGGTAGGCTATTCGTCCTGCGCCTTGCCGGTCATCGGGACGAACCGGACTCCGGTGACCAGTTCCCGGCGGTAGTCGTCACCGTCCCGGGTCAGGACCACCAGGTCCTGGCTGCCGGAGCCCACCGGGATCACCAGTCTCCCGCCCTGGGCCAACTGCTCCATCAGCGGCCGGGGAATGGTGGACGGGGCGGCGGTGACCACGATGGCGTCGAAGGGCGCCTCCTCCGGCCAGCCGTCGTAACCGTCGCCGATCCTCACCTTCACGTTTTCGTACTGCTGGGCGGCCAGGGTCTGCTCCGCCCGGCGTCCCAGTTCGGGGAGGATCTCGATGGTGTAGACGTCTTCGAACAGTTCCCCCAGGATGGCGGCCTGGTAGCCGGATCCGGTGCCGACTTCCAGTACACGGGCGTGCCGGGAGGGACGGGCCAACTCGGTCATCAGGGCGACGATGTACGGTTGGGAGATGGTCTGCCCCATGCCGATGGAGAGCGGACGGTCCTGGTAGGCGTTGGCCTGCTGGCCCTGTGGCACGAAAAGGTGCCGCGGCACGGCGCGGAACGCTTCCAGGACAGCCTCGTTGCGGATTCCGCGGGCGGCGATCTGTTCCTCCACCATCCGCATGCGAAGCTCCTCCATGGTTCCGGAAGCCGGCGCCGGCTGCCGGCCTTTGTCCGGAACGGCCTCGCCTGCACATGATATCAGCACCAGGCCGGCGGCCATCAGGCAGGTGGCCACCGCCGCCGACAGCCGAACCGGGCGGGTGGGCCAGGATGGAATCCGTGTGTGACGGCGGTTCATGGGTGACTCCTCGCCCGATCAACGTACCGGGTTCGGTGGAACGGTGTCAAGATGTACAATCAGGCCTATGTGGAGCGTACGCCGTATACAAGCTGTTGTCGCCGTGGCCGCCGCCATGGTGCTGGCCGCCTGTGGGCCAGGCGCAGGGGAGTTGGAACAGGCGATCCGGGACTATTGCGCCGCAGTGCAGGACCAGGATCTCTCGAGGCTGACCTGCCTGTCGGCAGGGGCGGCCGATGCCGATCCGGACCAGTTCCATGCCTGGATCGAGTCCCAGTACGCCGCCTATTTCCATGGCCGGGACCTTGGAATGGTGGACGTCGAGTCCGGCGGGATCGCCATGGTCAAGACATTCTCAATCGGGCGGGGAACCTATTACAGCCTGGACCGGGTCAGGCCGGTGGCGGATGACGCCATGGAGGCGATCATGACCCTGACCTTCGGGTACGGCGCCATCAACTTGTCCGACCTGCTGCCCGGGACAACGTTCTACGTCGCCGGCACGCCGCCGGGGCGGGTCCATCCGGTGGTGGTGCCCCGTGGCTCGGAAGAGATCCAACGCGAAGTATTGACCTCGATGCAGCTGGTCTGGACCCTTGTTCGCCAGCCCGGCGATAATTCGTGCGAACCGGCCTGGACCGTCCATACGGTGGAGGTGGCCGAAGGATCGGTGCGGACTACAAGACTGGAGTGGCTGTTCTGATGCGAACTCCATGGAACCTCAAGGTCGGACTGGTCCTGGGCGGCGGCGCCGCACGGGGACTGGCCCATGTCGGCGTCATCCGGGCCCTGCAACGGGAGGGGATCCAGGTCCATGTAGTGACCGGCACCAGCGTCGGCGCCATCATCGGCGGCGCCTGGTCCGCCCTCATGGACATCGAGGGGCTGGAAAAGGCGATGCGCTCGCTCCTGACCAGCGAACAATTCCGCAACAACCGGCTGTCGTTTCTCAAGGAAAGCAGGCAGCAGCGCGGTGGCCTGCTGTACTCGGTGGGCAACCTGATCAAGCGCGGGATCGTTTACGGAGTCTCCACCATGCAGCAGTCGTTCGTTTCCGCGGAGGAGTTCGCTGCGACCCTGGGCAGTGTTCTCCCGGACATACGGATCGAGAGCTGCATGATCCCGTTCGGCGCCGTCGCACTGGATCTGGAGTCCGGCGAAGTGGTGGTGCTGTGCCACGGGTCGTTGCGCAAGGCGGCGGCGGCCAGTTCGGCCATTCCCGGACTGCTGCCGCCGGTCCAGCAAGACGGCATGGTGCTGATCGACGGCGGCTGGGTGGACAAGATTCCGGTCCTGCCGGCCTACCGCATGGGCGCCGATGTGGTGGTGGCGGTGGATATCTCCGCCGACCTGGATGACACAAGAGACTACCGCAGGGGAACCGACATCCTGGTCCGGGCCAACGCCATCAAGGATTCGGTCCTGGCCGGGTTCACCCGGGTCCTGGCCGACGTGGTGATCGAACCGGAGGTCAAGGACGTCCACTGGGCCGATTTTGATTCATTCGAGACCTGCATCCAGGCCGGCGATGAGGCGGCCACGCAGGCGGTCCCTGCGATCAGGGAGGTGCTGCGGCAGGCACGCTGGCGGACGATTATGAGTCCCCGGCTGGGGAAACGGCTGGCGGAGAGGTACCTGGACGGCGACAGCATGCATCTGATCCTGGATTGAGTGTGGAGGGACCGCAACGGTGAAATTACGAAGGAAAATCGTCCTGCCGGTGGTGCTGCTTGTGGTTCTCCTGGCGGCAGCCGCGGCGGTTCTGCCGTTCCTGCTGGACGAGGTCACGATTCGGACCCGCGCCGAAGAGTCCCTGTCCGAGGCTCTGGGCCGGAAGGTCGCCCTGGGCGAGTTGAGCATCAAGGCCGGCTGGGGCGTCCGGGCCGGAACCGCAACCCTTGCGATCGGCGAACCGCTGGAGAGGAGCGACGAACCGGTGGCGATAATCCGGGCCGACGACGTCAGGTTCAAGGTCGCCCTGCTGCCACTGCTGAAAGGGGAGGTGGACGTCCGCACCCTTGCCTTCGACTCCGGCGAGGTTGTCCAGGAAGGACAGCCGCTGCTCTCCGGCCTGGCCCTCAAAGGGAGGCTGCGCCGTGCTCCCGGCGGGGAGGTGACATTCAATGGCCGCCTGACCGGAACCGCCGATTTCCTGGCCGGCGCCGGGATCGATGCCACGTTCCGGACCAGTCTCCTGGGGGACGTGCTGGAGATGATCTCCCTCGAAGCCGACTTGGGGCCGGGCCGACTCTCCGGCTCCGGCACGTGGACCGGGATCGAGTCCGGGAACCTGGCCGGAGACATGAAGATCGAGGCGGTCTACGGCCGGACCGAGGTCGCCGGATCGGTTCGGATCGAACTGCCGGCGGACGGCACCCGGATCCGATTCGAGCTGTCCTCCCCTGTGGTGGATTTCGACGAGCTGGCGGTGATGGCAGGGGTGACTGAACCGATTGCGACGGAAACCGTGCAGGTCCAAACGGGACTTTTCCCGGTATCGTTCGCGGCCGGGAGCCCGGCGCCGGAGAGCAGACCGGCCCCTCTTTACGCCACAGGCAGTCTGGTGGCGGAGAAAGGACGGTTCGCCGGCCTGGAAATGACCGCCATCACCTCGCAGGTGGTATTGCGGGACCAGGACCTCCGGATGGAGGACGCCACATTCAACCTTTACAACGGCGAATACCGCGGGACGTTCCAGGTCGATACCGGTTCCCCGGAATTGCCGTTCCACCTCGTGAGCCGAATGGAACGGGTGGACCTGGACCTTCTGTTGCAGGCGTTCTCGCCGGAGTCGGCCGGATCGATCCTGGGTACCGTCGCCCTGGTCTTCGACCTCACCGGCAGGGCGGGGGACGACAGTCCGGAGGGGACGGTAACCGGAACCGCCAGGCTGGAGGTGGCAGACGGGGTCCTCACCGGGGAGTCCCTGGTGGCCGGCATCAGCCGCGGCCTGAAGGCGGCAGGTGTGGAGCCGCCGGACGGCGAGATCACGCCGTTCGAGATGTTGTCGGCCGATTTCAAGGTTCGTGAGCGGCTGGCTCGGACCGACAACCTGGAACTGCGCTCGCCGCACCTGGACCTGGACGGCGGAGGAAGTTTCGGCCTGGACGGTTCCCTGGACTTCAGGCTGGATGCCAGGCTCTCTACCGAGGTCACCACCGCCCTGGTGGCGAAAGCCGGCAGTCTGGGGAACCTGGTAGGAGGCAGCGGCCGGTTGCGGATCCCCATAGAGATCAGCGGTACCCTGGATGATCCCAGGGTCGGCGTCGATCTGGACAACCTGGTGAAGGAAGAGGCGAAGGAACGGCTGAAAGACAAGCTCAAAGGACTGTTCCGCAAGTAGTCCCGGGAGAACCGCATTGGCCAAGGAACATATTCATCTGGTGGGTATCGGGGGGGCCGGAATGGCATCCCTGGCGGGGCTCCTGCACCAGGGGGGCGCCAGGGTAACCGGATCGGACAAGGCGCTGTACCCGCCCACCTCCGACCTGTTGACCGAACTGGGGCTGGACGTCCGGGTCGGCTTCAGCCGGGACAACCTGAGCCCTCCGCCGGACCTCACGGTGATCGGCAACGCCGTCAGCCGGGGAAACCCGGAGGCCGAGGAGGTCCTGGACCGGGGACTGAACTATGCCTCCATGCCCGGCGTCATCCGGGAACGGATACTGCCTGGCAGGCATTCGGTAGTGGTGGCCGGCACCCATGGCAAAACCACTACTACCAGTATGCTGGCCTGGGTGCTGCACCAGGCCGGTGTTCAGCCGGGATACCTTATCGGCGGCCTGCCCAGGGACCTGCCGCGCTCGTTCGATTTGGGGAAAGGCAGGCCGTTCGTCATCGAAGGCGACGAATACGATACCGCCTTCTTCGACAAGGGGCCGAAGTTCATGCACTACCGGCCGGACACCGCGCTCCTGGGGACGGTTGAGTTCGACCACGCCGACATCTTCCGGGACCTCGAGCATGTGAAGTCTGTATTCCGCTGGCTGACCAATCTGGTGCCCGGGCGGGGTCTCCTGGTCCGCCATGAGGATTGCTCTGTGACCCGGGAGGTCAGCGATCATGCCCTGTCCCGGGTGGAAGGGTACGGCCTTGGGTCCGGTGACTGGAGGGCGGAGGGCCTGGTGGAGGGCGCCGGCGGGATCGAATTCACCATCATCCGGCATGGGGAAAGATTCGGTCCGGTCTCCCTGTCCATCGGAGGAAAGCACAACGTCCTGAACGTCCTGGCGGCGGCGGCGGCGGCGGCGGAACTCGGTCTGGACGCCGAAACGATCTGCCGGGGCATGTCCTCTTTCCGTGGGGTCCGGCGGAGGCTAGAGCTCCGTGGCGAGGTCAACGGTGTGGTGGTGCTGGACGATTTCGCGCACCATCCGACTTCCATCGGCCTGACCCTGGAGTCGGTGCGGAACCGGTATCCCGAACGGAGGATCTGGGCGGTTCTGGAGCCGCGGTCGTGGTCGATGCGCCGCAACGTGTTCCAGGAGCGACTGGTGGAGGCGTTCGCCTGCGCCGACCGGGTGGTGCTTGCGAGTGTGTTCGGCCTGGACTCCGTTCCCGAGGAACTGCGCCTGGACGTATCCCTTCTTGCGAAAGACCTCACCAGCAGAGGCCATGAAGTCTGGCACCTCCCGGATGTGGAGACCATCGTGGAGCGGGTAGCTGGTGACGCGGTTTCCGGGGATGTGATTGTCGTCATGTCCAACGGTGGGTTCGACGGCATCCACCACCGACTTCTCGAGGCGATGGCATGAGTGACCGTCGTCCCCGGCTTCTGGTGCTGGACCCTTCCTCCCACTACCCGGAGACCGAGAGTGCGCAGGTAGTGGTGGGGGACTGGCCCGGTGACGCCACAATCCTGACCCCGGTACTGCGGGCTGAACAGATGCCGCGACCAGGAGAGGGTTATGACGCCGACGGTATCGTGCTGATGGGGTCGGCGGCCTCGGTCCACGACCGGGAACCGTGGCTGCAACAGCTATCGGACTGGCTGGCTCCGGTGGTGCGAGGCGATATCCGGGTACCGCTGCTGGGGATCTGTTTCGGCCACCAGTTGGTGGCTGATCTCTCTGGAGGCGATGTCAGGTATTTGAGGAAGGACCGGAACAAGCTGCTCGGTATCCGGACCACCACTCTCCTGGGCAGCCGCCTCCTGCCCGGCGGCGGATCGATGCGGGTAGTGGTGAGCCACCGGGAGGAAGTCGCCGCCGCACCGGCGGGGTTCCGAGTGACTGCCACCCGGCCGGACTCTATGATCGACGGCCTGGAACACGAAACCCTCCCCCTGTTTACCTGCCAGTTCCACCCCGAGGCAAGGGTCGAGTTCGCCACCAACGCCGGGATCGATCCTGCCTTGATCGATGAGGAACTCCGAGAGCAGTCCTCCGCCTTTCTGGCCGCCTTCCGCCGTTACTGTGTTTCGGGGACAGGCACCTAAACCCGGGTTTCGGGGACACCCTTGTTTCCAAATATGACAATTTCAACTGTAAAGGGTGTCCCCGAAACCCGGGTTTAGGTGCCTGTCCCCAAAAAAAGGCCGGCGGACTGTCCGCCGGCCTTTTCCGGTTACCGGTTGAGGGGGAATAACCGCTAACCACTCTATTTCTTTTTCTTACTCGAATCCCTGCTCTTGGAAGGGCGGGACCTGCTGCTGGACGATTTGGAAGTCGAGGACTTCTTGGGCGCCGCTTTGCGCTGGGGCGCAGTGCTTCTGGACGGCGCCGCTTTGCGCTGGGGGGCAGTGCTTCTGGACGGCGCCGCTTTGCGCTGGGGCGCGGTGCTTCTGGACGGCGCCGCTTTGCGCTGGGGCGCGGTGCTTCTGGACGGCGCCGCTTTGCGTTGGGGGGTTGTGCTTCGGCTGGGAGCGGGCCGCGCACTCGGCGTGGACGGCCTTACCGTCCGGCTCGGTGTTGTGGCCCGGGACGGACGGTCACTCTGCTTCGAGACACCGCGGTACATCTCCCTGACCCTGTCGCCGGAATCGTCGGAAGTCTTGCGGTACACCGGCTTCTCGCGCTGGGGTCTGGTGGTGGGACGCCGGATCGCCTTCCGTTCTTCGCTATGGGCCCGTGTCGGTCTGGGTTTGGCCGTCGGAGAACTGGTCCTTGCCGGGTTGTCCCGATCGCTTTGGAACGAGGGCCTGGTGTTCACCGTTTTGCGCCGATCGTTGTTCATGATCCGGCTCTCGGTCTCCCGGAACTTGCGGACGGTAGCTTTGTTCGGCTTCTCGCCGTCACGGCTTCTTACCCCGCCGGTGCGCCGGTCCAGGGCGTTGCTCTTGGCCAGGCGTATCGCACGAGCCCTGGAGCCGCCATCCGCGGTCAGTTCCCGAGGTGAAACCTTGGGAGGACGGGTCACGATGGCGCCCCGGTGGCCGGTGCGATAGACGTGTCCGACGGCCACGCGGTGGTGGTAGTAGTTGCGGTGGCGGAAATGGTTGTACCTGATGAAGTTCCAGGATCCGCCGTAGTACCAGTCACCGTACAGTGAACCGTAATACACGGGCCGGTTCCAATAGTTCAGGGGAGCCCATCCGACGTAGGTCGATCCCCAGGACCAGGAGACCCAGGCGCCGCCGAATACACGGCCCGGGATCCAGCACCAGCCGTAGCCGGCCAGCCGGTCCCATCGTCCGTAGTGATAGGGCGCCCAGCCCCAGTTTTCGTTGGAGACCCAGAAGTAGCCGCCCGGTCCATAGGCCCAGTAGCCGCCCAGGTAAGGCCGCCAGCCGTCCTGGACTTCGGAGGGGTACCACACCCAGCCATAATCGTTGGCGTAGGTCCAGCTGCCGCTGCCTGACAGTTCCCGATAATAGGGCCGGACTTCGGAGGGTAGCGATTCGTAGACCGCCTCGTCGTCGTAGTCATGGTTCCGTCCGGCGCCGGCACGGGCTCTTAGCGCCTCGTCCCGGGATTGCACCCATCGATCGAAACGGTCTGTGGCTACGGTGTTGAATGAGGACGGGTCTGATGGGTAGGCGCCGGCGTAGGCCGCCGATTCCATGCCGCTGCGGATCAGGACCGAGCCACCGTCTCCGGACAGTTCAGCCACACCTCGCCAGGAGCGCACCACCGTTTCGCCGGAGGAAAGCAGGTCGATGCGGAACTCGCCATCGCCCAACAGATAGACCGACGCCGACGGCGTATCGACCCGGAACGTGTCCTCTTCAAGGTTGGAGGTCCGGATCTGCAAAGACCCGGCGATGAGGTTCAGCGTCGTGTTGTCACGGTAGCCGGCGTACGGGTCCGGCAAGGCCTGGAACAGGAGTTCGGTGCCGTCGTCCAGCCGGACCAGGGAGCCGCCGGCCAGTTCCACCGAGATTCGCTGGTAGGCTTCGGTTAATATCCGGTCACCGGGGAAAACCGGTGCGTTACGCGTCAAATTCTCTTCGGGAGGTTCGGTAGGGTCGGGGTTTTCATGGATGACCCGGCCGCCCTGGTCCGCCGAGAGTACCCGGCCGTAATTGCCGGACTTGTACTCATCGGAAAAGTTCTTCGGATCGTCCCATTCCGCCCCGTACTGACTTTCCGCGGTATCCCGGGCCATAGCCAGGGCCGGCAGAGTCGCCAGGATGACGGCCAGGACCGTTCGGATCATGGTTTCTTTTCTGATTTTTATACTCATAGCAGCCTCCCGGCTCATTCCAATTGCAATTCCACCCGGCTGTATTGCATGGCACATGCCAGCCCCTGCTGCCGGGAAAGGTCCGGAACGGCAGGTTATTCTGTTGCCTCAATAGAGATATGTCTCATTAGGGGGACACCGCTACTGTCCGTCATGGAGGACAGCCCCCGGTTCTTGACCGTTCCAGAACGCCGGTGCTACGGTCTTAAGAGACGGCCCGGGGCAGGCCCGGCCGTGCGCACTCTGGAAGGAATGTTGAGGCTATGGCGATCCTACCCCTGGTTCTGTATCCCGATCCGGTGCTGCTTCAACCGACTTGTGCGGTTGAGCAGGTTGACGATTCCGTCAGGGAACTGGTCAGGGACATGACGGAGACGATGTACGCCGCTCCAGGGGTCGGCCTGGCGGCCAACCAGGTCGGCGTGGGCCTCAGCGTCTGCATAGTAGATATCACTGCCGGGGAGGAACCGGGAAACCTGAAGGTGTTCATCAACCCGAAAGTGGTAGAGGCCAGCGGCGGTCAGGTAGGCGAGGAAGGCTGCCTGTCGTTCCCGGATCTCACCCTCATGGTGGAGCGGGCGTATGCCATCAAGGTGGAGAGCCTGGATCTCGAGGGCAACAAGGTGGTGGTGGATGCTGAGGACTTCCTGGCCCGGGCGATGCTACACGAATTCGAGCATCTGGAAGGTTACGTCTTTCTCCGGAACATCTCCTCCCTGAAACGTGAGATCGTAAAGAGGAAGATCAAGAAGAGGATCAAGGCCGGCGACTGGATCGCCATGGATGCATTGTGAATGTAGCCTTCCTCGGAACGCCGGAAGTGGCGGTCCCGTTCCTGCAGGCGGTCCACGACGCGGGTCACCGTGTCCACCTGGTGATCACCAACCCGGACAGGCCGTCCGGCCGTTCACGCAGGCTCCAGCCCACCCCGGTGAAGGCGCTGGCCGGCACCCTCGGCCTTCCGGTCTATCAGCCCCGGTCCGCCCGCAGGCCGGCCTTTCTCCAGCAGATCGAAGCTGCCCGGCCCGATATCATGGTAGTGGTGGCCTACGGCCGGATCCTGCCCCGTGCAGTGCTCGATGCGGTTCCCCGCGGCGCGGTGAACGTCCATTTCTCCCTCCTGCCGAAATTCCGGGGGGCGGCTCCGGTGCAGTGGGCCCTGGTCCGCGGCGAGACGATTACCGGCGTCACCACCATGCAGTTGAACGAAGGGATGGATGAAGGGGATATCCTGATGCAGTCCGAAGTTCCGGTCCTGCCCGGTGAGCACACTCCCGCACTGTTTCATCGCCTCGTGGAGGCAGGTGTGCCGCTGCTCCGTGAGACCCTGTCGGGTCTGGCGGAAGGCTCCCTGATCCCGAGGGCCCAGGACCACCGGGAGGCGACCGATGCGCCGATCATCACCCGGCAGGATGGTGAACCGGTCCCTTCCGTTTCCGCCTCCAGGATGGAGGGCCTGGTTCGCGGCTTCGATCCCTGGCCCGGCGTCTGGCTCACCAGGGGAGGAAAGCGACTGCGGATCCGCAAGGCGTACGCGGAACATGGGGCATCCCACCAGGTCGCAGCGGGGACGTTACTCGGCCTGGAAGGGGAGGCGGTACACCTGGCCTGTGGTGGCGGCACCGTGCTCGCCGTAACCGTTCTCCAGCCGGACGGAAAACGAGAGATGACTGCCCGGGACGCGGTTAATGGCCGCCAGCTGGTGCCTGGAGATCTCCTGCAAGCGGTGTGCGCCGTTGACTGAAGCGGAGGATCCCCGCCGGGAGGCGGTCCGGATTCTGGACCGTGTGGAGCGGGGAGGGGCGTATGCTTCGGCTCTCCTGGAACATGTCGAGCCCAGATTCCGGGACCGGCGGGACCGCGCATTGTTGCACGCCCTGGTTCTTGGTGTGCTCCGGAGCCGGTCCGTCCTGGACCATGCGATAGCACGTCTTGCCTCCCGTCCGCTGGAAGATATCGATCCGGAAGTCCTGCAGATTTTGCGGGTCGGAGCGTTCATGCTTTTTGCCATGGACCGCATCCCGTCGTATGCCGTTCTGGACGTCATGGTGTCGGTGGCGGCCGGTCTGGGAGGGCCGGGAACGGCCGGTTTCGTCAATGGCGTGCTGCGGGCTCTGGCCAGGAACCCGGCCGCCCATGAAGTTGCGATGCCTGCTCCCGGTGACGTCGAGCAACTGGCGCTCTCCCTTGGGCACCCGGCCTGGTTGACCAGGAGGGTGGTGGGGCGGATCGGCTGGGATGCGGCGGTGGAACTGCTGGAGGCGGACAACCGTCCAGCTCTCACGGTGATCCGGGCCAACAGCCGCCGGTGCAGTCGGTCGGAACTGGTTAAGCGGCTGGCGGCGGAAGGGGTCGGCGCCACTCCCTGCCGGTACGTCCCCGGAGCCCTCACGGTGGAGGGTGTCGTCCAGTCCACAACCGCTTTCCACGAAGGGCTGGCCCATGTCCAGGACGAAGCGTCCCAACTCCTGCCGCTGCTGTTCGGAAGATCACTGCAAGGCAGGATCCTGGACGCCTGCGCCGCCCCCGGCGGGAAGACCATGGTGCTGGCGGAACTGGCGGTAGACGGAGCGGAACTGGTGGCGGTGGACCGGAACGAAACCAGGTTGCGGAAGGTGCGGCAGAACGCCGAGCGGCTGGGACATGCCGGTATCCTAACCCTGTCTGGGGACATGGTGTCGCCGGTGCCTCCGGTGGAGGGCGTATTTGATCATATCCTGGTGGATGCGCCGTGCAGCGGCACCGGGACGCTGCGTCGGCATCCGGAGATCCGATGGCGGCTTCAGGAGGATGACCTGGCTCGTCTTGCTGCCCGGCAGGAGAACATCCTGACCGTGGCCGCATCCCTGCTGGCGCCGGGAGGAAGTTTGGTTTATGGCGTTTGCTCCATGGAACCGGAGGAAGGGGAAGGGGTGATAGGGTCGTTCCTCAGCCGGCATCCGGCCTTTACGGTGGCCGACCCTCGGAACAACATTCCTGAGAGTTGCCGCCCACTGGTGGGGAAGGACCGGTTCACCCGGACATCTCCGGCAGAGGGCATGGATGGATTTTTCGGAGCGCTGCTGGTCCTCAGCAGGTAACACAGTGCTACCGTTACCGCCGGACGTGGTCTAAACTACAGTGTTTCCCGGGGGATACGAGATTGCGCAAAAGGGTACGGTTCAGCATCACCGGTCTGGTCCTGGCGGCGGCGGCAGTCGGTCTCTTCGGCTGGGCCGGTGTAGTCTGGGTGGAGTTGTGCCGCTGTGAGGTGCAGATGGACGGGGCCTGGGTCCGGCTGGACAACGGCTATCGCCACCGGCAGGACCTGGCTCGGAATCTGATCGCCCTGGCCCGGCCGTTGGGCGGCACCAGCACCGATCCGGCCCTCCGCTTGCAAGAGACCATGGCCGGTTTGGAACGGTTTGCAGCCATACCGGTTCTTCCCGACGGTCAGGACCGTTACACCAGCTACCTGGCCTGGCAGCAGCGGTTGGGGGATGTGCTGGCCGAGTTTGCCGGGACCGTCCACGGTTCCGGAGATCGTGAGGTGGACCGGCTGTGCGGCAAGCTGGTAGACCTGGACAGGAGGATCCGGGATGATTTCCTGCATTTCGACCGGTCCAAGGAAGAGTTGATTGGCGCTACCAGCAATTTTCCCGGCAGTCTGGTGGCCAGGGTGGCCCACATGAAGCAGCCCGGCGGCCCTGCCGGCTCCCGCGGGCCGATCCTGGCGCGGTGAACTGAGCCGATGTCGATCCGCATTGTCCTGAAACCGGTCACCAGGATTCGCCTGCGCAAGCTGGGCGTGATAGCGCTCTGGCTGCTCGGTGGCGGTGCGCTGGTGGGGGCGGCGTTCATCTTCTCGTTCTACATGGCGATGAAGATCGAAATGCGCTCCACCGCGGTGACGGTTCCCGATCTTGCTTCCCTGTCCCTCGCGGAGGCCGGCAAGATCACCGATCCCATCGATCTGAGGCTGGAAGTGGCGGACCATCGCCACGACCCTACGGTGGCCAGCGGCAGAATCCTGCAGCAGGAGCCGCTGGCAGGAGCGTCGGTGCGCCGGGGCCGCCGGGTGAAGCTTGTGATGAGCCTGGGAGGCAAGGTTCTGGAGATGCCGGACCTGACCGGGAAAGCGGCCCGGGCGGTGGAGTTCGAACTAAGGCGGGACGGGTTTACCCCCGGGGATCAGGCCAGGGCATACAGTCGGGAGGTGCCGGCCGACCGGGTGGTGGCCCAGGCGCCCCAAAGTGAGAGCCCCGCCGTTCCAGGCACCCGGGTTCACCGGTTGGTATCCGCCGGGGTTCGGGAGCCGGTTTACGTCATGCCGGACCTGATCGGCCTGTCCGGAACCGCAGCCAGGCGCTGGATCCGGTCCTACGGTTTCCGGGTCGGACCGGTGCGGGAGATCCGTGCAGGGCGGGTCCGTTCCGGCGAGGTGGTGGGGCAATCGCCGCCGGCCGGGTATCCTGTTCGCTCCAAACAGATTGTCGAGCTCAGCGTGGCCCGCTGAGCGGCAAGGAGGCAACATGGCGGCGGCTCTGGCGCCCTCGGTACTGTCTGCAGATTTTGCCCGCCTGGGTGATCAGGTCCGTGAAGTGGAGGCTGGCGGAGCCGGCCTGATTCATATCGACGTCATGGACGGGCACTTTGTCGACAACATCACCATAGGCCCGGTTGTGACCGCCGCAATCCGGAAGGTCACCGACCTGCCCCTGGATTGCCACCTGATGATCGAGAATCCGGAGCGCTACGTCGGCGCCTTCATGGATGCAGGCGCCGAGATGATCTCGGTCCACGTGGAAACGGTGCGGAACCTGAGCGGCCTTATCCAGCAGATCCGGAAGAGGGGCGCCAAGGCCGGTGTGGTGCTGAACCCGGCTACCCCCCTGGCATCGCTGCAGAATATTCTCCCTGAAGTGGACTATGTCCTGTTGATGTCGGTGAACCCGGGATTCAGTGGACAGGCCCTGATCAGACCGGTCCTGGACAAGGTCCGCGAACTCCGAGCGCTGGTGGATAGCGATGGGCTGGAGTGCAGGATCGAAATCGACGGTGGCGTTACCGAGGAGAACCTGAAAGAGGTCGCATCCACCGGGGTGGACATGATCGTTTCCGGATCGGCGATATTCGGTTCGGACGATATCCGCGCCACCACCGGGCGGATGGTCCGGGTGCTGGCTGGTGTGGCGGACGGCGACGCCTGAGATGGCGGGAGCGGTTCACAGGGTCTCTGCCCGGGTGCGCTACCCGGAGACCGACCGGATGGGAGTGGCGCATCATTCCCATTTTCCGGTCTGGTTCGAGTTGGGGCGGACCGAGTTGATGCGCGAGTTGGGCTGCCCGTACGGACAGATGGAGGATCGGGAAGGGGTGTACTTCCCGGTGGTGGATCTGGGAGCCCGCTTCTTCAAGCCGGCCCGCTACGACCAGGTGCTGGAAATCGAAACCAGGCTTGCCTCCACCGCAGGTGTGCGGGTCCGTTTCGAATACGAGATACGTGACGAAAACGGATCGACGCTGGCTACCGGACACACGGTACACGCCTCCGTCGGACTTAACGGAAAACCGAAGCGGCTCTCCGGTGATATCAGGGAGAGGTTGGCCGCAGGGATGGAAAGGGAGCGGAACCTTTGAATACAAACGGAGCAACCTACCGGCTGACCGCCTTGTTGCTGGCAACGGCCATTCTGACCTCACTGACCGGTTGCGGTGGCAACAAGAGGAATAGCGAAGCCAGTCCGGCGGACGAATTCCTGACTACCGAGGGGCTGTACCAGAAAGGTCTCGATTACCTGGCGAGTCGCGAGCTGCGCAAAGCGCGGCAGATATTCGAGCGGATCAATATGACTGAGGATGCGGCGGAACTGGAGCCGATGGTCCGGCTCGCCATGGCCGACGCCACTTTCTACGCCGGGGACAGTTTCTCTCTTATCGATGCCCGGTCGCTGTACGAGGATTACGTAATCCTGTACGGCGACAGTGAGCGGGCGCCCTACGCCAAGCTCCAGGCAGGGGTCTGTCTGCTGGACCAGGTCAACCATCCGTCCCGGGACCAGTCCATGACCCACGAGTCCGTTGATGACCTGAACGGCGTTATCCGGCGCTACCCCGGGTCGGACTACGCCAAGGTCGCCCGGATCAAGATCGACAACGCCAGGAACAATCTTGCGGAACACGATTATCTCATCGGCCGGTTCTACTTGAAAAAGAAGGCTTACATGCCGGCGGAGAAGAGGTTCCGGAGCGTGCTGCTGAACTACCCGGCCTATCCTGATAGAGACAAGCTGTACTTTTCACTGGGGAAGACGCTGGTGCTCGCCGACAACATGGAGGAGGGGAGCATCTACCTGGAGAAGCTGATCGCAGGCTGGCCGGACAGCTCCTACGCCAAAGAAGCGAGTAAGCTGCTGCTCAAGGAATCGGTAGCAGACATTCGGAAGAAGCAGGAGCGGCTCAAGCGGAAGGAGCAGGCCCGCCTCGACAAGCGGATCAAGGATGCGGAGCGGCGGATGGAGAAGGCCCGGAAGAAGGCGCTGGCAAAGCAGGAAAAGGAAGCGGAGCAGGAATGAAACGAATCCTCGTGTTGGGGGCCGGAAGAGTGGGGAGGACAATCGCCTCCGATCTGTCGAAGGATCCCGGCCTCGAGGTAACGGTTGCGGACCGTTCCAGGATCGCCCTGGGCGTTGTGGCCGATGCGGAAACGGTGGCCGCTGACCTGGAAACTCCGGGAGTAGTCGCCGACCTTTGTGAAGGAGCCGACGTTGTGGTCGGAGCGGTCCCCGGACGGATCGGATTGGCGACGCTAAAGGAGGTGATAGAGGCCGGAAAACCGGTGGCCGACATCTCCTTCAGTCCGGAGAACCCGCTGACCTTGAACGAGGCGGCTGAACAAGCCGGCGTGCCGGTGGTGGTGGATTGCGGAGTCGCACCGGGGATCTCCAATTTGCTGGCAGGCAGGGCTGTGGCGGAACTGGACCGTACCGACTCGATCTCCATCATGGTAGGCGGCCTCCCGGTTCGCCGTGTATGGCCGTACGAGTATTGCTCGGTGTTTTCCCCCACCGACGTCATAGAGGAGTACACAAGGCCCTGCCGCATGCGGGTCGGGGGGCGTGAGGTCACCGTGCCGGCCCTGTCCGGTGTCGAACTGGTGGACCTGCCGGAGGTAGGTACCCTGGAAGCGTTCAACACCGACGGGTTGCGGACCTTG
The DNA here is from genome assembly GCA_963790785.1 of Candidatus Polarisedimenticolaceae bacterium. Lineage (GTDB taxonomy): Bacteria > Acidobacteriota > Polarisedimenticolia > Polarisedimenticolales > Polarisedimenticolaceae > Polarisedimenticola. Next base: position 29,479 of record CAWBPP010000003.1, read on the forward strand.
CTGGACACTCTGGACGTCCCGGATCTCCGGGAAATGACTCTGCGTTACCCCGGTCACGCCGACCGGATGAGGATGCTGCGGGAAACCGGTTTCTTTGACAATGACGAAGTTGAGATGGGTGGTGTCCGGATCCGGCCCAGAGTCCTCACCGAACACCTGTTGTTCAGGGTCTGGGAGCCGGAGCCGGGGGAGCAGGAATTCACCGTGCTCCGGGTCGAGGCGGCAGGGGAAAGCGGCGGCCGCCGGCGGCGGATTGTCTGGGATCTGCTGGATCGAACCGATCCTTTGAGTGGCGTCAGCTCCATGGCGCGTACCACCGGGTTTCCATGCGCAATTATGACCAGGATGCTGGCCGACGGCCGCTGGAACCGGCCCGGGGTGGTTCCGCCGGAACGGCTCGGGGCCGACCCGGGGATCACCGGAACCATCATGGAAGAACTGGCCGCCCGGGGTGTTGAGGTTCGCCGGACCGACGAATAGTCGGTGACAGGCACCTTAACCCGGGTTTCGGGGACACCCTTGGACTGAAACCGTTCCGGTCCGGTGCTATGCTGCCGGTAGAAAGATGTCAAGAGGTGACCTATGCCGAAGAAGGCGCAGAAGAAGAAACCCCAAAAAACCGTCCAGAAACTATGCGACTCCATGGATGGACTGTTTCGCCCCAGGTCGGTGGCGGTAATCGGCGCATCTCGCCGACTCAACAGCATCGGCAGCGAGATCCTGAGGGCGCTGGTGGAGTTCGGGTTCTCCGGACCGGTCTACCCGGTAAACCCGAAGGCCACCGCGGTGCGCTCCATGAAATGTTACCCCTCGCTGGCGGCAATCCCCGATCCGGTGGACCTGGCGGTAGTGGTGGTTCCACGTGACCGTGTCCTGGGGGTGATCGAAGCATGCGGCAAGAAAGGAGTCCGGGGCGTGGTGGTGATCACCGCCGGATTCAAGGAGGTCGGTTCGGAAGGCGCGCGGCTGGAGCAGAAGATCCGGAAGCGTCTCGAGCACTACAACATGCGAATGATCGGCCCGAACTGCATGGGGATTATCAACACCGAACCGGAATACCGGCTCAACGCATCGTTTGCCGCTACCGTGCCCGAGCGGGGGAACGTCGGGTTCATTTCCCAGTCCGGTGCTCTGGGAGAGGCGATCCTGGCCCACGCCAGCGACAACAATCTGGGCGTATCCATGTTCGCTTCCATGGGCAACAAGACTGATGTGTCCGGCAACGACCTCCTGGAATACTGGGAACACAACCCGGACGTGGAAGTGATACTGATGTACCTGGAGTCGTTCGGGAACCCGAAGCCGTTCACTTCCCTGGCTAGGCGGATTACCCGCAAGAAGCCGATCCTGACCGTGAAGGCGGGGCGCACGGCGGCCGGCGCCCTGGCAGCCTCCTCCCACACAGGCTCGATTGTCGGCAAGGACATCGCCACAACCTCCCTGCTGGAGCAGTGCGGGGTGATTCGGGTTTCCTCCCTGGAGGAGATGTTCGTCAAGGCTGCGGCCCTGGCGAACCAGCCGATCCCGGAAGGGGACCGCGTGGTGATCGTCACCAACGCCGGTGGCCCTGCTATCCTCTGCACCGATTCCCTCATCGGCGCAGGGATCGAAATCCCCGAACTGAGCAAAAGGACCCGGGCCGCCATCGCCAAGGTCGTGCCGCCGGAGGCGTCCACCCGCAACCCGGTGGATATGATCGCTTCCGCCGATGCGGCCCGGTACAAGGCGGTGCTGGAGAAGGTCAAGAAAGACCCGAACGTGGACGCCATAATTGCCATCTTCGTGTCGCCGATCATGATCGACGCCTATGAAGTCGCCAAGGCGATTGCCGAGGCTGCGGACGGCAGCAAACCGGTCCTTTCGGTATTTATGGGCAAGCAGCGATCCGATGAGGGGGCCGAACTGCTAAGGAGCCGGAAGGTTCCGGTGTACCGCTTCCCGGAGGAGGCGGCCTCGGCCATGAGCGCTCTGACTACTTACCGCAAGTTGCGTGAACGACCTCAAGGCAAGATGATTCGCTACAGGGTGGACCGGCGCCGAGCCCCAAGGTGATAACTTCCGTCCGGAAGAGCCGGCCGCACCGAACTCACCCCGGACGAGGTCCGGGAGATCCTGGCGGCCTACAGGTTCCCCCTGGTCCCGGCACGGACGGTGTATACTGCCGCCGAGGCGATTGAGGCAGCTATCGACCTGGGCTATCCGGTTGTCCTGAAGATCGAGTCGGACATCATCTCCCACAAGACCGACGTCGGCGGCGTGAAGGTAGATCTCAGGAACGCCGACGAGGTGGTGACGGCATTCAGGGGTCTGTCCTCGCTAAGGGACGAGGACCCGGACCTGTTGGTGACGGTGCAGCCGATGGTGCAGGGAGGCCAGGAAGTGATCCTTGGGATGACCCGGGATCCCCAGTTCGGTCCTCTACTCATGTTCGGGCTGGGAGGGATCTTCGTTGAAGTCATGAAGGACGTGGCGATCAGGATCCATCCGCTGACCGATGAGGGCGCCCGGCTCATGATCCGGAAGATCAAGGGTTACCCGCTGCTGGCGGGATACCGGGGAGAGCAGGCTGTGGATATGAAGCTCCTGGAGGATACGCTGCTTAGGCTGTCCCAGATGGTTTCCGACCTGGAGCAGGACCTGGCTGAGCTGGACCTGAACCCGTTCATCGTGACCCCCAAGAGAAAGGATTCCTTCATCGTGGACGCCCGGATCACTCTGTCCGAGGTCTAGAGCAGGAACTTCATGCCTTGCCAACCGGGCCGGGCGGTCTTAATCAACAGGCCGCATGTGAAGGATTCGGGATAAAATTCAGGGGATTGGAGGGCCGATGAGAACGGAACCGAAATTTGTGCGAACCACCGTGCTGGTGGTACGGCTGGGCGGCAAGGTGGTTCTGGCAAGTGACGGACAGGTCACCCTGGATAAGGCGGTGGTCAAGGGCAGCGCCAGCAAGGTCCGCAGCCTGGGGGACGGCACAGTCCTGGCCGGGTTCGCCGGCGGCGCTGCAGACGCCTTCGCCCTCCTGACACGGTTCGAGGAAAAACTATCGGCCCACGGCGGCAGGCTGGAGCGTGCGGCGGTGGAACTGGTCCGGGAATGGCGGACTGATCGGGCTCTGCGGCAATTGCAGGCGATGCTGCTGGTGGCGGACCGTGAGAAGACCCTGCTGTTGTCCGGCACCGGCGACCTGATAGAGCCGGACGACGGCATCATCGGCATCGGGAGCGGTTCGGTGCCTGCCATGGCGGCCGCTCGGGCTCTGGTGGCCCACACCTCCATGGATGCCCGGGAGGTGGTGGAGGCCGCCATGGGGATCGCCGCCGGCATCGACATCTACACCAACAACCATCTGACCATCGAGGAGATCTGATCGTGGTGTTCTACATGCCGGGTGACGTGGCGGATCCACCAGTGATCGTAGACGATCTGACCCCCAGACAGATCGTCGGCGAACTGGACCGCAACATCGTCGGCCAGGCCCGGGCGAAGAGGGCGGTGGCCATCGCGCTCAGGAACCGGATACGCCGGCAGAAGCTGGACCCGAAACTGGCCGCTGAAGTCATTCCCAAAAACATCCTGATGATCGGTGCTACCGGGGTCGGCAAGACCGAGATCGCACGACGCCTGGCCAGACTGGCCGGCTCACCGTTTCTGAAGGTGGAGGCTTCCAAGTTCACCGAGGTCGGTTACGTCGGCCGTGACGTGGAGTCTATGGTTCGTGACCTGATGGAGATTGCGGTGGAAATGGTCCGTGTGGAGCGGGCGGATCAGGTCCGGGTCCAGGCGGCCCGGGCGGTGGAGAACCGGATTCTGGACCTGCTGCTGCCGCCCCGGGTTCAGAAGGCCCACCAGCAGGACGCCGAGTCCCGCGCCCGGGAAGTGGAGGAGCAGGAATCCTGGGAGCGCAGCCGGGCCACTTTGCGCAAGCAGTTGGAGGATGGGGAACTGGAAGACCGCATGCTGGAGATCGAGGTCCAGGGTACCTCCTCCGCCGCGTTCAAAATGTTCACTCCGGCCGGCATGGAAGAGATGGATATGAACCTGCGGGAGATGATGCCCGGCCTGTTCCAGGGCCAGAAGCGGATCCGCAAGGCGACGGTGACTGAGGCGCGCGAAATCCTGCAGCGGGAGGAAGAGGAGGGTCTCATTGATCCTGATCAGGTATCCCGCGAGGCTGTCCACCGGGTGGAGAATTCCGGGATCCTGTTCATCGATGAGTTGGACAAGGTTGCCGGCCGGGAAGGAGGCCACGGCCCGGACATCTCACGTGAAGGTGTCCAACGGGACCTGTTGCCGATAGTGGAAGGGACGCTGGTGCACACCAAGTACGGTATGATCCGCACCGAGCATATCCTGTTCATCGCCGCAGGTGCGTTCCATGTCTCCAAGCCATCGGACCTGATTCCCGAACTGCAAGGTCGTTTACCGATCCGGGTGGAACTGGAATCCCTTGGGCGTCAGGACCTGTATCGGATCCTGACGGAACCGGAAAGTAATCTGGTGCGACAGTACAAGGCGCTCATGGAGACCGAGGGCGTGAACCTGGACTTTACCGAAGACGGGTTGCAAGCAGTGGCGGAGATCGCCGAGCAGGTCAATCAGAGTACCGAGAACATCGGGGCGCGGCGGCTTTATACCGTCATGGAACGGTTGCTTGAGGAAGTATCCTTCGAAGGCCCCGATCTGCCAGAGAAAAGAGTCGTCGTCGACGATTCCTTCGTCCGGGGCCGTCTCTCCGGTATCGTGGGCGACTCGGATCTATCGCGGTACATCCTTTAGATGAAAGCGGTAACCATCGCCCTGTTCGTGTGCTGCCTGGCCCTGGTTGCCGGGTGCGGCAAGCGTGGAGCGCCGTTGCCGCCTGAACCGCGAGGGCCGTTCCAGCCGGGTGAGGTGGAGGTTCGGCAGATCGGTGACAGCATCCTCATATCCTTCAACGTGCCGGAACCGCGGAACCGGGACAAGCCGTCACGGCAGATCCACCGGGCGTTTCTGGTGCGGGTGGAACAGGCGGAAACCGGACAGGTTCCGGATGCCGACTCGTTCCGCCGCCGGGGCGAAAACGCCGGTGTGATTTCCGTCGCCGAAGGTTCCGGAGAGCGGCTGGCGTTTCTGCAGCCGGTGGGATCGTCCGCCCCGGTTGTGTGGTACGGCGTCCGGGTGGAGGATCGTCGCGGCCGAAGCTCCCCGCTGGTGGTAGCCGGGCGGATCACACCGATCGCTCCCCTCCCGGTGCCGCAGAGGCCCAGGGCCGAAATGTCGGCTGCCGGTGTCCGTCTGGAGTGGGATCAACAGCCGGGAGATGGAGAACTGCCGATCAACATCTACCGAACCGTGCCGGATGGCGTAATCGGGCGCAGGCCGGTGAACGATACTCCGGTGACCGGCCGGGAATACCTGGATGCAAGCGTGGTAGTCGGCGCCACCTACCTTTATGTTCTCAGGTCTGCGGTCTCCGGCGAGAGACCTTTTCAGGAGAGCGATTCCTCGGAGGGGGTCCTGGTTCACGCGGTTGACCTGTTCGCCCCGTCGCCACCGACCCGCCCGGTGGCGGTGCAGGAGGGGGCTGTGGTCCGCCTGTTCTGGGATCCGAACGAGGAGAAGGATCTGTCCGGTTACCGGATTCGCCGCCGCCGGGGCCGGGGGGACTGGGAAGTGCTGGAGGCCGGACCGGTGAGCGGCACCTCCTTCGTGGATCGTGATGTGCGCCCCGGAGAACGGTACTTCTATCGGGTCACCGCCCTGGACCGCGCTACTCCGCCCAACGAAAGCGGTTTCTCGGAAGAGGCCGACATCCTGGTCGCCCTCGACCCGGACAGCCCTGATGGCGTCGGCCATGACTGAACCGGTCCGGATCACCAAGATGGCCGGGGCCGGCAACGATTTCATAATTCTGGAAGGTTCCATCGCCGACCGGCTGGGTGACCGGTTTCCGGACTGGGTCCGGGCGGTGTGCCGCCGGGCCGTATCGGTGGGAGCCGACGGTGTACTGGTGGTGCGGAGACTTCCGCAGGACCGGGTGTCGGTGGAATTCCGGAACCCGGATGGGGCGGTGGCGTTTTGCGGCAACGGAACCCGCTGCGCTGCTCGGTTCGCGTTCCTGGCCGGGATGTCCGGGCCATCGGCGCGCTTGTCCACTGCCGTCGGGGACGTATTCTCGGAGGTGGAGGCTGGAGGACGGGTCCGGCTGACGTTGCCCCCTGTACGTGATCTCGGACTGCGGACTCTGGATGTCGAGGGGGAGAGCATCACCGGTCGATTCGTTCAGAGCGGAGTTCCCCACTTCGTGGTGGAAGTAAATGACGTTGCGGACAGTCCCCTGGAGCGCTGGGGGCCGGCGGTTCGGTCCCATCCCGAGTTCGGCGAGGCCGGCGCCAACCTGGACCTGATCTCCTATTCAAGAACCGGCGAGGTCCGTATCCGGACCTGGGAGCGAGGCGTCGAAGGTGAGACGCTGGCCTGCGGAACCGGCGCGGTGGCGGCAGGCTTCATGGTGTCGGCGGCAAGAGGAGGCGGCGAGATAATCGTGCGGCCCTGGAGCGGGGCGGTTCTTTCGGTTACCCTTAAGGGGGATCCGGCGGCGCCTGAGGCCGTTGTCCTGGTCGGAGACGCCAGGATGGTCTTCCGAGGGGAAATTGACCCGGAGGCGCTTAACATCCCCGGAGGTTACAGTACCGCATGAGCGAGCAGATCGGACGGAAGAGAAAAACCGGGCTGCGGGTGACGGTGGACTGGATCGTCGGCTGCGCCCTGCTTTTGATCGGAATCCTGGGGTTCATCCTTCCGATCCTGCAGGGCTGGATTTTCGTGCTGGCTGGTCTTGCGGTACTAAGCAGCCATAGCCGGAGAATTGAGCGGTTGAACCGGTGGATCAGAAGCCTGCTGGCAAAGCTCCGGGATCGGGTGTTCCGCCGCAGAGGTCCGGAGGTCCCTATTCCAGACCCTGTTCCCGTCGCTCCTTCCGCACCTCGTCTACAACCAGTTGCACAAGAAGAGGCAGATTGGACGGCTTCACAGCGGTATTGAAGTGGTGGGCCGCTCCTGGCCCGTTTAGAATTTTCCCGGGGATTTCCTCATAAGGGACCCGGTCCACCAAGGCCTCGTTAACCTGTTTCTTCAGCCAGCGCAGGGCGTCGCGCTGGTTCCGTATCCGGGTCACGTCCACCGCTCCCCCTCGCAGCGGCACGATGGACTTGGGGCTCAAGGTCAGCAACTGGTTCAACTGGTTGATCCAGGAACGCACCCGGGCATGTCCGGCGTACGGGTTGCGATTGTTGAAGACCAGGTCGCCTACAGCCACGATTTCCGCGTGGGGTTCGTACACCAGCATGTCGCCGGGGGAGTGGCTGTGGGGGATCGGGTGCAGGACGATCGGGTGCAACGGATCTTCCAGCCGGGTCCTTCCCATGAGGGTCAGGGTCGCTACAGGCCGCCGGGGGCGATCCGGACCGCCCTCCTGCGTTGCCTCGGGCTCCGGGATATCGCGGTAGGCGCGTAACTCCGACTGATAACCGAACTCCGGGTCGGCCACGGCGTCCCGGTATCCGCGGCTGGCGATCCTCAGAACGTCGGGCGGGAACGCATCGGACCCTCCGGACGCTTCCACATGGGGATGGGTAAACACCAGGTAGCGCACCGGTTTGGCTGTTACGAGGCGGATGGCGGCCAGAAGGTCTCTGGCAGCTTCCGGCGTCGGCTGGGCGTCCACCACCAGCAGGCCGTCCCGGCGCTCGATTACCAGCGAGTTGGTGTGGGCGCCTGTGGCGCGCTCCGGCCGAAACAGGTGAATCCCCCGGCTCAGGGTCCGTACCTGGAATGCCCCGGCATTACCTGACGGTAGTTCATCCTCGGCCGCCGCCGGAACCATTACGGCCAGGAGCAGAGCCAGGATCAGGAGAGCCGTTCGCCCCGCAAAACTCATTCCGCTCTTTCGGGAAACAGCGATACGTCGCCGGCCCCCAGGACCTGGATATAGGCGTCCCGCAGGATCTCTTCACCGGAGTCGCCCAGATCCGGGTACCGGCGGAGGAACGCTTCAGCGCCCCGTTCGATCTGGTCCTTCAACCGGTTTTCCAGGTCGCGGTGTTTGCGACCCAGCATCACCGCTTCTTCGTTGTAAAGCCGGATGTCGGTGGCGACCAACCGGGCAAAACGCCGGGCCGCAACACATGCCGGATTTTCTGCCGGCGCCTCATCCCCTTCCGCCTGTTCCGGTACCGGTTCCATGCCGACGTCGGTCTCCGGCGCCGCTTCCGGCACGTCGTCGTCGGGGGCCGGCTCGATGGTTGCTTCCGGAGCCGGTTCGGCTTGCTTCACCTTTCCGAACCGTGCGATCTTCCGCTTGGCCAGGTCCAGTTCCAGCCGCATCTCCGCCACCCGGATCAAAAGACCGACGATTTCGGGGTGCCACGGTTCCTGCCCCGTATCCCTGGCGATTTCCACAACCGCCAGCGCCCGTCCGCTGACCCGGACTGTCGAGGCCCGCGCTTCGGTGAGGGCGTCGGGCCGGACATCGGTTTCCGGCCCGTCGGGCCGGATCAGGACCGCAGGCCACGCACCATCTTCCTCAATGGCCAGGGTCTGGAACTGCTCCGCTTCTTCCCGCCCGTATCCCCGGGTGCCCCAGCCTTTGAGGACCCCTTTCCGGACCAGATACAGCCCTGCGCGGGGAGCGGCCAGAGCTGCGCCGTCCAGCAGAATGTGAAATATTTCTGAAGCGCCTTCGGCGGTGGCGAGCCGCTTCGCCCTTGTTTCCACAGCTTCGATCAGTGTACGGATTTCCTGCATGAGAGCCTCGTGCGCAATTCGGCGCATTGGGGAACCGCTCTGCCCGGGAGAGCGCGATCTATGCATACACCGGCAGATTGTACCAGAACCGGCGGGGAATCCTGAATTGCCGCAATGGAGCTCGCTTCCCGATCATGTATGATGAATTGCCGATGCACTACCGACAAACCGTGGCCGGCCAAGTTTCCCTCGAGGGGATCGGCCTGCATTCCGGTGAAAAAATAGCCATGAAGCTGATGCCGGCGGAACCGGGGAGCGGAGTTGTGTTCGTTCGGACCGATCTGGGGGGGTTGAGAATCCCTGCCGATCTGGACCATGCCGGCCCCAGTTTCTATGCCACCGTCCTTCGGAAGGACGGCCACTCGGTGAACACCATAGAGCATCTGATGGCGGCGGTGTACTCTCTCAGGGTGGATGATCTCCTGGTGGAACTGGACGGCGGTGAGGTGCCGATCATGGACGGCTCTTCCCGGCCGTTCGTGGAACTGCTGAACCAGGCCGGGCTGAAGCAGTCCGACCAGTTGCGGGATTACATCCACATCACCCGGCCGGTGACCGTCAGCCACGAGGACAAGAAGATCTCCGTGTACCCCTGCCGGGAGTACCGTGTGACCTACGCCATCGATTTCGATCATCCGCTCCTCGGCTATCAGGAACTGACCGCCAGCCTGTGGAACACCGACGATTTCTACCGCAAGCTATCCCCGGCCCGGACTTTCACCTTTGAGAAGGATGTGGAGGCGTTGCGCCGCAATGGTCTGGCCCGGGGCGGCAGCCTGGACAACGCGGTGGTTCTGGGGCAGGACCGCATCCTCAACCCGAAACTGCGGTTCCAGGACGAGTTCGTGCGTCACAAGATGCTGGACCTCACCGGCGATCTCTCGCTTCTGCAGCACCCGCTACGAGGACACGTCATTGCATACCGTGCCGGCCACGATCTGCACGCCAGGCTGGCCCACAAAATCCACGAGTCTACCGGCAACTGGTACCTGGCTCCCTGGCGTGAGGAACAGCGAGACGCCGGCGACCGGATGGAGGTCTGAGGTGAAGGCCGTTCCCGTTCTCCTCCTCGTTCTGGCGCTGTCCGTACTCCCGGCCGTCGCCGGGGAAGGTGATCCTCGGGTCATAGGACTGCGCGTGGAAGGGACCGCTGACGGTGTTCGGGCTTCCTACAGCGTTGAGAACGCCTTCAGCGAGGATGTCCTGGAGCGAATCCATTCGGGGATGCGGGTCGCTTTCCGCCACCGGATCGAACTTTCCGCCAAGCGTGCGGTGCCGCTGTGGTTCCCCAAAACCCTGTCCTGGACAGTGGTGGAAACGGCGGTGGAGTTCGATGGCCTGACCAAGCAATACCACCTGAGCCGTATCTATCGCCTGCGGCGGAAGGGAAAGGCCTGGGAGGGACCGACACGGATCGCCGACGAGGAGCGTGATACCGACTCCCTTGATGTAGTACGGGTCTGGATGAGCGAGATCGATGGTGTGCCTCTGCTGCCGGTGGACTCGGAAGCGCCGGTCTCCCGATGGAGGGTGGGCGTCACCTGTTCCATGGGGCGGAAATTCGTCTGGATGATGTTCCCGGTTACCGTCACCGCGTCGGCGGAAACCTCGCTGGCGAACTGATGCCCAGGACACGCAGGACAGTCGGATGGGTGATCGTTTCCCTGATCCTGTTTGCGCTGGTGTGGACGATGTACGCCATCTTTGATCGTATGGCCGAGCAGGGCGCCGACTCCGCCGCCAACCGCTACCTTTTGCCGATCTTGTCGATGACGCTGGTCATCCTGGCCCTGGCTCTGGTGGGACTCCTGATCCGGAACCTGGTCCGGCTGGTCATCGATCGCAAACGCGGCGTCCTCGGTTCCCGATTGCGGGTCAAGCTGGTGTTCTTCCTCCTGGGTTTCGTCCTGTTCCCGGCTTTGATAATGGTCTACGGATCCGGCGCGGTGATCAAGCGTACGGTAGAGGCGATCGTGCGCACCCCGGTGGAGGAGGTCACCCGCAACGCCTCTGAAATCGTTGACGAGTGGAATGAATATCTAAGACACAACAGCATGGGGCAGGCGAGCCGCCTGGCCGCCGCCATGGATCAGGGGGTGTTCGACGGCCTCTCTCCGGAGGGTCGGAGTGGTTTCCTCGAGGCGTGGCTGCAGGACGTCGGCATGGATTTCGCGCTGGTGGAGGAGAGCGGCCGAAAGGATGTGCTGGGGCTGCGCGACCCCCTGGTGCTGAACGAGTCGATGCGGGGCGAGCTGCGCATCCAGGCCAAGGCGCTGGCTGAACGGGGATTGTCCGAAGGAGGCCTGGTGTCGGAGATCGGGTTCCTCGGCGAGGAACTACTGGTGCAGGCGTCGGCGTCGTTTCGAATCCGGGAGCCGGGGGGTGGGCGTGCCGGCGTGGTGACCGTCGGTCTGGTGCATTCCAAGGCCGCCACCGACAAGATGCAGATGATCAAGGAGCATGCCGGGACCTACCTGTTATTCCGGCTGGAGCGCCGGGAATTGGTAAGACTGTACCTCATGCTCATCGGGCTGACCCTGCTCGTCACCCTGTTCCTGTCGACCTGGATAGGTTTCTATCTTGGCAAGCGGATCACCGATCCGATTAACGAGGTCGCTGCTGCCGCCCGTGAGATCTCGGCCGGAAACCTGGAAGTCAGGGTCGGGGTCAGGACCGGAGACGAGGTCGGCGTACTTGTCGATGCGTTCAATGACATGGCGGCGCAGTTGGAGGAAAGCCGGGAGGTGATCAGCCGCTCCACCGCCGATCTGCATAGTACCAACCGGGCCCTGGACGAACGCCGGCGGTACATCGAGACTCTGATCGCGAATCTGTCCACGGCGGTGATCTCGGTGGACCGGGAAGCGAGGGTCACCACTTTCAATCCGGCGGTGGAGACGATTCTCGGATTCCGTTTGAAGGTCGGCGAGAACATCCGGTCATCCCTTTCCGGCGTCGAGGTCCGGCCGTTGCTGGCCATGCTGAACCAGGTCATGGATGCCGGCGGCGAAGGAGGAGTGGCGTCCCGTGACCTGGAACTGATCCGTTCCGTTGGCGCCATAACGGTGGCGGTGAGGATCTCACCGCTGCGAGGCTGGCAGGGCGGGTACCTGGGAGTGTTGATCATACTGGAGGACCTTACCGACCTGCTGCGGGCTCAAAGGGCCGCCGCCTGGCGGGAGGTCGCCCGTAGAATCGCACACGAAATCAAAAACCCGCTGACGCCGATCCAACTTTCGGCCCAGCGCCTGAAGAAGAAGTTCCTGGCCGGTTCGGCGGATCTGGGGAAGATCCTGCCGGAGGCGACCGATTCCATCGAACGGGAGGTTGCCGGCCTGAAGCACCTGGTGAACGAGTTCTCGCGCTTCGCCCGCATGCCGGAGGTGGTTCCCCAGCCGGTGGACGTCCGCGAACTGGTGGATTCGGTGCTGGCCCTCTATGAGGCGGTAGCCGGTGTGGAGTGGCGTCTTGAGTCCGAACCCGGCGTCGGAACCGTTGCGCTTGATCCCCAGCAGATGCGCCGGGCGCTGGTGAACCTGCTGGACAATGCCGTGGCGGCGGTGGACGGCCAGGGCCGGATCACTGTCAGAATCCGCAATACCGATCAGGGGATCCTGGTTCTGGAGGTGGAGGATTCAGGACCAGGGATACCGGCGAAGGATCGGGCCAAGCTGTTCGAACCGTATTTTTCCACGAAGCCCAGCGGCACCGGTCTGGGCCTGGCAGTGGTCCATCGCGTAATCACCGAACACCGCGGCATGATCCATGTGGAAGACGGCGATTCCGGCGGCGCCCGGTTCGTGATGGAGATTCCGGTGCAGGCCGAAGCGGATGGGAGGGGATAGCCGTGACCGGCGAAAAAATTCTTGTGATCGACGATGAGCCCGGTGTGCGTACGGCGCTGGAAGGGATCCTGCAGGATGAAGGGTTTGAAGTGGAGAGCGCCGGTTCCGGCGAGGAAGGCCTCCTGCGCCTCCAGACCGGCCGTTTCGACGCCGTGCTCCTCGATGTCTGGCTGCCTGGTATTGATGGCCTGGAGACTTTGGAGAAGCTCCAGGACTCCCGTGTGGACACCCAGGTGATCATGATCTCCGGCCACGGCAACATCGATACCGCTGTACGTGCCACCAAACTGGGCGCCTTCGATTTTATCGAGAAACCGCTCTCCCTGGAGAAGACCCTGCTGGTGCTGCGAAACGCCCTTCGGCAGCGGATGCTGGAGGATCGCACTCGGCGCCTGATGCGGATGCTGTCCCGGGATACGGAGATCCATGGCGACAGTCCGGCGGCAGTCCTCCTCAGATCAAGGATCGATGAGGCGGCGTCTTCGGATACACCGGTTCTTGTCACCGGCGGCCGCGGCACCGGCCGGGAGGCGGTGGTGCGGCGGATTCATGCCTTGAGCGCCAGGTCCGAGGAGGCGTTCGTGGATATCCCGTGCGGCGCCCTGAACGCCGCCGCCGCCGCCGATGCCATCTTCGGATCGGAGGACGGGTCGTCCCGCCCGGCTCTGGCCCGCAAGGGAACGATCCTGTTCGAGGACCTCGAACTGCTGGACCCGGCATTGCAACAACGTCTCGAGGCTTACCTGCGGAGCGAGTCGTTCCAGGAACTGGACGCGCGTCCCCTGGCCACCGCCGATCTGTCCGGTCCGGCTGTAGGCGACGCTCTCCGAGACCAGATCGGCCTCATGGTGGTGGAAGTTCCTCCTTTGAAGGAGCGTCGAGAGGATGTGGCGGTTCTGGCCGACCACTACATGACGATCCTGGCCAGGGAGTACGGTCGCCGCCGCCAGACCTTTTCCGACGACTGCAGGCGGGCCCTCAGCTCCTGGGACTGGCCCGGCAATGTCCGCGAACTGCGAAACCTGGTGGAGACTCTCCTCCTGCAGGTCCAAGGGCCTGAGATCCGGACCAGCGACCTGCCGGAAGCGATGGGAGGGACCAAACTGGTTCCTGTGGATCTGTACGGCGGGTTCGAGTCCCTTGCGGCAGGCGTGGCTGCATTCGAGGAGTACTACATCCGTCACACCGTCGGCGAGGTCGGTGGAGACCTCAAAAAGGCGGCACGGCGCCTGGGCCTGACACTGACCGATCTGAAAAGCCGCATCGGTTAGTTACTGTCCGGAGCATACTGATACCTTCTCTCGCTGCGGTCGACCGCAGCGAGAGAACGGTTATGGATATTCCGGCGGGAAGATCAGCGACTGCGGATGAACGCTTTGTGCAGCGGCCGGAACAGCGTCAGGGCCAGCAGGCCGCTTCCCAGAAGAGCGATGGCCAGCGGCCAGGCGGACGAGACGATGGTTTCCAGGGCGAGCACAGGCTTCACCGAGGTCAGGTCGCCGGCGGTGATGCCGATTTTGCCGGTTATCGCCAGGACGATCCCCAGGACCTCCCGGATCGAGTCGCTGATCCCCGAGCTTCCTTCCGGAGGCAGGAGCGTCCCACTGTCCATGATGCGGCTGAACTGTCCCGGGTATCCCATGAACATGGAGCGTCCGGCTCCCAGAAGGCCGAGGGGACTCATGGTTACCAGTAGTTTGACGATCCGGAGGTGGCGCCTCGACCGCCTGCCTCCTGCTGGGACCGTTCCCTGGGAGGGTTCGTCGGGCAGGGAATCCATGATGTCCTTGAGAAACGATTCGTCCACTTCCAGCGGTTCGCCGATTTCGTCAACCATCTCGTTTAGACGGCGGGCCTTGGCCAGCAGAATGCGGCAGACGGTACAGCCGGGCAGGTGGCGGCCCAGGGCCAGTGCCTCTTCCGGTGTCGCCTCGCCTTCGGAGATCCGGTCGATCAGCGGCCTCATGTCCAGGCAGTCGCTCATCACATCTCCTCCGCATCCAGGATGTCCGATAATTGACTGCGGAGGATCTCCCGTGCACGGAAGATCCGGTTTTTCACCGTGCCGATCGGCAGCCCGGTGATCCTTGCGATCTCGTCGTAGCGGTAATGATTCTGATGCCTGAGGAGGATGAGTTGGCGGTAGGAGGACGGCAGGGCCTCCACGGAGGTTTCCAGCCGTTCCTGGATTTCCCGGCAGCGCAGCAACTGGTGGGGCGTTGGGTCGGCCCCGGCGAAATCGCGGTCGGTCTGCATGCGCTCTTCCGACTCCGAAGTCTGTACGGTGAGAGAGCAGGTCCGGGGCCGCCGCTTGCGCAGGTGATCGATGGCGCAGTTCGATGCGATCCGGTACATCCAGGTTGTGAAACGGTACCTGGAATCGAAGGTGGCCAGGGAGGTGTAAACCTTGATGAATACCTCCTGGGCCAGGTCCCGTGCGGTGTCGGGTTGTCCTGTCAAGCGGTAAAGATGGTTCACCAGCCCTTTCTGATGTCTCCGGACCAACTGCTCGAATGCGGAACGCTCAGCCTCAAGACAGCGGCGGACCAGTTCCTCGTCCGCCGGCCCTTGCCCGGTGGCTCCACGCCGGGCGCGCGCCCTACCGGTTGTCGACCCCACTTCCGTCATCCGTTACCTCCGTTCCGTCATGCATATTACTACGGGAGAAGCCCGGGGAAGTTCAGGATCGTAGTCAATTGACACGCAAGTGGTTGACCGTGCTAGGATTGGCCCATACCGGCGGCAGGTGAGCCGGGCGGAATTATGATGGGCTGGAGGCGGTCCGGAGTTCGGCTCAAGGGGGTG
Organism: Candidatus Polarisedimenticolaceae bacterium; assembly: GCA_963790785.1. Classification (GTDB taxonomy): domain Bacteria; phylum Acidobacteriota; class Polarisedimenticolia; order Polarisedimenticolales; family Polarisedimenticolaceae; genus Polarisedimenticola. Next base: position 44,916 of record CAWBPP010000003.1, read on the forward strand.
GAGTGGAAGCGTCTGGACTCCCCCAGCAGCAGCGTGAACTGCTCCTGGAAATGATTGCCGAGGCGGATCCCGATCCATGCGAGTGGATCCAGAGGTTGCGACGGATCGGCCGGGAAGAAGGGTTCGATTCCTGCGCCACCGTGGTTCGGTTCCTCGCGAACCTGGTGAGAACTGAGATCGAGGCCGAGGCGCTTCTGGCCAGTATCCTGGACCACCGGGTGGAGTTGGCCGCGGCCCTGGTCCGGGATCCGGGAATGCAGGTATCCTGCGTCGATTACCTGTCCAACATAGAGGGGTTGTTACGCAACCCGAAAGTGGTGGAACTGGCCCAGTTCGAGAAGACCATGCAGTCCGCCGCCACCGATCCTCTAACCGGTCTCTTCAACCGCGGCCATCTCACTCAGCTCGGGAATCGGGAAATTGCAAGGTGCCGTCGGCACCGTCTCAATTTTGCGTTGGTATTTATCGACCTGGACCGGTTCAAAGAGGTCAACGACCGGTACGGACATCGGGTGGGAGACCTGGCCCTGCGGAGAGTGGCCGATTGCATGCGGAAGACCATCCGTGACGTGGACGTTGCCTGCCGCTACGGCGGGGAGGAGTTCGTGCTGCTGCTCCCGGAGACCGAACGGATGGGAGCCTATGTGGTGGCGGACCGGTTGCGGATCCGGATTCGGGAGGAGTTCGCCAGGAAAAAGATCGGCGAGTTCCGGGTCGGTCTGACCATGTCAGGAGGGATAGCCGTATTCCCCCAGGACGGCCGGGGACTGTCGCAGCTGATGAAGCGGGCCGATGAGGGGCTGTACGAAGCCAAGCGGTCCGGTCGCGACCGGATCACCCTGTTCCACCAGGAACGCCGGGCCCATATCCGCTATCCGTTGAACGGTCACGGCGAAATCAAGATGCGTTGGGACGCACTCAAGACCTGGATTCCGGTCCGGGGGGTGGATATCAGTTCCGGCGGCATGCTGGTGGAGACGGCTGAGCAGGTGGATGTGGATTCCAAAGTCCGTGTCCGGCTCTCCAGCAACAGGGAGCCGGTTGCCGATCCCTGGGAACTGCGAGGCCGGGTAATCCGTGTCGAGGAGCCGAACCGATTGACCCGGCGACTGGGTATCGCTCTGGAAAGCCTGGTCCCCGATCGCCGCCTGGCCGATTACATCCTCGACCAACGCCTGGCGGTGGGCGTGAGTGGTGGAGAGCGGTACCTTTGATCAACCAGGAAGACGCCAGGCGGATCCGGGCACAGCTTCTGGAAATACTGGAAGAAGATGCCCACAACGTCCACCGGCTGATGGCCAGGCTGGATGCGGTTGCGAGAGAGTCCGGTGTCGGTGCCCATGCAGCCCTGATCCTGATACTGACTCACCTGCAGTTCGACGATGAAGAGGCAAGGGAGCATTGGACCGGGATCCTCGGCCATCGGGACGAGCTGGGGCAGGCGCTGGGCCGTGACGTCGGGGTGCGCGTCGCCCTGCTGGACTATTTTGTGAATGTCAACCGGCAGTTGATGCGCCCGACCATGATCGACCTGGAGATGTTCGATGTCAGCGACAGTTCCTCCACCAGGGAACCGTTAACCGGCCTGGTCACCGACCGCATGTTCCGTGTGGCGGTGCAACACGAATTGCGCCGGGCCCGACGGTACGGCCAGTCGGTCTCCGTTGTCCTGTTCGATCTGGATGAGTTCGGTCGGGTCAACCACCGTTTCGGGCGGTTTGTGGGCGATCGGGTGCTGAAGGAACTGGCGATTATCCTGAACAACAAGATCCGGGACATCGATATCGCAGGCCGGCCCGGGGAGGATGAGGTCGCCCTGGTCCTTCCCCAGACCGACCGCAACGGGGCGCTTCTGGTGGCGGAGCGGTTCCGGGTGGAGGTGGAGCGGTTCTTCGGGCGGAGGGAGGCCGACGGGGATCCGGTATCGCTTACCATCTCCGGAGGCATCGCCACCTACCCCGGCGACGCCAACTCTCCCGAGGAACTGCTGGAAAGAGCCGCCCAGGCGCTCTATCAGGCCAAGGCGTCGGGGAAAAACGTCGTGCTGGTCTTTAGTCCGGAGCGGAGGCGGTTCCTGCGTTTCGATCTGGAACCGGGCCGCTTTGAGGTGGAAGTGCTGGGGACTGCCGATCCGCCCTCGGGCAAGGCCTGCAACCTGAGCCGCAATGGGATCGTATTCACGAGTCCCGAGAAGCTTGACGTGGGTGAAGAGATTGAAATCCGCCTCCAGGATCAGATACCTGACACCGGACCCAGACCTCTCAGGGTCCGGGGCCGGGTGGTGCGACTGGAAGAATTGCCGGAAGACCCGGATCCGGAGCCCCAGCCGGATCTCTACGAGATCGGTGTTGCCTTCGATGCCGATTCCATCGCCAACGAGGACGACCTCCTGGACTTTCTGGAAAGGTCGAGGATCGGCTCGGACAAGGACCAGACGTGATCCGGGCCGCTGCTGTCGATGCCTCCACATGGTGGGGCGGCGTTGCATTGGTGCAGGGAGACGCCGGGGCCGGGGAGGTTGTGGCCGAGGCCGGTCTCCTGGTTAGCGAATCCCACTCCCGCCATCTCCTGCCGCTTCTGGAGCATCTCCTCGCCCAGGTAGGCTGGGGCCGCTCGGACCTGGACCTGTATGCCGCGACGCGAGGCCCCGGCTCCTTTACCGGTCTTCGGATAGGGCTCGGCACGGTCCGCGGCCTGGCCCTGGCCGCCGGCCGGCCCTGTTACGGCGTAGGAACCCTGGAAGCCCTGGCGACGGCCAACGGGAGGGAGGACCGGGACCGGGTGCCGGTAATGGATGCAGGCCGGGGTGAGGTCTACGCCGCCCGTTTCACCGGCGGGTCGTTTCCCCCGGAAGCGGTGACCGAGCCGTGGCTTGGAAACCTGGACTCGGTGGCGGCTTCCGGGACCGGTCCGGCGGTGCTGATCAGCCAGGGCGCCGCAAAGCATTGCGCGGCCCTGCTGGCCGCAGCCCCAGGTTCCCTGGTCAGGGAGGCGTCGTCCGGCGTGGCCGGTGGAACGGGGCTCCTGGCGATGCGGTTCCATCACGACGGCCTGCCGTCCGGCACCGGGATGGCGCCATTGTACCTTCGCGCCCCGGACGCCGTACTCAAGTCGCGATGAGCTTTCCGGAAGTCCGTATTTTGATCCGGACGCCTCCGGGACTTATAATGCAACTGTCCGTTCCCACATCCTTATTCAGGAGAGTGTACGTGAATGAATTGGTGAATGTGAAAAGCCCTTTCGTCAACGCCCGCCTTGCCCGCCTAGCCGAAAAACATAAGGAATATGAATCCCGCCTGGAAGTTCTGCAGGGGAGGTTGCGCCTGACCCCCGAGGAGGAGTACGAGGAGGCGAAGCTCAAGAAGCTGAAGCTGGCCCTCAAGGACGAAATCGAAAAACTTACCCGGGAGTCGAAAACGCACTGACCGACCACCGGGCCGGGATGAGGTGTGGATGCCGAACAGAAGGTTCCGACGCGGGATATACATCCTGCCCAGCCTGTTTACGGTAGGGAACCTGTTTTGCGGGTTTGCCGCCGTCATCCAGGCATCCCTGGGCCGTTACGCCCTGTCCGCAGTATTCATCATCGTCGCCGGCGTCCTGGATGGTCTGGACGGCCGTATCGCACGACTAACCGGCACCACATCCGAGTTCGGTGTGGAGTTCGATTCCCTGGCCGATATCGTCTCCTTCGGTGTGGCGCCGGCCTTCCTGGTGTTCTGCTGGGTCCTGCACCCACTGGGACGGATCGGGTGGTTGGCCGCATTTGTCTTTGTTATATGCGCCGCCATGCGGCTGGCCCGGTTCAACATCGCCGGCCACCGCACCGAAAAACGGTATTTTGCCGGTTTGCCCTCCCCTGCGGCCGCCGGCACGGCGGCGGCGGTGGTGTTTGCGTTCCCGGAACCGACCGGGCTGGCCTGGCTGCCCGCCGCCTCCTTGCCGCTGATGATCGGTCTGGCGGTGCTGATGGTCAGCCGGTTCCGCTACCGTGCATTCAAGGACCTCAATCTGCACTCCAGGCAGTCCTATATAAACATCCTCCTGATCGCCGCCGTTCTAGTGGGCGTAGTAATGAAGCCGCGGATCACGCTGTTGTCCGCGGGTCTGTTATATGTCCTCTCCGGTCCGGTCCTTTACATGTGGAGTATCACCGTACGGAACCGCAAGGCAGTCGACAGGGACGTGAACTCCGACGGCGAGGTGGTCGATGGCCCCGTCCCGCGCTAACCAGGCTTCGGCGGCCGGCCGGATCGCCCTGGTCGGCGCCGGTAGCTTTGAGGGCGTCCGGGCCCGGCATGCCCTGGGAACCATGCAGGTACCCGGAAGCGATGTCGACCTGTTCGGCGCCGGTGAAGCGCTCCTCAGCGAGTACGACGGCGAGGCGCGGTTGATCCAGGAGGTGGACCGCGCCGCCTTTGAAGGTTATCGCCTCATCCTCATCTGCGACACATCCGGAGAAGCCGTCGGATTTCTGTCCGATCCCTCCCCCGGCGCCACCACTATCGACCTGACCGGGGTCGGGTACCGGGATCTGGGCCTGCCTTTGGCCCACGACCGGTTCCTGCCGCCGGTGGTCCCGGGGGCCGGTTCGGCGCTGACGGTTCCCCACAGCTTGTCTCTGGTTCTGGCGGAGATCCTGGCGCCGTTGCATGAAGGCCCAGGGGTTGTGGCCGTTTCCGCCGTAATCCTTCGGCCTGCCGCCGATTTCGGAGCAGACGCCGTGGACGAGCTCAGGCAGCAGACAGTCCAACTGCTCAATTTCGGGTCGCCTCCGGTGGAGAACCTCGGCCGGCAACTGGCGTTCAACGTCGTCCCCGAACCGTACCTGTCCGACGGCGGCAGCATGGTGTCCGACCGGATCGAATCGGAACTGGCCCGGCTTCTCGGACTCGAGCCGCCGGCGATAGGGGTGGACATGGTGGTGATGCCGGTGTTCTATGGCCACGGCATCAGCATGCAGGTCACAACCGGGGAGCCGGTATCGCCAGAGGCGCTATACGCCCTCCTGGACGCCGGACCGGGCCTGCGGGCGGTCGCCGATGACCGGGAATGTACGCCTGTTGATGTCAACGGCCGTGGTGGAGTCAGCATCACAGGCATCCGCGCCGATACTGGTGAAGGCAACAGGATCAGGCTCTGGGCTGCGGCGGATGTGGCCGACAGCGGATCGGCGGTACAGGCGATCCGCCTGGCCAGGCAACTTGGCGTGCTCTGACACGAGGGAGATTGATCGATGACATGCAAACGGAAAACCTTGGGGATCATGATTCTCTGCCTCGTTTCCGCCGTTTCAGCAGGGCTGGCCGCGGACCGCTCCGTCTTCCAGGCGATGATGGATGTGGAACAGGCCCTGCTGATCGAGGACTTGGAGAAAATGCGGACGCTGTCCTCCGAAAGGGTCCAGGTGGAACTGCAGATTCGAACCCTGTACCGCACAATGGCGGCGATCCTCGGATCGTCCGGTGATGAGGATGTGGTCCAGGCCGAGATGATCTTCAGCCAGATTGAGGGTGTAGAGGCGAATAGGAGGCTGATTTTCGCCGCTCAGCGGGCGCTGGTGGGCCGGATCATTGACCGCAAACGCAGACTGGAACTGATGGACGAGCAACTGGGCGCTGTTGCAGGCCGGCAAGCGGCCGAATCCGGACCCCTGACCGGCGCCTGGCAGGTGGTCATGATGCCCAAGGAGCAGAACGGCGCCTTCAACCTGATCCAGACCGGCACACTGATCAGCGGCACCTATAGCCTGGCCGGCGGCTGGACCGGGTCGCTGCAAGGCACTCTGGTGAACCGGAAGGTCTACCTGGTCCGGATCGATTCCAAACTCGGCCGGTCCATGGAGTTCGAGGGGACCCTGTCCGGTGACGGTGGGACCATCAGCGGTGTCTGGCTGAACTACGATCTGGGCGGACAGGGCGGCGCTCAGGGGCAGTGGACGGCTACACGGGTGGACCGTGAGGAATAACCGGCCGATATGAAAATGCCGTTCGAACTATACCTGGCGCTCCGTTACCTCCGGTTCCACCGGGGCAAGACGTTCGTTTCGCTGATCACGTTCATCTCTATCGCCGGAGTGACGGTGGGAACCGCAGCGCTGGTAGTCGCCCTGGCTCTCAACAACGGATTCGTCCAGGACATCCGGGCAAGGATCCTGAGCGGCAGCGCCCACCTCCAGATCCTGAACGCCGAGGATTCACTGGCCGTCGGGATGGAGGAAATCGCCTCCAGGGCCGAGGCGATGGAAGGGGTGATGATCGCCTCCCCGGTGATCCATACTCCAGCCATGCTGGTGCCCGATGGCGAGCAGCCGTCGTACGCGGAGATATGGGGCGTGGTGCCCGGGCGGCAGGCGAAGGTGATTGCCGCCGATCCTTCAACCGAGGCGGCCTTCGCCGCCCTGGACCGGCCGGCCGGAGAGCGGGACCGGATCGTTCTGGGGGAGAATCTTGCCCGCAAGCTCCGCGTGGGCGTGGGAGATGAAGTCCGTGTCATGGTTCCCAGGGTCACGCTGTCACCGTTCGCCGCACTCCCCAAAAGCCGTAAGTACCAGGTATCCGCGACCTTCCGGAGCGAACAGTTTGAGCAGGATACGGTCCGGGCGTACATAGGACTTGAGAGCGCCCGCAGTCTCATGGGTGCGAAAGACGGCGCATCCTGGGTGGAGGTGCGCCTGAACGACCTGAACCGGCTGGAGGAACTGAAACCGGAGCTGAGGTCGTCCTTCGAGTTTCCGTGGACCGTGGTCGATCTGTTCGAGCAGAATGCGGACCTGATCAAGGCGCTGCGGTACGAAAAATTGATGCTGTTCCTGGCCATCGGGCTGATTGTGGTGGTGGCTGCCCTCAATATCGTTTCCACCCTGATCCTGATGGTGTCGGACAAGGTCCGGGATATCGGCGCCTTGTCATCCATGGGGGCCAGGTCCTGGAGCACCGCCAGGATTTTCGTATTGCAAGGGCTGGTTATCGGCTTGATAGGCACGGTTCTCGGACTCTCCATCGGATCCGGACTGGCCTGGTGGCTGGGTGCGTACGAGATCATCGCCCTCGATCCGGATGTCTACTACCTGGATCACGTACCGTTTGCACTGGCGGGCTGGGACCTGGTGAAAGTCGGCTTGGCTGCGGTACTGATCTCCCTGATGGCTACGATCTATCCGGCCTGGAGCGCCGCGAAGCTTGATCCCCTGGAGGCGCTCCGCTATGAATGAGCCGGTTCTGACCGCCACTGGACTGTCCAAGAGCTATGGCAAAGACGATCGCTGGATCCAGGTATTAAACGGCCTGGATCTGACGCTGGGCCGGGGAGAGTCTGTGGCGGTGATCGGCGACTCAGGTGTCGGAAAATCAACGCTGCTTCATATCCTTGGAGGTCTGGACCGACCCGATTCCGGGTCCATGACTTGCCGTGGACGGGATGTATTTGGCCTGGGCACCACGGCGCTTGCGGCGTTCAGGAACAGCGTGGTCGGTCTCGTCTTCCAGTTTCACTACCTTCTTCCCGAATTCACCGCTCTTGAGAACGTGTCGATCCCGGCCAGGATCGCCGGCGAGGGCGACGGAGAGGAGCGTGCCGGCCGGATGCTGGACCGGCTCGGTCTGGCCGACCGGGCGGACCACTACCCGGGAGAACTGTCCGGAGGCGAGCAGCAGCGGGTCGCCATCGCAAGGGCGGTGGCGCGGAATCCTGCTCTCGTACTGGCGGACGAGCCGACCGGCAACCTGGACCCGGCTACCGGCGCGGCGGTATTCGACCTGCTGCTTGAGATCCAGGCAGAGTCCTCCTTCGGGCTGGTGGTGGCGACCCACAGCGGCAGGCTGGCCCGGGGATGCGACCGGATTCTGAGACTTCGCAATGGTGGACTCGAGGAGATCGCCCAGGGTGAGATCACCCGATTTTTCGACGGCAGAACGTCGCCGTCGGACCGGATCAGGCCGTGATGATGCAAGGGCCGGTGTGGTATAGTCGTACTTGTCGCTAAATAACTGAACCGACAGGGCTTGACAGCGGTAGGGGCGCTGATGTTCGAGAAGTTTACGGAAAAGGCGAAGCGAATTCTGTTCCTCGCCCGGTACGAAGCCAGCCAGCAGGGCAGCAAGGTGATCGCCACCGAACATCTGCTAGCGGCCTGCTCAAGGAAGGCGAGGAAACGATCCGGGAACTGTTCGCCAGGGCCAACGTCTCCATGGAGATGCTCCAGGCCGAACTGGGCGAGGATGAACCGGCCCAGGAGAAGCTGTCCACCTCGGTGGAGATTCCGTTCAGCGACGAGACCAAGATCGTTCTGCGCAACGCCGAGACCGAAGCGGAACGGCTGATGCATCCCTATATCGGCACCGAGCACATCCTGCTGGGGCTCCTCCGCCTGGAAGATTCGGTTGCGGGCCGGATGCTCATCGAGCGGGGCATGCATATCGAGGCGGTCCGGGAAGACGCGGTCAAGATATACAAGCGGCGGGCGTTGCCGAAAACGACAAAGGAAACGCCGTTCCTCAACGAGTTCTCCCGGGATCTGTCGGAGCTGGCCGAACGCCGGGTGTTCGACCCGCTCATCGGCCGAGAATCGGAACTCGAGCGGGTGATCCAGGTTCTGTCCCGGCGTCGCAAAAACAACCCGGTCCTGTTGGGGGAGTCCGGCGTGGGCAAGACCGCCATAGTGGAAGGTCTGGCCACCAGGATCATTGACGGCGAAGTACCGCCCTCCCTGCTGTCCAAGCGAATCCTGGCCCTGGACCTTTCCCTGGTGGTGGCCGGCACAAAATACCGCGGGCAGTTCGAGGAGCGGCTCAAGGGGATTATCACCGAACTGACCGGTTCCGATGACATCATTGTTTTCATCGACGAGATCCATTCCCTCATCGGAGCCGGATCGGCGGAAGGCTCGCTGGATGCCGCCAATATCCTGAAACCGACCCTCTCCCGTGGAGAAGTGCAGTGCATCGGAGCCACCACGCCCCGGGACTATCACAAGCATATTGAGAAGGACCGGGCCCTGGTTCGTCGCTTCCAGCCGATCACCATCAAGCCGCCCTCGGAGACCGAGACCATCGAGATCCTCGAAGGGGTCAAGGAGAGGTACGAACGGTTCCACGGCGTGCGCTACACCGACGAGGCTCTGCGGGCGGCCGTGTACCAGGCGAACCGCTACATCACCGACCGCTTTCTGCCGGACAAGGCTATCGACGTTCTGGACGAGGCCGGCGCCCGGGTCAAGTTGGGCAAGAGCTCCTCCTTTGCCGAGATCAAGCGGGTGGAGCGGGAGCTGCGCAAGGCGGTGGACGGCATGAAGAACGCCCTGGCCCGTAAAGATTTTGACGAGGCTGTGGCGTACCACGACGAGGAGGTCACCCTCCGCCGCCGCCACGAGGAGCTCAAGGATCTCTACGAGTCGGAATGCAATAAGATCCTCGATGTGGACCGGGCCGATGTCGAAGAGGTCATCGCCCGCTGGACCGGTATCCCGATCCAGGCGGTGGCGGAAGAGGAAGCCGAGAAGCTGATGAACATGGAGGCGTTCCTGCACCGCAGGATCGTCGGCCAGGAAACCGCCATCTCCGCCCTGTCCCGTGCGATCAGGAGATCCCGGGCCGGTCTGTCCAGCCCGGACCGGCCGATCGGCTCCTTTGTGTTCCTGGGCCCCACCGGAGTCGGCAAGACCGAGGTAGCGAGGACACTGGCCGAGTTCCTGTTCTCCTCCGAGCGCTCCCTGATCCGGTTCGACATGTCCGAGTACATGGAAAAACATGCCATTGCCAAGATGATCGGCTCGCCTCCCGGATACATCGGCCACGAGGAGGGCGGCCAACTCACCGAACGGATCAAGCACAAACCGTACAGCGTGATTCTCCTGGACGAGATCGAGAAAGCCCATCCGGACGTATTGAACATCCTGCTCCAGGTCATGGAGGACGGCACCATTACGGATGCCTATGGCCAGATGGTGGATTTCAAAAACACTATCGTGATCATGACTTCCAACATCGGCTCCGGCCATGTGGCCCAGACCATAGCGAAGGTCGGGTTCAAGTCCCACGATGAAATGCAGAAATTCAAGGAGCGGCGGGATCTGGTGATGAGCGAGGTCAAGAAAACCCTCAGCCCGGAGTTCATCAACCGGATCGATGAGGTCATCGTATTCGACTCCCTTACCGAGGTGCAACTTGGCGAGATTGTGCGGATCATGATCCGCAGGCTGAACGAGAGCCTGGTGGAACGCAATACCGAAATCACCGTCACCGATGACGCCTGCCGGTGGCTGGTCCAGACGACTTGCAAGGACAGGGTGTACGGCGCCCGTCCGTTGCGCAGGGCGATCCAGAAAAACATCGAAGATGCGCTGTCCGACGCGATTATCACCGGCCGGTTCCAGGGTCAGGGTGTGATTGAGGTCTACCTGGACGGCGATAAGCTGAAATTCCGGAACCCGGTAGAGGTTCCCTCTTCTTGAACAGCGCCGGCTGTCCAGGGGAGCGTCCCCACCCGTTGCACAGTAGAATGATTGTCGAATCGAGGATTCCTGGAGCCGAGGCCTGAAGTCGCCGGTAGTGAGAGAAAAAGATTTGAGTACAGATCCGACGCACAAAAAGGCCGCGGGGCGTATCCTCCGAGCCGCACTGCTCTTCCTGTTGATTTTGAGCCTGCTGGCCCCGGTTGTCGGCGCCGGGTCCGGGCAGATCGATGCGATCACGGTCTACGGGTTGTACCGCATGACGGAAGAAGCGTTCCTCCATGCCATGGGCGTCCGGGCCGGCGATTCCTACGATCCTGGCCGGCTGAGGATGTCGTTCCGGAAACTATGGGAGCTCGGCCTGTTCGAGGACATCGTCATCGAGGCCGAAGATGGGCCGGATGGCGGCAAGATCATCGTGGTCAAAGTCCGGGAACGCCCGGTGTTGACGTCGGTAACCTACGATGAAAATCCGGTCCTGAACCGGACCCAGATCGAGGACCGTTACAAGGAAAAAGAACTGCGCCTCCGCCTGGGGAAGCCGATGGACCGGCGGGCTATAACTGATGCCGAGGCCTCCATCCGTGAGTACCTGGGAGAAAAAGGATTTCTGGACGCATCGGTGAAGGCTGATATCCGGAACATCACCGACAAGACCCGTGCGGTGCACTTCACCATTATTCCCGGCGGCAAAACCCGGATTCGCGCCATCAGATTCACCGGCAACCGGCTGTTCAGTGACCGGGCCCTTCGCCGCCAGCTGGAATTGACGAAGCCCCGCAAGTGGTACTGGCCCTGGTCCAAAAAAAACCTGTACCACCCGATGAAGTGGGACACCGACGCCGGCAACATCCGGGAGATGTACCAGAACGAAGGGTATCTGGACGTGGAGTTGCGGGCTCCGAACATAGAGGTCCGGGAGAAGGTCAAGGAACCTAAAGAGAAAGCGATTGCGCGTCGGCGGGCGTTGGAGGCCGGGGAGACCGGGGAACTCCAGGATGCCGGGGAAGATCAGAGTGACGACGGCCTCTCGCCGGAAGAGGCCCGCAAACTGGCGAAGAATCGGGCAGCCAAGCTGGAGAAGCAGGCCAAAAAGAAAAAAAAGAAAGAGGACCGGGTTCGGCAGAAGGCTGAGCCGAAAGTTAAAAAATGGATTGTTCTGAACGTACCGGTGAACGAGGGTGAACAGTACATCACCGGCGATATTACCCTAACCGGAAACACCGTGTTCACCGACAACCAACTAAAGGCGTTCCTCCCCCTGCGGGAAGGGTCGGTGCTGAGGAACAATCTGCTGGAGGCCGGCACGGAGTCCATGACCCGGTTGTACGAGGACCGCGGCCATCTGTACGCCTCGGTAGTGCGACAGGTCCTGCGCCGGGAAGGTGAGACGGTGGCGGATATCCGGATCACCGTGGAAGAGGACGAGCCCTATTACATCTCGTCCATCGAGTTTCGGGGGAACAACAAAACCCACGACCGGGTCCTGCGCCGGGAAATGTTGATCAATGAGGGCGACCTGTTCAGCCGTTCCAAACTGGACATCTCCAAGACCAAGGTCAACCAGCTTGGTTACTTCGAGATCCCTGATGATCCCATCGTCGAACCGGTGGAGGGGGAGAAGCACGTCAAGGTCATCATGGACGGCGAGGACAAGGGGCGGAACGAGATCCAGATCGGCGGCGGTTACAGTGGTGTGGACGGCGCGTTCTTCAGTGGCGTGTACTCCACACGTAATTTCCTTGGCCGGGGCCAGGTACTGTCCGCCTCGCTGACGGTTGGCGGCCGGTCCAATCGTTATCAGCTCAGCTTCCAGGAGCCGTGGTTCCTCAACCGGCCCTACACCCTCGGGTTCAGCCTGTTTCGCACCGATATCGATTACGGCGCCACGCTCAAGAGCAGCAGCAAGGGCGGCGGCGTCATCCTCGGAAAGCAGCTGGCGCCGTTTTCGTCAATCAGGTTGAGCTACTCCTATGAGAGCGTAACTTCGACCTCATCCACTCTGTCCCTCATCGACCCGGACGATCCGCTGGCTCTGACTCAGCTCTCCGCCACCAACAAAATCTCCAGCATCACCCCGGTATTTGCCTATAACCGGGTGAATAACCCGTATCGGCCGTCCGCCGGGTCATCCTTCACCATGAGTTTCCAGATTGCCGGCGGGCCACTGGGTGGGGATACGAATTTTCTGAAGCCGGTTGCCCGGTATACCACTTACAAGCGTCCGTTCAAACGCTCGTACCTGGCGTTCCATGCCGAGGCCGGGCTGGTCCGTGAGTGGCAGGGCGGCTCGGTGGGGTTCAATTCCACGAACGTGAACGGCGTGCCCCGTTTCCAGCGGTTCTGGCTGGGCGGCGAGACCCCCGGCCCCCGGGGGTTCGAGACGCGCTCCATCACCCCGCGGCGGTACGTCCTCCTGGACGATAACGGTGCGATCCTCGACGTCCTGGGAGACCCGCGAACCGTGGATATCGCCGATCTGGTAAGATCCTCCGACGGTATACCGGCGCTGGTGGAGGTCGGTGGTGACCGCATGTTCCTGTTCCAGACCGAGTTGGTATTTCCCCTGGGGCAGCAGGCTGAACTGGCGGTGTTCACCGATATCGGCGACGCCCTGTTCGAGGACCAGTCCTGGGGGTTCGAGACGGCCCGTGTCTCCGCCGGTGTCGAAATGAGGTTTCATCTGCCGGTATTCCCGGTGCCGTTGCGTCTGATTTACGCCTGGCCGATCCGGGAAGGGGTTCGCGACCGTACAAGCAGGTTTACTTTTTCGATCGGACGAAGTTTCTGATTACGGATCGACCTGAAAGGACCGAGATATGAAAAGAATGACACATCTGCCTGTGATACTGCTCCTGATCCTGGTGGCGAGTACTGCGGCGTTGGCCCAGGATGCTATAAGGATAGCGGTGTTCGACCCCCAGCGGGTCTCCGAGGAGACCGCGGAAGGCTTGCGGGTCCAGGCCTGGTTAACTTCCCTGCGGAACGAGAAGCAGGCTGAACTGCTCGCAATACAGTCGGTGGTGACCGACCTGCAGACCCAGTTCACCACCCAGTCGCTGTCCCTCTCTCCCGGGCGGAAGCAGGCTCTCGAGATCGAGATCCAGAAGAAGGCGCTGGAGTTTCAGAACGCCCAAGAGGCCGCGGGTCGGGAACTGCAGTTGGAGATCAACGCCGCTCAGGCCAAGTTTCAGGAACAGTTGCTGGCTGTAGTGGAGCAGTACGGCCGGGATGAGGGGTTCGATCTGATCCTGGACCGTTCGATGGTGGCCTGGACCGCGCCGTCGATGGATGTGACCACCGCTCTGGTGGACCGCTTCAACCAGTGGGTCGGGGCGCAGACCGCCGCACCGACCGCCGCCCCGACCGAGGCCGCAACCGAGGCCGAAGCCGGATCGGGACAGTAGCGGCCAGGGAGCGGTTCCGGTGAAACGGTTCAGCCTTGCAGAACTGGCTGAGAAGATCGGCGGCGAAGTCGTCGGTGACGGTGACCGGCAGATCGAAGGGGTGGCCACCCTCGATGTCGCAGGCCGACAGGAACTGGCTTTTTTAACCAACAACCGTTACCTGGAGCGGGCCCGGAACAGCGCCGCCGGTGCAGTCCTGGTGCGGGAGGGGATCGATCTTCCCGGTAAAACCTTACTGGTGGTGGAGGATCCGTCGACGACTCTGGCGGATCTCCTGGAGTTGTTTTATCCGGTGGCGCCTCCCGAGCCCGGGACCTCTCCCGACGCACGGGTGGCGGACGATGCGGACATCGGCGAATCCGTTACCATCGGCCCGTTTGTCGTGGTGGAGTCACGCTGTCGCCTGGGTGACGGCGTCCGGGTCGGCGCCGGAAGCTTTGTCGGCGCCGGGAGTCAGCTAGGAGCGGGATCGGTCCTGATGCCCGGCGTTGCGCTCTATCCCGGTACGGTTATCGGCAAGGACTGCCTGATCCACTCCGGTGTAGTTCTGGGAGGCGATGGATTTGGTTTTGCCACCAGGTCCGGATTGCACCGCAAGATCCCTCAGATTGGCCGTGTAGTAGTGGAGGACCTGGTGGAAATCGGGGCCAACACTACCGCAGACCGGGGTGCGCTGGGCGACACCCGGATCGGGGCCGGATCCAAAATCGACAATCTGGTAATGATCGCCCACGGTGTCACCATCGGCCCGTCCTGCCTGCTGGCCGGCCAGGCCGGCATCGCCGGCAGCACACGGCTGGGGAGAGAAGTGACCTTCGCCGGCCAATCCGGCGCAGCCGGTCACCTGACCATCGGTGATCGCACTGTAGTGGCGGCCAAATCGGCGGTGTTCACCGACATGCCGGACGGGGCGTTCGTTGCCGGTGTGCCGGCCAGGGATCACCGGGAATGGAAAAAGACGGTGGCCGTCGAAAAGCGACTTCCCGAAATGCGAATCGAGTTGAAACGGCTGGCGAAGAAAATCCGGCGGCTGGAGAAGAGTCATGGACCAGGAGGACTGAGCCCTTGATTGACATTCACGGAATCATGAACTGTATCCCCCACAGGTACCCGTTCCTGCTGTTGGACCGCGTGGTGGAGATGGTGCCGAAAAAGCGGATCGTCGCCATCAAGAACGTCACAATCAACGAACAGTTCTTCCAGGGCCATTTCCCCGGGGCGCCGGTGATGCCGGGAGTCCTGATCATCGAGGCCATGGCCCAGGCCGGTGCGGTGCTGATCCTCAGCGACGTGGAAGACCGTGCATCGAAGCTGGTGCTTTTCACCGGTATCGACGACGCACGGTTCAGGCAGGCGGTGGTGCCCGGGGACCAGCTCCGTTTTACCCTGGAGGTCTTGCACCTCCGGCCCAGGGCCTGCAAGATCAAGGGGATCGCCGAGGTGGACGGGAAGAAGGTCGCCGAGGCTGTGATTCTCTCGGCCATGGTGGACCGTCCGTGAGTCCCACATCAATCCATCCCACCGCAGTGGTGGATTCTGTCGCCGAACTGGGTGACTCCGTGGTCATCGGCCCTCACGCGGTGATCGGCGCCGGCGTACGGATCGGCAGCGGATGCCGCATTGGGGCGTCCGCCGTAATCGAGGGCCGGACCGTTTTCGGCCGGGACAACATCATCTCCCCGATGGCGTCCATCGGCGGTGATCCGCAGGATCTGAAATACGCCGGTGAGGAGACCTCCCTGACCATAGGCTCCCGGAACCGGATTCGCGAATTCGTCACCATCAACCGGGGCACTGCCGCAGGGGGCGGGGAAACGGTGGTGGGAGACGACAATTTGTTGATGGCGTATGCACACTTGGGCCACGATTGCATAGTGGGCAGCCGCTCGGTTTTCGCCAATGCAGCTACCCTGGCCGGTCATGTGATTGTCGGCAATGATGCGACCATCGGGGCGTACAGCGGTGTGCACCAGTTCTGCCGGGTCGCCGATCACGCGTTCATCGGTGGCTACTCGGTGGTGACCCGGGACGCATTGCCTTATGTACTTACAGTGGGGAACCGGGCCAGTTCCCACGGAGTGAACTCGGTCGGCCTGCGCCGCTCCGGGTTGCCGCAGGAAACCGTCCGGGCGATCAAGAAGTGTTACCTGACCCTGTTCCGTTCTAAGCTCGGCCTGGACGAGGCGATGGCGCAGGTGGAACAGGCCTGGGGGGATATCCCCGAGATCCGATATTTCCTTGAATTCGTCCGCTCCAGCGAACGGGGCGTTTGCCGCTAGGAACAAACCATGGCTGTGGAAAAAGTGCCGGTATGCGTCGTCGGTGTCGGTCACCTGGGCCGCCATCATGCCAGGTTGTACGCCGAGAATCCGGATGTTGAGCTGGTGGCGGTGATAGATACCGATAAGGCCCGGGCCGAATCGATCGCGGCGGAGTACGGTTGCGATGCTCTCACCGGACTTTCCCGAATTCCTGACCGGGTCCGGGCCGCCAGCATCGCTGTTCCTACCGTGCACCATTGCAGGATCGCGGTGGAACTGCTGCGATCCGGCCGGGATGTCCTGGTGGAGAAGCCTCTGACCAAGGACCTGGATGAAGCTGACCGCATCCTGGAAGCGGCTGCCGGCAGTGGAAGTCTGGTAATGGTCGGACATACCGAACGGTTCAACCCGGCGGTGGCCGCCCTGGCCGGGGCTGTGGAACGTCCCAGATTCTTTGAGATCCACAGGCTGGCGGCTTTTACCTCCCGGAGTACCGACATTGACGTGGTGCTGGATCTGATGATCCACGACCTGGACCTGCTGCTCTCCCTGGACGATAGCGACGTGGTGGCGGTGGATGCTGTCGGTGTTGCGGCGCTTACCGACAAGGTTGATATCGCCAACGCCAGGATCCGGTTCGCCTCCGGTTGCGTCGCCAACCTGACCGCCAGCCGAATTTCGGTGGAACCGGTGCGTCGGATCCGCGTCTTCCAGGAAAAGACCTACCTGTCCTGTGACACTGCCGCCCGCCGGGTGGAGCGCTATCGGCTTATAGTCGGCGAAGACGGCCGTCCGGATATCCGCCACGATGTCCTGGAGGTCGCCCCGGGAGAACCGCTGGGCAACGAGCTATTGGCGTTCCTGGATGCGGTCCGGCGGCGTACCGCTCCGCCGGTGGAAGGTGTTCAGGGCAGGCGGGCCGTGGAACTGGCCTTCCAGGTTCTCGAATCGATCAAGGCGTCCAGCGATGCCGGCGGATAGCCTGCATCGCTCCCTGCAACGGTTCATCCACGGCCGCACGGAAACCGGTGACCCGCCTGGTGCGGCCTGGTCCGTCGGCGCCGTTAGCCGGGTGTGGTCCTCCGGGATCTCCGGGTCGGCCGCCCTCATGCCTGATAGGGAGCCTCTTGCCAAGGACACTCTGTTCGATCTGGCGTCCCTGACCAAGCCGCTGGCTACCGCCCTTGCGGCAGTGCTCCTGGAGCAGGACGGTAAACTGGATCTCGATGCCCCGCTTGTCGAGTGGATGCCTGAATCCCGAAACACGCCGTACGCCGCCGTTTCCCTTCTGGCTCTGGGTTCCCATACGGCAGGGCTTCCAGCCTGGGAGCCGCTCTATGCGGTGGAGGCGGATATCTCGCGGTTCCGGGAGATGATCCTGTCCCTTCCTGTGGCGGCGGAACCGGGCGAGACCCTGTATTCCGACCTTGGGTACATCCTGCTCGGCAAGGTTCTGGAGACGGTTGCGGAACGTTCGCTGGACCGGTTGTTCGCAAGTCGGGTGGCCGGGCCGGCTGGCCTCCCCGCCGCTTTCTTCCCGGGCATTACCGGGGCAGGCGCCCAGGCGGCGGCCACCGAAAGGGGGAATCGCTATGAACGGGATCTGGCCGGGGACCGTGGCGCCGGATTCCGCTTCCGGGAAGGGATGATCCGGGGACAGGTACACGACGGCAACGCCTGGGCCATGGGCGGTGTGGCCGGCCATGCCGGGCTGTTCGCCACTCTCGATGACGTGGTGACTCTGGCAATGGAGATCCTGGCGCCGTCCCGCCTCGACCTGGGGGACAGAGCCAGACAACGTCTTCTGGAACCGGTGGCGGAAGGCGGACGGACTTTCGGCTTCGAGACAGCCTCCCGAAACTCGGCAGTGTCCAATATCCTGCCGGACCGGGCGCCTGGCCATACCGGATTTACCGGCACATCGCTGTGGCTCGATCCGGAATCCGGCCGGTACTGGATTCTGCTGACCAACCGGGTGCACCCGGTTGCCGCCCCGGCAAGGTTCCAGGATGTGCGGCGTGAGTTCCATCGACTGTCGGCCGGTCCGGTTCCGCAGTAAACTGATCCTTCATGACCGAGAACTTTTCCAGCACAGGACCTGGGTTCGGGATGCCGCGCGCCATCGCGGCTTCTCTCGTGTTTCATGCTCTGCTCCTGCTCCTGATCATGGCTATGCCGACGTCGGGACCGTTGGCGGAGCCGGTACCGGAGGAGACCATCACCTTCACGTTCGAGCCGGAGCCGGAGTTTCCTCCCCAGCCCTCGGAACTGTTCAAGGTCACCGGCGAGCCCCCGGAGGATCCCTCCGATTCCACGCCACCTCCCTCTTCCCTGGCTGATCCCAGGACTGCCGAACTCCAGCCGGTAGCGCATGATCCGGAAAACGTGGAGCCGGTGGAAGGGGAGGAGACCGCCGATCCACCGGAACCGCCGGTGGAAGAACCGGTGGAGGAGCGTGAGGAACCGAAAGATACGGAAGAAGCCGGGGATCTGCAGGATCCGGGCGCCCGGGATCTGCCGGAGGAGACGGCCGGACAAATTCGTGAGGCGGACGAACCGGCGGAGCGACGGCTCGATGTTCGCTCGGCCCTGGACCGAACAGCCCGTTCGGTGCTCATGGCCCGGAGGAGTTCAGCCAGCAGGACCGCTGAGGATTCCGGCTCTCCCCAGGGTTTGGAACTGCCTGAACTGGACCGTCTGCCGGAATCAGGATTCGGATACGGGAATCTGGTTTTCGAGAGCAGCGACTTTGATTTCAGCGATTATGCCCGCCAGATCTACATGGCGATCTGGAGGGCGTGGCACAACCGCCTGTACTTCTCCACCGACGAGTTCGATCGCTGGGCCTACGCCCGGAAGTCGTGGCAACTGGACCACCAGTTGCAGATCCGGTTTACTATTCGCGATAACGGCCAGGTGGACGGCATCGTCATCGAGCACGAGTCGGGATGCCTCCCACTGGACCAGTCGGCCGCCGACGCCCTGCAGGAGGTGATTCTTCCACCGCTTCCGGCGGAGTTTCCGAGGGACCGGGAAACGGTTCACGCCAGGTTCATCGGACAGGGCGATATCCGCGCTCTCAAGAGCAGCCTGGCATGGCTGAAGGCCCGGGGAGAGTTCTGACATCCTCCGTCCATCTGACGTTGGCATTATCACGTTCGGCCCTGTAGCATGACGGCACGCCGGCGGCTCACTACGGCCTTTTCCCGGGAAAACAATGAAATTCAGGGATCTGGATCTGAAACCGGAAATCTTGCGCGCCCTGGACGAGGCCGGGTACGACACCCCTATGCCGATCCAGGAGAAGGCGATCCCGGTTCTGCTCACCGGCCAGGACCTGATCGGTATTGCCGAAACCGGCACAGGCAAAACCCTGGCGTTCCTCCTGCCGTTCTTCCAGCAGTTGAAGCGGGGCATCCAGGATCCCCAGGCGGTTGATTGTCCTGCCGACCAGAGAACTGGCGATGCAGGTGGCCGGGGAGGCGGAACGATTCGGCAAGCACCTGGGCGTCCGGGTTGTGCTTGCCTACGGCGGCACCTCCACCCACGATCAGCGCCGGCTGCTCACCGAGGGGTGCGACATGCTGGTGGCGACGCCGGGCCGGTTGCTTGACTTCGTCAACTCCGCCTGGCTCTCACTCCGGCAGGTCCGCTACCTGATCCTGGACGAAGCGGACCGGATGCTGGACATGGGGTTCGTCAACGACATTGACGCCATTTTGAGGAAGAACGCCGATGAGTCGGCAGACCATGCTGTTCTCAGCCACCTTCCCCGATGCGATCCGGAACTTGGTGGACCGTTATATGCTCCATCCGGAGACGATCCGGATGCATACCGGCACCAAGGTCAAGGCTTCGGTGGAACACCTGTTCTACCCGGTGGCCCAGGACCAGAAGGTCCAGTTGATGGTGGAGGTCCTGAGGCGGGAGAAGCCCGGGAAGGCGTTGATCTTCTCCTCAACACGGGAGGGGACCAGCGAACTGGCGTCCCACCTCCGGAGGTGGAACTACCAGGTGATCTCCCTTTCAAGCCTGCTGTCCCAGGCCAACCGCGAGCGGGCCCTGGATGCGTTCCGCAGCGGGGACAGCCCGATCCTGGTGGCTACCGATGTGGCGGCACGGGGTCTTGACATCGACGACATAGATTTGGTGATCAATTTCGACCCACCGATGACAGCCGAGGACTACGTACACCGTATTGGACGCACCGGCCGGGCGGCGAAGACCGGCAAGGCGGTGACTTTCGTCGGGGAACTGGACGGGCGGCGGGCGGCCGACATCGAGAAGCTCCTGGGGCAGAAGGTGGGACGCGTCACGCTGGAGCGGTTCGACTACAAGCCGATTCCGGACCGTCCCAGGGGACGGCCCCGAGGAGGCGGCCCGGAGGCAGGGGGAAGCCAAGGTCGGGCCCGTCGAGGGGAGCGGGCGGGGGACGGCGGCGAAGCTAGGTTTGCAGCCTCCCGGCCTAGCCCCTACAATCCAGCTATGTCTATACTAGAGATATTCAAGGCCGGTGGGCCGATCATGTGGCCTCTGGCGATCTGCTCCGTTGTCGCTGTCGCCATAATCATTGAACGCGCCCTGGAGTTGCGAACATCCCGGATTCTGGACCCGTCCATTGTAGAGCGGGTCACCGGTCTGGTGGAAGGTGGGCGGCTGGATCGTGCCGTGGAGGTTTGCCGCAAGAACCCGGGTATCTTCACCCACATCGTGAATGCCGGGTTGCAGCAGGCTCCCAAGGGGGAACCGTTCGCCCGGGAGGCGGTGGAAGATGCCGGCCGTCATGAGACCACTAGGCTGACCCGTTACCTGCCGACCCTGGGAACGGTGGCCGCCGTATCCCCGTTGCTGGGTCTCCTGGGCACGGTGACCGGCATGATCGCAGTGTTCAAGACCATCGCCAACTCGGGGATCGGCCAGGCGGCGGAACTGTCCAACGGTATCTCCCAGGCCCTGATCACCACCGCCACCGGCCTCCTTATCGCCATCCCGGCGCTGGTGGCCTACAACTACTACACGGAGCGGGCCGAACGGATTATCCAACGTCTGGAAGGG
This sequence comes from Candidatus Polarisedimenticolaceae bacterium, assembly GCA_963790785.1. Classification (GTDB taxonomy): domain Bacteria; phylum Acidobacteriota; class Polarisedimenticolia; order Polarisedimenticolales; family Polarisedimenticolaceae; genus Polarisedimenticola. The sequence goes on from CAWBPP010000003.1 coordinate 66,089, forward strand.
GCCAGCCTGCGGGTGATGCGCTCCCTGTTCCAGGTCCCTCTTGAGGCGCCGGTAGCGGAAGAACGGCCCCTGGCCACCGTAGCCTCGCCTTCGGCGGAGTAGACTGCCATGCACTTCGGCAGGGGCGGCAAGAAGCTGCGGGTCGCCATCGATATGGCTCCGCTGGTGGACGTGGTGTTCCTCCTGGTGATTTTCTTTGCCGTCTCCACCACGTTTCAGGACAGCGCCGGGCTGAAGCTGCAGTTGCCCACTTCCAGTTCCACTGTGGACCGGGAACCCCGGGAGGTAACTGTAGTGCTGGACCAGGAAGGCCGACTGGAGTTCCAGGGTCGTCTGGTTACGGAAGACCGCCTGGAAGACGAACTGGCGGCGGCACTGGAAGGGAAGGAGAACCCGCTGGTAGTACTGCGGGCCGACAAGGCAACAAGCCACGGGGACGTTGTGCGGATTATGGGCCTGATCCGGAAGGCCGGGGCGGAAGGGTTGACCATTGCCGCCCGCAGTAGTGCCGAGTAAGCGTGGGTTTCCTGAGGATCATCGCAGGGTCGCTGAAAGGCAGGAAATTCCGTGTTCCGGAAGGGGCCGGGGTGCGCCCAACCCCGAACCGGGTGCGAGAGGCTTTGTTCAGCATTCTGGGGGAGGCGGTGGTCGGCGCCCGGGTCCTGGATGCCTACGCCGGCTCAGGAGGACTGGGCCTGGAGGCGTACAGCCGGGGAGCGTCGTCGGTTACCTTTCTTGAGTCAGACAGGAAAACCCACCAGGCGCTTGTATCCACCTTGGAAGACCTGGCGCTGTCCGGTCCCTGCAGGGCCGTTCTTGGCCGGGCAGAGCGGTCTCCGGAGTGCATTTTGGATGGCGCACCCTACGATCTGGTCCTCGCCGACCCGCCCTACGCACAGAGGGCCGCCGACAGTTTCCTCGAATGGGCCTCGGCTCCCGGTCTGGTTTCGGCCGAAGGGAGGCTGGTCCTGGAGCGGGAAGCTGCCACGTCGCCTGTGACCGGAGAGGGCTCCCGATTCCAATTGGCCCGATCCTCCAGATATGGCCGAACCGTGCTGGATTTTTACACAGCATCGAACCTGTTGAAATCCTGACCCGGCTTGAGTTTTCAACAATTTCCAGGCATTCTTTTCGTCGTGGGGGGTTGATTTCTGGGTTGTCAGGGTTATATTTGGCCGCGGTGGTACCCCGTCCGCGACCGATCGGTTGGAGGGGGATGATCGCTTTCGCCTGCAGACCAATTTGGCTGCCGTGCGGTTTAGGAGAGTCTCATGAATAAGGTTTGCACGGGCAAGACGGTATTCCTGCTCGCGATATTATTCCTTGTGGCTAATTCTTCTACGGCGTTTTCGCAGGAAGAATCTTCGCCAGTGCCTCCCAAGGACCTGAAGCTGGTCCACGGGCACTGGACCGCCTGGGATTCGCCGGCCCCCGGGCCGGATTCCTACATCATCGTCAAGGGCGATACGCTGTGGGATCTGGCCGAGAAGTGGTTGGACGATCCATATCTGTGGCCACAGATATGGGATGAAAACCGTTATATCCTGGACTCACACTGGATCTATCCCGGCGATCCGCTGGTGGTGCCCGGCAGGCCGACGGTGGTTCCCCCCGAGGGACCGGACGACGGCGATGACGGCGACCAGGGAGCCTTGGTGGAACAGCCAATAGACCAGGGGTTCGGCAGGGACGAGGCTGCGGAAGAGCCTGTGGCGCCGCCGATGGCGCTGAGGCCGGTGGCCAACTTCACCGATGTCTACTGTTCCGGATACATCGACCCCGATCCCCAGGACAGTGATGTAAGGGTGGCCGGCGCCGAGCTGGAGAAGCAACAGCTGGCCCAGGGTGACGTGGTCTACCTGAACTACGGCATGAACCAGGGTGTCAAGCCCGGCGATGAGATGGCGGTCCGGCGGAACGGCAAGCCGGTTGTGCATCCGGGTAGCGGTGAGACCCTTGGGACCTACATTAGCCGGCTGGGCAAACTGCGGGTCATCGCCGTCCAGGAAAACACCTCCATTGCTTCCATCGAGGAGTCCTGCGACGATATTCGGGTGGATGATCTTCTGGTGGAGTGGGAAGAGATCCCGATCCCGATGGCCACAGCCCTGCCTCCCTTCGACCGGTACGATGTGGAGCCGTCAGGTGGAGCCCGCGGAACCTTGGTCCTGATCAAGGACCGGCTGGTTAATGCCGGTGAAGGACACATCATTTACACCGATCTCGGCGCCGGTTCAGGCGCCAGGCCTGGAGATGTGTTGGCGGTCTACCGGGACAACGGTGATCTTCCGCGGTTGATGCTGGGACAGGCGGTGATTCTGACGGTGGAACCGAACAGTTCCACCGCCATGCTCACTACTACCGTCCGTGAATCTCTCCCGGGCGACAGCGTGGAGATCCTGCAGGGCGGCTAGAACTCTTCCAGCTTCCGCCGCAGCAACAGCAGTTCGAACGCCAGGCCGGCCTTCACCGCCAGCCGGCGCATCGTCGGTATGTCCGGTTTGTCGATGGGATCGGTATCGTTGTCCAGGTACAGCAGGGCGACGACCCGGGACCGGACACTCAGGGGCAGGATCATCGCCGCCGGAGGGAGACTGCCTCCCAGCAGGGAATACAGGTCACGGTTTGCCGGCAGGGGAGGCACCGGCCCCAGGTAGAAGTTCTTGCCGTCTTCCAGAACCTGATCGAACAGGTGGCCGTTCCCGGCGGGGATGGTGACATTGTCCGCCAGTACCGAGGACAGGCTCCTGCCCCGGCCGGCGGCGCGTTTGAAGCCATTACCTGCCAGACCAAATACGGCGCACCGGGTTACCTTGCCGGCACAGTAATCCAGAATCCCGGCGTTGACCTCCTCTACGCTCCCGGCGGCAGCCAGGATCCGTCCGACCCCGGCGAGGTCGCCTGCGGCTGGTGACGGCGGCTCCTGCTCTTCCGCCGAACTCTCACCGGTTTCTCCTTCGAACAGGGTCGTGCTTCCCAGCAGGGAGAACTGGTCCGCGGTAACCTCTGCGTCCATCGGCCGACCGTCCAGCCCGACGTCGCCTTCCCAGGTTTCTACGTCGGCTGCCTGGTCGGGCGCCTGGCTTGCCTCCGCTTCGTTGAGTTCCCGCTCGGCGCGGGTCTGGGGCCCCAGACTTAGCGCTTTGTGGTGCTGCTGACGGATACGGTAGTGCCGTTCCAGCGCCAGGTTAAGACGATATTCCGAGGTGATCCAGGCTGCCACAGTCAGGCGGGTTGCGGACTCAATCCTGCCCACGGCCACGGCATCACGAGGGTTCAGCATGGCGACTCGCAGTACGTCGCCTTCTTGCTCGAAAGGGCAGAGCCGGTACTGCTCCACCAGTTCCATCGGCAGCAGGGCCGCCACCATCGCATCTACGATGCGCAACTGGCCGGGGCCGGCGTAGGGGCACCCGGTCATGGCAGACAGCGCCGCACCGAGCTCGTCCTCCTGGATGAATCCGAGCTTGAGCAGATGCGCGTCCAGCGGCCCGCCGAAAAACTCCTTCGTTCGGCGGGCCTTGTCGTACTGCTCCCGACTTATGTGGCCCTTATCCAGGAGAAATTGGATGGTGCGTTCCGTCACGTTTCTTAGTCCCGGTTACCGCCCCGGCCCCGGCCCCGGTCCCGGTCGCCGCCCCGATTCCTGCCACGATCGGTCCGCGGGCGCTCGGCGCCCCTGTCCTGGGTCGCCCCCACCGGCTCACCTTCAGGGCGCTCCAGCAGGACCTTGCGGGACAGCCGGACTCGGCCCTGGCCGTCGATGTCAATGACCTTAACCATGACCTCGTCGCCTTCGTTGATCTCGTCGGTAACCTCGGCAACGCGGTAGTGTGCGATCTCCGAGATGTGCAGGAGGCCTTCCACGCCGGGCAGTATCTCGATAAAGGCACCGAAGTTCACAACCCGGACCACACGGCCCATGTAGGTTTTGTTCAATTCGGCTTCGGCTGTTATTTCCTTGATGATCTGGATCGCCTTCTCGGCGGCGACGCCATCGGTGGACGCGATATCCACCCGCCCGTCGTCGTTGACCTCGATCTTGCAGCCGGTCCGCTCTGTGATCGACCGGATCATCTTGCCTCCCGGGCCGATGATGTCCCGGATCTTGTCCTTGTGGATGTGAATCGTCAGAATCCTCGGCGCATACTGGGAAATGTCGGTCCGGGGCTTTTCGAGTGCGGAACGCATGCTGTCCAGGATGCTTAGCCTGGCCGTCCTGGCCTGGGCCAGAGCCTGGGTCATGATCTCCCGAGTGATGCCGGTGATCTTGATGTCCATCTGCAAACCGGTGATTCCGTCCGCAGTGCCGGCGACTTTAAAGTCCATGTCTCCATGATGATCCTCGGCCCCGGCGATGTCGGTGAGCACCGCAACAGTCTTGTCGGTTTTGATCAGGCCCATGGCAATGCCGGCCACCGCTCTCTCCATAGGAACGCCGGCGTCCATGAGGGCCAGGGAGCCGCCGCAGATACTCGCCATGGAGGAACTGCCGTTGGATTCCAGGATATCGGATACCACCCGCATGGTATACGGCCAGTTGTCCTCGCCGGGGATCATGGGAAGCAGGCACCTTTCGCCGAGAGCGCCGTGGCCGATCTCACGCCGGCCGGGGCCGCGCAGGAAACGGGCCTCGCCCACGGAAAACGGCGGGAAGTTGTAATGCAACATGAACCGGCGGGATCCGGCCTGGTGAATGAAGTCGATGCGCTGAGCGTCCATGGAAGTCCCCAGGGTGGCTGTGACCAGTGCCTGGGTTTCTCCCCGGGTGAACAGCGCCGAGCCGTGGGTCCGGGGCAGCAATCCGACTTCGCAGGTGATCTGGCGGATCTCGTCGAAGGCGCGCCCATCCAGGCGACAACCTTTGCTGTCCACCTCCTCCCGGAGGATGATGTCCTGGAGGTGATGCCACGAAGAGGATGCGAACGCCAGTTCCTCGGTCTGGTCCTCACCGAAGGACTCCTTCATCTGCTGCTTCAACTCGCTTACCTTGGCATAGCCGGCCAGCTTGTCCTTGATCCGCATCGCTTCGGCCAGCGGCTCTTGCCACTCAGCTACCAGCTTGTCCATTACGCCTGCCGGTTCGACCTTTTCAGGCGTGTCCCGGTTGACCGGGTTGATTTCTGCGATCAATTCGTTCTGGCACCGGATGATTTCCCGGATGGCGTCGTGGCCCCGGTAGATCGCTTCCAGCAACTCGTCTTCCTGAACCTCGTTGGCGCCGGCCTCCACCATGACGATCGCCTCATCCGAGGCGACTACAATAAGGTTCAACCTGCTTGTCTCGAGTTCTTCAAAGGTCGGGTTGATCAGGTAATCGCCGTCAGGCGAGATCCCGATGCGGACTGCCGCGATCGCGTAGGGGAACGGGATGTTGGAGATGCCCAAGGCCAGTGAGGCGCCGGTAATGGCCAGAACATCGGAATCGTTTTCTCCGTCGATGGAGAGCACGTTGGCGATGATCTGGGTCTCACACGCCCAGCCGTCGGGAAACAGCGGCCGCAGCGGGCGATCGATCATACGGCAGGTCAGGACTTCCTTCTCATTGAGTCGGCCTTCCCTGCGGAAGAACCCGCCGGGGATCTTGCCGGCCGCGTAAGTGTTCTCGCGGTAATCCACAGTCAGAGGGAGGAAATCCACCCCTTCACGGGGGGACTTGGAGGCGACGGCGGTGACCAACACCACGGTGTCGCCGTATCGCACAACCACGGCGCCGTCGGCCTGCTTGGCCATCTTGCCGGTCTCGAACGACAGGGAATTGTTTCCGACCTTGATCTCTTTTTTCTTTACCACTTCTTGCCTCCGGCCACATAGGACCCTGCCCCGGCATGCACGGAATCACCCCGTGCTACTCGGTTCAGGTGCACGATCCTGTGGCGCATCCCTTCACCTTGAGAGGATGATTATTATCTACTTACGTAGTCCCAGCCGCTGAATGGTCGTCTGGTACCGCTCGTAATTTTTGCTTTTCAGGTAATCCAGCAGACGGCGGCGCTTGCCGACCATCTTCAGAAGGCCCAGGCGGGAGTGGTGGTCCTTGCCGTGGGTCTTGAAGTGCTCGGTGAGGTGCTCGATCCGCTTGGTCAGAAGTGCGACCTGCACTTCAGGCGATCCGGTGTCGGTGTCGTGGGTTCGGTAGTCGCTGATGATCTCGGTCTTGCGCTCGGTAGGCAGGGGCATGTCGTATCCTCCGAAGCCGCCGGCAGATGCGTACGGCTCAGAACAGCCATTTAAAGGCTTGATGATTCAATACTTACCGAATTGAACCCTGCACGTTAGCACAGTGCCCTACCCCGGGCAAGCAGGATGCTCCGGCGCCGGAAGTACCACCCGAGGCTGGAGCTCCCCGCCGGTACACTCTCCCACGCCCAGCAGGGTGCCGTCCGGGCCGGATACCCGGAGCATCGTTCCCGGGGTGAACCGTTCCACCAGTGCCACCTTCCCCCCGGACAGGAAAACGACGGCGTCCGACCGGTTTTCGGTGCGGAAGGATGGTAGATCGAGGGGCAGATCATTCAGTGGGATGACCCGAGTCGCCAGATCGGGGATCTGATCCGGATCTCCCCGCTCTGGAAGGGGGACGGCGTCCTCGATCCGGAAGGGACCGATGGCGGTCCGGCGCAGGGTGGTCAGCATCCCGCCACAGCCAAGAGCGGCCCCCAGGTCCCGGGCCAGGGCCCGGATATAGGTCCCAGGGGACGTCTGCGCAACGAATGACCAGGCCGTGGGTAGGTCGGTGCCGGTGAGTGTGAACTCGAACACCGTAACTGCCGCTGGAGGAGCCGTCACCGCTTCCCCCCGGCGGGCCAGGCGGTACATCCTCTCGCCGTCAACCTTCCGGGCGCAGACGGCCGGCGGCGTCTGCAGGAGTGGTCCTGTGAGTTGTCGAGCAGCTGACAGAACTTCCGCCGGTTCCGGCAACGGGCCGGCGTGTTCCATTAGGATCTCGCCGGTGACGTCGTCGGAAGAGGAGGTCCGTCCCAGCTCCAGAACCCCTTCGTAGACCTTGGGGGAGGACGGCAGGAACCGGATCAAACGGGTCGCCCGGCCCAGCATCATCGGCAACAACCCGGTGGCGAACGGGTCCAGGGTCCCGGCATGTCCGGTTCGGCGCTGGCCGGTCAGGCGGCGGACCTGCGAGACCATGTCGTGGCTGGTGACACCGCCTCGTTTGTCGACCAGAAGGAGCCCTTCCGGCAGGTCACTCACGGTTTGGCGTCTCCATCCGGCTCCAGCGGTTCCGGGGCTCGATCCTCCCGGATCTCGTGGATCAACTCCTCGATCCGGCCGGCCTTCGTCGCGGTGGGGTCCTCGAGGAAGCGGAGTTCGGGGACACGCCGCAACCGCATCTTTTCCCCCAGCGCCCGCCTCACGAACGGCGCCGCCTTCTGCAGCGCTTCCATGCTCGCCGAGTTTTCTTCCGTGCTCCCCATCAGGGAGACGAACGCCTTGGCGTAGCCAAGATCAGAGGAGAGTTCCACGCTGGTGATGGTGACGAACCCGATTTTCGGGTCCCGCAGTTCCTGCATCACGATCTCCGCCAGGATCTGGCGGATCTGGTCCGCCACCCGCCGTGTTCGAAGCTTGCTCAACGCGGACCTCCTTCCCAACCGGCGGGGCCACCGTCACACCCTTCCATGAAATCGGAGCCGGTCTCCATGACCTCTCCGGGAACCATGGCCCGGGCCTCCTGGAACACCTTCTCGAACAATTTCTCCAACTGATCCCGCCGGGCCGCTACCGCGACCACCATCAGGCCGGCCCGCTGCCACAGTTCAGTATGCTCCTCCAACTCGGCGATGGAGAGATTATGTCGTGCTCGCAGGCGGTCCTTGAGACGGCGCAACACCTGGCGCCGGTCCTTGAGGGAGCGGGCGCCGGGCAGGTGCAACTCCAAAGTGTATATCCCGATGGTCATCAGGCGGGATCACAGGGACTTGACGGCCACCTTCTCCATGACGAAGAACTCGATGACGTCGCCTTCCTTGATGTCATTGTAGCCGTCGATGCCGATACCACACTCGTACCCCTGCTTGACCTCGGCGGCATCGTCCTTGAAGCGCCGGAGCGAACCGACCTTGCCGGTGTGTATAACGACGTTGTCCCGCAGCAGCCGGACCTCGGCGCTGCGAGTGACTTTCCCCTCACTGACGTAGCAGCCTGCGATGATGCCGACCTTGGGGACCTTGAACTGCTCACGCACCTGCGCCTGGCCCAGGACCACTTCGTTCAGATCCGGCTCCAGCAGGCCGATCATCGCCTGGGTGATCTCGTCGATCATGTCGTAGATCACGGTATAAGTTCGGATCTCCACCTTCTCGTGCTTGGCGACTTCGGTGGCCTCTTTGCTGGGCCGGACATTGAAACCGACAACGATTGCATCGGCGGCGGAGGCCAGCAGGATGTCGGCCTTTGAGATGGCGCCGGTGGAGGCCCGGATGATGCTGATCTTGATCTTGTCGCGCGGAAGATCGTCCAGCGCTTTCCGGATTGCCTCGATGGAGCCTTGCACATCGGACTTGAGAAGGATAGGAAGGTCCTTGACGTGGCCTTCGGCGATTTCCCTGGACAGGCTCTCGAGGCTGCGCCGGGACGTCTTGGCCAGGGTAGTGGCCCGCATCTTTTCCTGACGGAACCCGGCGATCTGCCTCGCCTTGGCTTCTGTGCTCACCGCCTGGAACAGGTCTCCGGCATTCGGCTCTGTTGCCAGGCCCATGACTTCCACAGGGGTGGCCGGGCCGGCCTCCGTGATTTTTTTGCCGTTCTGGTCCAGCATCGCCCGGACCTTGCCGTGGGCGGCGCCTGCAATGAAAGGGCTCCCTACCTTCAGGGTGCCGTTCTGGATCAGCACAGTGGAGATCACGCCGCGAGCCTTGTCCAGGCGCGCTTCCAGGATCACACCGGAAGCGGCCTTTTCGGGGCTCGCCTTCAGTTCCAGCATGTCGGCTACCAGGAGAACCATTTCCAGGAGCTGGTCCAGGCCGTCCTTGGTTTTGGCGGAGACCTCGCAGGCGACCACGTCGCCGCCGTACTCCTCCACCAGGATCTCGCGGTCCGCGAGTTGTTGCTTGACCCGCGCAGGCTCGGCCCCTGGTTTGTCGATCTTGTTGATTGCCACGACAATCGGCACACCGGCGGCCCGGGAGTGATCGATAGCCTCCAGAGTCTGCGGCTTGACGCCGTCGTCCGCTGCCACCACCAGGATCACGATATCGGTGGCCCGGGCTCCCCGGGCCCGCATCATGGTGAACGCTTCGTGGCCCGGTGTATCCAGGAAGGTGATTTTTCGGCCTTTCTCTTCTGCCTGGTAAGCACCGATGTGCTGGGTAATGCCGCCGAACTCGTCTTCCACCACGTTGTCGGCCCGGATAGCGTCCAGGAGTGAGGTCTTGCCATGGTCCACGTGCCCCATGACGGTGACCACAGGGGGGCGCTCCGCAATAGGAACGGGAGGGGCGGCTTCGTCGGCCACCTGCAGGTCCTCCGGTTCATCCGCAACTTCAGTGGGGGTGCTTTTAACGGCGTCGTCGCGCTCCTGCTGCTGAGCCATCTCCTCGAAGCTGAGGATCTTGGCCTCGGATCCGAAATCCTGGGCGATGTCGATGGCCATTTCCGGATCCAGAGGTTGGTTGATAGTAACCAGTACGCCCCTTTCTATCAGCTTGGCGATGACATCCTTGGATTTCCTGTTTAGTTTTTCGGCCAGTTCCTTGACGCTCACACCCTCGGAAAGGATGATGTTCTCCGGGACCGGCGGAAGATCGACCTTGGTTATGGCGGAGGGCAGGGGAGCCTGGTCGAGCTCCGATTTTTTCTTTTTCTTCTTGCGTTTGTTGCGCTTCCCCCCGGGACCGGGGCCCGGATGGAACGGCCCACGGCCGACGCCGGGACGTCCTCCAGGCGGCGGGGTTTGCCCCGGTCCTCCCGGGAACCCGGGCCGCGCCGCGCCGGCCGGCGGGCGACCCAGCATGCCGGGCCGCTGCACCGGTGTTTCTCTTGGTTTCGGCTTCGGTTTGATCGCCCGGGCCCGGATCGCGTCCAGGGTCGGGAACCGCTTGGCGGCGAATACGCGTGGAGCGTGCTTGCCGGGTCCTCCCGGCTTCACCGCACGGGCGGTGGTGAAGTCCTCCGGGGGAGTGTGGACCGGTTGGGCGGCTATGGGAGGCTTCTCGGGCTCTTCCTCCGGCTCCTTGACCGGGACAGGTTCCGGTTCCTGGTCGATAATCTCCTCGACCGGTTCCTCCACATCGGCCGGCTCCTCCGCCTCGGGGGCTGCAGCCACCTCTTCCTGCTCTTCCACAGGCTCAATGGCCGGCTGCTCTTCCGCGACGGCAACCTCTTCCACCTCGGCGGTAACGGTTTCCGTCGTTTCCAGGGTTTCCTGTTGCCGACGGGTCTCCTCCGCGATCTTTTCCCGTTCCACCTGCAGGGCGGCGGTCAGTCGATTCCGGACCATGTCGGCGGTACGATCATCCAGGGTACTGAGGTCGGATTTCACCTCCCTGCCCATGATGTCCAGGAGCTCGAGGATCAAGGCACTCTTGACCTTCAGCTCTTTCGCCAGATGAAAAACCCTGATCTTGGCCATTCCGTCTCCCGGTAGAACGAGGGCTTAGCCCTCGCTCTCCTCCTCGCCACTATCGTCAGGCTCGTTGCAGGGCGGATCCGCATCGGTTTCGTCCTGGAGCTCCGGTTTCTTGTCGCGGGTGGCGGATTCGACGACTTCAGACGTCGTTTCCTCTTCTTCATCGCCGGAGGCGGCTTCCTCCGCTTCCAGCCGTGCTTCTTCCTCCGCGATCAGTTCCTCAAGACGGGTCTCGGCGGCGTCATGGATGTCGATGGCCTGTTCCTCACTGATCCCCTCGATGGCCATGAGGTCCTCAAGGGAGGCCAACGCGACCTCCTCCACCGCCAGGAAGCCGGCGTCCAGCAGGTAATTGGCGACCTCCTCCTCAATGTCCGGTAGGGAACGGATTTGCTCCACTGCGAGGGCCATTTGCTCCATATCTTCTTCGATCTCTGCTTTTTTCTCGGCCTCGCTCTTGATGTCGATATGCCATTGGACGAGCTTGCTGGCGAGACGGACGTTCTGGCCCCGCTTGCCGATGGCCAGAGACAGTTGGTCCTCGCCGACGATCACTTCCAGTTCCCGTGTATCAAAATCGAGGATGCCGACCCTGTTGATGAGCGCCGGGTTCAGGGCGTTGCGGACGTACAGTTCTTGTTCTTCGCTGTACTGGACGATGTCGATTTTTTCGCCCCGAAGCTCGCGGATGACCGCCTGCACCCGGGAACCTTTCATTCCGACGCAGGCTCCCACCGGATCCACGTCGCGGTCAGTGGAATCTACTGCGACCTTGCTGCGCTCTCCGGCGTCTCGGGCCACGTTGCGGATGATGACGGTGCCGTCATAGATCTCAGGGACTTCCATTTCAAAAAGCTTGGCAACCAGCAGTACGTCGGCACGAGACAGCAACAGTTGCGGTCCCTTGCCCAGCCGGTCGACGTTCATCAACACTGCACGTATGCGATCGCCGGGGTTGTAATGTTCGGCTCGGGACTGTTCCCGGCGTGGAATGACCGCCTCGGCCCGGCCCAGGTCCACAATCATGTCGCCGCGGTCGAACCGCTTCACCTGGCCGGTGAGCAGTTCTCCCACACGGTCGTTGTACTCTTCCCAGACCAGTTCCCGCTCCGCTTCTTTGACCTTCTGGAAGATGACCTGTTTGGCCGCCTGAATTGCGATCCGTGTCTGGGGCGCCTCGGCGTCGGCGATGGGAGTTTCCAGGATCTCGCCTAACTGGATCTCCAGGTTTTTCTCCCGGGCCTCCTCCAGTGTGATCTCGGTGAGAGGGTCCATCAGTTCTTCTTCTTCCACAACGACGTGCTTCTGGAAGAGTGCGAATTTACCGGACTGCTTGTCGAACCGCGCGCCGTAATCTTCTTTGCTGCGGTAGTATTTTCTCGAGGCGGCGGCGTACGCCTCCTCTATCGCCTGGACGACGACGTCGGCATCGATCCCTTTCTCACGGCCGATCGCTTCTATCGTGTGGTAAAGCTCGCTGCTCATGAGTTTCGAACTCCTGCGCCTTCGTGAATCATTGAAGGCAACCTGAAACTATAGCATGGAGAGGCCGCCGCAACGGTCTCTCCCGAACCGGGTTAAAAAGACAAAAACTGTTGCAGGTGAGCGACTTCCGACCAGGGAAACCGTCCGCCTTTCTCATTCTCCACAGGACCGAGCATCAGGGTCCCATCCTCGATACCCAACAAAATGCCCACCGTCCGTACGGTGTCGCCGGAATCGGTCCGCACGTCCGCCATAACCTTGCGGCCGCTATTGCGCCGGATATCGTCCTGGGTTTTGATCGGGCGGTCCATCCCGGGAGAGGAGACTTCCAGGGTGTAGGCTTGCTCCACCAGGTTGCGGTCATCCAGGGCGATCTCCAGCGCCATGCTGAACCGCTGGCAGTCGTCCAGGGTGACCCCTTCCGGCCCGGGCCGGTCCACGTCAATGCGCAGGACCGATCCGGAACCGGATCCGAGAAAGCGCAATACCACTACCTCGATCCCCATAGATCGAGCCAGATCCGACGCCAAGGCGGATATGTCAGTATCCACCTTCTTTTGTTCTGGTTCCGTCAACAACCCGGTCTCCGGCCCAAGTCCGCACAAATAGAAAAAGGCGGGCTTTGCCCGCCTTGCGCACAAACCAAAATGCATAATAACGGATTGGATTTGCTGATGCAAGAGCCGGGGGCAGAGACGCCGGTCCGGACTACTCCCCGGCCGATCGCCTCCAGGATCCGTTCGCGGTCACGTGCATCCGGCTTTAATTCAAGGTATTTACGGAAATGGACCACCGCTTCGTCTTCCCTGCCGGCCTTTTCCAGGGCCAGACCGAGGCCTCGTTCCGCATTGGCGTAGGACGGCTTGATGTCCAGGCAGCGCAGGTAGGCTTCGGCGGCCCGGTTATACATTTTATCTTTATAGAAGGCGGCTCCCAGACTGTAGTAATGCAGGTCCGAGAGGAACCCCAGCGGGGCCCCTGCATTCAGGACTTTCTCAGCTTCTTCCGGTCTGCCGGCCTGGATGTACAATGATGCAGCGTCACCGTAGACCTGGGCTTTCGTTGTGTCGAGTTCGGCGACCCTGACCAGTTCCCGGGCGGCCTCTTCCCAGCGTTTGAGGTTCTGAAGGAGGAATGAGCGATTGAGCAGACTCATCACCTGAAGCTCTTGATTGTCGCTGTTTTCCAGTTCCCGCCCGAAAGCAGCAAGGGCTTCTTCGGTCCGTCCTGATGCCGCCAGCGCCGATCCCAGCTGAAATTGCACCCGCATACGCTCCGGGGAGATCTCGGCGGCATGCAAGAGGAGGGGGAGGGCCTGGTCTGTCTGCCCCAGGGCCAGGCGGATCTCGCCGAGCATGAGCAGCAGCAGCGGATCGTCGGGAAACTGTTCCAGCATCGGCTCGAGAATCACCTCCGCACCCGCCAGATCCCCGGCTGCGACCTTTTCCCCGGCCACCGAGAGATCGGCGGATTGACTCTCTACCGGCGCCGGCTGGGTTGAGGGCGCGTCCGGTCGTAGTGGATCCCGGACCTGCTGGGCCGTGGTTGCCGGGGTCAGGGCCAGGAGCGCTCCCAGGAGCATGATTGCCGTGGACTGGAACTGGATTCGTGACATGATTAGGGATCCTTTCAGATCGCTGGTGTTGAAGCAGCGCATTGTAGCACTCCGGCTGTGGCATGGCCGGGGCGGAGCCGTCGGCAGGATCTGTAAACTTAAATGCGCTATAATGGCGCAAATAAATCAAAGCAGAGACAGCCCAGTTCGATGCCACGGAGTACAAAGCTGTTTGTTCTCTGATATTTATAATAATCATGGACAAAATCGAACAATGGCGAAAAAAA
>CAWBPP010000003.1:85000-108947 GCA_963790785.1 Candidatus Polarisedimenticolaceae bacterium
GTCCCAAGGGTTTGGCTGTTCGCCAATTAAAGCGGTACGTGAGCTGGGTTTAGAACGTCGTGAGACAGTTCGGTCCCTATCTTCTGTGGGCGCAGGATACTTGACGGGATGGTTTCCTAGTACGAGAGGACCGGAAACCACGAGCCTCCAGTGTTCCAGTTGTTCCGCCAGGAGCATCGCTGGGTAGCTGTGCTCGGAAAGGATAAGCGCTGAAAGCATCTAAGCGCGAAGCCCACCCAAAGATGAGGTATCCCTCCACTTCGGTGGCTGAAGACCCCTCGAAGACTACGAGGTTGATAGGCTGGATGTGTAAGTGCAGCAATGTATTTAGCTTACCAGTACTAATCGGTCGTGAGGCTTGACCACTTATTGATACTTTCACACAGATTGGATCATGTGGCCGGCGCTCATTCTACTATTCAGTTTTCCTGGTGATCATAGCGAGGGGGTCACACCCGTTCCCATTCCGAACACGGCCGTTAAGTCCCTCAGCGCCGATGGTACTGCGTGGGGAACTGCGTGGGAGAGTAGGACGTTGCCAGGATTATTATGCTGAAAGGCCCGCCTGAACGGCGGGCCTTTCTTTTTGGCGGAGGCTGTGCTGATCATACGCAGCATGTACGGGCGATTTACTCTTGACCCTGTATGATTTAGCGGCGTATAACGATGTTTCCTGATCGCAGTATTGTTGGTGAAAGGTAAGTTCTCGGTAGATTATATTTTGATTCCGTGCGGCAGTGCGGGCGGATGCTGAACGGGGGCTAGGATTCCAATGACGCGTCAAAAAACAGCAGGCTCTTTTTGTGCATGTTGATTGCGGCCATGCTCGCCGGTACCCCGTTACTGGCGGAAGATGTCGAGAAGCGGTTCCGGTTCAGTCTCGACTACGGCGGGTACAATTCCCGGGACGCGGTCAGTAGCGCTGCGGCCAATGTTTTGTCTGTAGTCGATCAGGACGCTGGAGTGGTAACGCTCACCTTCAACGATCCGCGCGAGGACAGCGCGGTCTTCGGCGAGTTAACGCAGCAAGCGGCGATGAGGTCCATGGCTGCGCTGCAGTACGCACCCAACAAGATTCTGGTGCTGGAGGCTTCCGTCGGTTACCAGACCGGCGACCTGGGCGATATCGAAGTGCAGGCCGAGTTCCCGTTCGTCGAAGTAACCGAGATCAATCCGTTCAATTACGCCGCGTTCAGGGTTCCGTGCGGCACGGTGGAACAAATCCCGATCCAGTTGACTGCCCTGGCCCGTTTCCGGCCCCGTACGGCGTTCAACCCGTTCATAGGCGCCGGCATCGGTTACACCGTTGTCGGATTCGAACCGAGCGATGAGTTGAACACCCTGTCCATGCGCCTGGACCAGTCGGCAGGTGGTTTCCTCGGACTGGCTCAGAGTGGCATCGGGTATGTGGGTATTCCCGGCCCCACCGAGGACCTGTCCGGCATTACCGTAAAGACCCCGGACACATTTGAGTGGCATGTTGTCGGCGGCGCCGAATACAGCTTCAAGCGGAAATGGGCCGCCTTCCTGGATCTGCGCTATACCCTGGCCTCCAGGTCGATGGAGATCCGGATTAATGGCGACAGAAGCCTTGGGATCAGCGTCCCGAACCTGACGGAGTTGCAGACGTCACCACTGGCCAACCCGACTGCAGTACGGCCCGGTTGATATCAAGGTCGGCGGCCTGGTGGACGGCGGTTCCGTTGTGCCGGAAGAAGGCGTCATCCTGCCTGCCGGTGTGACCGCAGAAGAATTTTGCGCCAACCAGGCCAACGCTCCGTACTGTGTCTTTGACCCGGAAGCGCTGGACGGCATCCTGGACATAGGCCGGTATTATGTTCAGGGCGGCGACCTGAAGTACAACGGGTTTTCTTTAGGGATCGGCATCCGTTACACCTTCTGAGCCTTGCTGTCGGTGATTCTCGTCCCGGCCGGTCCGCAAGGGCCCGGGGTGGAACTCCATCTGTGATAAAATCGACCCATTCCCAAGCGAGGATCGGTATGTCCGGACACAGCAAATGGAGCACCATCAAGCACAAGAAAGCTGCGACGGATGCCAAGCGCGGCAAGGTGTTTACCAAAATCATCAAGGAACTGACCATCGCCGCCCGTCTCGGCGGAGGCGATCCTGAAGGAAACCCCAGGCTCAGGTCGGCGGTTGCGGCGGCCAAAGCGGCCAACATGCCTGCCGACAACATGAAGCGGGCGATTCAGAAGGGCACCGGCGAACTTCCGGGAGTGACCTACGAGGAGATTGCCTACGAGGCGTATGGTCCGGGAGGGGTGGCGGTGTACATCGAGTGCCTGACCGACAATAAAATGCGCACCACCCCGGAGATCCGGCACATCCTTTCCAAGCATGGCGGGAATCTTGCGGAGCCGAACAGCGTGGCCTGGATCTTCGAGAAACGCGGCAATTTCCAGGTGGCGGTGGATGCGGTGGACGAAGACCGACTCATGGAGGTCGCCCTGGAGGCGGGGGCGGACGACCTTACCCGGGACGGCGACCTGTTTGAGGTGGAAACGGGACCCGAAGCGTTCAACGGCGTCAGCGAGGCGCTGGAGGAGGCCGGCATCGTGCCTATGGAGGCGGGCATTATCATGGTCCCGTCCAACATGGTCAGGCTGGACGGCAAGAAAGCGGAACAGTGCATCAAACTCCTGGAGATCATCGATGACCACGATGACGTTCAGAAGGTGTCCGCCAATCTTGATTTTGATGAATCCGAACTCGGCTGATACCGGAAGAGCACCGGGCCGGCCAGCGGTCGGGTGTTGAACCGGTGCTGGTGCTGGGGGTTGATCCGGGTTCCGTGCGAACCGGCTGGGCGCTGGTCGAAGGCACCGCATCCAGGCCGATCATGGTAGCGGCGGATGTGATTTCCCTTCCGCGAAACCTGGACTTTGCCCGGCGGCTGGCCGCTCTGGAGCACCAGTTCGCAGCGGTCCTCGCGCGGAGCCGTCCCGACGTGGCGGTTGTGGAATCGCCGTTCCACGGGGTCAACGCACGGTCTGCCCTCCAACTGGCGCACGCCCGGGGCGTACTCCTGGCGGTTCTCGGCCGGCTGGGGATACCGGTGGAAGATTACACCCCGGCCACCATCAAGAAAGCCGTCACCGGTAGCGGCCGGGCAGACAAGGAACAGGTCCGTCGCATGGTCCAGGCAGTGCTGGCTGTTCGGCTGGACGGCGGCTCCACCGATCTGTCCGACGCGCTGGCTGCCGCCTACTGTCACCTGGCCCATGGAGGGCTCAAGGCAGCCGTCCTGAGGAGCAAGGCATGATCAGCCGGCTGCGCGGCTCGGTCTGGCAGTGCGAACCGGGACGGTTGCAGCTGGATGTGGGCGGCGTAGGCTACGATCTCCAGATCCCGCTGAGCACCTACTACCAGGTCTCGGAAGCGGATGCCGCAGAGGTGGAGCTGCATGTCTACACCCATGTCCGGGAGGATGCCATCACACTGTTCGGATTCGCCACCGTGGCGGAGCGTTCCATGTTCCTGCACCTGACCTCTATTTCCGGCGTTGGGCCCAGGCTCGCGCTGTCCACATTGTCGGGCATCGGTCCTGCGGAACTCCGCCAGGCGGTGCGGGAGCAGGATCAGAGCCGTATCCAGCGGGTGCCCGGCATCGGGAAGAAGACCGCCGCCCGGATCGTTCTGGAACTGAGGGACCGCATGGAAAAGGAAGGCGTCGAGACCGTTCCAGGTGAACCGGAACGGCCGAAGGGGCTCGGCATGGACGAGCGTCGCATTCGGCGTCACGATGCCGCCTCGGCGCTCTCGAACCTCGGTTACAGTGAGGATGCGGCCTACCGGGCCGTGGACAAGGTGCTGGACGATATCGACGGACGGTTGCCCGATCTCCAGGATCTGTTACGGTCAGCCCTGCGGGGCCTGAACCGTTGAAACGGTCGGAGGACAGGGTGGACGGTGAACCTCTGCTGGGCAGCGAAAGTGAGGGACCGGCGGAACAGGCGCTGGAGAAGACCCTCAGACCTCGTACGCTGTCCGAGTATATCGGCCAGGAGAAGGTGAAATCCAACCTGGCGGTGTTCCTGGAAGCGGCGCAGCAGCGGCGTGAGCCGCTGGACCACGTCCTGTTGTATGGTCCGCCCGGTCTGGGCAAGACGACTCTGGCGCATGTTATTGCCCGGGAGATGGACACGCCGATTCGTCAGACTTCCGGACCTTCCATTGAAAAAGCCGGGGACATGGCGGCGATCCTGACCAATCTGCAGGAGGGCGAAATCCTGTTCGTGGACGAAATTCACCGTCTGGGCAAGGTCCTGGAAGAGATTTTGTACCCGGCTATGGAGGACTTTGCCCTGGACCTGGTGATTGGCGCCGGTCCGGCGGCCCGCACCGTGCGTCTGGACCTGCCCCGGTTCACCCTGGTGGGGGCGACCACCCGGTTCGGACTGCTATCGCCACCTTTCCGGGACCGGTTCGGGATCGTCCACCACCTGGACTACTACCACCACGACTCCCTGGCAACCATCGCCCGCCGCTCCGCCGCAATCCTGGGCGTCGAAATGAGCACAGACGGGGCGGAGGAGATCGCCGGGCGATCCCGCGGAACCCCGCGGGTCTGCAACCGGCTCTTGAAGCGGGTCCGGGATTTCGCCCAGGTGGCCGGTGAGGCGGTCATTACCGGTGATGGCGCTCGCAGCGCACTGACCCGGCTGGAAGTCGATCGCTACGGTCTGGCGCAGATGGACCGCCGCATTCTGCTGGCGATCCTGGAGAAATTCGACGGCGGTCCGGTCGGTCTCAACACGTTGTCGGCAGCGGTGGGGGAGGATCGGGGCACCCTGGAAGAGATCTACGAGCCGTATCTGCTGCAGATTGGTTTCCTCGATCGCACTCCGAAAGGACGGCGCGTGACCCGACGGGCGCGTGAGCACCTGATCAAAGAACATAGTGGAAACCATAGTGGAAACAAGAATTGACATGAATACTTGAGCGCCGGGCATGCATCGATCGGCTGTTGGTTTTGATTAAAAGGCGTTCGAAGCGGCGTGAAGCAGGTTGCGCCCCACTGCCGGAGTGATCATCTCCTGGCGGTACAGGACCATCCAGCGCTCCTCCACTTTCACCCTCTCGGGAAACAGGCGTTGGCTGAGCAGTGTTCTCCAGGTCCAGCGATGGTCGGCCAGACCGAGGTCCATGGCCGGTGATCGTCGGGTCGGTTTCCGCTCAGAGCGATCCTTGATGAAGTTCCGCCACACGATCAGCAGAAACAGCCGGAGCATGATCGCATTGCCCCGTTTTCCGAAGGCGATGGTCTCCCGCTTGTGGTTGGCGCTGGAATGGCGAAACAGTTTGTGCAGCAAATCCACCGGAAACATCGCACGGTCCCTGGCGATCGCCTTAAGGCTGCGCCGGCTCCCTTTCTCGCCGCGCTCCGGATTCGGATGGACCTCGTGCCGGATCTTTCCTGCTCCGGACAGACCACGTATCCCAGGCCCGTAGGCCGGGTGCTTGTCGGTGACGAGATAGAGCGTGGAATTCTTCGGAATCTTCCGCAGCAGCGACCTTACTATCGCCGCCGTCGAGTCCCTGAAACTCCCCTTGGGAAGCGGTCCGTACCGGGATTCCAGCCCCTGGAGCCGCTTTTTGCCTCGGCGCCGTCATCTTGCCGCCCAGGCGGTAGGGGACCGGATCCAGGTCATAGGTAAACAGGCTCCTGGAACCGACCGGTGGTGCCGACCCCTAGCGGCATCTCCTGGCAGGACTGGAAACCTGCGAAGTGATCCAGGACCACCGATTCCTTAATATCGTCGATGTTTTGGAGGGCCAGACCTTGCAGAAGAATCCCGTGCCGACCGAGCCGGTTCCCAAGGCGGACCACCGTGGTGTGGGAGCAGCCCAGGCTCCTTGCGATCTGCCGCGCCGCCGAGCCGGCCACCAGGCCGGCCGCGACCGGCAGCAGCAGTTTCGGCCGCTTGAGATAGTACGTGGCGGCGAACGATTGCAGGGAGAATGTCCGATCGCAGCTCTTGCACAGGAAACGGGGGATCGTGCGCCGGTCACATTTCCGGGTGTGGGATCCCTTCCGGACACACCTGAAATGGGAACCCTGCTCGGTGTGGGCGATGCAGTCCCTGTGGGGGCAGAACCGGGGGCGGAACCGGTTGCGCGGGATCCGCTCCACCGGTGTGCGACGCCATTCCATAGCCGGTAGCAGAGCGGAATCGATGCCAGGAAACCAGGACATGGGGAGCGGTTGTTTTTCGTTGTCCTGGTGTTGTCACCGTCCGGAATCGAAGAACGATGACCGCATCCGTACGCCGCTGACCCGACTCTACGGATCGGCAGGGGGTAAACGGTGATCACCGAACAAGATGAAGGGACCTGTGCACAATCTTGTTTCCACTATGAGAGGCTCGTGAGAGGGTCCAGAACGTTCCCCGTCCAACCCCAGGCTTTCGCCCCCAGCCAAGCGCTTGCCCGGGCTCCACAGGGCCTGCAGAGGCACGTTCGAGCAGTATCTTCCGCCTGTTTTGGAACAAAAAAAGGGGAGGGACCGAAGTCCCTCCCCTTGCTGGGAACTATTTACCCTGAGTAGATCAGGGCAGTATCGAGGTCGCGGGCGGTGCTGCCCCAGGTGCCGGGAAGTACCTGGTTGCACAATGGGCCGCTGACCTGCCGGACAAGGTAGAAGTACCCGGTGCCGGAACCCGGGTGTTGCTGTGGCATCCACGGTGTCTGTGTTGACGCCGTTGGCCAGGTAGCCGATCACCGTAAGCGCGGAGGACAGATCGCCATAGATCGCATCCACGGTTGCGGCGGCCTCCCATGCCATGGTGGTTTTGGTGCTGAAACCGATGGTCTGCATGAACTCATCAGCCATCGCGGTCCCGGTAGACGGGCAATTCACGCCCACATCCAGGAACGCTGTGTTGGTCCCGCCTGTGTAGGTGAGGTCTGCACTGCAGCGCACTACCACGGCGTAGCGGGTGTCGCCGGCCGGGACAGCAGAGAGGACCGGGTTGTCGGTCCAGTTCCTGAGCAACGTGTCGGAGCTGTCCACAATGCTGTTCAGGTCGTCGTCACTCCAGAACTGGTACTGCAGCGTGCCTTGACAGGCACCGACGGTGCTTGCCTCGGCGGTGAGGTTGATTAGACCGCCGGGAATCCCGACGATGTGACTTTGCGCTTCCAGGTCGCTGGTGAGAACCGCCCCGAGATTGTCGGCCAGCGTTGTGCAGGCAGTCGCGTCGGGGATGAATGCGGGATCGTGCACGTCCGCCACAATAGTGGCCGGCGTTAGCAAGGTATTGGTGACAGTGATGTCATCGATGTACCAGCCGTCGTCACCCACCCAGCCATTATCCAGATCGAAGAGTTCGTCGATGGTGGTCGCCGGCGAATCGACGGCGATGGTGGTGTAAATGAACCGCATCTTCAGGCGCTGGCCAACGTACCGTGCCAGGTCGTACTTGGATTCGACCCATGTGCCCGGGCCGACTTCTCCTTCAAACGATTCCCCGATTTCCGAGGCATCGCCGATGTGGAGCGGATCGAATGGAGCGTCGAACCGCGTGTTCCCCATGTCCGCGTATGTGAACTCGGGGAAACAGGTGGTTGACGGTCCGGTAGCGTGCGAACGGATCTTCCGGATCGAAGAAGTCGTCCTCGGTGCTTCCGTCATCGATCGGGTCGAACAGACATTCGTAGAAGAAATCCGTACCCTGGACGTGATGGACGTTCTTGTACGGATCGACCTTGATCCAGACCCCCTGTTCGACGCCGCCACTATCAACCTTTTTGACCATTACGGCAACCCTGTCCGGGGTCTGGTTGCCAGGTACGTTCACGGTGCGGTCATCGATCATGGAGACTCTGGTGTTTGAAGCTAAGCGTTGATGCGGCTTCTGAGGACAAGTTGAACGGCAAGGTAGTGACAATGGCGTCCAGCTGGCCGAGGCCCGTAGTGTCCTCACCGGCGTCGCTTGGATCGGCATGTGTGCCCAGATGCAGCGAGTTGGGAGCGCTGAAAGCGCGGCCGCCGTCGGGCATCGAACTGGTCGTGGACATGGAACTCGTACATCAGGTCGCCCACGAACGGGTCTGTGGCGTTGTTGCCGAGATAGCACATGTCGCGACCATACGCATTGGCGTTGATGTTGTCCGGGTCGCTGTACTGGCAGCGGTAGCCGTCGGAGTTTGCGTTGCTGCCGGCCAGCGGTTGGTCGATATTCATGGTAGTGAACTGGCCGAAGGTGCCTGCATCGAACGCCTCAGACCACGTCGTCGGGCCGGTACCGGGGACGGCTACGTCCAGGTCCAGGTCCATAACCATGCTGACAGGCGCGTTCAGGGTGCTGAACCCTGAACCGGACACGTTGATGGCGAACTCCGCTGACAGGTCGTCGTAGACCCCGACGCGGTCGATGTCCTCCCTAACCTTGAAGGAGAATGCCGTAGTCGCAGTCGCTTCCTGCATCGCAGCCATGTCGCCGATGGCAGCCATGCCACTGGTGATGCACTCGATGTAAGGCGAGTTGGTGGAGAGACGGGCCACTACGTTGGTGAAGTCTTCAGGCGAGCTGTTCTTCAGCGTAATGGTCATGTACACGGTTTCGCCGGCGTCGGCAAAACCGTCGTGGTCGTTGTTGTCATCCAGGGTGAATCCGGCCATCGCCATGTTGGCCACTTCCATGAACACGGAAGTGGAAGCGTACCGGATACCCCGCTTGTCCGGGTTCGGATCGTCGATGCAGCCTTCGTCGATGTACTCCACCTGGACGATGGGGATTGAGGTGCCTATCTGCTGAACGAACAGCACGCCGCCCTCGAAGTGACCGTTATTGAGAACACCATCGACATCGAAGCCGGGCGAGATTGCGATCTCCCCCTTGTACTCATGCGGGTTCACAGGGTTCCCGGTGTTGTTGAGGTAGAAGAATTCCGAGTCTACACGGTCGGCGTTGTAGGCCTCGACTACCAGATCGGGAGTTCCGTCGTCGTCGCAGTCGTTGTCGTCGGTCGGGTCGTCAAGGTCGCCATCCCAGTTGCAGTCGTTCTGCGCAGGTGGCGTCCGTTCGATGGAGGTCACCTGGATGATCGCCGCGCCCTCGTAGAAGTTTAAGGTATGGAGGTCCAGGGAAGCGCACTCGCCTGCACCTGTGCAGTCGGTGGCGTCCGGTACCAGTTCGGTCTCCTTCCATTCGACGACGACGTCGTCGACGGTTACGCCGTAGCTCTTGCCCTTGGCGGCGTTCACCGTGGTGCCTTCCAGCACTATGTAGCCCAGGCCGCCCTGGAACGTATTGCCGGAATCGCCGAACATGTCCTCCCATGTGGTATATCGGAGATCAGGTCCGTTGAATGTGGAGATGTCGTAGTTGCGCAGAGGACCGTTGGCGAGCACGTACTCATCGGTCAGGCCGTCGGTGTCCTGGTCGATGTCGTCGTCCATCGGCAGCGCGGTGCCGAATGCGGTAGCCGCCACACCCACAACCGTGAAGTAGCAGTTTTGCTCACCCACGCGGTTGTTGCCGATGGTGCCGTTGAAGAAGTCCTCCCCGATAGGATCGTACTGGGCGAACATGGAGAATCCGCCGTTCATTCCGGTATGGTGGGGAGAGCTGAGCTGCGGGTTGCCCGAGTTGTTTATCGGTCCGAACTCGCCCCACATGATATTAAGGAAAGTGGTGTCGGATGACAGGTCAACCGGCTCAAGTGAGTCGAGATCGTTGTCGAACTCCCAGGAGAACGCCTCGACGATAGTGGCGATGTCCTGGGTCTGGTTCCAGGCGAAATCGACGATCTCGACGGTTTTGTCCGGATCGATCCTGTTGATTTCCGGCGTCTTGAGGATTTCGACCCACATCAGCTGGCCTTCTCTCGTGCCGATGCTGTTTTCGGTTGCCTGGCACATGTTCGGGCCGCTGTCGCCGTCGGCGAGGCAGTTTGCCTCTGTTTCCGTGCCCTCGTTGTCGCCGATAAGACCGGTATGCCACACGCCGCCGTCGTCAAGTGGCAGACCGTTCTGTGTCTGCCAGCCGCAGCCGCCGGCGGTGCTGTAACCGAAGTCCAGCCCGGCAGTACCTGCCGGGTCGCGGGTCAACTCTTCGGCTTGGCCCAAACCGTCGAAGTTCAGGTCCTCACCCCAAAGGGTCGGCTTGGCTACTACGAGGTTGAGGTCGGTGTTGGAAGTAATACCGACCTGGAACCCGCCACTGTTGCTGTCGAAGTCGAACGGGGCCAGGAAGGCCAGGTCCGGGTTCGTGCTGGTGAGGTCGGCATAGGTCCAGGATTCGATCCTGTAGTCCAGGTAGAAGTCGTTCCAGTCCTCGGTGACCACGTCAAGGATCTCATCGTTGTCGTAGTCCTTGATCACGCTGCCACCCAAGGGGAAGTCGGTGCTGTAGTAGGTCGAGCTTGCGTCTACGTCCAGGATGTGGCGGGAAATCGCCAGACCTGCGGTGGACTTGCCGGAGGCGGGGGAGGCAAGGCCGAGGACCATTTCGACCTCGTCCATCGGGGAGACCGTTCCGTCGACGGTGACGTTGAAGTACGCCGCCATGGAAGCGCCCTGCGGGATGTCGCCGACAACCTTGGGAGAGTCGGTGATGGTAACGCCAGTGCAGGGCGGGTTGTTCTCGCGGTTCGGATCGTCGCAGTCGTTGCTGCCCGGCAGGCAGTCTTCGGGACTGTCCAGGTCAGCTTCGACGCAGCGCAGCGAGGCGATGACGTCGATCAGCGTTTCGGACTCATTGCTGGTGAAAGCGAGGGCGTAGCCCACCGATTCGCCGGCGTCCATGTACTCGTCCGGGAAACCGAAGTCGAATATGCCGAGCAGGTTGGTTTCACAGCCTCCGTCGATGGAGAAGATGCCGTCGGCTCCGATCTTACCGAACACCAGGCTTCCGAACTGGACGGAAGTGGCGCAGTTTACCCTGCTGGTGGCCGACCGGCTGGAGGTCGCCTGGCAGGACGCCGGCGTCGGTGCTCTCATCCTGGTAGTTCACCCGGATGAATTGACCGTGGCGGACGTCCAGAATGCCGTTGCCGGGATCGAACGCGGTCCCGTCTGACATCTGGATCGCATCGGAGAGGAACCGCAGACCGGTTCCCTGCTGTGTGAACACCAGGCCGGTTTCGGTGTCAAGCACCGTCACTTCGTCCGTGTCGAGCACGTCCACGCTGACGCGGCTGGAGATTTCGGCCTCGGTCAGGCCGGCCGCCGGGTCGTAGGTGGGGTCGTCTATGTCGTTGACGGTGATAAAGGCCGAGTCGTTGCAGACGTAGTTGCCGGCATCGAAACGGACCGAGGAACCGAGGCAGACGCCGCCGGTAACAACTACAGCGTAGTTGGTATCGGCGGACATGGTGCCCCCGATCACACGGATGGTCCACATGCCGTCCAGGCCGGCGACCTGGTTGTAGTTCGTCGTCGGTGACCCCGTTGGCGTCAGAGTCGGGAGACAGCATCACCGCTTCCATCGGGTTGTCGGTGTCGTGTATCGAGTTCGGGCAGGTCGGGAGCGACCAGGGGCCGGAGTCGATGCTGTTGTTGGCGGCGGTTCCGCCGATGGCAGGGCAGTCCTCTCCGGTGTCCAGAGCGCCGGAACGGTTATTGTCGTCGGTGAAGTAGTTGCCGAAGAAGATCGTGCCGTCGGGGGCCTCAACTTCCAGGTCGAGGTCGTTCAGCATCGTTTCGCCGGATGCTTCCAGCCACACCAGGGATACGCGCAGTTCCTGGGTGTCGTCACACAGTTCGAACTGCTCGGACTGGGTGCCGCCTCCTATGGGCATGACGCCGGACAGGCCGGACAGGTCGCCGAACACGTCGCCGGTGATTCCGCCGTCCTTGACGATCATGCCGACCGGGCTCAGGGACCAGGCCTGCAGCGGGAGGACGTTGTCCAGTTGGATCCGGCCGTAGCCCTGCTCGCTGTTGAACCGGTGCCGTACCGTAAGGTTGTAGCCGAGTTCGTTGTAGGTATCGTCGCCGAGGGGGTTAACCAAGAAGTCGGCGCTGGCAATCAGAGCAGCTTTCACCAGGGAGCCGGAAACATTGGCTCTCTGGTCGGAGGCGTTGCTCGTGTTGGTGTCGGTGCCGTCAGGGTAGAACCCCTTGGCGAAGTAATCCCGGACCAGGAGCGCCGCACCTGCGGCTGC
Organism: Candidatus Polarisedimenticolaceae bacterium; assembly: GCA_963790785.1. Lineage (GTDB taxonomy): Bacteria > Acidobacteriota > Polarisedimenticolia > Polarisedimenticolales > Polarisedimenticolaceae > Polarisedimenticola. The sequence continues at coordinate 97,134 of CAWBPP010000003.1, forward strand.
AGGGGAGGCGAAGCTGGTTCCGGAGAAGTCGCTGTTGACGTCGCATTCGACAGCGCCGGTCTGGTCGTTGTCGTTGGAGCGACATGCGAACTCGGAGTCCATACCCATTCCCGGGTCACTTCGCTCCTGGCCGGGGGCCATGAGCTGGGGAGCGATCCGGCCTCCCGGCGCCGGGCCGACGGAGGAGAACCACGCCTTGTCACGTTCGCTCCTGCGCTCGCCGATTGCGTTCGCGTTGCCCGTGGCGCCGATGGCGAGGCAGTTCTTGCAGGTTGCCGGTGCGCCCAGGGTCCCGGGATCCGGAATGCCGTCGGCGTCATCGTCGGCGCCGGCGTTACCGGCGGAGACGAACACCATGGCGTCTTCCTTCTCGAACAGGAAGTCGTCGATGTCGATGGCATTGAGACCGTATGTATTGCTGAGGCTGCCCCAGGAGAAGTTGACCACATGAGCGCCGTGGGTCGTGTGCGATACGCCCAGGGAACCGTCGCTGGGGGAGGTATATAGATTGCCGGGTCTGATCCCGTCATTCTCCGCGTCGCCGCAGTTGCCGGTGGCCGGGGTCACGTTGCCGTCGTAGAAAACGACTTTCGCTTCGGGGGCGACGCCGTCCAGTGCCCACTGGTTGCCGTTCTCGTCCAGGGCAAAGAAGCCGGTGCCGTAGGCGGTATCCACGTCGGTGGCCCAGCCCAGGGCGGTGGCCGCAACGACCTGCCCGTGGGTGAAGCCGCCCAGCAGCGGGTCGTCGCAGGAAAGGGTGTCTCCGAGGCCGCCGAACAGGTCGGTAGCAGCGTTGACCAGAACCTTGCGGTGGGTCGGTCCGACTGTGCCGGGGTCGCTGTCGGTTTCGGACATGTCGCCGGCATCGACGGAGATACCGCTGTCCAGAATCATCATGACTTGGCCGCCGCCCCGAAGCCCTGCGTTGTGGTACGGGGAGGGAGCTTCGATGCCGCCGGCGAAGAAGTCGCCGGTCTGTATCACGTTGGTGGTTTCTTCAGCGTGCGTGAACAGTTTCTGCCACTCGTCAACCAGGAACACCGGTTCGAGAGCGGCCACATCGCCTAGCAAGGACCGGTGGATCTCCACGCGGACCAGCGAGTCGTTAGCCACCAGGACATTGCCGCCCATCTCGGAAAGAACGGCGGCGACTGCACCGGCATCTTCACCTTTATGCAGCGTGAGGTCGAGGGTATAAATTTCGGAAGAAGCCCGGAACGGGTCGCTCAGTGGCTGTTTGCCGATCAGCGGGCTGAGCTTGAACGCCGGGTGATACGGCTCGATGTGGATTACGCCGGCGGAACTTTCTACCGCCGCCATCGCCGCAGGTGTCAAGCGGACCAGATGGGAGGTGATCGCCATCGGAGTCATGGCGGCGCCACCGCCGGCCTGGATCGCGTCCATGAGGGCGTCCAAGGCTTTCTGCGTTTGAAAGGCCGCAGGATCGAGTTGAATCACGAAGTACTGCACCCCTGTTGCACTGAGGTGGTTGGTGGTGCGCAGGGCTGCGGGGATGCCGCTGTCCTGATCGACCAAGCGGAAGCTGCCCACCCGCGTGTGCAGGGTGCCTGGCGTCCGCTTGAGGGCCACGCTGACCTCCCCGTAAAACGGGCCGGCCGCGAGAGGCCATTCGTAGTTCGTACGATCGTAATACGTAGCCCTACGAATGTTGTCTTCTTCCACGCCGAGCGTGGTGGTGAAGCCGGACTCATTGTCCTCTTCGAAGGCCGATTGGGGTTTCTCGCCGGCCGCTATGCCGTTCACGGCAAGCAGAAGCACGAGGCAAGTTACCGCCGAGACCATAAGCAGACGTTTCCGTCCTGCCATGCAGCTCATCTGCATACCCTCCTCCTGTCTTGAAAACTTGTTGGGTACAACAAAATAAAAAACACCAAAAATACTGCGAAATACACACTTCCCTAAAAAGGGTACGCAAGATTTACGGTCACCTCGTGGCATTGTCAAGGTAGTTGCGCTTTCGGATGCGGTTCTCGGGACCGCAGCCGGGAGTATCAAACTTGATGCTAGAATCCGATATTCAACGGCATTTTTGGGGATCAACCTCTCGATGGGAATGGTTGCAAGGGAGAACAGGGTTGTACGGGCCTGGTAATCTGCAGGAAAAGCAAAAATACATCATTTCTTATATACGCGGACAGGCCGAAAGGGCGGTGGTCGCCCTTTCAGGTGGAGTGGACAGCGCCGTGTTGTTGTGGCTCACCCTTGCGGCCCTGGGCCGGGATAATGTCCTGGCGGTTACCGGCGGTTCCTATTCGTTGAGCGACGAAGACCTGGATGATGCGCGGGAGGTGGCCGGGTATCTCGATGCGGACTGGAAAGTACTCAAAACGAACGAGATGGAGCGGCCGGGCTATCGCTCCAATCAGGGGGACCGCTGCTTTCATTGCCGTACCGAGCTGTTCGAGGTGCTAAGAGCGTGCGCCGCGGAACGAGGTTATGACGCCGTAGCCTACGGGGCGATTCTGGACGATACCGGCGATTTTCGCCCTGGAATGGAGGCGGCGGAGCGGGCCGGGGTGCTGGCCCCTCTCCTGGAAGGGCGGCTTACAAAGAATGATATCCGGGACCTGGCGGCCGTGGCCGGATTGCCGGTAAGGGACAAACCGGCCGCCGCCTGCCTGTCTTCACGAATTCCGGTAGGTTCCATTGTTACTCCCGAGCGCTTGGCCCAGGTTGGCCGCGCGGAGAAAATGCTCAAAAAACTGGGATTTATCCAGATCCGTGTCCGGCACCATGACGATATTGCCCGGCTGGAACTGGATCCGGAAGGCGATCGCCTGATCCAGGATCCGGAAATCCGCCGCCTGGTGGTGCTGGCGGTGAAAGAGGCCGGTTTCCGGTTTGTGGCGATGGACCTCGAAGGGTACCGCACAGGCAGCCTGAACCCGGACCGGCCGGCCTTGGACAACGGTTCATAACGGACACGATTGCCCTTTATTTTGACGTTTTTCCCGGATCCAGCAGGTCCCGGAGCCCTTCACCGGCCAGATTGCAGGCCAGCACGGTCAGGAACAGGGCCAGGCCCGGGAACAGGGCCAGCCACCAGGCACTGTCTACATGGTGCCGGGCTTCGGTGAGAAGCCCTCCCCAGGAAGGTGTCGGCGGCTGTATCCCAAGCCCTATGAAAGAGATAGCCGCCTCAAGGGTAATGGCTCCGGCCACGGTGAAGGCGGCGGTCACCAGGACCGGGGCCAGGGCGGAAGGGAGCAGATGCCTGAGGATGATCCGCAGGTGACCGGCCCCGCTGGCCCGGGCGGCGGTCACCAGGTCGGAGCCTGCCAGCCGCAGGAACTCTCCCCGAAGGTAGCGGGCGATAGGGATCCAGGCGGTCAGTGCGATGATCGCCGCCAGCTTGGCCACATCCGGGAGGGAGCGCAAGACCGGGGGGTCGGAGGCCAGGAGGGCCAGGAGCAGGAGCAGGGCGGGGAAACACAGTACCGCCTCGATTATCCTTGATATTACGCTGTCCACCGCGCCGCCCAGATAGCCGGCGGCGGCGCCCAGGGGGATCCCGGCCAGAAGGGCCAGGAGGGCAGACATCAGGCCGATGGCCAGAGAGATCCGGGCGCCGTGGAGGACCCGGGCGGCCAGGTCCCTCCCCAGCCCGTCGGTCCCCAGCCAGTGCTCCGGAGACGGCGGTTGCAGGATCTGTTGCAGGTCAATTCTGGCCGGGTCGGCTGTGATCCAGGGCGCCGCCAGACCGGCGGAGAAGATCGTGGCCAGGAGGATCAGCCCACCTGCCAGCGGACGGGTGAACCGGCGGCGGCTAGCCACGGCGCACCCGGGGATCCAGGACCAGGTAGCCGAGATCGGCCAGCAGGATGCCGGCGAGGGTGGCGGTTCCGGACAGCAACGTCAACCCCATGATTACCGGGATGTCCCGCTGGAACACGGCGTTCACGAAGAGGCGCCCCAGCCCGGGGATGGCGAAGATTTCCTCCACGATTACCGATCCGCCGACCATGGACGGGAGGATGAATCCGGCCAGGGTCAGGAGCGGCACCGCTGCCTGCCGGAAACCGTGGCGGACTACTACTGACCATTCAGAGAGGCCCCGGGCCCGGGCCGCACGCTTGACTTCGGGCTGCGACCCTTCCAACAGGTTCGCCCGCACGAATCGGGACAGGTAGGCCAGTCCGCCATATCCGAGACAGAGCACCGGCAGCACCAGGTGGGCCGCCCGGTCTGCCATTCGCATCCACCAATTGAGCTGCTCGGCGTCCGGGGCTGCGATGCCGTACAACGGCAGCCAGCCCAGGCGGACGGCGAACAGGATCTGGAGGAGCAGACCTGCCCAGAATACCGGGATGGCGTACAGGCCGTAGGTCGAGGCCCCGGCCCAGCGATCCAGGGCGGAATTGGGTCGCCAGGCCGCCAGCGCTCCCAGAGGGACCGCCAGGCCGACCATGAATACCAGGGCGAACAGGTTCAGACCGAAGGTTATCGGAAGGCGTTGCATGATCTTGTCCCGCACCGGGGCGCGGTCATGGAACGACCTGCCCAGGTCGCCGCGGATCAGATCATTGAACCACAACAGGAATTGACGGTGGAGCGGTTCGTCCAGATGGTAGAGATCCCGGATCTCCTGCTCCCGTTCCGGTGGCAGCCTGTGGAACGACGATTCGGCGCCTTCCGAGCCGGACAGTGGGTCACCAGGCGCCAGATGGGCCAGGAGAAACACCACCACCAGGACCAGCAGGAGAGAAACGAAAGCCTGGCAGGTGCGTCGCACCGCCTTCTGCAGGAGGGATGGGCCGGCTGTTCGCATGGCTGCTTACCGGCGGTCGCCGTCCCGACTCCAGGCTCGGGGGCCGGGCCAATGTCTCCAAAGGTCCAGGGGTGATGGTTCCAGGCCGGTTAAATCCGGCTGGTGCAGGACCGGGCTGGCGAAGTGGAACACGCACCCGAGCGGTTCCAGTTCGTACAGTCTCTGCTGCAGCCGGTGGTAGATCGCCAATCTTTCCTCAGGATTGAACTGTTCCCGTCCCTGTTCCAGAAGCCGGTCCACCTCCGGGTCGTTCAGTCCGAAAAAGTTGAAACCTCCTTCCCGGGCCGACGAGTGGTACAGCTCAAACTGGTCCGGACTCGGAGAGGAGAACGACAGGGTCGCCATAGCCGCCTGGAACTTGCCTGCGTTGCGCCGTTCGAGAAACGCTCTCCATTCCAGGTTTTCGATCTCCATCTCGATCCCGAGAACCGCCCACTGCTGCTGCATCCAGGCCGCCATCCTTGGAACGATCTCCTGACTGCCTCTGGCATAGAGCAGGGTGAACCGGAACGGTTTTCCTTCCCGATCCAGGACGCCGTCGCCGTCATGGTCTTCCCATCCGGCGGCGGCCAGGAGCGCGGCCGCCCCGGCCGGATCGTACGGCCTGGGGGAGAGAGTGGGATCTGCCCAGAATGTGTCGGGGTGATATGTGGTCGTCCCCATTCGAGCCAGGCCGTGGAGAACAGAATCGATGAAAGCCCGCCGGTCCAGGGCCAGCATCATCGCCTTGCGTGTTTCCGAATCGGTGAACGGGCCGGTCGGGTCCTGGTTCCAGGCCAGATACCAGAAACTGAGGCTGTAATAAGTGAACCGTTTGAGGTGGGCCGCCTCGTCCGAGGCCAGGGCTTCCTGCCAGATCGGAGGGGAGACCGCCAGCATGTCGATGTCGCCGCTAACGAGCGCCTGATACGAGGTGCGCTCGTCGGGGATTACCCGGAACTCGATCCGGTCCAGGCCGGGCCGGCCGTCCCAGTACTCTTCGTTGGCGGAAAGGATAAGAGACTGTCCCGGCGCGTAGCTTTCGAACCTGAACGGGCCGCACCCTACCGGGTGGGAGGCGAATTCCGAAGTCAGCAGATCCTCGTCCGGTTCGATGCGGTGGGCGGGAAGGATCGGGATCGTCCAGCTCTCGAGGAAATCCGGGTTCGGCTGGCTGTACATTGCCACAACCGTATGGGTGTCCGGAGCGGTCAGTTCCACCAGATGCTCAAACTGAGCCATGTAGCTGCGGGCCTCGGTTGCCGGATCCCGGGCTTTGGCGATGGTCAGGAGAACATCGTCGGCTACGAACGGTTCGCCGTCATGCCATCGCACGCCGGGTCGGAGGTGGAAAGTTACGGTCAGGCCGTCCGGGGTTACATCCCAAGACTCGGCCAGCCTGGGGACGATCCGCAGCCGGCTGTCGTACTGCACCAGGCTGTCGGTGATCTGTCTTCCGATCAGTGCGCTATAGCGGTCGTTTTTGCCTACGGGTGAGAGAGTCAACGGGTCGTTGGTGAGAACAACCCGGATCTCCTGAGAACCTTCCGGAGAGGGCGCCGTCGGCCCGCAGGCGGCCAGGAGGAGCAGTGTTGCAAGGAGAAGCGCGAGGAAGCGGGATCCGCTGATCATCATAGGTTGAATTCTACTTCGCCGGAGGTGCCCGGTCTAGCGCCTGTTCCGTCCTGTTTCCCGCTCCGTCGGTTACGCGCGCCGTTCGGGCCGGAGCGTCGCCGGCCGGGATCAGGAATATTTCCACCGGCGAGTCTGCCACGCCGTCCGCCGGATGGCCCATGTAGACCAAGCGGTCTTCGGACAGAACCTCCACCCGGATCACTGCCGACAGGGCATCGGTGGCGGTGAGGACCAGGCCGTCCGGACCGGAAACGACCCGTACTTCCGGAGGTGTGCGGTCCACCGGGACAGTCAGGGTCGGCGCCGGCTCGCTCCACAACCCGTCCCGCCAACTATTAACGGCAATGTCGCCGGCCCGGGCCCGGACCTGGTACAGACCTTCCGGGAGACCGGAGGTCTGCCATGTCCCGCCGTCGGAAGAGGCAATGATGGCAGCCGACGTCCAGGTATCCACACCCTGGAGACGGTAGTCCAGCGCTACGTCCAGAGGATCACCGTCCGGGTCCGAGGCGGACCAGGAAAACCGTGTCTGTCCTGGGTCCGGGGCGTGCTCCGGTGCGATGCGGAACGATTCGATAACCGGCGGGCGGTTGCCCGGGTGGTACGCCACAGTCACGTCGGAAGCGGATGCACCGGTTCCGCCTCCCAGGATCCGGAGCCGCCACTGCAGGTAGCGCCCGTCCGGGCTGCTGTCTTCGCCGGTTCCGGAAGTGGTTCTGGCCGGGCCCCATCCGGACCAGGTCCGGTCGGGAATCGGTCCGTTGCCGGTCCGCGTAAAGAACTCCACCTCCCCTGGAAGCCCGCTGCCGTTCCAGCGGATCTTACCCCAGCGGGCTACGGAGCCGGCGTCCAGCGCCGGTGAAAGGTATACACCGGGCTCATGGTGGTTCCAGGTCAGGGCGTACGGCGTTGCCGGGTTGCTGGTACCTATCGCCATGCTGTCCCGGAGCGGCACAATGGCGCTGGCCATACCCTCGGGAAGTTCCAGGAGGAAGGTAACCCCGGACCGGTCGCAGCGATACAACCGGGCCGGTGGGCCGGTCCCGAACACAGACCGGCCGGTGCTGTCCGCAGCCATGGCGAACGGTGTCTCGGTTCGAGACCACCAGAGTTCCCGGGGATGGCCGGAAGGCAGGATCCGGACCACCCGTCCGATGACCCGGGCCTTTAGCCGTTCCGGACCGGACGGCAGGCCCTCGATCCTGCCCTCGACGATTTCGGCGGCCGCCTCGTCCAACGCCTCTACACGGCTGCCCGGCGTCCCCACGGAGAGTTCCGCAGGGAGACTTAAACGGACCGCCGCCGGTCCCGGCTTGTCGGCCGGCTTCCCCATGAGGGCGGCCAGCACCGAACCGTCCGGCTCCAGGGCGATGCCGGTGACCTGATCCAGATCGTCGTCGTACAGAACCAGTCCGTGTCCTTCCGGATCGATGCGGTACAGCATGCCCCGGCCACCGCCGCCGGCCAGGAACCCGCCCCGGGGGTGGAGCAGCAACCGGACCAGGTGCGGCTCCGGCGCCTCGAACAGTTTCTCCGCCATCCCCCGGTGATCGATTTCGAACAGGATCCCGTTTTCACCGGTGGCGGCGAACACCCGTCCGTCCGCGGAAACCGAAAGGTCCCAGACGTACCGTTCCTCCAGATCGGTCCAGAGGATCGCCGAGCCCTGTGCGTCGATACGGTAGATTCTCCCTCCCGGGCTGCCGCCGGCCAGGACCGTGCCGTCTTCGAGGACCGCCAGGGCGGTTACGATCGGTTCCGGGAGGTGGGCCAGTGGTTCGGGAGCGAGCCCGGGCCGAATGCGGTACACCGTTCCGCCGGGGCCGGTCCCAACGTAGGTTGTGCCGTCGGAATCGGCAGCGATGCTCCATCCCCGGGCAGCGCCGGGGAGGCCGCCGCCCTCAGCAAGCGGCCGGGCCACCGGCGCCAAAGCCAGACGGCCGTTGCTGTCCACGGCGATGCCGTCCAGGCTTCCCTGGAGCAGACGATCCACCGTCTCGGTATGGACCACCGGTCCCCCGGCGACGGAGGCGCCGGCCAGCGCCAGCATGGCGGCGGCCAGGATAGGAATCAGGTTCTTCACTCCGTCTCCACCTTGAGGATGGCCGTCGCCAGTCCGTGGACCTGATATTCCACCGGGATCGATGTTTCGGCGATATTCAGCATGAGGGTGCGGGTTCCGGTGGGGCCGGCCTCGCCGGTCTCAAGCAGGGCCACGGCAGACGGCGGCAGGTTCGGAAGCAGGGCGCCGCCCTGGGCCCGAACTGTATCCGGTCTGGCAGCCATAATGAAGATCCGGTCATTTTTTCGTAAAGTGTTTATGAGCCGGATGAACTGGTCCAGGCGGTGGGGCAGGACCTGCGTGTCGGCAGAACCCTCGGCTCTAAGTAGTTCCAGCACGCCGCCGGCTTGGATACGAACCTTGCCTGGCGGGGTCCTGGCCGGCAGAACCAGCTCCCGAGTGATAGTTACCTCCGGCCCCCTCCATGGCGCCATGGTCACCGTTACCTGGACCGTGTCTCCCGGCCGGGCCCGGTAACGGTCCAGCGTCAAACCGATGACACGGCCGATTTTCGGCTCCGGTTCCTGCTCCAGAACCAGGTTGATCCCGGCGATGGCGGGGGTTTCCCATTCATTGTTCATGAGCAGGTGCAGGATGTAGGCCGGGGTTCCGGAGGCAAAAAATTGGGAATTCGTCCCGGCGAACAGGTTGGATAGCGAGACGTCGTCCTGCCCCTGCAGCTTGATTACCGAGCCCTCGGCCAGTTTCAGGGTGGAGGCTGAGCCGGGCCGGTCCTTGCCGGCCAGGATGCCGCCCACGGTGTAGAACACCAGGGCCGGGGCCAGCATCGGGTCGTCGGCCACGTCGAAAGAGTAGGTCTGCTCTGCGGTGCCGTCGCCGTATCTCAGCCGGACCGGGATCATCCGCGGGCGGGCGCCGATGATTCCCTGGATGCCGGATGGCCGGTCCTGCCGCAGGGCGCCGACCTCTTCCAGGGTCCGCGTGATCCGTGAGGATATTTGCAGGCTGGGGAGCAGTGCTTCCACCCGGGCGGCGGTCACGGGAAGGTCAACCCGGCCAAGACTGAACATCGGATGACCGAAGGCGAGCACCTGATCCCCGTCCACCCAGGTGACCGTGCCGGTTGCAGTTATCTCCACGTCGCCCCGGACCAGCTTCACCCCAATCGCCGACCCGGGTTGAGGCGGGCCGCCGTTCCCTTCCGCCTGCCCTCCACCGCCCTGGAGCGGCAGCAGTCCGGCCTGGCCGAAACGATCCGCAAGGTTTCGGAAACCGTCGGCGCCGAAACCGGAAATCGATACCGGCAGCGCCACCCGGGATCCGGTTCCTTTCGCCGCCAGGTCGGAGAGGCGGTCCTGAAAGAAACGGTCCAGGCGATCGGCCCGTGACAGCAGATTCAGCCCGGGACTGCCGGGAACCTGGACCACTGACCTGGGACCTCCGGCCGGCCCGGCCGCTGCGGTCATGGCCAGCATCTCCTCGATCGGGGTGATCCCGGCGATGGGATCCCGTGCGAACCCCCAGCCATAGGCCAGGGCTCCGGCCAGTCGGCCGTCGATGTAGATCGGCGAACCGCTCATGCCGGCCAGGATGCCGGTGTTATCCAGTGGGCCTCCGGTGCACCGGGCCAGGATGATATTGCGATCCGGACCGATACGGGGCAGAACACCCAGGATCTCCACCTGGAATTCGGTGATTGCGGTGCCTTCGAAGACGGTCAGTCCGGTGCCGATCATGCCGGGACGGATCTCTTCAAACGGGATGATCGGGACACCCTGGGCCACCGCCGGCGCCGTCAGTACCGTCGCAAGCGCCAGAGCTCTTAGCATTTTGAACAGGCCGTTCCTCACATCCTCTCGGGAACCTGGATTCCCATCAGGCCGAGCAGGTGAATCATGCCGTCGTGGTACAGCCGGATCATAGCGGTCCGCATGCTCCGGATTCGTTCATTTTCTTCCTGCACCACCGGATAACGATGATAAAACGAATTGAACGCCTGCGCGAGGAGGTAGGCATGTTTGGCCACCAGGGCCAGTTCCAGATTGTCCACAGCCTGGCGGAGGATCACCGGCACCCTGGAAAGCATGAGGGCCAGGTTCCAGTGCTCCGTCAACGCTTCTTCTTCAAGCACGCTTCAGATCGGCCTGTTCCGCAAGCATGGCGGCGTCCACCGCGTTTTCGCCGAACCGGCCTGCAACCTTCCGCAGGATGTTCCGGGAACGGACCACCGAATACTGCAGATAAGGGCCGGTCTCGCCTTCAAACGCCAGGGCGGAGTCCAGATCGAAGGCGACGACCCGGCTCCGCGAGAACCTCAGCATGTAGTAACGCAACGCTCCCACGGCGATCCGGCGAGCGGTAGCGGCAACCTGGGCATCGTCCATGTCCCGGTTGCGGTTGCGGACCTCCGCTTCGGCTCTCGTCACCAGGGTGTCGATCAGGTCGTCCGCCTTGACGCCGAGACCTTTTCGCCCGGACATCTCCAGATAGGACTTCCTAAGATCTTCTTCGCTCAGTTCCCGATCGGGAAGGAGAGCCCTGACGGCGCCTGGTGTCAGGGCGACCATCTCGTAAGCGAAGTGGATGGATCGGGACGCTTCCTCCGGGTGGCCGAGACTCTCGAGCCCCTGGGCCACCACCCTCTGGAGGTACGCCTGCCGTGTGTCGATGACGTTGTAGACTGTGTGCCCTTTTCCGAAAGCCGGGTGTCCGGGTTCGCCCACGTCGGGGCTGCTGGACCAGACCGGGTAAAGCTCTTCCACCGGCGACCAGTCCAGGATGCGGTAGTGAAAGTCCCGGTTCAGCAGACCGAACTTCCACATCTGATAGGCGATGTCCTTGCCTACGTAGGTCACGGTGCCGTTGGACCGGACGATAACCTTCTGGTCCTCGCCGGACCCTTCCTCGGCGCCGCGGAGATCCATGACCCAGCAGCCGTCGTTCTTTCCGCCTTCGATCTTGTGAATCGCTTGTGCTTCCTTCAGCAGCCCGAAAGCATCCTCCCAGAACTTCAAGGCCAGGATGTCGCTCTCTTTCGGCAAAACGTCATAGTGGATACCCAGGCGGTACATGGTGCCCAGGTGGTGCTGCACTATCCGGCGCGCCACAAGTGCGGCCAGGTCGGCCGTCGGGTTGTCGCCTTCCTCCATGGCGCGGAGGGTTGCGGTCCTCAAATCGAGCCGGGCTTCATCCTCCGCGTACCACCGGGTGACCTCGGCGTAAAGGTCCCAACAGAGGTAGTCGAACCTGGTACTCTCCGGCTGCATACGTTCGGTTATGTATCGTTCCCGTACATCGGCGAGCTCCATACCGCGTATGTGCCGGAATCCCACCAACAGGTCGGCGACCTGGAACAAATACACGTAACTGAACGAATAGATGACATATA
>CAWBPP010000004.1:0-173484 GCA_963790785.1 Candidatus Polarisedimenticolaceae bacterium
TGGCCGGGTCGATGACCCGTCCGTTCTTAAGCAGCAGTTTCACGACCTGGCTCCCCGGCCAGGAGGTAGAGCACGGCCATCCGCACCGCGACGCCGTTGGTCACCTGTTCCAGGATCACCGACCGGTCGCCGTCGGCCAGTTCTCCGGAGATCTCCACTCCCCGGTTCATCGGGCCCGGGTGCATCACGATGGCGTCGTCCTTGGCGAGCGTCAGCCGTGTGGTTGATTCCGAACAGCCGGGCGTACTCCCGCAGGGTGGGGAAGTCCCCGGCACGCATCCGCTCGAGCTGGATGCTGCAGCGCCATCACCACGTCGGCCCCTTCGAGCGCCTCCTCCATTGAAGGTCACCCGGCAGCCCATGGCTTCGAACTCCCGCGGAATCAGGGTCGGCGGGCCGCTGACCACCACATCCGCCCCCATGCGCGTGAGCAGGAAGACGTTCGAGCGGGCGACGCGGCTTGTTGATGTCGCCGAGGATCGCGACCTTGAGCCCCTTCAGCTTTCCCTTGTGCTTGCGGATCGTGTAGGCGTCCAGCAGCGCCTGGGTCGGGTGCTCGTGGGCGCCGTCGCCGGCGTTGATGATCGAGCGGCTGCTGTGGCGGGCCAGGAAGTGGGGGGCGCCCGGCTGCGAGTGGCGCATGACGATGAAGTCCGGGGCCATCGCCTCCAGGTTCTTGCGCGGTGTCGAGCAGGGTCTCGCCCTTGGCGAAGCTGGAGGTCGAGGCGGAGAAGTTCAGCGCGTCGGCCGAGAGCCGCTTCTCCGCCAGCTCGAAAGAAGAGCGGGTGCGCGTGGAGGGCTCGACGAAGAAGTTCACCACCGTCTTGCCCCGCAGCGTCGGCACCTTCTTGATCTCCCGCGCGGCGACCTGGGCGAAGCTCTCCGCAGTGTCGAGGAACAGAGTGATCTCGGCCGCCGTCAGGCGGTCGATGCCCAGAAGATGCCGGCTGCGCAGTCTCATGACTGCTCGTCTCCGGCAGATCGGTCCGATGAGCACTTCGTCCGCGCCGTCGACTTCGTTGAGACGGACGTCGACCTGCTCGGTGCTTGGAGGTGGCGACGTTCTTGCCGACGTAGTCGGCCCGGATCGGCAGCTCGCGGTGCCCCCGGTCGACCAGCACCGCAAGTTGCACCCAGGCCGGCCGCCCCAGATCCATCAGAGCGTCCAGCGCGGCGCGGATCGTTCGGCCGGTGAACAGCACGTCGTCCACCAGCACGACCACCTTGTCGTCGAGCCGAACGGGATCTCCGTGGTCTTGAGAACCGGGTGGTCGGCGATGCGCGAGAGGTCGTCGCGGTACAGGTTGATGTCGAGTTCCCCGACCGGTGGGCGGCGCCTGCGATCTCCTTGAGTTTTCCGCCAGCCGCCGCGCCAGCGGCACGCCGCGGGTGCGGATCCCGACCAGGGTCAGACATCAAGGGTGCGGTTCCTCTCCAGAATTTCGTAGGCGATGCGGTTAAGGGCTCGGTTGATGTCGTCCGCGTCCAGAACCCGGACGCTCTTTTCGGAAGGGCCATAGGATCTCCTTGTGGCCTCACGGGGCCGGCTTAAAGGATGACAGGCCGGTATCGTAACCAAGGCGCCTGAAGCGTCAAGGTCCGGGGCACGTTTGCCGGGACCGTGTGGATTGACTATTCTTCTTGCCGATCATGATCCTGGAAAGCATGTCAGGCTTCTCCGCAACAAGGATCTCGGGCACGGGAACTTCATGCTGAGTTCGTCGCGGACGACATCGCCGGGAAAATGGCCCCGGGCCAGTTCTTCATGGTCGGCATGCCCGGCCCGGAGACCCTGCTGCGCCGGCCGTTCAGCGTCTGCGGCCTGCCGGGACTTTCGAGGCTCGCCCCGCAGGAGCGGTGCAGGTGCTGTACAAGGTCGTGGGCAAGGGCACCGGCGCTGCTCGCCTCGCTCAGACGCCGGAGCCGAACTGCGGTGCTGGGCCCGCTGGGCAACGGATTCACCCGCCCGGGCCCGCGAAGTGACGCCCGGTGCTCGTGGCCGGCGGGATCGGCTCGGCGCCGTTCCCCGCGCTGACTGGGCGCATCGGCTGCAGGCGGCTCTCCGCCGCTGATGTTCTACGGCGCGCGGTCGGCGGACGACCTGCCGCTTGCTGGACTGGTTCCGGGAGCACGCGGCGAGCTGCATCGCCGACCACCGAGGACGGCAGCGCCGGGGCCGCAGGGCCTGGTCACCGAGCCGCTGCTGCGGCTGCTGGACGGGCGAAGACCCGGCCGCCTTCGAACTGTACGCCTGCGGGCCCGGAACCGATGCTGCGGGCGGTGGCCGGGACCTGGCGCGTGGCAGCGTCGATCCGACTGCGAGCTGTCCCTGGAGGCCCACATGGCCTGCGGCTTCGGGGTCTGCCTGGGCTGCGTGGTCCCGACCCGCGGCGACGACGGCGAGGTCGGGTACGACCGAGGTCTGCGTCGAGGGCCCGGTGATGCGGGCGGAGAAGACTGGCATGGTGAACCCGGACCTGACCACATACTCGGCCCGGCTGCGGCTGAAGAACCCGGTCCTGACCGCCTCCGGCACCTTCGGCTACGGACTGGAGTTCCCGCCCTTCCTCGACCTCGACCGGCTGGGCGGCCTGGTGACCAAGGGGCTGTCGGCCTCGCCCCGCCGGGGGAACCCTCCGGCCCGGATGGCCGAGACCCCCGCCGGGATGCTCAACACCATCGGGCTGCAGAACATCGGCGTCGACGCGTTCATGTCAGAGAAGCTCCCCGAACTGCGGGGGCACGACACGGCGGTCGTCGCCAACGTGTTCGGCGAGACGCTGACCGATTACGTCGAGGTCTGCTCCAGAGCTGGACGACGCCGACGGTGTCGGCGGCTATCGAGCTCAACGTTTCCTGCCCCAACGTCGAGCAGGGCGGGATGATCTTCGGCACCGACCCCGCCGCCCTCGGCCGATGTCACCCGGCCTGCCGCAAGGCGACGCAGCTGCCGCTGATCGTCAAGCTCTCGCCCAACGTCACCGACATCCGCGTCATGGCCCGCGCGGCGGCCGAGGGCGGCGCCGACATCATCTCCCTGATCAACACCTTCGTCGGCATGGCCATCGACGTGGAGCGCAGGCGGCCGGTGCTGGCCAATGTCTGCGGCGGCCTGTCCGGTCCGGCGATCCGTCCCGCTGGCGTCTGGCTGACCTGGCAGGTGTACCAGGCGGTGCAGATCCCGCTGATCGGGATCGGCGGGATCATGAACGCCCGGGACGCGGTGGAGTTCATCCTGGCCGGCGCCTCCGCCGTCCAGATCGGCACCGCCAACTTCGTCACACCGTCGGTCTCCACCGATATCGTCACCGAACTTGAAACCTGGCTGGCCGAGCACAATATCGGATCGGTCCGGGAACTGATCGGCGGCCTGGAACTCGCCGCCTCGAGGCTGATCATGATGGCTGGGAAAGACCGAATCCTGGTCGCGCTGGACACTCCGGACCTGGGGAGGGCCCGGCGATCTGGTGCGATCCCTCACCGGCCATGTCGGCGGTTTCAAGATCGGCCTGGAGATGTTCATCTCCCACGGCCCCGCGTTCGTCCGGGAGGTCCTGGACGGCGGCGGCAAGGTGTTTCTGGACCTGAAACTCCACGACATCCCGAACACGGTGGCGGGAGCCGCCGGGGCGGCCGCCCGGCTACGGCGTCACCTTCTTCACCGTCCATGCCCTGGGCGGCCCCGAGATGATCCGCCGCGGGGTGGCCGCCGCCCATGCGGCCGCCGAGGCGGAAGGACTCGCCTGCCCCCACCGTGCTGGCGGTGACGGTCCTGACCAGCCACGGCGACGACAGAACTCCGCGCCGTCGGCGTGGAAGGAACCTGCGCCGACGCGGTTCTGCAACTGGCCGCCATGGCCTCGGCAGCCGGCGCCGGCGGTGCGGTCTGCTCCCCGCTGGAAGTGGCCGGTGTGCGGGAACGGTTCCCGGGCGGCACTCTGGTGGTGCCGGGTATCCGGCCGGCGTCAGCCGCCGCCGACGACCAGTCCCGCATCGCCACCCCGGCCCTGGCCGTCGCCTCCGGAGCCGACTACCTGGTGATCGGGCGCCCGATCACCCGCGTCCGAGGACCCGGCCGCCGCCGCCGCCGATATCGCGCAAGAGATCGACGGTTGAGGGTCACGTTCCTCGGCACCGGGACCTCCATCGGCGTGCCGGTAATTACCTGCAATTGCCGGGTCTGCCGCTCCGACGACCCGAGGGACAATCGCACCCGCCCTTCTATCCTGATGGAATGGGACGGCCACGCGGTCCTGGTGGACACCTCCCCCGATTTCCGGCAGCAGGCGCTGCGTCACTGCATGCAGCGCCTGGACGCGGTGCTGTTCACCCACCGCCACGCCGATCACATCCTCGGCCTGGACGACATCCGGCTGTTCAACTGGCGGCAGAAGATGGCGATGCCGGCCTACGGATCGAAGGCAACACTGGACGCATTGCGGAGAACCTTCTGGTACGTCTTCGAGGAGAGCCAGAAAGGGGGCGGCAAGCCTGCCATGAACCTTAACCCGGTGACCGGCCCTTTCGACCTCCTGGGGCGCGAGATAATCCCGGTCCCGGTCCTCCACGGCGAGATGGAGATTTACGGCTACCGCATCGGGAACTTCGCCTATCTCACCGACGTCAGCCAGGTTCCGGACCACTCCATGGCACTACTCCAGGGGGTCGACGTGGCTGTAGTGTCCGCCCTGCGCCCAACTCCCCACTCCACCCATCAGAGCGTGGAGCAGGCGGTGCAACTGTCCCGAAAGATCGGCGCATCCCGAACCTTCTTCACCCACATGTGCCACGACATCCTTCACGCCGAAACCGACGAAGAGCTCCCTGAAGGGATCGCGCTTGCGTATGACGGACTTGTCCTTGACAATCTTGCATGAGCTTTCGGCTATCAAGATCACCGTCCTGCTCATGATCGTGCTGGCCAGCCCCGCCTTCTCCGGGGAGAAACCGCTCACCGACGAGGAGATCGTCCGCCGGGTGATCGCAGGCGAGTCCCACGACGGCATCATCGCCCTGATCAAAGCCGGCGCAACCGACTTCGACCTGTCCGACGAGATGGTGGAGGAGATGAAGATCGCCGGCGTTCCGGAGCCGATCCTCCAGGCGATGCGGGAGCGGCACCTGGAACTTTACCCTCCGCCGGAACCGGAAACGGATGAGTACGAAGTCCCGTCGCCACCTGCCCTGATCATCCATCTCAAGGTAAAAAAACCGCCGGTGCTGCCGAAGGAGACTTCCGGACCAATTGGCGGAACGGGCCGGACTATCCAGTTCGACGAAGAGTCCCGCCAGATCTCCGGCGCCGCCCTGTTCGTTGCCTGCACCAGCCCGACCCATGTGCCGGACCACTGGCGGGGAAGTCGCCCCTGGGACGGGACTTCGTCTTCGCTCCACGGCACAGGATGTTGCTGTTCGAGCCGGCGTTCGAAGCCGGCGACGATAAGCCGGTAGCGGTAAAGCTGGTTATTCCGGAATCAATCATCCTGGAACTGGAAACCGATGAGCCCCACGACCTGGTGTTCGGACTGGCCGTGGAGGCGGGGGAACGGTACCTCGCCGTATTCCAGTTGGAACTCAGCAACTTCACACTGGAAGAGGGTGACATCCACAGAGCGGTTGCGATAGTTCAGAAAGCCGCCAGAACCCTGGACGTCAAGATCAGGAAGGTCGAGTACGTACCTGAAACAGGCGCCGGTCTCTAGAGTTCAAACTCCGTTCCCACCCCCAGCTTGCACGCCTTGTCGAACACCAGTTTCGCGGTGGCGGCGTCCTGGATGGCGAGGCCGTTGGACTTGAACAGCGTGATCTGCTCGTCGTCCGTGCGGCCGGTGGCCTTGCCGGCGACGACCTCGCCCAGCTCGGCGTGGATGTGGTCCTTGCCGATCTCGCCCGCCTCGAAGGGGATCATGATGTCGCCGGCCTCGGCCAGGCACGCCTCGCGCGAATCGGCGATGAGGAGCGAGCGCCGGATGATCGCCGTGTCCAGCTCCCGCGCGCCCGGCGAGTGGCTGCCGATGCCGTTGATGTGGGTGCCCGGCTTCACCTTGTTGCCGTCGAAGATCGGCGTGGCCGACGAGGTGGCGGTGCAGATGATGTCGGCTTCAAGCAGCGCCGCGCCGTCGGCCGGCGACCTCGACCGGGATGCCGAGCTTGGCCTCCATCGCCTCTTTGAACTTCTGCGCGTTCTCCGGGCAGCAGGTCGTAGACCAGCGCCTTCGACACGTCTCGCGCCTCGCACACGGCCCAGAGCTGCATCTGCGCCATGCCGCCCGCGCCGATAGATCGCCGCCACCTGGCCCTGGCTTCTCGCGCGCCAGCAACCGGGTGGCCAGCCCGCTCACCGCGCCGGTGCGAACCGCGGTCAGATAGCCGCCGTCCATGATGCAGATCACCTGGCCGGTCTCGGCGTCCTGCAGGAGCACGGTGCCGATGGTGGTGGGCATGTTGTGCTTGGCGGGATTGTTCTTGTAGACCGTGACCACCTTGCACGCCAGCGCGTTCATCTCGCGGAGATAAGCGGGCATGTAGAGCGACAGCCCCTCGGGCGGCTTGATGGGAGTGCGCAGCGGCAGGTCCGCGGTCCCGTTGGCCAACTCCGTAAATGCCTTTTCGAGGGCGTCGATGCAGTCCGCCATTTCGAGCACCTGAATCACATCATTGCGACTGAGCAAACGGACCATCGGAATTCCTCCTCAAAGCGCGACGACACTGTACCGAACCATTCTCCCATTTTTGAATTCGATAAACCAGACCTTGATCGACCCGATGACGCCTATTCAGCCTCCCCTCCGCACCTCGCTTCAAACGGATTGAACCCGAAGGTTTTTACATAGCTGTCGATCTCGCTGGAGGTCGGGAACGAGATATTGGCCGTGTCTCCCTGCACCAGGGTGTCGTACACCTCCACCACCCGGCTGTACGGCGTATCCCGGCCCGGAACCAGGACACCGGGATCCTGTTCGCCCCCCTCCGCATCTTCTTCTGAAAGGGTGAGCTCCAATCCTTTCGTCGCCGAGAATACGGCGGTGACCATGAAGAAAATGATCAGCAGAAAAGCGATATCGGCCATGGACGATGTGGGGATTTCCGGTCCGGCGAGCCGCCTGCGCAGATTCTTCATCCAGGCACCTCCTGGATTCATGGTCTACCGTGCACTACGCGTGCGCTTCCGGTTTGAAATACAGGTGCTGCGCCTCAGCAGCGATAACAAAGCTCATGCTGCCTGGAGATATCTGATATTGATTCTATTTCGCAGCGTATTCCGATTTGGTTTTACCAGTTCGGAGCATACTGGGATATGTCAACTAACGGTAAGCGGTCACGGAGCGGCGTTCTAGAATTCCCTTCCCAGATCTGATACGAGCGGATTCTCTGCGTAGTTCTCTTTCCACAGCCTGGGCGTCAGGAGGTGGACCTCTGAGGCCAGATGGCTGTCGATCCGCTGCAGCACGTCCACCAGGTACACGTAGGGATCGATGCCCTGCAGCTTGCAGGTCGACAGCAAGCTCTGGAAAACGCCGACACAATCCGCTCCGACCTCCGTCCAGCAGAAGAGCCAATTCTTGCGCCCGACGGCTATCGGCCGGATCTCCCGCTCCAGGTGATTCGTGTCCATCGGCACGTTCGGGTACTCCAGAAACACCCGCAGGGAGGCCTCCCGATCCAGAGCGTAGTTCGCCGCCTTGGTAAACAGGTTCGTCGGCAGCAGCGTATCCCTCGCCAGCGTCTCCTTCAAGTACTTGAAGAATCCATCCACCAGCGGCTTCGAATGAATTGAGTGCTGCTCCAGCATCTTCTCCGCCGGCAGGTTCCGCTTCTTCAGGCGTCCCTCTTTGGCATACAGGTCCCGGATGTAATCCAGAGCCGTGGCCGCGTACTTCGGCTCCCCCTCTTCCGCCTTGATGAATTCTCTCCTCGTATGCGACCAGCACTGGGCATGCACCAGGCCGTTGATCTGCTTGGCGTAGCTCTCGTACACCTGGTAGCCGTCCGATACCAGGACACCACAGTATTCTCCGAGGATCTTCCGGACCATCTCCCCCGAACGGGAAGGGGCAAACGGAAACGCGATCTCGTTCTGGTCACCGTACACCGGCCAGAAATAGCCGGTCTTCATCTTTCCGTGACCTTTCCTACCCGCCTTGATCGGCGTCTCGTCCATGGTAAGGACATCGCTGTTAAGGATCGATGACATTTGGGCGGCGTACACCGGCTGCAGCAGATCCGCAGCTCGGTGCATCCATTGCGTCAGCGTCGACCTGCGCCAGGCGGATCCCCGCCGCCTCCATGCGCTGGTGCTGCCGGTACAACGGGAGATGAAACCGGAATTTGTCGATGGCCAGACCGGCCAAAAGGCTCACATCCGCGAATGCTTTTCGGACCCAGCACCGAGGGCGGGGCCGCAGGACAGCTCAGGGAGCCGTCTTTCTTCTTCACCACCGGGCGGATGTACTTGAGGATGACGTAGGAAGCCGGTCGCTGGGCCAAGCGATAGGTCACCTTCTCGGTGATCTCCTGGGTCTCGTCGGCTTCGTCGACCTCGGGATTCGGAAGCCGGATCTCTTCCACCGGCACCGATTCGTCGAAGCGTAGCTTCTCGGCATCGACTTCTTCTTCCGGTTTCCGCTTCTTCCGTCGGCGGTGCTCCGGGACGGTGACGCTCTCTTCTTTTGCCTCGGCAGTCATCCCGCAGCCACTCTCCCAGCGTCAATTGCTGGTCGTTCGGATCGATGGGGCGCCGTCTCCGATTTCCGGCCGTAGAGCAGGCGTTGAAGCCAGGCAGTCTGGAAGCGGAGGCGTTCGATTTCAGACGTGAGGTATTGTTTGGATCTCAGAAGTTCGACGATGGAATCACGATCCAGAGTCGCTGCTTGCTCTTCCAACGTCATGCATTCTTTTTATCGTATTCGCCTCCGTCTGCCAAGGATTATTCCATCTAAAATCAGACGAAATTGCTGCTCGCTGATTTCCTGTTTCGATTCTCCCGATGGAAGACGAAATCGACCCCGCTCCAGCTTCTTGGCGAACAGACAAAAGCCAGTGCGATCCCACGTCACCAGCTTCAAGTAGTTGCCTCGACGATTGAAGAATACGAAAAGAGATCCGGACAAAGGATTCTCCTCAAGCACGCCTTGCACTAAGGCCACCAACCCGTTGAAACTCTTCCGCATATCCACCGGCTCGTTGTAGGCCAGGATGCGCCGCGGCTCGGTCGGGAGAAACACCCTCAGCCTCGAAAC
Organism: Candidatus Polarisedimenticolaceae bacterium; assembly: GCA_963790785.1. Lineage (GTDB taxonomy): Bacteria > Acidobacteriota > Polarisedimenticolia > Polarisedimenticolales > Polarisedimenticolaceae > Polarisedimenticola. The sequence continues at coordinate 9,240 of CAWBPP010000004.1, forward strand.
TGAAGCTGGACGCCGTTGGGAAGGGTGACGGCGAACTCCCATGATGAGGTGTCGGCGGATTTCGCTGTTGGGGACAGATCGACAAATCGGGCCGGCGTCTTCTCACCGAGATTCTGCTGCCACCTTTTGAAGGTGCTCTGGACCAGGTTTTCACGCCGACAGAAGTCCTTGATCGTCAGGCCGCTCTTGTTGAATTTCGTGAAAATGGCCTTCCATTCCGCTTCGGTTCGCTTGGTTTGTCTTTTCCGCTTGGCGCGCATCGACTCCTCTTCCCGGCAAAAGTTGGGTTTTACCGGATTCGAGGAAGGAAGGGAAGAACGCCGTTCGCTGACCGGTCGCCGCAAGTGCGCCTCACCCAGCGGAGTGACGAGGTCGAGGGATTCTTCTTTTATCGAACGGATGAAGCGCTCGATGAAGGCGTTCAGATTTGGGCTGTAATGCCACAGAGAGTGACAGTGCCGAAAACCAGCTCTTTCTGCCTGTAGACCACTCTCTCCCACCCACCCATTTCTTGGGAGAGCTTACACCTGATATTCCCTCCAGAGAAATCCACCACAGTGCGCTACTCCCCTGAATGTCAAACGACTTGATCCAACGCTCCGTGCCATCATTTCATGGTGGAGTTTGATGTTTAGAGGTTGGCTCCCCAAGCGACACGCAGATCATAACTATTTAGAGGTTGCTGTTTCGGCCTTATTACACGACCCCTACCGGCTTAGTTTCGGTGAACACCTCCACCCTCCTGCAAGCCAGTCGACACGCGAGATTCGTTGATTTTTGTTCTCCTCAATTTGCTGGCGTACTGCACCCACCGGACTTTCTCACCCACGACTCCTGAAATACCACGATCGAGCTTCACGAGGATTCCAGTCAATTACACGCTGGTACAGCTGCTCAGATTTCTGTTGGGTTCGGCTCACCACTCCTACAACCCCGTCGTGGCTGATATATAGGAAAATGTCCTGTCCTCAGGGATCAAGAATGCATCCCAGCCAAACATCATGGGCATGACAAGATACGAATGCATTTCGAACAGCTCCTGCGGACCGAAGAGATGTCCTGGTCGTTCTTCCAAGGGTTCTGCCTCACCTGCTCCCAAGCGCATTTGCTGCACAAATCAGGGTTTCCCATTTTCTCAGGTAATCATCCCAAGAGTCTCGTTGTTCGCATCCAGCAGGAGGCGCTCCCTCAAAAGATTCATCATCCCATGTCGGGACCAAATAATTTGCCAACGCGATGACACGTGAAGGAGAGTCTTTGAGTCCGATAGTAGTATCTTTATCAAAATGCTCTATAGTAGAAATGCGAGAACTAATCCTAGTCGATGGCCTTTACGAGTTCCGGAACTTCTTCGATTTTGTAAATATTTCATCTGTTCTTCCTACGGGATAGGCACCAAGTTTCGCGGCGGATAGAGATGGTCCCCTCACTGATTACCCAGTACAAGATCACAGCTACCGTTCCGGCGGCAGCAGCTCTTTCATACAGAGTCATATCGATTGGCTTATTGTCGTGATCGACTTTAGTTCCGTCCGGAAGGAATCGTTCCCTCGTTCCCTTCCCATCATTGACGTCCAGCGTCCATTCTCAGCGTCCCAACTAGCGCCAGGTTGCGACTGGCCCGGAATGGTACTAAGGCTTCCATTTTTGTCTGTCCCCGCCGGGCTCAGCAGGAACCCACTCGTTCGGTCTATTTTCCCGTCAGGTCCCTTGCCATCAGGAAGTGGAGTATTGGGAGGCTTTGGTGAGCCATCTGGGTTGTTCGGTGGTGGAGTTTTATCACCGCTGCACAGCGGTCCCATACCATCACAAGGATTCCTACCCTCCGGATTATATGGGTTAGGGTTAATTCCGTAGAGCCCAAGTGGGTCGATTAACTTTACAGGATTATTAAGTACATATGCATAGCGGTTAAGAGATTGTGGATTACGCTTAGATCCAGACCAGCGGGTCTGCTGAAATGAAGCGTGACAGGTATATCCATAGTACCTCGCCAACATATAATCCAACCCGGTCTCCCGATCCCGCTCATGCCCGGTGAACATCTTCGTGTTGTCGTCCACTATCGGCATGATCTCCTCCCCAAACGGGAAGAAGTCGTGCGCGTGGCCTTTACCTCGCCCGCACTTCATCTGTGACCAGTCGCGTCGATCCCAGATGATCGACGTGGATGTCGAGGATCTCGTACGGCGGGTCGTCGGAGACCTGGCCGAGAATCACCATCGATGCTATCCGTGGCTCATCCAAAAGGCTGGACGCGATCGTATCCACTGGTTCCGGCAAATCGCAAACCGGTGCATCCAGGAGAGCACTGGACTCTGTAATCTCAGGCTCCGTTCCGAGCGCTTCCCATAAATTGGCCGGGGTCGTTCCGCTATCGTTGTTCTCGTCGGTTTCCGGGATTTCGATCGCGTCATATCCAAGGTCGTAACCCGACTGCCAAAAGACGACGCCGGACCTCGGCGATTCGCCGCCCGTAAGCGCCTTCGCCGTTACGTAGTAAGCGCTGAGGTAATCCTCCCCACATTCGTCTTCGATAACGTCCCAGGTGGTCTCTATAGGGCAGTCAATTTCGGGAGGCACGTCATTATCAAAGTAGTCGTTATTGTGCGGCACGATACTACAGGTTCCGTCAACACATTCCGTTCCCTGGAGAATATCCGTCACGTAGAAGTAGAAAGAGGACATATTGATCGGCAGTCGATAAACGTAGTAGGTCATGTTCTCGGAAATGAACTGCTCGCTATATGTCTCTGGATCACACTCGGGATCCATGAACGGATCGCAATTGCCGTCGGGGATTGCGTCCCACTCCAGCTTGGTTTGGCCATCCTCGGTTGATGCGCGCAGGTTCCGCGGTGCCGGCGGGGTCGGGGCTTCGCCGCACTCCGGATTAGTAATCGGGACCAATTCAATGGTTTCAGGATCAACTCCATCCCATCCTTCGAGATCCATATACACGGGATAACCGGGCTCGGATTCGTTGCCGTCCTCATCCACCGCGATCACTCGATAGTGTGCACACTCAGGATGGCCCGGCGACAGGTCATCGTACGGATTCAGGTAGGAGATCCCTTTGACCGTGTATCCGGTTTCCCACCAGGCTACCAGGTTCATGGTCAAACGCTGCCACGGTCCGGCCGGGGATCCGGCCATCTCGACATGATAGCCTGCAAGATCACTTTCCCGATTCGGTTCCCATTCAATGAAATGACTTATCGGCATACGAAGAACGCCCCAGTCATCGAACATTCCGTAGTCGAACGGATTCCACGGTATGATAGAGATGAACTCAGACAGTTGAATGACACGCGGAGTCGTCGGCGGGCCTTCCGGCGATTCCTGCCCAAGTTCGATGGTTTCACCGATACGGTGGAGTTCCCACCACATGGGAATCGGGTATATATCTGCCCTACAATCACCGAAAGAATCGCATAGCGGATTATCCAATGGCTCACCAAATTCATCCGTTGGAAACTCGCCCATACTATTGAAGCCTACTACACGATCCGTTTGTTCCTCATACCAGTAGTGTTCATCGTTCAGACAATTATAGAGATTATGGGGGTACGTGTTCACGGCAACAGCGTCGCGTATGTCGCCCTCCTGGCCATCCGGACCTACCGGCCGCACGATATAGGTGAAGCCACCGCCCAATCCACCGGTTGTACTGTCCTCGAACACACGGACATCTCCCGAGATCGGCCTGGTTGTCAATCGCACCCAAGAATGCTCGCATGCGAACGTGTGCATGCTGGGCCACTGGTAAATTAGACCGTCATTGCTATAGCCATACTCACACCTGCGATAGACATGGTAGCCCTGCAACTGTGTCTCATGCACTTTTGACCATTTAACCCTGACTCTGCGGCTGCGTGCGTTGTCGGTTTCGAAGTCCTCGCAGCCGTCGTAGGCGATGACGTTTCGCACCACCGTGTCGGAATCGTATTCGTCAATGGCATAGGCCGGTGCGCAAGGTGCTGTCTGGCACGCGGCGGTCTCCTCTCCATCCAACCGCTTCGCCACTACATAGTATGAGTACTCGTAGCCGTTGATCTGCGTGTCCAGGTACTCGGTGCTGTCCGGTTCGACCTCGGCGATCATCCCGTATTCATTGCTGGTCCCGGGCGCCCGGTAGACATTCGGTTTCTCAATCAACGAGGGTTACTGACCGCTCCCCAGGAAACCAGGACACCGTACAGGTCATTGTCTTCCGCTGTTATGTCTTCCGATTTCACATCTTCATCGGGAACACCATCGATATATTCCAGGTGGAACTCCGCAAATACCGGCCCCGGGGCTTCGATGGAATCGTAACGTGCGCGCGCCAGTCGCCGGCAATGAAGGTTCCGAGACGTTGCCCGACGTATCGACGGCACTCACCACGTAGGTGCAGTCCGCGCCGGGGGTTGCCGCGGTGTCGAGGAACATCTGTGTCGAGGCGGCCATGCCGTACTGCACCGGATCGGTTCCGCATCCGCTACGATCGATCACGTACGTGTCCAGATCATCGTCCGGCGGCCGGTTCCAGGCGACCTGGATCTCTCGCCGGCAAAAGCCCCGGCTGGGCGGTCACGCCGGTGGGAGCACCCGGGGGATTCGTGTCTACGGGGGTGGTGCACGCGGACATCCGAGGGATCCGACAGGTCTCCCGCCGTGTCCACCGCATAGACCCGGTAGCAGTACTCCGTACCCGTTGGTCCGTCTCGCGATCCAGGTGCTCGGTTCCTGGATCGGCCATCGGAGTCAGCGAGTTCCCAGCTCACCGGAATCAGGGCCGATCCGCTCGACAAAGTATCCGGCCATGCCTTCGTCGGTCGTCACTGCGTCCCACATGAGATTGCACTGTCCGGTCCAAGCCGCCTCGCGCCACAGGTTCTGCGGTGTCGGAGGAGCGCCCATGTCATCGGGGACCACGAGCACGGAGGGCGACCGCTCACTCTCGTTCCCGTCCTCATCGATGGCGATCGAGCGAGTAGTAAAACCCAACTCCGGGGTGTGATCCACAGCTCCGTGTCCACACGTGTCAACCGCCGAAGTCGCCGGCAACCACGAGAACTCTCCCAGGGTTCTCCTGTCGGGAGCTCCGCGCGACGCTCCACGCGGATACGCCTCGATGTCCGAGTCCGGCGACGCGTGCCAGCGCAGCGTGATCTCCGCCACGTTCTCATCCGGCATCGTCACGCTTCGACCCAGGGGGCCGCCGGCCGGGAGGGCAGTTCGTTCTTCACCAGCGATACCGCCTGACCCAGCGCGTAGATGTAGTCCTTGTCCCACAGCGGCATTCCTTCTTCCTCGGGAAGATCCAGATGGCCCGGAGTGCTGTTCTTGAACTCGCTCAGGACCTGGCCGGCCGCGTCGCGGAAGTAGTAGGTCTCCACGCCGTTCACCACAGAACGCACCCGGTATCCGGCCGCATCGTAGTCGTACTCCGCGATCAACTCTCCCGTACCGTCACGCACCTCGACCAGCCGGTTCTGCCACGTCGAACAGGTTCCGCCGGTCGCCGTCGATAATCATGTTTCCGTTGGGATCGAATCCGTACTCCTCGGATTCGCCATTCACCGTTCTGCTCAGCAACTGGTTCCGTGCCGGATCGACCTCGAAGGTCGTCAACTTCGCCGTGCCGGGCCAGGTCTGCTTCGAGCGGCTGGTCATGTTTCCGAAGGCGTCGTAATCGTAGGACAGGTAGTAAGTCGCCGTGACTGCGTCTCAGCACGTCCGCGGCGGCGATGCGATTCAGATCGTCGTAGAAGTACAGGTCCAGGCCGATCTGCTCACGTTGCCTGCTCCGTCGTAGGCGTAGTCACCGGAGTCCCACAGCGGCCCCTCCGGGTCAGGGTCGGGGTCGGGTCCGACCGGCCGGCCACCTACTCCCGGATTTGGCGCGATGATGTCCCGACTCGGTGCTGGAGGAGGGAGCCTGTGCACCTGCCGATCGATTCAGGACCAGGGCACTCCTCGTCGGAATATCCGGACCAGACTTCGAACCGTGCCGGCCGCCCCATCACGTCCCGGGAATCGCGTCATCACTCCGTTGCCGCGCTCGATCTGGGTGATCGCACCGTGGTGGTCGTACTGCACGTCGGCCACGTAGGTCCGCGTTCCGGGAAAGATCCACCAAACTGCGCATGTAGCCGTTCTCGTGAACCTGTTCGACCTCGCTACGCGTGCGCACCGAGGCGTCACGGAGTCCGGGTACTTGACCACGCTCGGCATACCCAGCAGGTTCTGGCAGTACTCGGTGCGGAGTTCCGCTCCCCACGGCTCGATCTGCTCGCTGCTCCAGACCGGCCGGCCGTTCAAGCCGGAGTACCGTCATCCCGGGGCTGGCCGGACAGGTCGCACTCGTCCGAGCCGTTCGCGTCCCCGTAGCCGAATTTCTTGGTCGATACGAGACGATGGGCGATTGAGAATAGCGGTACGGGGCCGAAGGCGTAGCTGGTCTGCTTCGTCAGCTTCCCGGCCGAAGCGCCTGCGTCGGGACCGTCGTACTCATTGGCCAGTATTACCTGAGAAAAGAGAGCGTGTAACGGACACACTCTTCGAAACAAGTCGGCCGGCAGCGTCATAGGTATTTTGGAATTCTACGCCCGTTGGCGTCTTGGTAGCTCAGCAGCTTGCCCCGGGCATCGTACGCCAGGTAGTCCACCGTCCCGTTTTCCGGGTTCGCGGCCCGGCGCAACCGGCCCAGAGGGTCGTATTCGAAGAATCGACGCTGGACGCTTCCGTCTCCCGCCTCTGGATCGGATCACAGTTCACCTGGATCAGACGGTCCGAATCGTCGTACTCGTAGATCGCGTCAGCGCCATCATCCGGCGAATCGACCTCCGCGAGACGTCCGAACGGATCGTTCCGGTAGACGGTGGTTGAACTGATCGGACCCTCGAGCCCTTCCACTCCATGCATGGTGACCGTGGTGACCAGCCCATCGTAGTCCGTTTCGGTTATGGAGCCATCCGGCTGAACCACCTTCGTCACCCGGCCAAGCGGGTCCCGGAATGTTGCAGGCTCATCCTGCTCACCTGCGTTCGGATTGGAAAACGTACCGTACTCGTAAGTCGTCCACTCCAGGCTCTCCTCGGAGCTTCCCTCCGGCGCCCATTCCGATTGACGCGTAACCTGCCCTCCGATGTCGTACTCCGTACGCCGGAAGTCGTAACCGCCTTCCAGGTTCCGCTTCTGCTCCTCGATGACACGCCCAAGTTCGTCGTAAAGATAGACCGATTCGATGAAATTCTGAGTGCTGATTTCCTGGCGCACACTGGTTTCGTGAAGACCGACATAGGTGACCGCAGTAGGCAGTTCCGGATAGGATGGGGAGATCTCAGTAAGACGCCCCAGAGCGTCCCAGTCATAGTTCAACTCGACCCCTGCAGGATCGCTGCTGGCCAGCACCATCCCCGACTCGATCAACATCGCGATTAACGGCATGCCACTCGATGGCCGGATCGTCGTATTCCGCACTCTCCAGTACCCCGTAAGAATAGGTGTACAATTGAACATATGTGGTCCCGTCGTCTCCCCCTTTTATCGTTTTCCAAACTAAGTTTCCGGTTTCTGCATCATAAGAGTTTACTTTAGCGATGTCCCCCGGTGCAGGAGGCAGCGATCCGTCGGCGCAACCGTCCAGTCCGGTTGTAGTGGGATCGACATGAAGGACAGAGCATTGGATCCGGTTCCCGTTGAACGACGTGTCGGTCCGGGACAGTACCTGCCCGCTTGCGTCCCGTATTTCGCGAGAGTTGTACTGAGAACGATACCTGTAAGACACATCGTGTGGATAATCGGTATAGGTGGTGCGATACAGTTCCAGGTCGTGGTACTCTTTAACCTCTTGGGCCAATCTGATTTCACCATTGGTCCAATCACCATAAACCGTCCGGGTCCGGCCGGTGGTGTCGGCGCATCCTCCGGGGATGATCGTTTCCACTTCAGCACGACGCACGTTGTAGTACACGCTGTTGGCAGTGTAGATGCTGGGGCAGTCCAGATTGAGCAAAAGAGACTCGTCGTCATAGGTGTAGGTGTAGTTCTCTTGCCGTACCAACCGGCCGCCGTCGACATTCGGCCCGGCGTAGGTGTTGACCAGGCGCAACAGTCCGTCATCCCACTCCGTTTTACAACCATATTGATTGCAATCATCGAAATTCTGCATGTCGTATTGGCTGTAGTGAAAGCTGTACGTGGTGAGGTTGTCGAACGGGTCCAGTACCTTGACAAAAGTTGGATTCGAGTAGGTGTATCTCTCGTCCAGTGGGTCCAGTGATGCCAGCATGTCCGACATGGTCTTGTTCACGCTCTCGCCGAAGCGCTTGTAACTCCATCATAGGTCTCGCCATCGACCGTAAACGTCTTCATGACCATGGCAACGTGATACGGCTTGTGTTCACTGGTACTGTAGCGCTCATATTCGTATTGCATCTCGGCTCCGGCAGGAACCTGCCAGTAGGAAACCGCTCCGTTCACATCGTAGGAAAAGGTGTGGGTTTCCCTTTCTTCAAATTCGTCAAGCTCGGGCAGTACGATCTGCTTTAACAGTTTTCTGTATTTAATATACGGATAGTCGGGATTCTCATAGTCCGTGGGATCCACGAGCTCTTCCTGTTCCGTGATGAGCTGATATTCGATGGTGCGCCCCCTGATCCAGGGAAAGCTGATCGTTGTGGTCCGCCGTATGGGTAGCCGAAGTCGATCTCCCGGATCTGTCTCGGTCCCATTGAAGTGCAGAATCTTGTCGATCTTCGGAGAATCGGTCTCGTATTGGATCTCGATGCGTTGCTGGGGTATGTCCTTCGTACTGCGCTGGCTGTTTCGACCCGGGTGGCGTACCAGCCGGCTTCCATTCTCGCGTCTCTGCCAGAACCTAATGGTCCAGGATAACCTTGGTCCCGTTACCGGGATAGGCAACGAACCCATCTTCCGAGTGGATCGACCTGGATCGAAGTGGGATCGGCAGTGTAGTTAACCCGCCCGAGGTAGGACATTCTTCCGGTTCCAATTCCAGTATTGCAGAAAAATGGTCCGACCCGTCGGGGGTCTGGTAGCGGTAGATCCCGGTCATGTCCTTCGGGTGGTGGTAGACCCGCCCGAAATGCAGGGTAACGCCCTGCCCGTAGGTGTCCGGAGCCGACCAGATCGCCAGGACAATCTCAAACGATCGTCGATGCGGGCAGTCATGCTCCCAGATCTTCGAGTTGTAATGCAGCACCAGCTGGGAGCCGAACCAGTCATTGAGCTGGTAACCGGGGCCGAGCGGGATGGACAGGCTGACGTTGCCGGTCATGACGTCAACGTTCTCGCCCTTGATCGCCCCTTCGAAGACATGGTTCGATGAGAACCCGATCGCCTCGTTCTGGATCTCGGCCAGGGACGGACCCCACGGCGATCAGGAACAGGACAACGGCCGGAACAAGCCGGCGCGCCAACCGGCGGCGGTTTTGCGAACCATGGCGGGAATTTCTGTTGTCAGCGGTGCTGTTCATGGTGATCTCCTGAGGCCGATTGTTGCTGAAGATGAACGGAGCTTTTTCGCTCATTGGCGCTGCCCCCCCCATTAATCGCTTTGGTGAGCCCCTGAGGTGCCCAGCCTACTGCTTCATCAATTGACAGATTTACGCAATGGAAGGAGCATACGGTGAAGAATTGTCAAGTGGAGAACCAAAACGAAAATAGTTGCGGATTTTGAGCCCGCAACGGACCTAGTCCATCAAGTTAGGGTATTTCACCGTCGCGATTTTTATGTACAGCAATTTCCCTATTCTGGAAAGCGGTTCTTGTGGATTCCATTTCCTGATGCTCCAATGGCAGCCCATGTTGTATGTGAATCGATTGCTATGGTCAGGCATTAATGGCGTCGTCCTGTGCTGCGTTCTTGCGCTGAGCACCATAGCCGCTCCCGACCCGACGCTACTTGAGCGCTTCCTTGCGTACGACAGCCTCGTCATTGCCAACGGTGCTGCGGAGCAAGCAACAGAGGCCGCCTTCAAAGTATCCGAGCGCCTGACCCAGTGCCGGGACGCGGGTGGTGAAGACCAGGCTGTGGAAGAGTGCGTCTTGCGCGCGATATTCGGCAACGGGACACTGCGCCCTGTGGCCAGGTCCGTGGAGCCCACCGAGAGCACCATGACTTCAGTGGTGATCGAGGGCCGCGGCTCTTGTGCGGCGCTCGTTGCCATGGTGCTCGGACTGACCGCAAGCGTGGGCGCTCCGTTCAACGCGGTGATTCTCCGGGACCACGTGCTCTTGGTCTCAAAATCATCGCCCGCCGTGCACTATGAAGCGCTCGAAGGCGGTCGGCGTTTAGACCCTGGCGAACTCTCCAGGAACCGGCCCTCCCCTCCCGGCGGGCCGATTCAAGTGAGCGGAGAAGGGTTCCTGCCCTACTATCTCGATAACCTGGCAGCGCGGTTCGCCGAGGCGGATGACGGCGCCACGGCGGAACGGTTGTTTCGCGAGGCGCTGGATTTGGGACCCGGGACGGCGCGGGTTCATTACAACTACGGAACCTTTCTGCTGAGGCAGGAGCGTGCCGAAGATGCGGACGGCCATTTGAGTCAGGCTATCCGCCTGGGGTGGAGGGACGCGGCCGCCTATGTCAATCGCGGGGTGGCGCGCTGGAAGCTGGGCCGGATTAAGGCCGCACGCCGGGACTTTGAAAGAGCCCTGAAGCTCGACCCCGCCAATCGGGATGCCCGCGCAAACCTTCGCAAGATTGCATTGTGATCATCGCTCTCAGTTCAGCTGCAGACTGATCAGCTTGCTGACCCCGGGCTCTTCCATGGTGACGCCGTACATCAGGTTGGCAGATTCCATGGAGACCTTGTTGTGGGTCACCAGGATGAACTGGGTATGCTTGGCGTACTCCGCCACCATCCGGGTGAACCGGCCGACGTTGACCTCGTCCAGGGCTGCGTCGACCTCGTCCAGCAGGCAGAACGGCGACGGCTGGAACCGGAAGATGGCGAACAGCAGGGCGATGGCGCTCATCGCCTTCTCGCCGCCGGACAGCAACTGCACGCTGCCGAGGCGCTTGCCCGGAGGCTGGGCCAGGATCTCGATGCCGCTTTCCAGGACATCCTCCCCTTCTTCCAGGCGCAGGTCGGCCCGGCCGCCGTTGAACAGAACCGAGAAGATCTCCTGGTAGTTCTTCCGAACCGCCTCGAAAGCGACGGCGAACCGTTCCCTCGAGGTCCGGTTGATCTTCCGGATCGTATCGTGCAGGGAGGCCATTGATTTTTCCAGATCTTCTTTTTGAGTGGACAGGAACGTGTGGCGTTCTTCGAGGTCGCTGAACTCGTCGATGGCCATCATGTTCACCGGGCCGATGCGCTCGATCTTGCCTCGGATCTCTTCGACTTCCTCGCCCAGCTTCGGAAGGTCCTGCTGTTCCTGATCGGCGTCGGATTCCAGCGTCTCGAGCGCCTCTTCGGCGGAACAACCGAGTTCGCCCCGGCATAACTCATCCAGGTGCAGGCGGTCCGAATCCGCCTTCGTCCGTTCCAACTCGGCGGCCCGGGACGCTTCGCGCAGTCGCTCCAGGTCGTTCTTCAGGCGGTGCAGCCCGCCTTCGGAACCGGACAGTTCCCGCCTCCGCTCGGCTATGGAGCCTTCCATCGCCTGGACCTCTTTCGCCCTGGTGGAGCGGGAGACCAGATGTTCAGTCAGGGTCTCCTCGGTGGTCAGGACCAGTTTACGAGCTTCCGCCGCCCGGACCCGGGCCTTCCCGGCCTCGGCCTTCAGGTCGGCGATCCGTGCGGTCAGATCGGCCAGGGACTCGTCCAGGCGCTGCTGCTCCCGGCCCGACGATTCCTGCTGCTGTCCTTTGGCCGCCATTACCGCCCGAAGCTCCGCCGCCGTTTCGTTCTTCTCCTGCAGGACGATTTCCAGTGCGGCCAGTTCCTCGGTCCGGGCCTTCATGGTCGCTTCCAGGTCGGCGTGGGCCTGCTCGGCATCGTTCACCATGCGGATGGTCCCGGCCAGTTCGGTCTGGAGCTGTTCCGAGGCCACCAGGAGGTTGTTCCGTTCCGTCTGCAGCACGTCGGCTTGACGGGAACTCTTCTGTTCATCCTCTACAGCCCGCTGCTCGCGAAGTTCAAGCTCCACTTTCCTGCGACCGGCCTGTTCCAGGATTTGCCTCCCGTCCAGAACAGCGGCCTCCAGTGCGGCGACCTCGTCCCGATCGGCCTCCACTTCGGACGCAAGGCGGGCAACGTCGACGCCGATCCGCTCCAGGGTCTCGCGGGTTTCCTGGGTCTGGCGGTTGTGGGCCAGGAGCCCGTTTTCGGAGGAGGCCGCTCCCCCTGCCGATACCAGTCCGGAGGCGTAAACCACCTCGCCGTCCCGGGTGAGATAATCGCTGCCCGGATGCCGCGCGTGGAGTTCCAGGGCGGTCTCCAGACTGTCCACCACCACCGCATCGCCGATACGGTCCCGCACCACGCCGTTCATGGCGGTGTTCAGCCGCAGTTGTTGTTTCAGCCGGCCTACCACCCGCGGGTCATCCAACATCTCCACCGGCACCGGCGAGGAGCCGTTGGCCGGGGTCCCCACTGCGAGCCCACCCACCGGCTGGGACCGGCACAAGAAGGTGGTGCGTCCCGCCCCCTCCTGCCGGAGCAGGTTCACTGCACGCCGGGCGTCGCCGCTTTCCTCCAGGATCACCGTCGGCAGGAACCCCCTGCAAATAGACTTCCGCCGCCGCCTCGATCTCCTTGCCGGCCTCCACGTAATCGGCCACAACCCCGCGGGTCTTCACGCCGGCGGCCGACCCTGCGGTCAGCAACATCCGGACGCCGTCTGATACTCCGGCGAAGCGGGTCGCCACGTCCTGGAGGGTCCGGAGACGGGTCCTGGCCGACTGCTCCCCGGCCCTTCCGGCGGCCAGGCTCTCCATTCCGGAAGCCAGTCGCTCCCTAACCGCGGCCAGGCGGTTCTCCCGTTCAGACTGCTCCGACAGCCAGGCGGTCCAGAGACTCCCGGTGATCCCGGGCTTCCCGGGCCAGATCCCTCGACTCGGTGGACAGGCGGTTATGATCTTTCGAGGCCTGCAACATCTCACTGTCCAGGACGGCGAGTTCGGCGCCGTTGCGGGTCAACGCCTCCTGCAGCGAAGCTTTGCGGTTGCGGCACTCGGCGCCCTGGTTCATGGCCCGGAACAGTTCCTTGCGAGCCTGTTCCTGTTCGTCACCACCGCAAGACCTGCGATCGGTGAGGACGGCCAGTTCACTCTGGCAGGCGGCCAGCCGTTCCCGAACGGTCTCGATCTCCCGGGCGCCCTGCTCCACCACCAGGCGGTGTTCATCGGCCCGGGTCCTGATCTCTTCCCGGCGTACGGTAAGGCGGCCATCCTCCTCCTCGCTCCTGGCAACGGTCTCGTCCGCCTCGGCGATCGCGGTCCCTGGCGTGGCGGATCGCCGATTCCTCCCGGTCGATCTCCATGTCCAGCTGGTGCAGCGTTTCTGCAACCTGCCTGAAGAGCCGATCGGACTTCTTCCAGGGCGCGGCGTTCTTCGCTCAAGGCCGCCTCGGCCCTGGCCAGCCCTGCGGAGGAGGCCGCCTCTTCATCTCGGGCCTTCGCTTCCAGCGCAAGGAGCTTCGTCATGCGGGCGTTCATCTCCCGGGTGCGGTGGCCGAACAGGGTCCGCTCCTTGTTCCGGAGCTCTTCCCGGAGGCGCTGGTACCGCCTGGCCTTGGATGCCTGCCTCTTCAGGGAATTGATCTGCCGGGCGACCTCCACGATGATGTCGTTCACCCGTAGCAGGTTGGCGTGGGTCGATTCCAGTTTCAGTTCCGCCAGGCGCCGCTTGTGCTTGATCCCGGAGATCCCGGCGGCGTCTTCGATGATCAACCGGCGCTCTTTCGGCTTGGCGTTCAGGATCTGGTCTATGCGGCCCTGCTCGATAGTTGCGTAGGTCTTGGCGCCGACATGTTCGTCCCTCAGGATCTCCTGGATCACTTTCAGCCGGGACCGGACACCGTTCAGGAAGTATTCACTCTCGCCGGACCGGAACAGCTTGCGGGTCAGGACGATCTGCTGCTGCTCCTGTGCCGGATCCGAGCCGTCTTTCTTCAGGTACAGGCTGACCTCGGCCAGTCCCTTCGGCTTCTTGCCCCGGGAACCGTTGAAGATGACGTCCACCATCTGCTTGCCCCGGAGATTTTTCGGGCTCTGCTCCCCCAGCACCCAGCTTATGGCGTCTCCCAGGTTCGATTTGCCGCATCCGTTCGGTCCCACCACGGCGGTAATGCCGTCAGGGAATCGGATTTCCGTCCTGTCGCTGAACGACTTGAAACCGGAAACCTGCATTTTTTCGAGCTTGAGCATCGCTAATCCGGATCTCCACTGCTTTTAATTTAAAAGATTCTAGCACCCTTCACCGGAATTCCGGCAGACATGCCATTCCGCGACCCGGCAACCCCCAGATCCTGCACTACTCCGGCGGACGGGCACATTATATTGGGGATTCAATAAAAATGGAAGTGCGGAAGCTGATTGAGCGAGATCTTATCGCACCCGGAACAAAAGCAGGTCCGGGAGGGATTGCAGCGCCCGGCGAGACCGCGAATCCTCAAAGATCTCCAACTCGCGGGCAGCGCCTTCGGCGCAGATACGCGCCTGCTCGTAGGTCTTGTCGATGGCGCCACGTTTTCGGAGCAGTGCATTCAGTCTGGCGATCTCCGGCATGTCCGGGCTTCCATGCGCCATGATCTTTTCCGTCAGCTCCCGGGCTTCTATTGAACCTTCCCGCAAGAGACGGATCAGCGCCAGGGTAACCTTCCCCTCCCGGAGGTCGCTGGCGGCCGGCTTGCCCAGAGTTGCGGCGTCTCCTGTGTAATCCAGAAGGTCGTCCACCAGCTGGAAGGCAAGGCCGAGCTGCATGCCGTATCGCCTGAGAGCGAGCAGCCGCTCCTCCCCCACCCCGGCCAGAATGCCGGCCAGCTCGCAACAGCAGGCGAACAGGGCGGCGGTCTTCCTCTCCACCAGGTCCAGGTATTCTTCCTCGGTGAGATCGATCCGGCCGACGTAACGGGTCTGAAGCATTTCGCCTTCGGTCATGCGCAAGGTAACGTCGGCAAGCCGCTCCATCACCGCCAGGCTACCGGCCCGGAGCGCCATCTCCATCGCCTTGGCCAGCATGTAGTCACCGAATAGAACCGTGACGTTGTTCCCCCAGCGCTGGTTGATGGAATCCCGGCCCCTGCGGGTATGGGCCTCATCAATGACGTCATCGTGGATCAGGGTGGCCGAGTGGATGAACTCCAGGACGGCGGCCATCAGGACGTCGTGCTTGCCCTCGTAGCGGCACAGGGAGGAGCACAGCAGGTGCAGGGTCGGTCGGACGCGCTTGCCCTCGCCCTCAACCACAAAGCCGCCGATCTCCTGCACGATCCTCACCGGTGAGGCCAGGCTCTCCCCGAACAGCTTTTCCACGCCTTCCAGGCGATCTTCCACCAGGGCGCGCACTTCGGCGGACGGATCCCTGATCGCCCGCAAGTTACACCCGAAGGCGCTGCTAAGATTCAAATTCAACCCAACCTCGAGAATTCAATCCGTTGAAGTAATGGATATTATCATCTGCCGCTCACCTGCGGCAATGACGTTCAGCCACCGTCCGGACCGCCCAGGATCTCGGTTCCCTCGGGAGGTTTGAACTCGAAGATCGTGTCGGAAATAGCCTCGTTCCGCTTCATACCGGAAAAGCGGTACAGGACCCGGTTGCCCGCCGCGTCCAGAACCTCCACCGCACGGAGCTGGTAGTGGCGGCCCAGGAACAGGGTAACCTCCTCGAAGCTCTCCCCGGCCTGATGGGGGGTCAGCTGCAGGAACCAGCCCCTCCCCGCCGTGAGGTCCGGTCGCAGAATCCGCTCGGCGGTGAACAGACTCGGCCAGACGGTCCTGGCCGGCCAGCAGTGCGGCCAGGAGCCCCCCGCCGTCTGCGAGGGTGCCCACCGTCATCTGCCGTTCCTCCTGCTCGTAGAACAGGGTAGATGAACCATCGAGGATCGCCGTCTTGGCCTCGGGATCGGTGTAGTCCCACCGCATCCGGCCGGGGCGGTGGATCCAGATCAGGCCCGATTCAGGAATCCCTTCCCCGAAGGCGGAGGACACCAGCGACTGCTCGAACCGGCCGCTGAGGGTGACGGTGCTGTCCAGCCAGTCCTGCAGGCCGCGGAGGAGACCATCGGCGTCGGGACCGTCGCCTGCAACCGCCGCCGTCATCGCAAGCAGACCGGCCAGAACAGCGGCGTAAAGTGCATGTGGCCATTTCATGTTGGATAGTGTACATGGATCATGCGAAACAGGCCTGCCGCCAGGGGAAGCCGTCCACGGAGGATAACCGATGCTGAAATCATGGACCGCGACCATCACCGCAATTCTCATATTGTCCGGCGCTATGATCGCCGCCGAACCCGGCGCCGATCCCAGGGAGGCGGTGGCTCTGTACGATGCCGGACGGTACGCCGAAGCGCGGGGCATGCTGGAAGCGCTGGACGCAAAGGGCAAGGCAACCGGCCCCCTGCTCTACCGCCTCGCCTTCGCCCTGGGGCAGACCGGCGACGCCTCTTCCGGAAAAGCGATGGAGAGCCGGGCGCTGACGGTGCTGGAGCAGGAGTTCGCGGCCGGCGGCGACATTGAGATCGCCTTTTACCTCTCCAACGCCTATCGCAACCGGAACGATCCGGAGCGGTCTGCCCAGGTAGCCATGGCGGCATGCCGCCGTCTGGAGTCCGGCGACTGGCCCGCGCCGGTAACGGCGCTGGACCGGTTCCGGATGGGGAAACTGTATGCCGATCAGGATCGGGAAGATGAGGCCACCGGCTGGTACCGTCAGGCTCTGGAAGGGTTCGAGAACCAGGCCGGCAAGTTCCCGTCGTACGAAAAATGGATCCGCAACTACCTGGGTCGACTCGCATCAGACCGCGAGGACTGGGAAACCGCCGGCGACTTGCTCCGGGCCAACCTTGCGGACGGTGAGGGCTCACCTGCCGAATACGATCTGCTGGCGGTCTTGCTGTCTCGCTCCAGCCGGTGGGACGAGGCCGGCGAGACCTGGCGGGCCCTGGAGCGAATGGACCCGACCCAGGCCAACCGGTCCCGCTACTGCCGCCAACTCACCATCCGGGCCCGGGAGGTCGGCTCCCTGCCGCCGGAGACCCTGGACGGCGAACCGATCGCAGGCCTGGACAAGGACCGGATGGAGACCATCCTGAAGGAGCTGACCGACCGGGTCAAAGTCGTCCAGGCCGATGCCGGAACCAAGCCGGACGGAGACCTGGAAGCTGCACGCAGGACTCTGGCGAAGATCAAGTCGGTCTTCGTGGCGGTGGCGCTGGAATACGCCTATCAGGGGCACCCGATACGGGAAACCGCCTTCCAGGCCGGATACGCCCCGCTGATATTCCATGCTGCCAGGTGGGAGATCGGTAAACCCTGATCCGGATCAGATCCTGTCGGCCCAGTCGCCCAGAATCGGGATCTTGAACCGTTCACCCTCCAGGGCTCTCACGATGCACAGCAGCATGGTCAACAGGATTCCCAGGGCGATCAGCCAGATACAGGCCATGACGACTTCGCCCACCAGCCACCACACATAGCGGTCCAGGATACGGTGGATCGTCTTGAAGATGAGATAGAACCCGGCCATCACGGCGAACAACATCAGCCCCTGGCGGGCGTGCCATTTCACGAACTCCCGCCTGGTGGCGATGTACGCGAATATCGCCAGGGGGCCCAGATAGCAGAACACCAGCAGGATGCGGTCCTGATCGTTGAGTTCGGCCGATAGGTTTTCAGATTCCATCGAGGCCTTTATATCCTCCGGCCTCACCGCAGTCAACCCAGCGTGGAATGAAGAATGTTGACAAGGCCAATTTACCGATCCACTCACATCAGATAAACCTAAATAGGTGATCAGGAGAGGTTACTAGAAAGCGTTCACCAGATCATGGTGCCGGTTCTTCCCCACAGCCGGCGTAATCATCCGCATGGCATACAGCTTCCGCTCCATTTCAGACAGCTTCTGACGCCACGGAAACAACCTGCGGCTCAGCACCTGGTTCCAGTCCCAGAACCGGTCGGTGAGACCGACTTCCATCGCAGGCGTCTTGTGCTGGGGGCAGCGTTCCGATTTGTCCTTGATGAAGTTGCGCCATGTTGCGAATCCGTACAGGCGGAGCGTGATTGAGTTTGTTCGCCGCCCGTGGGCGAGTGTTTCCCGTTTGTGGTTGGCGCTGGAATGGCGGATCAGCTTGTGTAACAGATCCGCCGGAAACATCGCCCGATCCCGCGCCACCGCCTGCCTGCCCCGCGGGACATGTTTGAGTCGCCGGGGCGGATTCGGGTAGGTCTCCATCCGAAGCTTTCCGGACTCGATGTGTCGCCGTGCGGCAGTACGGTAGTCCGGTTTCCCGTCGGTGATCAGGCGCAGTTGTTCTCCGGGCGGAGCCTTCGGTAGCAGTTGATCCAGGATCCGTTCCGTCGATTTGCGATAGCTTCCGGTCGGCAACAGCCCTGCCCGTTTCTCCAGCGCCTTGATCCGTCTGGCCCTGCCAGGCGTCATCGCACCCCCCGCCCGGTGCGGCACCGGATCCAACCCATAGATAAACAGGGATTCCATGCCCACCGCCGTGCCGATCCCAAGCGGCATCTCCTGACAGTACTGGTAGGTTTCCGCATGATCGAACACCAGCGTTTCTCTCAAGTACTTCATTCGCTCCAGCGCCAGGGTATGCAGCAGGAGCGAATGCCTTCCGATCCGGTTGGCCTGATGAACCACGGTGGTGTGGGAGCAGTCGAGAGTTCGTGCAATCTGTCGCGCGGCGCCGCAGGCTACGAGACCGGCCGCGATCTGCCCGAGCAGCTTCGGTTTCTTCAGGTAGTACGTGCAGGAGAAAGTCTGCTGGGAGAAGGTTCTCCTGCATGTATTGCACCGGAACCTGGGGATGGTCCTGCGATCGGACTTTCTCCGGTAAACACCGAACCGAACCGCCCGGAACCAACACAGCACATGAGAAGGGCAGGTCTTCCAGGGGCAGAACGGTGGATTGAAACGTTTTGCCGGAATCCTTTCGGCCGGTGTGCGTGGCCAGTCCATAACCCCGGATAGAGCGAGAATTGTGCCAGGGGTTTGATCAGGGGAAATACTCCGGATTCTGAGCCGATCCATAATTACATCGAGTGCGACCTTACGCTTTCCCGGCTACTCCGCCCGCCAGCGGACGGTGCGCTGCAGCGTTTGGTGCACTAAATACGGGGAAGGACGTCAGTTACCTTTGGATATCAACATTCTGGATTCCACGTTGCAGTCAACCAGGGGTTGCAACCTCCGTCGTTCTGGGCTCCACTATGGGCTGCATGGCCAAGACACCCCAACTGACTCCGATGTTCCGGCAGTACCGGGCGATCAAGCAGGATCATCCCGCCGCGATCCTCCTGTTCCGCATGGGCGATTTCTACGAGATGTTCTACGAGGACGCACTGGAAGCGAGCCGCGCTCTGGAGCTGACCCTCACCGCCCGGGGCAAGGGCACCGATCACGAGGTGCCGATGTGCGGCTTCCCGCACCATCAGTTGGAAGGCTACGGCGGCCGGCTGGTGAAGGCCGGTTTCCGGGTGGCGATCTGCGATCAGGTTGAGGATCCCCGGACGGCCAAGGGGCTGGTGCGGCGGGAAGTGGTCCGGGTGGTGACCCCCGGCACCGCGCCGGAGGCGGCCGGCCTCGATCCGGGGGAAAACTGCTGGGCTGCAGCGGTGGCGATGGTGAACGGCCGGGTCGGCGCGGCGTTCCTTGACGCCGGGACCGGGGAGTTCCTGGCCTGGGAGGCGGAGGACCGTTCCGATCCCTGGACCGTTCTGGGAGAGCGGCTGGCCCGGTTCTCACCCCGGGAGATCGTCCACCCCGAGAACATGCCCTGGACCGATCCGTACCGCGCCGCCCTTGCCGCCAACGCGCTGCTGACGGTTCTCGATCCCTATCTGTTCAGTCACGAAGCGGCACAGAACCTTCTGAAACGGCATTTCGACGTTGCCTCCCTGGACGGCTTCGGCCTGCGAGAGAGGCCTGCTGCGGTGGCGGCGGCGGGAGGCCTGCTGCTGTACCTCCAGGACACCCAGAGGTGCGGCCTCGAGCACATCGATCACCTGGCCCTCCACGAGCCGTCCCGGCACATGCTGCTGGACCCGGCCACCCGGAGAAACCTGGAGATCGACCGTTCTCTTCGGGACGGAGGGCGGAGGAACTCCCTGTTCGCCGCAGTGGATTCCACCACGACACCGGCCGGCGGCCGCATGCTGCGGAACTGGCTGCTGGCGCCGTTGCTGGATCCGGACAGAATTACCCGCCGCCTGGACAGTGTGGAGGAACTGCTCCGCCGCCATGATCTGCGGGCGGCGGCGCGAGCCGGCCTGGCCGGCGTGCTGGATATCGAGCGGCTCACCGGACGGGTCGTGGCCGGCACGGCCGGACCCCGGGAACTGGCCGCCCTGCGCTCATCACTGCAGCGCCTCCCCGATCTGCCGGCCGCCCTCTCGGACCTGGCTTCTCCCCTGTTGCGGGAAACCCTGGACGCCCTGGACCCCTGCGAGGACCTGGCGGATCACCTGCAGCGCGCGCTGGTGGACGATCCGCCGCCGTCCGCCAGGGAGGGCGGCGTGATCGCGCGCCGGCTATTCGGAGGAACTGGACGAGTTGCATACGATCACCCGGGACGGCAAATCGTTCATCGCATCGTTGGAGAACAGGGAGCGGGAGAGCACCGGCATCGCATCGCTTAAGGTCCGGTTCAACAAGGTCTTCGGCTACTTCATCGAGGTCACCCAGGACGAACCTGCACCTGGTCCCCGAGCACTACCATCGCAAGCAGACCATCGCCAACGGCGAGCGGTTCATCACGCCGGAGCTGAAGGAGTACGAGGCCAAGGTCCTCCACGCCCAGGAACGGATCGAGAGCCTGGAGCTACGAACTGTTCTGCGGGCTGCGTTCCGGGATCGCCGCCGCAGCGCCGCGCCTCAAGCAGTCTGCGCGGTGTACGGCGGTTCTGGACGTGCTGGCCGGTCTGGCCGAGACCGCAGCAGTGCATGACTTCGCCAAGCCGGTGGTGGACGAACGGCCCCGGCCTGGTTATCAAGGGCGGTCGGCATCCCGTGGTGGAGCAGCACCTGAGGGATCTCCGCTTCGTGCCCAACGACACCGACCATCCAGGCGGCGGGCGGGCGCATCGCCATCCTGACCGGCCCGAACATGGGCGGCAAGTCGACCTATCTCCGCCAGGTCGCGCATTATCGCGCTCCTGGCCCAGACCGGGTCGTTCGTGCCTGCGAATGAGGCGGAAATCGGAATCGTGGACCGGATCTTCTGCCGGGTAGGGGCCTCGGACAGCCTGGCCGAAGGGCAGAGCACGTTCATGGTGGAGATGACCGAGACCGCCAACATCCTGCATCACGCCACCTCGCGGAGCCTGGTGCTGCTGGACGAGATCGGACGGGGCACCTCGACCTTCGACGGCCTCTCCATCGCCTGGGCCGTGGTCGAACGCGCTGCACGTCCATGGCGGGAGGCGGGCCCCGCGACCCTGTTCGCAACCCACTATCACGAACTGACCGAACTGGCGGTGCAATACCGGGAAATCGTCGATAACCTGCGGATGGCGGTTCGGGACGGGGGCGACGGCGTCGTTTTCACCCACCGCGTGGAGCCCGGGGCTTCGGACCGTTCCTACGGCATCCACGTCGCGCGGCTGGCCGGAGTTCCCCGGCCGGTGATCGATCGCGCGAGGGAGATCCTGGGCAATCTGGAGAGCGACGAGTACGGCAGGGACGGCCTTCCCCGATTGTCCCGGAGCGGCGGCGGCCGAAAGAACACCAACCCCCAGACCAGCCTGTTCCCGATGATGCGGCCTGAAGCATCACCGGTTTCCCGGGAGCCGGCAGATCCGGCCGCCTCCGAGGTGCTTGCCGCACTTCGCGAGCAACGTCCCGAAGAAATGACGCCGATGGAAGCGCTGCTGCTGCTGGATGAACTCTGCCGCAAGCTGAAATGATCAGAAGGAGACCAGCGCCTCCTTTTCGTCGGTGAACGTGTCGAACACCTCTTCCAGCTTGGTAAGGGAAAGCAGATCATAGACCTTGCCGGACGGGTTGAGCAGCTTGACGCTGCCTTCTCTCTCCTTGGCCCGCTTGTAGCAAGCGACCAGTTCGCCGATTCCGGCCGAATCCATGTAGGAGACTTTCTCCAGGTTCAGCAGGATATGCTGGTTGCCTGCTTCCAGGATCTCCTGCACCGCGTTCCGGAGGGCGACGTCCCCTTCTCCGATAGTGATCTTGCCGGAAAGATCCACAACACTGATGTGCCCGATCTGCCTGATGTTCGTTTTCATGCTTTAAGCCTCCGCGACCGGAACTCAGCCGGTCTTCAATGCTTTTTCCAGAGTGACTTCCATCCCCCGGCCTTGTTTGTACTGAAAACGGACGTCATCCACGAACGCCCGGATCAACAGCAATCCTCGCCCCGAGGTCTTCATCAGATTGTCCGCTACGGTGGGATCGGCGGTCCCCTCCGGATTGAAACCGGCGCCGTCGTCCCGGATCCGCACTCTCACGCCGCGGCCGGTCACCTCCAGAAGGATCTCCACCTCCTTGGAGGCATCTTCTCCGTTGCCATGTTTGATAGCGTTGATCACAGCCTCTCGAACGGCAAGACCTATATTCAGCATCTCTTCGTCACTGAAGCCGGCCATCTCGGCGATCTTCTCGGCAGCGCTGTGGACCAGGTCCACCAGCCGGACCCGGCTCGGGATAACTAGCTTGACGCTGGTTTCGGAAGCCATTCATCGTCCAAAGAATCAGGATACGGCCGCCATCAACCGTTCCGGGCCCTCAGGAGGATAGCGGTGGAACCTGTGGAAGTCAACGCGCGCCAAGGGGTTCGAACGATCGGATCACCCGGGTCTTCACCCTGGCGGAACATCAGAGCCTCCATCAACTGGTCCGGACCGATGTTCTCCAGCCCCGCCAGGTCCACCAGGGTACGCGCCACCCGGAGCACGCGGCAGTACCCCCGGGCGGACAGTTTTCCCGACCGGCAGACCCGGCTGAGGAGAGCGGCGGCTCCCGGAACGGGCCGGGCGAACCGGTCCAGTTGCCGAGGATCCATATCGGCGTTGGTACCGGTGCCCCCATCGTCCCGGAACCGCTCGCGCTGGATGGCGCGGGCTTGTTCAACACGGCTGCGCACAGTTCGTGACGTTTCCCCCGCCGGTCCTCCGGGGGCAGCGGCTATGTCGAGGGCCGGGACTTCCACCACCAGATCGAACCGGTCCAGGAGCGGCCCGGACACCCGCCCGGCGTACCGCCGGATCTCGTTGGGAGCACAGCGGCAGGGGCGCGCCGCCACTCCGTGGTAACCGCAAGGGCAGGGGTTCATGGCCGCCACCAGGGCGAAACGGGCCGGCAGCACTGCGGTTCCTGAAACCCGCGTGATGGAGATCACCCGGTCCTCCAGCGGTTGTCGCAGGCTCTCCAGAACGTCACGTCGGAACTCCGGCAGTTCGTCCAGGAACAGGACGCCATGGGTCGCCAGGCTGATCTCACCCGGTCTGGGGCGTGTTCCACCGCCAACAAGACCGGCCGGCGAGATGCCATGGTGCGGCGCCCGAAATGGCCGCCTGGTCACCAGCCGGTTTCCCAACCCCGCGACGCTATAAACACGAGTCACTTCAAGAGCCTCTTCCGGCCCGAGGCGCGGCAGGATGCCGGGCATCCGACGGGCCAGCATGGTCTTCCCCGCCCCGGGCGGACCTATCAGGAGAAGGTTGTGCCCGCCGGCGGCGGCCACCTCCAGGGCCCGGCGGGCGAACGCCTGACCCCGAACCTCCGACAGATCGGACTTCTCGCCGGCCCGGTGGGCAGCTTCAAGAACTTCCCGAATATCGGTTCGAACCGGCCTGGCCGTGCCCTCCACGCCCATGCCGGCCGCTTCGGCCAGGGAACCGGCGGCCAAAACTTCGATACCATCCACCAGCGCCGCTTCGCCGGCGTTGGCCGTTGGAACAATTATCCGCCGGCGGCCGGCTTCCCTCGCCGCCATGGCGGCGGAGATCATGCCCCGCACCGGCCGAACGGCTCCGTCCAGAGCGAGTTCTCCGGCCAGAACGGTGCCTGGAGGACCGGGAGGCGATATTTGCCCGTCGGCGACGAGGATCGCCACCGCCACCGGAAGGTCCAGGGCGGCGCCCTGTTTCCTCAACCCGGCCGGGGCCAGGTTCACCACTACGCGCCGCTGGGGCAGAACGAAGCCGGCGTGCCGGATGGCTGACCGGATCCGGTCCACCCCTTCCCGAACCGCCGGGTCAGGCAGGCCGACGGTGGTGATCACCGGCAGTCCGCCCCCCAAGTCGGCTTCCACTTCAATCAGGGTAGCGTCGACCCCGTACAGATCGATGCCGGTGGTTCGCCCGAGCATCGGACCCTCACAGGGAGGCGGGGACGGGACCGGAAAGGAACTCCTCAGCGCACCCGCAGTTTCGTCCCGGGATACAGGATTGCTCTGCTGCTGATGCCGTTCAGGTTGCACAACCTCTTCACGCTGGTGCCGTACCGGTTGGCGATTTTCCAGAGGGAGTCGCCCCGGCGAACTGTATGGGTGCCGTTTCCGGAAGCGACGACGGCGCCGCCCCCCTGCACCAGCCTGCGCGCCTCGACAGTGGACCGTACACCGGGAACCACCGTCAACCGTTGCCCTATGGACAGGACCTTGTTCACATGGATCCCGCTGGCGGCTGCTATAGCCGGTGCGGTGGTGCGGTACTTGCGGGCGATATGGGACAGGGTATCGCCGCGCCGGACACGATAGGTGATCGCCTCTCCGGTGGCAGCCGTCTGCTCACCCGCCGGTGCGTAATCGTACGCTGCGGCGGTGACGGTGGGGATCACCAGAGTTTTCCCCTCGCGGATCAAGGTCCTGCGGCCCATGTTATTGGACCGCTGGATCGCCGAAACCGAGACGCCGTACTTGCGGCCGATGACGGACAGGGTCTCCCCCCTGCGGATCCGGTGGCGGACGTAAAGCACCCGTTCGCTTCGCGGAACGTTTTCCAGCGCCGCCAGTGTCGCCTCCCCTGCGCCTACCGGCACACGGACTGTGGTGACGCCGTCCGGCGGCGTCTGGTAGCGCCGCAGGGCCGGGTTCAGCCTCTTCATGGTTTCGAATTCCGAACCGGAACAGCGGGCAAGGACCCGGAGATCGGCTGCTCCGTTGACCTCGATGGACTCGTACTCCACCGGCGGGTCCGGTGTGAATGTGAAGCCGTACTTCTCCGGTTGCTTCGAGATCAACGTGGCGGCGATGATCGCCGGTACGTAATTCCTGCGTCTCCCGCCTGAGGTAGCTTGGTCTGGGCCAGCTTCCAGAAGTCGGTGCTGCCGGTGCGCCGGATGGCGCGGCGGACCTTGCCCTCGCCGGCGTTGTAGGCGGCCATGGCCAGGTACCAGTCGCCGAACTCGGCGTAGAGGTCGGTCAGATAGGCGGCAGCAGCAACGGCGGCCTTTTCCGGATCACTGCGCTCGTCCACCCACCAGTCCACCCTGAGCCCGTACCGGCGACCGGTGGCGGCGATGAACTGGAACACCCCCTTGGCGTGGGCGCGGGAATAAGCGTTGGTCTTGTATGCGCTCTCCACGTGAGCCATGTAGACCAGGTCCTGCGGCAGGCCGGCTTCCTCGAAAATCTGCCGGAACATCGGCAGGTACCGGCCTGAGCGGACCAGACCGGGGGTGAAGCTGTCCTTGTGCTTGTTGGAGTAGTAGTCGATCCAGCCGAGCACCTTCTGGTTGATCTCGATGGGAATGTCGAATACCGGCTCCAGATTCTCCAGGCGCTGCCGTTCCTGTTCCGCCTCCTCCGGCGTCAGTTCCGGACTCTCGATGGAAAGGTCATCAAGGGGCGATGTCGAGATCAGCTCACCGGCGCCGATCTCGGTGTCCAGTTCCAGCGGCCCGACTTCCTCGGCGATCTCTCCGTCGTCCTCGAACGACTCCCGGGTTATGTCCAGGAGCGGATCGGGGACCGGTGGCACGTCAGCCGGCTCGGGAGGCTCGCTTTCCACCACCGCCGGTTCCGCACCGCTGCGGTATTGCACCGGCACACAGCCTGCGGCCAGCAGGCAGAGGACCGCGAAAACGATCAGAAAATAAGTAGAATTCCGGTCAGTGGCGCCGTGGGCTAAACCGCTCATTCCATCTCCTTGGAATGCAGGAACACTGTTCCGTCCGACGGTCCACCCGGCGGCGGCTGACTCATAACAATTCTAAATATAGAAACCTCAATGCGCTACTGTCAAGGGGGACCTTCGCTCCGAAAACATTGCAGGTACTTGACAATGCCACCGGCTTTCGCCTAACCTTCTCTCTCCGGGAACAGCCTCCCAGGGAGTAACAGCATGACCATTGATAAAGAATTCAAAGAGAAGAACAAGGCGATGGACCTGGCGGTCTCCCAGATCGAGCGGCAGTTCGGCAAGGGCTCGATCATGAAACTGGGCGAGCCAGTTCAAGCTCGACATGCCGGTGATCTCCACCACCTCGCTCTCGGTGGACTTCGCGCTGGGCGTCGGCGGCGTACCCCGCGGGCCGGGTCGACGAGATCTACGGCCCCGAATCCTCGGGCAAGACGACCCTGGCCCTGCACGTCGTCGCCGAGGCCCAGCGCAGCGGGCGGCATCGCCGCCTTCGTCGACGCCGAGCACGCCCTCGATCCGGAATACGCCAGGAAGCTCGGCGTCGACGTGGACAACCTGATGGTCTCCCAGCCCGACTCCGGCGAGCAGGCCCTCGAGATCACCGAGATCCTGATCCGGTCCGGCGCCCTCGACGTCGTGGTGGTCGACTCGGTCGCCGCCCTGGTGCCCAAGGCCGAGCTGGACGGCGAGATGGGCGACTCCCACGTCGGCCTGCAGGCCCGGCTGATGTCCCAGGCGCTGCGCAAGCTGACCGGCGATCGTCTCCAAGAGCCACACCTCGCTGATCTTCATCAACCAGATCCGCGAGAAGATCGGCGTCATGTTCGGCAGCCCCGGAGACCACCACCGGCGGCCGGGCGCTGAAGTTCTACTCCTCGATGCGCCTCGACATCCGCCGGATCGGCGCGATCAAGGACGGCGACGAGACGATCGGCAACCGGACCAAGCTGAAGGTGGTCAAGAACAAGGTCGCGCCGCCGTTCCGGATCGCCGAGTTCGACATCCTCTACGGCGAGGGCATCTCCCGCGAAGGCGACCTGATCGACCTCGGCGTGGCCCACAAGATCGTGGACAAGTCCGGCTCCTGGTACTCCTACGGCGAGCTGCGGCTCGGACAGGGGCGCGAGAACGCCCGCATGTTCCTCAAGGACAACCCGGATCTGGCCAAGGAGATCGACCTGAAGGTCCGCGGCGTCCTTGGCATGATCCCCCAGGCCGATCCACCCGCCGAAGCCGGTTCCGACTCCGGCGGCGTAAAACCACCTGCCGAGGTCCGGTCCGCCTCCCCCCGCACCCGGCCCAGGACCCCACCGGCAACCCCTTGACGGTCCCCTTAACCGATGCAATATTGGTGAAATCCGGGCCTCGGTAGCTCAG
This sequence comes from Candidatus Polarisedimenticolaceae bacterium, assembly GCA_963790785.1. GTDB lineage: Bacteria > Acidobacteriota > Polarisedimenticolia > Polarisedimenticolales > Polarisedimenticolaceae > Polarisedimenticola. Next base: position 36,853 of record CAWBPP010000004.1, read on the forward strand.
TTGGTAGAGCGATGGATTGAAAATCCATGCGTCGGTGGTTCAAGTCCGCCTCGAGGCACCAGGATCATCCCACACAGGTCAGGGCAACGATTGTACGTACCGCTTATAGGCTGTGGGCGGGAGGGTTAACCGTACACCCATGCCGGGTGTCCGGCCTTCTTCCGGCTCGGGCCGGTTCCAGCAGACCTCCCCCACCAGCGGTATTCCGTAATTATCCAGTTCCAGCCGCATCCGGATCTGTGAACCGGAATGGGTCGGCTCGTTCGTGATAATGAACAGCCCTGTTTCCGAGAGATTGCCGGTGCCGGCCCGGAAGCTGGGCCGGAACTGGCCGTACCGGATCGGGGTGAAGGCGATCTTCCGGATCACCTGGGGCCCCCGGATGCGCTGGATCGAACTGTCCGGTTGCACGGCCAGCATCGGGTCGTTCCAGGTCAGTATCGGTTCCTCGCAGATCCGGAAACCGCGTTGCTCGCAATGGGCCTTGATGAACGTCAACCGCCCTCTCTTCTGCCTCGCCAGGTGTTGCGCCGATGAACTTCATGCTTCCCTGGAGTCCGGGGGCCAGCCAGATCACGTTGGGGAAGGTCAGGATCCTGGCGCGGAACCGCAACCCGCACTCGGCGATCAGGACGCCGTACGCCTCCAGGCCGTGGGGAGTCTGCACATGGGTCCGCCAGCCGTGCCTCTCTGTGCCGGTGGCCGCAAGGTCACCTGGACAGTCGAGTTCGTTCTCATGTTGCGAGAAACAGAACCGGCACCAGTTCGATCCCATGGAACTCTACCCTTCCCGGTCCAGCACCCCGGGAGGTCCGGAAGGACGGATCGGGTTCGGTTCCGCTTTTCCGGTGGAGCGGTAGAATCCGTAGACCAGGACCAGGACGATCCAGGCCATGAGAAAGACCATCATCCGGGAATCGTTCAACAGGTATCCGGCGGACTCGATCACTGCACTCATCGGTCATGCCTCCAGAGGGTTGTCGCCCGGGTTCAAACATAGGTCCCACCGGGCTGGATTGGTATAAGTCCTAATTTCCTTGACTTTACGCGCTATCTTCACCGTGATCGGCCCCGGCCGGCCGGTGCCCACCGGCCTGCCGCGGAATCGAACCAACGGGCGGACCGACCTCAGGCTCGAGGTCAGGAACGCCTCGTCGGCCTGTTCCAGGCGCTTGAGGCGGACCTTGCCCTCATGGACCGGAATCCGGAATTCCCTGGCGGCCGTGAGGGCGAGATCCCGAACGATGCCCGGCAAGACGCCGTCACGTGGTGACGCGGTGAACAGCTTCCCTCTATTGACCACCACAAGGTTGCTGGAGCAGCCCTCGCCCAAATGACCCCTGGTATTCAACCAGATCCCCTCGTCGGCGCCCTGCTCTTTCGCCTGTTCGGTTCCCAGGATGAACGGTGCGTAGTTCAGTGTCTTGATCCCGGCGATGGGACCGAGGTGGCTCCTCCGCCAATCCAGCAGGATCGCAGCAGACGGTCTTCCTTCCTCGGCCTGATCCATGCCGGCGCCGAATACCGCAAGCAGGTCTCCGCGGCCGGCGATGATCTTGACCCAAGCTACCTCGGGAAGGGAGGCGACTACCGGAACGAGAGCGCTCACCAGGTCTCCGTCATGAGGCAGATTTACCGACATGACGGCAGCCGCATTTTTCAACCTCGCCAGGTGGGCTTGCAAATCAAGGACGCTGCCCTGGCGCACCGCCATGGTCTCGAAAATTCCAAGGCCGGCCTGCACTACCGGATCGGACAGCGGCAGAAACGCCTCCGCTTCCGGCACCGTCCGGCCGTTGAGCCAGACGACACTTCCGCTGCCGGGAACCCTCACACTGCCTCCTCCGGAACAAACCCCAGCACCTCCGCCGGCGCCCGGGCCTTGTCGTTGGATTCCTTCCATTCGGACTCTGCGTCCGAATCAGCCACAATACCACCGCCGGCCCCGAGCCGCGCCAGGCCGTCGGCCAGGACAACCGATCTTATCAGGATGCTGGAATCGAAAGCGCCGTCATCGCCGAACCAGAACAGGCTCCCCGTGTAAAAGCTGCGCTCCACCGTCTCCAGTTCACGCAGAATCTCCATCGCCCTTTTCTTGGGAGCCCCGGTAATCGAGCCGCCCGGGAATGCGGCTGCCAGTATCTCGGGAAGGGCGGCCGAAGGATCGAGACGGCCGGCAATCAGGGCGACCAGGTGGTGTACCGCCGGATAACTCACCAGACCGGCCAGTTCCCGCACCTCAATTGAACCGGGCAGGCAGATCCGGCCCAGATCGTTCCGTTCCAGGTCGACGATCATCAGGAGCTCTGCGTTGTCTTTCTCCGATCGACGGAGTTCCTCGGCGGCGGCCCGGTCGGCAACAGGGTCGCTGTGCCTTGGACGGGTTCCCTTGATCGGCCCGGTTCGGATCTCGCCTCCCCGGGCGCCGGCCAGAAACAGTTCAGGAGAGACCGATGCCACGGCGAACCGCCGGCATCCGACCACAGCCGAGCGCGGCGCCGGAGTCCGCCTGGTCAGGCGGTGGTACAAAGCCATGCTATCGCCTGTGAACGGCGTCTGAAACTGTTGGGTCAGATTCGCCTGGTAGATGTCGCCGTTCAGGATATGGTCGCGGATCCGGTCCACTGACCGGAGATACCGTTCCCTGGGCAAGCTGGTAGTCGCCCGAGAAGCGGCCGTCTGGCCGGCGTGTACATGGCCGGCCGGTTCCTCTACGGCGGGGATCCTGCGCTCCAGTTCCTGGGCCCGGCCATGCCGGGAAGTCAGAAGCCAGCGGTCGTCTCCCTCGCAGGTGAACGAATCGTCCACCGCCCAGGCGTGCAGGTCCGGCAGCGCCGGCCCCGGCCTTGCCGGCGCCGGGCCTTGAAGGAGTTCATAGCCGGCCAGTACCGCCAACCCGGTGCAGCCGGTTCCGCCGTGGGCCCTCCTGTCTCGGAGCAGCGCTTCCAGTTTCCGGACCGGGGCAAGGGGATCCGCCCGGTTCCTCGAAAGTGAAAGTACGGTCCTGGGTTCCACTGCCAGGCGAGTGGTCCAGCCGTCATCGAACCCCGGGCCGGCCTGGAACAGCACCGTCTCACCGCCGGTCCGCTGCACCGACCTGGCCAGCGTCTCGGTTTTCCCGGGCCAGAATCTTTCCAGCTGATCCATCGGCCGCCGGTCAGTAGCGGCGCATCAGGCCGACCACCACGCCCTGGATGCGGACCCTGTCGGCGGCGACTATTATCGGATCCATTTTTCGGTTGGCCGGCTGAAGGCGGATGCAGTCGTCTTCCCTGAAGAACCGTTTCAGGGTGGCGTCGGTGCCGTCGATGAGTGCGACCACGGTTTCACCATCCCTGGGGACTTCCCGTTCCTCAACTATAACCAGGTCTCCGTCGCGGATCTGCTCCTCGATCATCGACTCTCCCTGGACCTTCAGCAGATAGCTGCCGTTCCGCTCCCGAACCATCTCCCCCGGCACCTGGACGACCTCGTTGTCGGTGACAGCTTCCAGGGGGCCGCCGGCGGCTATGGTGCCCATGAGCGGCAGTTCCACTATCGACGCGCCTTGCGGTCTTTCAGCCAGTTCGATGGAACGGTTCTGGTTCCATGCCCGAAGCAGATAGCCCTTGTCCACCAGATGGGTCACATGCTTGTGGACGGTGGCGACGGAAGAGAGGCCCAGGGCGCCGCCGATCTCCTCCAGACTGGGCGAGTAGTGGTTGGCCCGGATAAACTCTTCAATGACATCCATTACTTCACGCTGACGACGGGTCAGAGCCATGGCTGTCCTCCTCGGCGCCAGACTAGGCGAAAAGCATACGAAAGTCAAGGCCGGGCAGCGGTCCAGGTTTTTGCAGACCGCCGGAGTCACGGGTATATTGAGGGTCGCACCGAACCTGATGGAGGGGTTAGCGTTGCACATCCCGGCCCTGCTTTTATGCTTACTGCTGATTCCCGTCGCAACACCGGCCCTGGCCCAGGATCTCACACCGGCGGAGGAACTCCTGGCGTTTGAACGGCTAAGGGAAGAGGTCGAGTCGGCATTCAACCTCTGCACCGACCCGCCTGCCGGGATCCACGACCGCCAGACCGGCTGCATCGAGGCAGCCCGGCGCCTGGTGGCCATGGGCCCGGACATCATCCCGTTCGTGGAGAACGAACTGGCACAGGAGACCGAGTACCTGGAATTCGTCGCCCTGCGCGTCCTCGGCCTTATGCCCTCGGAACAGACCATTGCCACCGTCAAGGACAAGATCCAGCGCCTGGACCGCATACCGGTGAACCCCAGAGTCCGCCTGCTCAAACTGTACGCCCTCCTGGCCCTGGCAATCCAGGGCGACCCGTCGGTAGTGGATCTGACCAACAGCGGCAAAATCAACCTCGGTCTCGACAGGCACCTTTACGCCCGGACAGGCGCACTGGCGGTGATGTCGGTCATCATAGGTTCGGAAAGCCTGCCGCGGCTCTCGAAGCAGATCGCCTTGTATAGCGAAGACGAGCGCTACCTTGATCAACTGATCGCTGCGGCCGCCGCCTTCTCCCAGGTTGCGGTGCCCGAGTCATTCGACACCCTGTCCGGCCTGCTCTCCCACCCGGAATTGCCGGTTCGGATGGCGGCGGTGGAAGGGTTCCGCCGGCTGGGCGACCGCCGATCGGTGGACCGGCTGCTAGGGATCCTGAACGACGAAAAGGCTAACACGATTCGGGGAGCGGCTGCCCAGTCCCTCGCGCGTATCAAGCCGGTCTACGCCTACGAGCAGATGCTGGCGGCGCTGGAAAAGGAAACTTCCTATCCGGTCCGGGGAGTCCTGTACAAAACTATCGCCCAGATCGGCGGAGCGGATGCGGTGCCTGCGTTGCTGCAGTACCGGGGCAGCAAGGATCGGAGCGACCGGCGGGTCCTGGTGAGCGCCCTGGGCTGGACCGGCAGCCCCCAGGCGCTTCCCGCCATCCGCCATGCACTCCGGGACGAAGACAATAGTGTGGCCTTGGCGGCACTGGATGCCATGAACAGGATCGGCACTCCGGGAGCCGTGGATGCACTGCTCTCCGCCCTCAACCACCCGGTCATCGGTGTGGCTATCGTTGCCTCGAACCTCCTGGTGGAAAAGGGTGAACGAAGGGCCGCTCCCAGGATTCTTTCCCGGCTGCTAACCGACGTTCTCGCCGGCGACGCCGGGCCGCAGGACCGGGATCCGGTGCAGGCCCTGGGGCAGGCCCTGGTGGACCTGCGTTACACGGAAGCGCTGGTGGAGATCGGCCCGGCTCTGAAGCGGCAAACCGACGCGCCCGTCAGGGACAGCCTGGCGGAGGTGGTCGAAATGCTCCGCCTGATGGAAACCAACGGAGATGACGTCAGGTCTCTGGGCCGACATGCTGAAGCAGCAGGACCACAACCTGCGTTCCCTGGCCATCACCAGCCTGGGGCGGATCGGAACCGGCAAGGCGGTGAAACATCTTCTGGCCGGATTCGAGGAAATGGAGCTGGACTACCAGATAGAGACGGTCCGGCACCTCAACCGGGCGAAACCGGACCAGGTGGCAGGCCTGCTGGAAACGATCATGACGTCAGACGAGTACGATCCTCCCCAGTACCGCATGCTGCGCGCCAACGCCGCCTGGACCGCAGGCAGGATAGGAGGAGAGCGCATGGCCGGCCTGCTCCTGGCAGCGTCGGAGAGGGTTGAGGGCACCAACCTGTTCTATCTGCTCTACCTCATGAAGGCGGAGGGCAAAGAGGCGATCCCCCACCTTGCGGCGATCCGTCTACCCCGGCTGCGCAACCCGGACCACTGGCGCTGGCAGGAGACCCGGGTGCTGGAGACCGTCGCCGATGATCTGCGGGCCGGCGTTCACCATCCGTTGCTTGACACTCCACCGGAGGGAGTGGAGCTCCAGCACCTCTAGCAGGCCTGTCAGGAGGCGACGGCTCTTACTTCAGGTCCGTCCTCGGTGGCCTTCTCTCCGAACTCCCCTGCCTGGTAGGCACGGTTGAACGCTTCCACCACGCGGTCGTCGAAAGAGGCCGCCTTGATGTCGTTGATCCGGGCCACCCCCTGCTGGAACGACAGGGACCGCTGGTACGGCCGGTTGGTAGTCATGGCGTCGAAGGAGTCGGCCACGGCGATGATCCGGCCCATGAGCGGTATCTCTTCACCCTTGAGACCGTCGGGATAGCCGGAACCGTTCCAGCGCTCGTGGTGGGAACGCAGGCCGGAGATGATGTTCGTGAGCTTCCGGATCGGCGCCAGGATCTCCGCACCACGGGTAGTGTGGGTCTTCATGATCTCGTACTCCTCCGGCGTCAACGCCCCCGGTTTGTTCAGGATAACGTCATGAATCCCGATCTTGCCGACATCATGGAGCACGGACGCAACGTGGATGGCGTCGATCTCCTTCTTGCCGAGATCCATGTGCCGGGCGATGATGACCGAGTACTTGTTGACGCGCACCGAATGGCCGCGAGTGTACGGGTCCTTGGCGTCGATGGCGTTGGCCATGACCCGGATGGTGCTGAGGAACAGCTCGTTGTTCTCTTCCGCAGCCTGCTTCAGGCGGGAAATCTGATTCTCGATCTCATCCGCCATAAAATTGAAGGTGTCCGCCAGTTCGCCGATTTCGTTGTTCCCCTTGATAGTCGCCCGGGCGTTGAAGTCTCCCGCCGCGAACGCCCGGGAGACTTCAGCCAGCCTGTTGATCGGACCGGCCACTACCTTGCGGGCGAAAATCAGCGCTGTCACAATCGCCAGCCCCAGCGCCCACAGAACCCAGGCCATGGTGCTTTCGATCATGGTGCGGACCGGGAGATAGACCTGCTCCATCCGGGCCTGGACGAATACACCCCAACCCTGTTCCGAGATTTCATAGGAGCCGAGATACTCCTGAACTTTCCCGTTCAGTTCCCGCTGGAACGGCGTGGTGGCGCGCAAGCGCCTGGATCCCAGCATGAAATGCTGCACCAGCTCCGACTCGGATATGTTGCGTCCTGGCACCACGTCCCGCAGGTTGCTGCTCACGAACGGCGTGCCGCCGCTGTCCAGGATGAACAGGGTCTGGCCGGTGCGCTTCGAAGCCATGATCTCTTCCCAGAACTGCTGGAAGTCCACCAGCGCCGCCAGCACCCCGCGGAGTTTGTCCTCGGTAACCACCGGCGCCGCCAGCAGGATCATGGCCACAGGATCCGGTCCGTCCACGTCCAGGAGATACGGCTCGGACAGCCACACCTGGCCGGCACGGTCGCTCTCGGCGGAAAACTGCGCGGCCGCCTCTCCCAGCCCTTCGGTAAACATGGACTCCAGTCCCGGCGGGAAGGAGCTTCCGGAACGGGATCCTATGGCGTTCCCCCGGAGGTCGGTGAACCGCAGGTACAGTACACCCTCCCCTTCGGACTCGCCCAGGATCCTGCGGCTCCGTGAAACCGGGACAGTCCGGTTACCGGACTGCAGGTGGGAGAGGGTGCGTGCGGCGTTCCGGACACGGGATTTAAGGCCGGTGATGTAGATCCCGACTTCCTCGGCGGTGGACGAGGCCAGCAGCAGCTGATGCTCCTGCTGTGCGGTGGTAAGCGCCTCCCGGTTGATGTCGATCAACTTCCAGGCCACGCTGCCCAGAGGGACCAGGCCGACCAGGCAGAGAACGGCAGTAAAGGCGAATACGATACGCCCCCTGCGACGACGGGGACGGCGTTCCCCCGTCTCCGTGTTGTCGGCCCCGATGCGGGTGGCCAAGCGGCAGTCTCCTTCCCGGATGAAACCCGCTTTTAATATAGGTATGTATCGATCACCGGTTCAATTACAGTTTTGTGCTTTATCCGGATGACGATCGCGTTGACCCGCCGGCGAGGCATGGGATAAACTACGTTTTCACAAGAAGATAACTCCCCCGAATGCATACCCTCTACAACATTCTGCTTGTTCCTGCACGGTGGCTGGCGTCACTGGCGTCGTTCGGTTTCCGCCGGGACGGCCGCAGGCGAGAGGAATGGGCCGAAAGACAGGTTCGGTCGGTTCCCGGGATCCGGGCCGGCGGACTCTGGATCCACGGCGCCTCGGTGGGCGAGACCAGGATCGTCAATGCCCTCGCCACCGCCCTCCGAGAGTCACGGCCGGAACTGCCCCTGGCCGCCTCGGCTTATACGCGAACTGGCCGGGATGCCCTGCCCGGTCCCGCCTCTAGTGGACGCGGCGTTTTTCATGCCTTTCGATTTTCCCGGATACCCGGCGCGGCTTTTGGAAGCGCTCCAGCCGTCCGGACTGGTCCTGGTGGAAACCGAGCTGTGGCCGAACCTGATCCGGGAGGCGGAGATCCGACGCATCCCCGTCATCATCGTGAACGGCCGGCTCTCCCCCACCAGGATGAAACGATACCGCCGTCTCGGTTCCCTCTACCGGCCGTTGCTCCGGAGCCTTGCGGCGGTAGGCATCCAGTCCGGAGACGATGCCGACAGGTTCCTTGAGCTGGGTGTCCACCCGGAACGGATCGAGGTTACCGGCAACGTCAAGTATGACCTGCCCTGTCCTGAAATCGAACCGGCCAGGCTGGCCGCCAGGTTCGGCCTGTCCCCGGAGCGGCCGGTGCTGGTGGCCGGTTCCACCGGGCCCGGGGAAGAGGAGAAGGTAGTAACCGCGTTCCTTACGATCCGCCGGGACCGGCCGGACGCTTTCCTCATCCTGGCGCCTCGCCACCCCGAAAGAAGCGCTGGGGTTCATCAGGTAGCCACTGCGGCCGGCCTCGACCTTGCCCGGCTGTCAGGCGCCGACATCGGTAACTCCGGCGCAGGGGACGGGATTGTTGTGGATACCCTGGGGGAGCTTACTGCCCTCTACGGCCTCGCCACCGCCGCCTTCGTCGGGGGCAGCCTGATTCCGGTGGGAGGGCACAACGTGCTGGAGCCGGCGGCCGCCGGGGTCCCGGTCATGTTCGGTCCATACACCGAGCATTTTCAAGAACCGGCCCAGGCCCTGCTAAGAGCAGGCGGCGGTACGATGGTGGCCGATGCCGGGGCGCTGGCCGAAACCTTCCGGTTCTTTGTGAAGGATCCGGAACGGGCCCGGGAAGCGGGAATCGCAGCCGGACAGGTAGTGCAGGCGAATCGGGGCGCTCTGCACCGCTCGGTGGAGCTGATCCTGAAATCGGTTTCGCTGGAGGCGGAGCGATGAAATTCCCGAAACACCCGGTAGCCCAGGCCGCCCTCACCCTCCCGAGCCTGCTGTACGCAGGAGCGGTCCGGATTCGCAACCGATACTATGACCGGCCTGGTCGTTCCCGTTCCGCCGGCCTCCCGGTCATCGCCGTCGGCAACCTGACTGTGGGCGGCACCGGCAAGACTCCGTTTGTGCAGTGGCTCTGCCGCCGGCTGCTGGAGGAAGGGGAAACTCCAGCGGTAGTCACCCGTGGTTACGGGGGAACGGCCGGCGCCGGTCCGCTGGTAGTCTCCCGCGGCAGCGGTCCTCTGACAACGGCTGATCATTGCGGAGACGAACCGTACCTGCTGGCCGAATCCCTGGAACAGGTCATGGTGGTGGCGGGATCGGACCGGATCGCCGGCGCCGGAGAGGCGGTCCGTCTGGGGGCCACGGTGGCGGTTCTGGATGACGGTTTCCAGCACCGCCGCCTGCACCGGGACCTGGACATCGTTCTGCTGGACCGCAACGGTCCTGAAAGGAACGGCCGACTTCTGCCGGCCGGACCACTGCGGGAGCACCGGTCGGGGATCCGCCGGGCCGGAGTGGTGCTGCTGACCCGGACGGAGCCGGGAGACGACCTGTCCCTGTTGGAGACCTGGGTCCGGCAGTACAACCCTGCCGCCCCGATACTGACGGCACGGCACGTTCCGGCCGGATTCTCCGATCGGGACGGGAACCCGCAGCCGGCGCCGACAGTGGTGGTGGGATTCTGCGGCATTGCACAGCCGGACAGTTTCCGCCGCAGCCTGGAACTTGCCGGGGTCCGGGTGGCCGCTTTCCGTTCCTTCGGGGACCATCACCGGTACAGCGAGGGCGATCTGGCAGAACTGTCGGTGGCTTCCGCCGCCGCCGGCGCAACGCTGGTAACCACATGCAAAGATCTGGCCAGACTGTCCCACCGGAACGATCCGTTGGTCAGAACCCTTCTCGCCCTTGAACTCGACCTGATCATCAACGATCCGGAGCGACTCATGGTTGCAGTCCGCGGCGTTACGGCCTCCGGAAGCCGGGCATGACAGACCTGCGGCACCTGTTGGAGGCCGGCATGTTCGCCGTCCTGATGGCGGTGACCCGGTTCCTCCCGTACAGGACGGTTCGCGGCATCGGGCGTTTTGCAGGGGACATCGGCCGGCTGGTGGACCGGCGCCATCATGCCGTCGCCCTGGCGAACCTGACCGCAGCTCTGCCGGAGCTGGACCGGAAACAGGTGGAACGGATCGCCAGGCGTTGCTGGCGCCATTTCGGCGAGATCATGCTCGACACCCTGAACTTCCGCAAGCTCGGCCCCGGATCCATCGACCAGGATGTGCACTACGAGGGTCTGGAGCATCTTCAGGAAGCGTACAGCCGGGGCCGGGGCGTCCTGTTGTTCTCCGGCCATTTCGGTCACTGGGAACTGATGGCGCTGATGCAGGGGCATATCGGGCTGCCGCTGTCCATCGTGGCACGTCCCCTGGACAACCCGAGGCTGGAAAAGATGCTTGCTGCCCTCAGGGGCTGCTCCGGAAACACATTGATCTACAAGCGCAATGCCATCAGGGCGATGATGGGTGCGATCCGGGCCGGCCAGGGGGCCGCCCTGCTTATCGACCAGGACGCCAGGGGCGACGGCGTGTTCGTACCGTTCTTCGGTCGTCCGGCTTCCACTACACCGACCCTTGCTCTTCTGGCCATCCGCACCGGAGCGCCGATCATCCCGTTCCTGACCCTGCCGGGCCCGAACGGCAGTTGGAGGATCATCTACCTGCCGGCCATGGCAGCGGATCCGGCTGCCGACCGCAGCCGGGAGGTGGAGCGGATCACCGCCGCCTGCACCGCCATGCTTGAAGGCTGGATCCGGGAGAACCCGGAATTGTGGCTCTGGATGCACCGGCGCTGGAAAACCGGGCCGGCACCTGAAGTAGAATGATCCGGACGGAAGGAACAGCGCCATGAACCGGGACCGTTTGCACCAGATAATCGAGGGTTTCAACCGGCGGAGGGTAGTGGTTCTGGGTGATTTCCTGGTGGATGAGTTCGTCCACGGCGATATCGTCCGGGTCTCCCGGGAAGCGCCGGTGTTGATTCTGAATCACACGCGAACAGTGGTGGTCCCCGGCGGGGGCGGCAACGCCGTGGCCAACCTTCGCGCCCTGGACGCCATACCGGTGCCGGTGGGCAGGATCGGCAGGGACGAGCACGGGCGGCGTCTTCTAACCGCCTTCCGCCAGGCCCGCATCCCGGTTTCAGGCATCGTCTCCGATCCGCAATGGCGGACTCCGACCAAGAGCCGGGTGCTGGCGGGAGGGATCCATACGCGCCGGCAGCAGATCGTCCGAATAGACCGCGGGGCGAGGCCTTACGAAGATATCCCCCCGGCGCCCATCGGGCTGGCGGGCAAGCTGCGCACCGCCCTCCCCCGGGCCGAGGGATTGCTTGTAGCCGATTACGGCTACGGCAGCGCTTCCCCCGCCCTGGTCCGGCGTTACGGCCCCGGTCTCATTCGCAGGAACGCTCCAGTGACCATCGACTCCCGGAACCGGTCACTGCACTTCAGGGAGATGACCGCTTGTACACCGAACCAGGAGGAGCTGGAGCAGGCGACCGGGATGGAACTGACCGAAAACGATCGGGCGGTGACCGCAGCCGGCCGGACCATGTTGCGCAACACCGGCCATCAGGCGGTTCTGGTCACCCGGGGCGCCGCAGGGATGAGCCTCCTGGAGAAAGGCCGTCCCCCCTTCCGGATTCCGGTCTTCGGCGACGACGAGGTCGCCGACGTCACCGGCGCCGGCGATACGGTGATCGCCGTATTCACCCTGGCGCTCACCGCCGAAGCCTCACTCCGTGAGGCGGCGGTGTTGGCGAACTACGCCGCCGGTCTTGTGGTTATGAAGGCCGGCACCGCCACCGTGGCTCGAGACGAGTTGCACGCCGCCGTGGATGGGAAGCCATGACGACCTCCCTCGCCGACCTGGCGTCTGCCCTGCGCCGGGAAGGTAAAACCATCGCCCTTGCCAACGGTCTGTTCGACATCGTTCACGTTGGCCACCTGCGTTACCTGGAAGCGGCGGCCCTGGAGGCGGACATCCTGGTAGTGGCTGTGAATTCGGACCGTTCGGCCAGGGAGTTGAAGGGGCCCGGCAGGCCGGTGGTTCCCGAGGCGGAACGGGCTGAGCTTCTGGCCGCTTTCCGTTGCGTGAACCATGTAGTGGTGTTCGACGAACCGACCGTGGCCGCCGTGCTGGAGTCTCTGCGTCCGGACGTTCATTGCAAAGGGACCGACTATTCCCCGGACACGGTCCCGGAACGGGATGTGGCCAAGAGGCTCGGAATCAGAATCGCCATCGTCGGCGACCCGAAGCAGCATGCCACCCGGGAGATGCTGGACCGGATCCGGGGGGGTCAGTCGTAGATCTCCTGCAACGCCCGGACATCCAGCCTCCCCTTCCTGAGGGCGATAATCGCCTGCACCATGGCGTGCCCTCCGGACAGGGTGGTCACCAGCGGGATGCCGTCGCTGCGTGGCGGCCCGCCTGCAGCGCCTTTTCGTCGAAGTACGAGTCCCGGCCCAGCGGTGTGTTGAGGATCAGGTCGATCTCGCCGTTCTTCATCAGGTCCACGACGTTGGGCCGCCCCTCCAGAACCTTGTAGACCATCCTGCAAGCGGATGCCGGCGGCGTGCAGGGACTTCGGCGGTCCCTTTGGTGGCGACGAGCTCGAATCCCAGACTCGGCCAGGTTCTCGCGCGATAGGCAGCAGATTCGTCCTTGTCGTTGTCGTTGACCGACAGAAACGCCGCTCCCTCGATGGGGAAGCGGGTGCCCGCGCCGATCTGCGCCTTGGCGAAGGCCATCGCCGAACTCGTCGCGAACTGCCCATCACCTCGCCGGTGCTGCGCATCTCCGGTCCGAGCACGCGGATCCTCGCCGGGAAACTTCACGAACGGGAACACCGACTCCTTGACGAACCGGCCGTTGATCCGCGGGCTCTTCCGTCATGCCCAGTTCGTCGAGGCTCCTGCCCGACCATGACCTTGGCCGCGATCACCTGCCAGCGGCACGCCGGTGGCCTTGGCGACGAAGGGCACGGTGCGGCTGGCCCGGGGATTGACCTCCAGCACGTAGACCACGTCGTCCTTGATCGCGTACTGCACGTTCATCAAGCCCGCGCACGCCCAGGGCCCGGGCCAAGCTTGCGGTGTAGTCCCGGATGCGGTCGAGCTGTCCACGCACAATCTGGTGGTACGGCGGCATGACGCAGGCCGAGTCGCCGGAATGGACGCCGGCCTCCTCGATGTGCTGCATGATGCCCGCCGATCACCACGCGCTCGCCGTCGCAGAGCGCGTCCACGTCCACCTCGAAGGCATCCTCCAGGAACTGGTCCAGCAGCACCGGATGGTCCGGCGAGGCCTGCGACGGCGTTGCGCATGGTCTCGGCCAGCGTCGGACTCGTCGTGGGTGATGAACATCGCCCGCCCGCCCAGCACGTAGGACGGGCGCACCAGCACCGGGTAGCCGATCCGCTCGGCGACTTCCCGCGCCTCCGTCCAGCGAGCGGGCCGTCCCCCACTCCGGGCGCCGGGATCCCCAGTTCGCTCCAGCAGCGCGCCGAACCGGTGCCGGTCCTCGGCCAGGTCGATGGAGTCCGGCGAGGTGCCCAGGATCGGCACCCCCTGGCCTCCTGCAGCGGCCAGCGCCAGGCTCAGCGGGGTCTGCCCGCCGAACTGCACGATCACCCCCTCCGGCTGCTCGACCTCGACGATCCGCAGCACGTCCTCGAGGGTCAGCGGCTCGAAGTAGAGCCGGTCGGAGGTGTCGTAGTCGGTGGAGACCGTCTCGGGATTGCAGTTGACCATGATGCTCTCGATGCCCTCCTCGCGCAGGGCGAAGGAGGCATGGCAGCAGCAGTAGTCGAACTCGATGCCCTGCCCGATCCGGTTCGGGCCGCCGCCGAGGATCATCACCTTGCGCCGGTCGGTCGGCTCGGACTCGTCCTCCTCCTCGTAGGTCGAGTACATGTAGGGCGTCTCGGCGGCGAACTCGGCGGCGCAGGTGTCGACGCGCTTGTAGACCGGCTTCGATCCCTCCGGCACCTCCGCGGTGCACGGACCTCCTCTTCCGTGCAGCCCAGCAGTGCGGCCAGATGCCGGTCCGAGAACCCGCCGCGCTTCGCCCTGCGCAGCAGGACGCCGGAAGGCAGCGAGGCCAGGTCGAACGAGCGCAGGCGGCCTTCGAGCTCCACGATCTCCTCGATCTGGCCCAGGAACCACGGATCGACGCCGGTCAGCTCCGCCACGGCCTCGACCGACATCCCGCACTGCAACGCGTAGTGGATGTAGAACAGCCGCTCCGCAGTCGGCGTGATCAGCCGCTCGCGCAGCCGCGATGGTCCAGGCTCGTCCGTTGCCGTCGGCGCCCAGTCCGATGCGTCCGATCTCCAGCGAGCGCACCGCCTTCTGCAGCGCCTCCTTGAAGGTGCGGCCGATGGCCATCGCCTCGCCCACCGACTTCATCTGGGTTCCCAGCACCGGGCTGGCAGTCGGGGAACTTCTCGAACGCCCAGCGCGGGATCTTGACCACGACGTAGTCCAGGTCGGCTCGAAGCAGGACGGAGTCGAGCGCGTGATGTCGTTGGGGATCTCGTCCAGGGTGTAGCCGACGGCGAGCTTGGCGGCGATCTTGGCGATCGGGAACCCGGTCGCCTTGGAGGCCAGCGCGGACGAGCGGGAGACCCGCGGGTTCATCTCGATCACGACCATCTCGTCCGTCCGCCGGGTTGACGGCGAACTGGATGTTGGATCCTCCGGTCTCGACGCCGATCTCGCGGATCACCGGATCGCCGCATCGCGCATGCCGCTGGTACTCCTTGTCGGTCAGCGTCTGCGCCGGCGCCACGGTGATCGAGTCGCCGGTGTGCACCCCCATGGCGTCGAAATTCTCGATGGAGCAGATCACGACGACGTTGTCGTGCGAGGTCCCGCATCAGCTCCAGTTCGTACTCCTTCCAGCCCAGCACCGACTGCTCGACCAGAACCTCGTGGACCGGGCTGGCGTCCAGCCCCGCGGAGACGATCGTCTCGAACTCCTCGACGTTGTAGGCGGTGCCGCCCCCGGCGCCGCCCAGCGTGAACGAGGGCCGGATGATGAGCGGGAAGCCGATCTCCCGCAGCCGACCTGCGCCTCCTCCAGGGTCGCGCGCGGTCGCCGCTGCGCGGGCGTCTGCGAGCCCGACCGCGTGCCATCGCCTCCTTGAACGCCTGGCGGTCCTCCGCCATGCGGATCGCCTCGAGGTTGGCGCCGATCAACTCGACGCCCAGCCGCTCCAGAGCGCCCCGCTCTCGCCAGGGCCACCGCGAGGTTCAGGCCGGTCTGCCCGCCCACGGTGGGCAGCAGGGCGTCCGGTCGCTCGCGCTCCAGATCATGCGTTCCAGCGATCTCCGGGCACCAGAGGCTCGACGTAGGTCCGGTCGGCCACGGCCGGATCGGTCATGATCGTCGCCGGATTGGAGTTGACCAGCACGACCTCGTAACCCTCCTCGCGGAGCGCCTTGCAGGCCTGGGTGCCGGAGTAGTCGAACTCGCAGGCCTGTCCGATCACGATCGGCCCGGAGCCGATCACCAGGATCTTCTTGATGTCGGTTCGCTTGGGCACTGCGCGGATGCCCCTTCCGCATACAAAAAGAGGGAGCCGCCGCGGCTCCCTCCTTTGATTCTCAGGTCGCGCGGTGCTGCCGCGGTCACGACAGTGGAGTCAAGGCTCATTCCTTCCCGGCCTTGGCTCTTGCTCTTCGTCGGCCTTCTTGCTCGCGTCGCTTTCTTCTTTGTCGCCGCCTTCTTGCCTTGGCTGCCTTTTTCTTGGCCGTGTCCCTTCTTGCTTCTTGGCCGTCTTCTTCGGCCGGCCTTCTTCGGCCTCGGCTTGCCTTCGCCTTGGCGCCTTGGCCTTGGCCGCGGTTGCCTTCGCCTTGGCGACTTTGCTTCTCTTTCGCCTTGCGGCTCCGGCTCGCTACTTCACCGCATCTCGGCGTCCGACCAGTTCGATGATCGCCATCTCGGCGTTGTCGCCGCGGCGCGGTCCGAGCTTGATGATGCGCGTGTAGCCGCCGGGCCGCTGGGCGTACCGCGCGGACAGGGTGTCGAACAGTCTTGGCCACGACCTTCTTGTCGTGGATCTGCCGCAGCACCAGCCGGCGGGCGTGAAGCGTCTCTTTCTTGGAAACGTGATCAGCTTCTCGGCGAACGGCCGCAGCTCCTTGGCCTTGGCCAGCGTGGTCGTGATCTTCTCCTTGTCGAACAGGGCGGTGGACAGGTTCCGCAACAGGGCGATGCGGTGCTCCGTCGTGCGTCCCAGTTTCCGCCCGCGACTCGGTGTCTCATGGCTGCCTCTCCGTCGCCGCCGACCCGCGTTCAGGGCGTGGCCTTGAGCTTTCTCGGGTCGACGTCCATGCCGAGGGACAGGCCCATCTCGGCGAGAATGTCCTTGATCTCGTTGAGCGACTTGCGGCCGAAGTTCTTGGTCTTCAGCATCTCGCTCTCGGTCTTGATCACCAGGTCGCCGATGGTCTTGATGTTGGCGTTCTTCAGGCAGTTGTAGGAGCGCACCGAGAGCTCCAGCTCGTCCACCGAGCGGCTGAGCTGTTCGCATCAGCCGCTCGTCCTCGCTGGTCGGGAAGTCCAGCTCTTCCTCGGGCGCCTCCTCGAAGTTGATGAAGATCGCCATGTGGTCCTTGAGCAGCTTGGCGGCCAGGCGATCGCGTCCTGGGGATGCACGCACCGTTGGTCCAGACCTCCAGGATCAGCTTGTCGTAGTCGGTGGTCTGGCCCAGGCGGGCGTCCTCGACCGTGTAGTTGACCTTGCGCACCGGCGAGTGCACCGAGTCGAGCGGGATGATAGCCGATCCCCAGATCCTCGTCGAAGTTCGGTCGGCGGTGACATAGCCCCGGCCGCGCTTGAGCCGCATCTCCATCGAGATGCTTGCCTTCCTCGGAAAGCGTCGCGACCGGCCGGTACGGATCCAGGATCTCACGTTGGCAGTTGACCTGGATATCGCCCGGCGGTGACCGTGCCCGGGCCCTTCCGCGTTCAGCGTCAGCGTCTCGGGATGATCGCTGTGGATGCGGAACGGGATCTGCTTCAGGTTGAGGATGATGTCGGTGGTGTCCTCGACCACTCCCGGGATCGAGCGAGAACTCGTGCAAGCACGCCCTCGATCTTCACCGCGGTGATCGCCGCGCCTTCGATCGAGGAGAGCAGGATCCGGCGCAGGGCGTTGCCGATGGTCGTGCCGAATCCGCGCTCGAACGGCTGGGCGTAGAACCTCCCGAAGGTGGCGGTCAGGCGTCTCCTGCTCGACCTCCAGGCGCTTGGGCTTCTGAAATCCCTTCCAGAGCATCCGATTCCTCCCGCGGGCACTCCATCGAATCCGATTACTTGGAGTAAAGCTCGACGATCAACTGTTCCTGGATCGGCATCGTGATATCTTCCCGGGTCGGCAGCTGCTTCACCGTGCCCTGGAACTGGTCGGCGTCCAGCTCGAGCCAGGACGGGACTCCCGCGGCCCTTGGCCGTATCCAGGCAGATCTTGACCTGCTCGTTCTTGCGGCTCTTCTCGCGCAGCGCGATCACGTCTCCCGGCTTGACCAGCGCCGACGGCATCGTCAGCCTTGCGGCCGTTGACCTGGATGTGCCCGTGGCCGACCAGCTGGCGCGCCATGCTGCGCGACGAGGCGAAGCCCAGCCGGTAGACCACGTTGTCCAGCCGGCGCTCCAGCAACTGCAGCAGGTCGCGCCGGTGATGCCCTTGCGCCTGCGCCGCCTTGGCGAAGTAGTTGCGGAACTGCGTCTCCAGCACGCCGTACATCCGCTTGACCTTCTGCTTCTCGCGAAGCTGGATGCCGTAGCCCTGGATCTTGCTGCGCCGCCGCCCGTGCTGCCCCGGCGCGTAGCCTCGGCGCTCGAAGGCGCACTTTCCTTGAAGCAGCGGTCGCCCTTGAGGAACAGCTTCATGCCCTCCCGGCGGCAGAGCCTGCAAACCGGTCCGGTATGTCTTGCCACGTTCTGATCTCCTCCGCGTCAGACCCGGCGCCGCTTCGGCGGCCGGCAGCCGTTGTGCGGGATCGGGGTGACGTCCTTGATCGACTTGACGTCGATGCCCGGCGGCCTGCAGCGCGCGGATCGACGACTCGCGTCCGGAGCCGGGGCCCTTGACCCGAACGTCCACGCTGCGCACTCCGTTGTCCGTGGCCGCGTAGCCGGCGTTCTGCGCGGCGGTCTGGGCCGCAAACGGCGTGCCCTTGCGCGAGCCCTTGAACCCCTGGCCCCCGGACGAGGCCCAGGCAATCACGTTGCCCATCGGGTCCGCGATGGTGATGATCGTGTTGTTGAAGGTCGCGTGGATATGGGCGACGCCGTGCGGGATGTTCTTCTTTTCCTTCTTGCCGCCCTTCTTCCCGCCCTTGCTCGATTTCGCCATGTGTATCTTATCCTCTTCCTTCCCGGTCATTTTGCTTCTTGCCGGCGACGGCCCGGCGCGGTCCGCGGCGGGTGCGCGCGTTGGTGTGGGTCCGCTGACCGCGCACCGGCAGGTTCCGGCGATGCCGCATCCCGCGGTAGGAGCCGATCTCGATCAGCCGCTTGATGTCCAGGGAGACCGCCTTGCGCAGGTCGCCCTCGACCCGGCCTTCCTGGTTGATCACGCGCTGGATGCGCATGCGTCTCCTCGTCGGACAGATCCTCGCACCTTGATCGTCGCGATCCACCCTGGCCTTTTCCAGGATCTCGCACCGCCCGGGTGCGGCCGATGCCGATAGATGTAGGTCAGGCCGATGTCCACCTGCTTGCTCGGTGGAAGATCCACACCTGATATACGTGCCACGACGCTATCCTCCTGCTCCGCTCAGCCCTGACGCTGCTTGTGCTTGGGGTTCTCGCAGATCACCCGCACCACACCCTTGCGCTTGACGATCTTGCACTTGTCGCAGATCTTTTTGACCGAGCTCCTGAACCTTCATCGCTCACTCCTCCAGCTCGACCGCGCTTACTTGTAGCGGTAGACGATCCGGCCCCGCGTCAGATCGTAGGGCGACAGCTCCACCAGCACCCGGTCGCCGGGCAGGATGCGGATGAAGTTCTTCCGCATCTTGCCCGAAATGTGGGCCAGCACCTTGTGCTTGTTCTCCAGTTCCACCCGGAACATCGCGTTGGGCAGCGGTTCGACCACGGTTGCCTCGACCTGAATTGCTTCTTCCTTCGCCATACGGTTCGCTCCCGCCCCGTTCAGGACCGCTACGCCGTCCGGGTCCGGATCCCAAGCACCCGGGATCCGGTCTCGGTGACCGCCACGCAAACTCGAAATGCGCCGACAGGCTGCCGTCCCGCGTCCGCGCGGTCCAGCCGTCCTCGGCGCTGAGCAACACGTCCGGTCCACCGGCGTTGACCATCGGCTCGATGGCCAGCACCATGCCGGGAGCCAGCCGCTCGCGGCGCCCGGGCTGCCCGAAGTTGGGCACCTGCGGATCCTCGTGCAGCTTCGAGCCGATCCCGTGCCCGACGAACTCGCGCACCACCGAGAAACCGTTGCTCTCCACGTGCAGTCTGCACCGCGTGGCCGATGTCGGACACCCGGTTGCCCGAGCCGCGCCTGCTCGACGCCCAGTCGCAGCGCCTCGCGCGTGACCTCGCAGCAGTTCCGGCGTCTTCGTCGCTGATCCGGCCCACGGCGATAGGTCTCCGCCGAATCCCCGTAGTAGCCCTTGTACAGCACTCCCATGATCCACGGAGACGATGTCGCCCTTCCACGCAGGACGACCTCGGTCCGACGGGATGCCGTGGACCACCTCGCTGTTCACCGACGCGCAGACCGTGCCCGGGAAATCCCGCCCGTCGCCCGATGCGGGTAGCCCTTGAACGCCGGGACGCCGCCCGCCTCCCGGATCCGCTCCTCGGCGAACGCGTCGATCTCCATCGTGGTCATCCCCGGCCGGATCACGCTCGCGCAGATCGTCCAGGATCCCGCGGAGGATCCGGTTGGCCTGATCCATGATCTCGATCTCGGCCGGCGACTTCAGCACCATGACTCACGACGTATCTCCCAGCCCGGTCTGCAGCCGGGCGAACACCTGCGTCCGGCTCGCCGGCTCCGTCGATCTCCCGCAGCAGGCCCGCGCTCCGCGTAGGCTCGCGGCGATCGGCAGCGTCTGCTCCTCGATAGACGTCCAGCCGCTCCCGGATCACCTCTTCCGTATCGTCCTGCCGCTGCACCAGCGCCGACCGCACTCGTCGCAGACCCCGGCCGACCGCGGCGGCCGGTTGTTCGACGTGAAACACCGTCCCGCAACCCGGGCAGACCCGGCGCCCGGCCAGCCGGCTGCACGATCTCTCGCTCCGGACGCGGTGAGCAGGAACACCGAGTCCAGTTCGACTCCCAGTCTCTCCAGCACTCCGTCCAGGATCGCGACCTGATCCAGCGTCCGCGGGAACCCGTCCAGGACGAAGCCCTCCCGGGCATCGCCGCGGCCCAGCCGCTCGACGACCAGATCGCCCATCATCTCGTCCGGCACCAGCGCGCCCGTCTCGAGGTGACCCTCGAACCTTGCGCCCCAGCGCCGAACCGTTCTTCACCGCCTCGCGCAGGATGTCCCCGGTGGAGACATGCGGCACCCCCAGCGCCTCCCTCAGCCGGACGCGCCTGGGTCCCCTTGCCCGACTCCGGGCATGCCCATGAGCACGATTCTCACGGCACCAAACCCCGCATTATAGCAAAACTGCGCAGATCCGTCTCACTCCGCTAGCCCCGCCGGCCCTTGATCCGGGTGCCCTTCATGAACCCCTCGTAGTGCCGCATGATCAACTGGGACTCGATCTGCTGCACCGTGTCCATGGCCACGCCGACCACGATCAGCAGCGACGTGCCGCCGAAGAAGAACTTGACCTTCAGCCCCTGGGTCATGAACTCGGGCAGCAGGCTCTCCAGGGTCGGGCCGATGCAGGGCAGCGTCTGGACCCGGAAGCCGCTGATCAGGAAGATCGGCAACAGGCTGATCAGGCCCAGGTAGATCGCACCGCCGAAGGTCAGGCGGGTCAGGATGCGGTCGATGTACTCCGCGGTCTTCTTGCCCGGCCGGATGCCCGGGATGAAGCCGCCGTACTTCTTCATGTTGTCGGCCTGATCCATCGGGTTGAAGATGATCGACACGTAGAAGAAGCAGAAGAAGATGATCAGCGCGAAGTAGAGCAGGTTGTAGAGCGGCGCCGAGTAGTCCAGCTGCCGCAGCATCGTTCTGCACCCAGCTGCACGTCCTGCAGCGCGCCGATCGTGCCGATGGTCTGCGGGATGGCCAGCATCGACGAGGCGAAGATCACCGGGATCACGCCGCCGGTGTTGACCCGCAGCGGCAGGTAGGTCGAAGCGCCGCCGTAGACCCGGCGGCCCACGACCCGCCGGGCGTACTGGATCGGGATCTTGCGCTGGGCCCGCTCGACGAACACGATCGCCGCCACGACCAGCGACCATCATGCGCCACGAGCAGCAGCACGGCGAACGGGTTGATCGTGCCGCTGCTTCAGGTCCTCGATGGTGTTGGCCACGGCGTTGGGGAGGCCGACCACGATGCCGGCGTAGATGATCAGCGAGATGCCGTTGCCGATGCCGCGCTCGGAGATCTGCTCGCCGAGCCACATGATGAATGCCGTGCCGGTGGTCAGCGTCAGCACGGTCATCAGCTGGAAGCCCAAGCCCGGGGTGCAGCACGATCTGCCCGACGCCGCCGGCGCTGGCCGACTCGAGCCACAGCGCGATGCCGAAGGACTGGACCACCGACAGCACCACCGTGCCGTAGCGCGTGTACTGCGTGATCTTCTTGCGGCCGGCCTCGCCTTCCTTGCTCAGCTTCTCCAGGTAGGGCCAGACCACCGTCAGCAACTGCAGGATGATCGACGCGGTGATGTACGGCATGATGCCCAGCGCGAAGATCGTCAGCCGGCTGAAGTTGCCGCCGGAGAACAGGTCCACGAAACCCAGGATCGATCCCCGCCTGCTGCTCGAACAGCCGCAGCAGCGCCTGGGAGTCGATTCCCGGCGTCGGGATGTGGCCGCCGATGCGGTAGACCGCCAGCATGGCGAAGGTGAACAGCACCCGCCTCCGCAGGTCCGGGAATGTTCCAGATGTTCTTGAAGGCCTGGATCATGCTGCCAGCTCCCTCGGCGTCTCTAGGCCGAGCAGCTTCGACCTTGCCGCCGGCAGCCTCGATCTTCTGCGCCGCCGGTCTTGGTGAACTTGTGGGCCCGGACGGTCAGCGCGACCTTGAGTCTCGCCGTTGCCCAGCACCTTGACCTCGGCGGCGCCCTTCTTGAGCAGCCCGGCCTCCTGCAGAGTCTCCGGAGTCACCACCGAGCCCGCCTCGAAGGCGTTCAGCCGCTCGACGTTGACGGTGCGGTAGTCCTTGCGGAAGATGTTGGTGAAGCCGCGCTTGGGCAGCCGGCGGTGCAAGGGCATCTGGCCGCCCTCGAAGCCCCGCTTGGCGCTGTAGCCCGGAGCGGGACTTCTGCCCGTTGCTGCGCCGCGGCCGGCGGTCTTGCCCCGTGCCGGATCCCGGGCCCCGGCCGACCCGCTTTCGCGTCTTGCGCGCGCCCGCGGCGGGTTTCAGTTCATGCAGTTTCATCGACCGATTCCTCGCTTCTACGCTCTCGGTCCGTCTTCGATCACCGACCAGGTGGGAGACCTTGTGGATCATGCCGCGCACCTGCGGGTTGTCCGGATGCTGCGCGCTCGCGGCCGATCCTGCCCAGGCCCAGCGCCCTGAGCGTCGCCTTCTGCTTCTTGTTGAAACCGATGCCGCTGCGCATCTGCCGGACCCGCAGCGTGTCCTCCCGTCTTGCGCTGCCGTCATCGCGCCGCCTCCTGCGCCAGACTCCTCGGCAGATCTTGCCGCGGGTCCGGGCCACCTGCTTCGGCGTCGCTGAGCGACTCGCAGGCCCTGCGAACGTGGCGCGCAGCACGTTGTGCGGGTTCTTGCGTGCCCAGCGACTTGGTCAGGATGTCCTGCACCCCGCCGACTCCAGCACCGCGCGCACCGCCCCGCCGGCGATCACTCCGGTACCCGGGGAGGCCGGCTTGAGCAGGACCGCTGCCGGCCCCGTAGCGCCCGATGATCTCGTGCGGGATGGTCGCCCCTGCATCGGAACGCGCAACAGGTTGCGCTTGGCCTGGTCCACGCCCTTGGCGATCGCCGAAGGAACCTCGCGCGCCTTGCCCACGCCGAAGCCGACCCAGCCGTTGCCGTCGCCGACGACGACCAGAGCGGCGAACGAGAAGTTCTTGCCGCCCTTGACCACCTTGGTCACGCGGTTGATGTGAACCACGCGGTCCTTCAGTTCACCTGTCTGCTGATTCTGTTCCGCCACGACTTCCTCCAACCCTCGCGTTGCGCCGGGTTGCCGGCGTATCTAGAACTTCAGTCCGCCCTCGCGGGCCGCGTCGGCCAGGGCCTTGACCCGGCCGTGGTAGAGGAATCCGCCGCGGTCGAAGACGACCGTCTCGACCCCGGCGTCCTTCAGCTTGCTCGGCGATCGCCTGCGCCGACCTGCTTGGCGGCCTCGATGGTTGCCGCCCTTCCCGCCTCTGCCCACGCACCTGCGCGTCCCGCGTCGAGGCGATGGCCAGGGTCTGTCCCTGCTCGTCGTCGATCGCCTGCGCGTAGATGTGCTTCGGCGCTGCGGAACACCGCCAGCCGCGGGCGGTCCGCGGTGCCCTGAACCTTCTTGCGGATGCGATGGCGAATCCGCCGGCGCACCGCCTTGCGATCGACCTGCGACTGCATTTCTCGCTACCTCCCGCCTACTTCGCGCCGGTCTTGCCGGCCTTCTTGCGGAGCTGTTCGCCGGCGTAGCGGATGCCCTTCAGCTTGTACACGTCCGGCTTCCGCAGCGCGCGGATGTCCGCGGCGACCTGGCCGACCTGCTGCCGGTCGCAACCGCTGACCGTTGATTGCGTGTTGCCGCTCGACCTTGACCTCGATCCCTTCGGGCACCGGGAAGTCGATCGGGTGCGAGTAGCCGAGCTTGAACTTCAGCGCGCTTGCCCTTGAGCTCGGCGCGGTAGCCCACGCCGTGGATCTCGAGCTTCTTGGTGAAGCCCTTGGTCACACCGTGCACCGCGTTGGCCAGCAAGCGAGCGGGACAGCCCGTGCAGAGCCCGCTGCTGCTTGCTGTCGTCCTGCGCGCTGCACCACCAGTTGCTGGCCGTCGATCTCGGCGGTGATCCCCGCGGGCAGGCTGTGGCTCAGCGCTGCCCTTGGGCCCCTTGACCGAAACCATCGCCGGCCTCGATCGCGACCTTGACGCCGGACTCGAGTTGGATCGGCAGTTTTCCGATTCGGGACATGTCAGTCGATCTCCGCTGGCAACCCGCGATTACCAGACGTTGCAGAGGACCTCGCCGCCGACGCCCTGTTCGCGGCAGGCTGCCCGGTCATCACGCCCTTCGAGGTGGACATGATCGTGATGCCCAGCCCGTTCGAGCACCTTGGGGATCTCGTCCTTGCCGCAGTAGACCCGCCGGCCCGGCCGGCTCACCCGCTCCAGGCCGGTGATCGCTGGCTCGCCGTCGCCGAGCGTACTTCAGCTCGATGTTGATCGTCCCCTGCACGCTCGTCCTCGCGCACGTCGAAGTCCTCGATGTACCCCTCGTCCCTGAGGATCTTGACGATCTCGAGCTTCATCCGCGATGCCGGCACATCCACGCTCGCGTGCCTGCGCCATCAGCGCGTTGCGGATGCGGGTCAGCAGGTCCGCGATCGGATCGGTCATGCTCATCTTCTTCAATGCCTCCGTTCACGCATGCATCCCGCTACCAACTCGACTTGGTCACGCCCGGCAGCATGCCCTCCAGGGCCAGAGCTCCGGAAACAGATCCGGCACAGCCTGAACTTGCGCAGAAACCTCGCGGCCGCCCGCAGCGCTCGCAACGGTTGCGCTGCCGCACGGCGAATTTCGGCTTCCTGCGATTCTTGGCCATCCAAGCCTTGGTTGCCACGTCTCGAACCTCCGCTTCGTCCGGGACCCGTGCCCCGGCTATGCTTCCTTGCGAAACGGCATACCCAGACCGTCCAGCAGCGCCTTGCGCCTCCTCGTCGGTCCGCGCCGTCGTCACGATACAGACATTCATCCCCTTGACCTTCTGCACCTTGTTGTAGTTGATCTCGGGAAAGATCAGCTGGTCCCTGATCCCCAGCGTGTAGTTCCCGCGTCCGTCGAACGCCTTGGCCGACACCCCGCGGAAGTCGCGCACGCGGGGCAGCGCCAGGTTCATCAGCCGGTCGAGGAACTCGTACATCCGCGCTGCCGCGCAGCGTCACCCGGCAGCCGATCGGCATCCCCTCGCGCAGCTTGAAGTTGGAGATCGACTTTCTGCGCCCGCGTGATCGCCGGCCGCTGGCCCGCGATGGTCGCCAGCTCGTCCACCGCCTGGTCGAGCAGCTTGGCGTCTGCGATCGCCTCGCCGACGCCCATGTTGATCACGACCTTGGTCAGCTTGCGGGATCGCCATCGGCGAGGCGTAGCCGAACTGCTTCAGCAGCGCCGGCGCGACTTCTTCCTTGTATCTTTCCGTCAAGCCTCGCCATCGTCCTCTCCTCGGTACTCGCCGTCCCGGTCTGCGTGATCACTACTTGTCCAGCACCGCGCCGCTGCGCCGTGCGACCCGCACCCGCGTGCCGTCTTCCAGCACCTTGCTGCCGACCCGGGTCGGCCGCTTGGCCTCCGGATCGACCAGAGCATCACGTTGGAGACGTGGATCGGCGCTTCCCGCTCGACGATCCCGCCCTTGATGTTCTGCTGCGGGTTCGGCGCGCGTGTGCCGCTTGACCATGTTCGACGCCCTCGACCAGCACGCGCTGCCTCGGCGCGCATGACCTGCAGCACGCGGCGCGGCTTGGTCAGATCCCGGTCCTTGCCCGAGATCACGACGACCTGGTCTTCTTTCTTGATCCGCACCTTACCCATCGTACCTCCGTCCGTCCCTGCACCCGCCGCTACAGAACCTCCGGCGCCAGCGACACGATCTTCATGAACTTGCGGTCCCGCAGCTCCCGGGCCACCGGGCCGAACACGCGGGTGCCGATCGGCTCCCGCGCATCGTTGATCAGCACCGCCGCGTTCTGGTCGAAGCGGATGTACGAACCGTCCCGGCGCCGCTGCGCGTTGACCGTCCGCACGATCACCGCCTTGACGACCTGGCCCTTCTTGACGTTGCCGTCGGGCGTCGCCTCCTTGACCGAGGCGGTGATCACGTCGCCCACCCCGGCGTACTTGCCCGTCGACCCGCCGAGCGACGTTGATGCAGGCGATCTTCTTCGCCCCGGAGTTGTCCGCAACATCGCAGGATCGATTGCATCTGAATCACGTTTCCGACCCTCCTTACACGCCGGCTATTCAGCGCTGGTCGCGCCGGGGCTGAGCCACGCTCGCCGGCGCGACGCACGACACGGCTGCACTCGCCAGCGCTTGCGGGCCGACAGCGGCCGGGACTCGACGATCTCCACCGTGTCGCCGATCTTGCACTGGTTCTGCTCGTCGTGCGCCATGAACTGTGCCGAGCGCTTGACGTACCGCTTGTACATCTTGTGCATGACGGTGCGATCCACGCGGACGACCACCGACTTGTCCATCTTGTCGGAGGTCACCACTCCGACCTTCGTTGGCCGTCGCCGCTTCGCACGTTCTCGGCCATCGCTCGTTCTCCGTCACCGGCTACCGTCCCGCTTCGGCCGGCCAGCTCGCGCTCGCGCTTGATCGTCAGCACCCGGGCCAGATCCTTGCCGGGCCCGCGCGCACCTTGCTGGGGTCCTGCAACTGCCCGGTGGTCATCTGCAGGCGCAGCTTCCAGACCTCCTCGCGCAGCTGCGCTTCTTCCTTGTCGAGCTCCGTCGAACTCATGTTCCGAAGCTTCGCCGGTATCCAGTCGCCATCGCCATCGCTCCATCCCGCCGTCTACGGCTGCCGGGTCACGAATTTCGTCTTGATCGGCAGCTTGTGCGCGGCCAGCCGCATCGCCTCGCGGGCGCTCGTCTCGTCGACGCCCTCCATCTCGAACAGGATCCGGCCCGGCCTTGATCACCGCGACCCAGGCCTCCGGGGCGCCCTTGCCCTTGCCCATGCGGACTTCGGTCGGCTTCTTGGTGATCGGCTTGTCCGGAAAGACGCGGATCCAGATCTTGCCGCCGCGCTTGATGAAACGGGTCATCGCGACACGGCTGGCCTCGATCTGGCGCGCGGTGATCCAGCAGTTCTCCATCGCCTTCAGGCCGAAGTCCCCGAACGCAGACCGTGCAGCCCGTATGCGCCTTGCCGCGGCGCTTGCCGCGCTGCTGCTTGCGGAACTTGACCTTGCTCGGCATCAACATGGCGTATGCCCTCTCCCGCATCCGCCGCGCCGTCGGCTAGCGCAGCGCTCCTTCGGGAACGCGGATGTCCCGCGCCTCTCCGCGGTAGATCCAGACCTTGATTCCGATGACGCCGTAGGTGGTGCGCGCCTCGGCGAAACCGTAGTCCACGTCGGCGCGCAGCGTGTGCAGCGGCAGCTGGCCCTCCAGGTACCACTCGGCCCGGGCGATCTCGCGTCCGCCCAGCCGGCCGGCGACCCGCACCTTGATCCCCTTGGCGCCGAAGCGCTGCGCCGACTCGACCGCCTTGCGCATGGCCCGGCGGAAGGCGACGCGCTTGACCAGCTGCATGGCGATCGACTCGGCGACCAGCTGCGCGTCGATCTCCGGCTTGTCGATCTCGAGGATGTTGATGAACACGTCCCGCTGCGGTGCGCTTGCGGATCTCGTCCTTCAGCCGGTCGACCTCGACGCCCTTGCGGCCGATGATGATCCCCGGCCGCGAGGTGAGGATGTTGACCTTGAGCTTGTTGGCCGCCCGCTCGATCTCGATGGCCGAGACGCCGGCGTGCCCGAGCCGCTTCTTGAGGTCCTCGCGCAGCTTGAGATCCTCGTGCAGCAGCTCGGCGTACTTCTTCTCGGCATACCAGCGGGACCGCCAGGTCTTGTTGAACCCGAGGCGGAACCCGTAGGGATGGACTTTCTGACCCACGTCTTACCTCCGCCCGTCGCGGGTCTATTCCCGTCCCTGCCTCGTCGGGACGTCCAGATCGATCGTCACGTGACAGGCCCGTTTCAGGATCGCGGAAGATCCGGCCCATGCTCTGGTGCCGGGCGCGCTTCATCGGCGGCGCCTCGTCGACCATGGGCGCCGGCGACACGAACAGCTCGTCCACGTCCACGCTTGGGGTCCTTCTGCTGGGCGTTGGCCACCGCCGATTTGACCAGCTTCTCGACGTCCCTGGCCACCAGCTTCGGCGAGTAGCGCAGGATCGCCAGGGCGTCGCTCGACGTTCTTGCCCCGCACCTGGTCCACGACCAGGCGGGTCTTCTGCGCCGAGACGCCCAGGTACTTCAGTTTTGCCGTCGCGATCACTTTGATCCTCCGCACTCTAGCGCGACGACGAGCTGCCGCCCTTGCCCGTGTGCCCCCTGAAGGTCCGCGTCGGCGCGAACTCGCCCAGCTTGTGCCCGACCATGTTCTCGGTCACGTAGACCGGGATGAACTTCTTGCCGTTGTGCACGGCGATGGTGTGGCTGACCATGTCCGGCGTCACCGTGGACCGCCGCGACCAGGTCTTGATCACCTTCGTGTCGTTCTTCTTGTTCATGCTCGTCGACCTTCTTCCGCAGGTGATCGTCGACGAACGGTCCCTTGGAAATCGAACGTGCCATAGTCCCTGTCCCTGTCCTACTTGCGGCGACGCACGATGTAATGCGTCGGTCCGCGGGTTGTTGCGCGTCTTCTTGCCCTTGGTCGGCACGCCCCAGGGCGTCACCGGGTGGCGGCCGCCGGAGGTGCGGCCCTCGCCGCCGCCGTGCGGGTGGTCCACCGGGTTCATCACCACGCCGCGGACCGTGGGCCGCCAGCCCAGCCAGCGGTTGCGGCCCGGCCTTGCCGATGCGTCTGGTTCTCGTGATCCAGGTTGCCGACCTGGCCGACGGTGGCGTAGCACTCGGCCAGGACCTTGCGCATCTCGCCCGAGGGCATGCGCAGCAGTGCGTAGCGCGCCCTCCTTGGCGATCAACTGCGCGCCGGTGCCCGCGGAGCGGACCATCTGCCCGCCCTTGCCCGGCCGCAGCTCGATGTTGTGCAGCGTCGTGCCCGAGCGGGATCGCTCTGCATCGGCAGCGCGTTGCCCGGCAGGATGTCCGCCTCGGGCGAGGCCAGCACGGTCTGCCCCGACCTCCAGCCCGTTCGGGCGCCAGGATGTAGCGCCGCTCGCCGTCCGCGTAGCAGACCAGGGCGATGTCGGCGCGAGCGGTTCGGATCGTACTCGATGCGTCTCGACCTTGGCCGGGATCCCGATCTTGTCCCGCCTGAAGTCGATCATGCGGTAGCGCCGCTTGTGTCCGCCGCCGTGGTGGCGCACCGCAGATCCGCCCGCGGTTGTCCCGGCCGCCGCTCTTGTTCAGCTTGCGCACCAGCGGCTTGTGCGGGCTTGTTCTTCGTGCGACGACTCCCGCTCCAGCGGTCGTCATGAAGCGCCGTCCCGGGCTGGTCGGTTTGTATTTCTTGATCGCCATGATTTCCTCGATCCGGCTTCCTTTAGCTGGCTTCGAAGAACTCGATCTCGCCCGAATCCGGCGTCAGTCGAACCCAGGCCTTCTTCCAGTCCGGCCGCTTGCCCACGAACCGCCCCATGCGCTTGATCTTGCCCGCGCACCTGCGCGGTCCGGACCGTCGGCCACCTTGACCTTGTCCTTTCGAACAGCTTCTCGACCGCCCGGGCGATCTCGATCTTGTTGGCGTTGGATGTGGACCCGGAAACAGTACGTTCCGTTGGCCTCGCGGATGATCGTGGACTTCTCCGTGATCAGCGGCATGCGCACCGTCTGGTAGACGTTCTTCATGGCGCCAGCACCTCGCTCAGCTGCTTCAGGGCCGCCTCGGAGAACAGCAGCGTGTCGTGGTGCAGCAGATCGACGATGCTGACGCCCAGGGACGCGCACGACCTTGAGCCGCGGGTTGTTCCGCGCCGCCAGCTCCAGGTTGCGCTCGCTCTCCGACCGGGACCAGCAGCGCCTTGCCCGTGATGCCCAGGCCGCCGCCCAGCGCCTGCTCCAGGTCCTTCGTGCGGTGGATTCCAGATCGAAGCCTTCGACGCAGACGATGCTTGCCGTCGCGCAGCGTCTGGGCCAGCGCCGAGCGCAAGCGCGTTGCAGCCGCATCTTCTTGGGGAAGCTCCAGCAGTAGTCGCGCGGCGTCGGGTCCGTGCACCGTGCCGCCGTGCCGCCACAGCGGCGAGCGGTTGTCGCCCACCCGGGCCCGGCCGGTGTGCTTCTGCCGCCACAGCTTGCGCGTCCCGCCGGAGACCTCGACCCGGTTCTTGGTCTTGTGCGTGCCCCGCCGGCCCGCGGCCTGGTAGGCCAGCACCGCCTCGTAGACCAGGTGCTTCTTGAGCGGATAGTCGAAGACCGCCGGGTCCAGCTCGAGGGTCCGCACCGTCTCGTTCTTCCAGTTGCGAACGCTGATCTCGGGCATCGCCGTTACCTCAGTCGCTCCTGCGTCCGACACGACGCCGAGCCGCTGGCGAGTTCCGGATCAGCAGCGTCGATCCCTTGCGACCCCGGGCACGGCGCCCGCGCACCAGCAGCAGGTTCTTTTCCGCATCGACCCGCACCACCTTCAGGTTCTTCACCGTCATCCGCGTCGTTGCCCATCTGGCCCGGGCCTCTCATGCCCTTGCAACACCTTCGCCGGCTAGGCCGACTGGCCGATCGATCCGGGAGCGCGATGGAACATCGAACCGTGGGTCGCCCGGCCGCCGCCGAAACCGTGCCGCTTCATCACGCCCTGGAACCCCTTGCCCTTGGAGGTGCCGATCATGTCGACCTTGGCCACGCCCTCGAAGATCTCCACCGAGACGGGATCGCCCGGCTTGAGCTCGCGATTCTGCCAGCAGGCGAAACTCGCGCAGCAGCCGGGTCGGCGGAACGCCGGCCTTCTCGTGATGCCCGCGCATCGGCTTGTTGGCCAGCTTGGCCGCCTTGGCGTCGACCAGGCCCAGCTGCACCGCCTCGTAGCCGTCCTTGTCCATGGTCTTGCGCTGCACCACGACGCACGGCCCGGCCTCGATCACCGTGACCGGGGTGACCACGCCGTTCTCCTGGAAGAGCTGGGTCATCCCGATCTTCCTGCCGATCATTCCTTCGATCATCTTCGTCATTCCCCGGGCACGCGGCGGTCCGGTCGCCGGACCCGCCCTGCGGCCTCTTACGCCTGCGACTGCCCGAACGCCTTGATCTCGACGTCCACGCCGGCCGGGCAGGTCGAGCTTCATCAACGCATCCACGGTTTCGGGCGTCGGCTGCAGGATGTCCAGCAGACCGCTTGTGCGTCCGGATCTCGAACTGCTCCCGGGACTTCTTGTCCACGTGAGGCGACCGCAGCACCGTCCAGCGGTTGCGAACGGTGGGCAGCGGGATCGGTCCCACGACGTCGGCCCCGGTTCGCTTGGCCGTATCCACGATCTCGCTCGTCGACTGGTCCAGGATCCGATGATCGTAGGCCTTGAGCCGGATGCGGATTTTCTCGTTCACCATGTTCGTCCCGCTCTCCGGAATCGCTCCGGAGGCTCTGTCCCGCGTGCCCGCGCGCGTTCCCGGCCATCAGGCCGGGCTGCCGGGCAGGCGCCCGCGAGAATGTACACGCTACTCCATGATCTCGGTCACGGTGCCGGCGCCGACGGTCCGGCCGCCTTCGCGGATCGCGAAGCGCAGCCCCTTGTCCATCGCGATCGGCGTGATCAGATTCCACGTCGATCGTCACGTTGTCACCCGGCATCACCATCTCGACGCCCTCGGGCAGGTCCGCCGTTCCCGTCACGTCCGTCGTCCGGAAGTAGAACTGCGGACGGTAACCCGTGAAGAACGGCGTGTGACGGCCGCCCTCCTCCTTCGTCAGCACGTAAACCTCGCCCTTGAACTTCGTGTGCGGCGTGATCGATCCCGGCTTCGCCACCACCTGCCCCGCTCCACGTCCGTCGCGGTCCGTGCCGCGCAGCAGCAGACCCACGTTGTCGCCGGCCTGGCCCTCGTCCAGCAGCTTCTTGAACATCTCCACGCCCGTCACGACCTTCTTCATCGTCGTCCCGGATCCCGACGATCTCCATCTCCTCGCCGACCTTCACTGATGCCCTGCTCGATCCGGCCCGTCACCACCGTGCCGCGGCCCGAGATCGAGAAGATGTCCTCGATCGGCATCAGGAACGGCTTGTCCACCGCGCGCTGCAGGCATCGGAATGTAGCGCGTCCACCTCCTTCATCAGCTCCACGACGTCCGGCCTGCGCTGCCTCGTCGCCCTCCATCGCCTTCAACGCCGACACCCGGACCATCGGAATGTCGTCGCCCGGGAACTCGTACTGGCTCAGCAACTCGCGGACCTCCAGCTCCACCAGGTCCAGCAGCTCCGGATCGTCCACCATGTCCACCTTGTTCAGGGCAACCACGATCGCCGGCACGCCCACCTGACGCGCCAGCAGGATGTGCTCCCGCGTCTGCGGCATCGGGCCGTCCGCCGCCGACACCACCAGGATCGCGCCGTCCATCTGCGCCGCGCCCGTGATCATGTTCTTGATGTAGTCCGCGTGACCCGGGCAATCCACGTGCGCGTAGTGACGGTTGTCCGTCTCGTACTCCACGTGCGCCGTCGCGATCGTGATCCCCGCTCGCGCTCCTCCGGCGCGTTGTCGATCGAGTCGAACGATCCGCACCGAGATCTTCGGGTTGTTCTTCGCCAGCGTCATCGTGATCGCCGCCGTCAACGTCGTCTTGCCGTGGTCCACGTGACCGATCGTGCCGATGTTCACGTGCGGCTTCGATCGATCGAATTTCTCCTTGGCCATCGCTTCTACTACCTCCTGCTGCCTGACGCGCGCATTCCCAGAACGCCGACGCGTTCCGGTGACCCGGGCGACCACCTGTTCGCCGATCGCCTTCGGGACTTCCTCGTAGTGATGAAACTGCATCTGTAGTTGCCGCGTCCCTGGGTCGCCGACCGCAGGTCCGTGGCGTAGCCGAACATCTCCGCCATCGGCACCGGCACGGATCACGACCTGCAAGCCCGGTCTGCGCATCCATGTTCTGGATCCGGCCCCGCCGCGAGTTGAGATCACCCGATGACCTCGCCCATGTAATTCTCCGGCAGGACTGACCTCGACCTCCATCACCGGCTCGAGCAGACCGCGACCCGGCTTTCTCGGCAGGCGTCGCGAAACGCCATGGAACGGCGATCTTGAAGGCCATCTCCGACGAATCGACCTCGTGGTGCGAGCCGTCGAACAGCTCGACCCGGATGTCGCGCATGGCGTAGCCGGCCAGGATCCCGCTTCCATGACCTCGTGCAACCCCGGCCTGCACCGCCGGGACGAACTCCTTCGGGATTGCGCCCGCCGACGACGTCGTTCTCGAAGACTCCAGGTCGTCCCCGGGCCGGACGGGCGATACCGTCAGCTTGACGTGCCCGTACTGGCCGCGGCCGCCGGTCTGCCGGACGTAGCGGCACTCCGCCTCCGCCTCCCCGGCGATCGTCTCGCGGTAGGCGACCTGGGGCCTGCCCACGTTGGCCGACACACCGAATACTCGCGGTAGCAGGCGGTCGACCAGGATCTCCAGGTGCAGCTCGCCCATGCCGGCGATGAGCGTCTGGCCGGTGTCCGGATCGGTGCTGAACCCGGAAGGTCGGGTCTTCCTGCATCAGTTTGGCCAGCGCCAGACCGAGCTTCTCCTGGTCGGCCTTGGTTTGGGCTCGATGGCCAGCCGGATCACCGGCTCCGGGAAATCCATCGACTCGAGCACCACCGGGTCCTTTCGTCGCAGATCGTGTCCCCGGTGGACGACGTTGCGGAGGCCGACGACGGCGGCGATGTCGCCGGCGCAGACCTGGTTGATCTCTTCCCGCTTGTTGGCGTGCATCTTGAGCAGCCGGCCGATGCGCTCTCGTTGGTGCTCGCGGTCGGCGTTGTAGACGTGGATCGCCGGCTGGACAAGGTGCCGGAGTAGACCCGCATGAAGCGCGAGGTGCCCGACATAGGGGTCGGTCATGATCTTGAACACGAGCGCGGAGAAGGGCCCGTCATCGTCGGCGCTTCGTCAGCGACGCGATCCGTCGATCCGGGATCACGCCCTTGATCGGCGGGACGTCCAGCGGCGACGGCAGGTAAGTCGACCACCGCGTCGAGCAGGGGCCGGATCCCTTGTTGCGGAAGGCGCTGCCGCACAGCACCGGGGTGAAGCGCAGAGTTGATCGTGCCCCGTCGCAGGGCGGCGCGGAGCTCGCCTCGGTGCGCGGGACGCTCGCCGGCGAGATACTTCTCGCAGCAGCGCGTCGTCGACCTCGCAGGCCGCCTCGACCATCCGTCTCGCGGGCGCGCCAGTGCCTTCTCGAGGATCTCGCCGGGAATCTCCGTCGTCGTGTAACGGGCTCCCGATGGTCTCGTCGTCCCAGAACAGCGCCTGCATCCCGACCAGATCGACCAGCCCGCGGAACGTCTCGCCTGTCGCCAACCAGGGCAGCTGCACCGGCACCGGGCGGGCGCTGCAGGCGGTCGTGATCATCTCGCAGACCCGGTCGAAGTCGGCGCCGACGCGGTCCATCTTGTTGACGAAGCGATCCGGGGCACGCGGTACTTGTCGGCCTGGCGCCAGACCGTCTCGGACTGCGGCTCGACGCCGCCCACGGCGCAGAAGACCGCCACCGCGCCGTCCAGGACCCGCAGCGAGCGCTCGACCTCGGCGGTGAAGTCGACGTGGCCCGGGGTATCGATGATGTTGATGCGGTGGTCGCGCCAGAAGCAGGTGGTGGCGGCGGACGTGATGGTGATCCCGCGCTCCTGCTCCTGCGCCATCCAGTCCATGGTCGCGGTGCCATCGTGGACCTCACCCATCTTGTAGTTGATGCCCGTGTAGTAGAGGATCCGCTCGGTGGTCGTGGTCTTACCGGCATCGATGTGCGCCATGATGCCGATATTCCGGATCCTCTCCAGAGGAGTCGTCCGTGCCACGTCAAAGAACCACGCGCCCCCGTGTCACCGACAGGTCGCAGACCTGCCGCATTGAGGCGGCGCCCTCACGGGCCGAAAGCGTCGTCTACAGTCCTGCCTACCAGCGGTAGTGGGCGAACGCCTTGTTCGCCTCCGCCATACGGTGCGTATCTTCCTTCTTCTTGAACGCCGCCGCCGCGAGCGGCGGCGGCATCCATGAATCTCGTTGGCCAGTTGCTCGCGCATCGACTTCTCGGGCGCTGATCGCGAGTAACCGATCAGCCAGCGGATGGCCAGAGCGGTGCGCCGCTGCGGCCGGACCTCGACCGGGACCTGGTAGTTCGAGCCGCCGACGCGGCGGGACTTGACCTCCAGGGCCGGCTTGACGTTGTCCACCGCCTTGCGGAAGACCTTCAGCGGGTCGTCCTTGGTCCGCTCCTTGCACCAGTCTCCATGGCGCCGTAGAAGATCTGCTTCGGCGGTGGATTTCTTGCCGCTCGATCATCATGTAGTTGATGAACTGGGTCACCAGCGGCGACTGGAACACCGGATCCGGCAGGATCTCGCGCTTCGGAATCTGAGCCTCTTCGCGGCATGGCTCCGTCTCCTCGGTCCCTAGGCTTTGGGCCGCTTGGCGCCGTACTTCGAGCGGCTCTGCCGCCGGCCCTCGACGCCGACGGCGTCCAGGGTGCCGCGGATCACGTGGTAGCGGACGCCGGGAAGGTCCTTCACGCGGCCGCCGCGGATCATCACGATCGAGTGCTCCTGGAGATTGTGGCCGACGCCGGGG
Organism: Candidatus Polarisedimenticolaceae bacterium; assembly: GCA_963790785.1. Taxonomy (GTDB): domain Bacteria; phylum Acidobacteriota; class Polarisedimenticolia; order Polarisedimenticolales; family Polarisedimenticolaceae; genus Polarisedimenticola. Next base: position 72,872 of record CAWBPP010000004.1, read on the forward strand.
ATGTAGGTCGTGACCTCGATCCCGTTGGTCAGGCGCACGCGGGCGACCTTGCGCAGCGCCGAGTTCGGCTTCTTGGGCGTCGAGGTGTAGACGCGGACGCAGACGCCCCGCTTCTGCGGGCACGAGTTCAGGGCCGGACTCTTGGTCCGGCCCTTGATCGGCTTCCCGCCCTTCGCGGACCAGCTGGCTGATCGTCGGCACGTTCCAGTACTCCTGGTCGGGGAAGACTCACCCCAGCCGCGATCTGCTCGCCAGATGGCCAAATTCCCCGAACCTGGTGCAAAACTTCGAGAGTCTAGCAGAGCCCTCGCGAAGTCGGTCAAGGCCGCCAAGGCCGGTGCCACGTCCCGCTCAGGCCGACTTCCCCGGATCCGCAGCCGGCGGCAGCCGCCGCGGCGGCCCGGATCATCTCGGCGAAGCGATCGGTATCCAGATCGACCTCGGCCTCCAGGACCTCCTCGCCGTACTCCTCCTCCGGCGGAGGCGGCCCGTCCGGCGCGATCTCCAGGCTCGGTGTAGATCTCCATCCCGGTGCCGGCCGGGATCAGCCGGCCCATGATCACGTTCTCCTTGAGGCCGCGCAGGTAGTCGACCTTGCCCGAGATCGAGGCTTCGGTCAGCACCCGGGTCGTCTCCTGGAAGCTGGCCGCCGAGATGAACGACTCGGTGGCCAGCGAGGCCTTGGTGATGCCCAGCAGCAGCGGCCGGCCGCGGGCCGGGGCGCCGCCCTCTTCCAGCACCCGCTCGTTCTCCTCGCACGAAGCGGAACTTGTCCACCTGCTCGTCGACGATGAAGTCGGTGTCGCCGGGGTCCTCGACCTTGATCCAGCGCATCATCTGGCGAACGATCACCTCGATGTGCTTGTCGTGGATGTTGACGCCCTGGAGCCGGTAGACCTCCTGGATCCCGTCCAGCAGGTACTTCTGCAGCTCGCGCTCGCCCAGGATCTCCAGGATCTTGTGCGGGTCCTTGGGCCCGTCGGTGAACGCGTCGCCGGCGCGAACCCGCTCGCCCTCCTGCACGGTGACGTGCATCCCCTTGGGAATGCTGTACTCGCGCTCCTCGCCGTCGTCGGTGCGGACCAGCGACCTTCCGCGAGCCCTTGACGATCTCGCCGTAGTGCACGATGCCGTCCACCTCGGCCATCACCGCCGGGTCCTTCGGGTGCCGCGCCTCGAACAGGTCCACGACCCGGGGCAGACCGCCGGTGATGTCCTTGGTCTTGGTCGTGGCGCGCGGGATCTTGGCCATCACGTCGCCCTGGCAGCACCTCGCGCCGTCCTGGACCATCAGCGTGGCGTGCACCGGCAGGAGGATCTTGCGCAGCGCCTTGCCCTTCTCGTCCTTGACCAGGAACTGCGGGTGCCGCTTCTCGTCCTGGGACTGGATGATCACCTGCCGGGAGAGGCCGCTGACCTCCTCGACCTCTTCCTTCATCGTCACGCCGGCCTCGATGTCGTGGAACTGCACCGTGCCGGCCGACGTCGGTCAGGATGGCGAAGTTGTAGGGATCCCATTCGGCCAGCGGTCTGCCGCGCTCGACCGGCTGCGCCGTCGCGCACCTCGAGCACCGCGCCGTAGACCACGTTGTAGCGCTCGCGCTCGCGGCCCTCGCGATCGACGATGACCACGCGCGCCGTTGCGGTTGATCGCCACCGGCTTGCCCGTCGCGGTTCTCGACGGTCTTGAGGTTCTGGTAGCGCACGGTACCCGAGTTGCTGGCCTCGATGCTGCTCTGCTCCTCGATGCGGGCCGTGCCGCCGATGTGGAAGGTGCGCATGGTCAGCTGCGTGCCCGGCTCTCCGATGGACTGCGCCGCGATGACGCCCACCGCCTCGCCCAGTCTCGACCGGTCGCCCGGTGGCCAGGTTGCGGCCGTAGCAGCGGACGCAGACGCCGCGCTCGCACTCGCAGGTCAGCACCGAGCGGATCTGCACCGTCTCGATGCCGGCGTCCTGCACTACGCTGGCCAGGTCCTCGTCGATGGTCTCGTTCTTGGGGACGATGACCTCGCCGTTGAGCGGGTCGAGGATGTCCTCCAGGGCCACGCGGCCGACGATGCGGTCGCGCAGTTCCTCGATGATCTCGCCGCCTTCCTCGATGCGGCTGACCTCGATGCCCTCGGTGGTCTGGCAGTCCTCCTCGGTGACGATGACGTCCTGGGAGACGTCGACCAGCCGGCGGGTCAGGTAGCCCGAGTTGGCCGTCTTCAGCGCCGTGTCGGCCAGACCCTTGCGCGCGCCGTGCGTCGAGATGAAGTACTGCAGCACGTTCAGCCCTTCGCGGAAGTTGGCCGTGATCGGCGTCTCGATGATCTCGCCCGACGGCTTGGCCATCAGGCCGCGCATGCCGGCCAGCTGCCGCATCTGCTGCTTGCTGCCTCGGGCGCCGGAATCGGCCATCATCAGGATCGGGTTGAACACGTTGCTCTCTCGCTCGATCCGCGTCATCTCGCGGAACATCGCCTCGGAGACCTTCTCGGTGGCCTCGGACCAGATCGCGATGACCTTGTTGTAGCGCTCGCGGTTGGTGATCAGGCCGTCGAGGAACTGCTGTTCGACCTCGATCTGCTCGCTCGCGGGCCCTGTCGACCACGTTGGCCTTCTCCGGCGGCACGACCATGTCGTCGATGCCGATGGAAACACCGGCCCGGGTGGCGTACAGGAAGCCCAGGTCCTTCAGCTGGTCCACCAGCTCCACCGTCTTGTGGATTCCGTGGCGCAGGTAGACGTAGTGCACCAGCGACTGCAGGCCCTTCTTCTTCAGCAGGCCGTTGACGAACGGCAGGCCCTCGGGCATCGCGTCGTTGAACAGCACGCGGCCCACGGTGGTGTGCAGGCGGTAGTTGCTCCACGTCCTGCTCCGGCGCGCGGACGACGTTCTCCCGCTCCTTGGCCGGCAGCGTGGTCAGGTCGATCAGCTGCCCGCTGTAGCGCAGGACGATCGGGGTCAGCGTCTCGACCTCGCCGGACTCGTAGGCCAGCATGACCTCTTCGGGCGAGCCGAAGATCCGCCCCTCGCCCCTGGCGCTGGCCGCTCTCCTGGGTCAGGTAGTAGCAACCCAGAACGATGTCCTGGCTGGGGTTGACGATGGGCAGGCCGTTGGCCGGGCTGAGGATGTTGTTCGTCGAGAGCATCAGCACCATCGCCTCGATCTGGGCCTTGGCGCTGAGCGGAATGTGCACCGCCATCTGGTCGCCGTCGAAATCGGCGTTGAACGCGGTGCAGACCAGCGGGTGGATCTTGATCGCCTTGCCCTCGACCAGCACCGGCTCGAAGGCCTGGATGCCCAGACGGTGCAGCGTCGGGGCGCGGTTGAGCAGGACCGGGTGCTCCTTGATCACCTCTTCGAGGTAATCCCAGACCTCGGGCCGCTCCAGCTCGACCATCTCCTTGGCCGCCTTGATCGTGGAGACCAGCCCCTCCTGCTCCAGCTTGTTGTAGATGAAGGGCTTGAACAGCTCGAGAGCCATCTTCTTGGGCAGGCCGCACTGGTGCAGCTTCAGCTCCGGGCCGACCACGATGACCGAGCGGCCGGAGTAGTCGACCCGCTTGCCCAGCAGGTTCTGCCGGAAGCGGCCCTGCTTGCCCTTGATCGTGTCGGAAAGCGACTTGAGCGGCCGGTTGTTGCTGCCGCGCAGCACGCGGCCGCGACGGCCGTTGTCGAACAGCGCGTCCACGGCCTCCTGCAGCATGCGCTTCTCGTTGCGCACGATGACGTCGGGGGCCTTGAGGTCGAGCAGCTTCTTCAGCCGGTTGTTGCGGTTGATCACCCGGCGGTAGAGGTCGTTGAGATCCGAGGTGGCGAAGCGGCCGCCGTCCAGCGGCACCAGCGGCCGCAGCTCCGGCGGGATCACCGGGATCACGTCCAGGATCATCCACTCCGGCCGGTTGCCCGACTTGCGGAAGGCGTCGACGACCTTGAGCCGCTTGGCGAACTTCAGCCGCTTCTGCTGCGAGGTCTCGGTGCGCATCGCTTCGCGCAGCTCGCGGGCCAGGCTCTCGACCTCGACGCGGGCCAGCAGCTCCTTGATCGCCTCGGCGCCCATGCCGGCCTGGAAGCCGTCCGGGTACTTGTCCTGCAGCTCGCGGTACTGCTCCTCGGTAAGGATCTCCTTCTCCTGGATCTCGGGGCAATCCCCCGGGTCGACGACCACGTAGGCCTCGAAGTAGAGGATCCGCTCCAGCTCGCGCAGCGACATGTCCAGCAGGTGGCCGATGCGGCTGGGCAGGCCCTTGAAGAACCAGACGTGGCTGACCGGGCTGGCCAGCTCGATGTGCCCCATGCGCTCGCGCCGCACCTTGCTCTGCGTGACCTCGACGCCGCACTTGTCGCAGACGACGCCGCGGTGCTTCATGCGCTTGAACTTGCCGCAGAGGCACTCCCAGTCGGTGACCGGGCCGAAGATCTTGGCGCAGAACAGGCCGTCCCGTTCCGGCTTGAACGTGCGGTAGTTGATCGTCTCCGGCTTGGTGACCTCGCCGTAGGACCACGACCGGATCTTCTCCGGGCTGGCCAGACTGATCCGGATCGCGTTGAAATCGTTGATCGTCTTGGCTTTGTCGAAGAGGAACGATGGTCTGCTCACGTAACCTCCCCTCTGCATCTAGATGGTCGAAGGCCCGCGGGCATCGGCGCGATCGCTCAGCAGCTCGACGTCGAGGCACAGGCTCTGCAGCTCGCGCACCAGGACGTTGAACGACTCCGGCAGTCCGGGCTCGACGGCCGATTCGCCCTTGACCAGCGCTTCGTAGATCTTGGTCCTGCCGTAGACGTCGTCGGACTTGACGGTCAGCAGCTCCTGGAGGATATGGGCCGCGCCGTAGGCCTCCAGCGCCCAGACCTCCATCTCGCCGAACCGCTGGCCGCCGAACTGCGCCTTGCCGCCCAGCGGCTGCTGGGTGATCAGCGAGTAGGGGCCGATGGAGCGGGCGTGGATCTTGTCGTCCACCAGGTGGGACAGCTTCATCAGGTAGATGTAGCCGACCGTCACCAGTTGCTCGAACGGCTCGCCGGTGCGGCCGTCGCGCAGCTGGATCTTGCCCGACGGCGGCAGTCCGGCCAGCTCGCAGCTGGTGCTTGATCTCGTCCTCGGCGCGCGCCGTCGAAGACCGGCGTCGCGAAGGTCACGCCCCGGACCAGCGAGCGCGCGATGTCGATCACGCTCGTCGTCGCCGGCCTCGTCCAGCATCTCGCGGTGACGCTGCTCGGGCGCGATCTCCTTCAGCCGGTCACGGATGCTCGCGCGCGGCCTCGCGAGCGCTCGCGCCTCCAGGGCCTGCTGGAACCAGCTTGCCGTGCTCGGCGGCGGCCCAGCCCAGGTGGGTCTCCAGGATCTGCCCCACGTTCATGCGCGAGGGCACGCCGAGGGGGTTGAGCACCACCTCACCGGGGTGCCGTCCGGCAGGTAGGGCATGTCCTCCTCGGGCAGGATCCGCGCGATGACGCCCTTGTTGCCGTGGCGGCCGGCCATCTTGTCGCCCACCGAGAGCTTGCGCTTCATGGCGACGTAGACCTTGACCATCTTGATCACGCCGGGGGCCAGCTCGTCGCCCTTCTGCATCTGCTCGATCTTCTCGTCGACGAGCTTCTCCAGGACATGCGATGCGCTTCTCGCGTGCGCTCCTCGATGCGGCGGATCTCCTTCAGCTTGGCCGTCTTGCGTCGGCTTGATCACGCAGCGCCGCAGATCCTCGGTGTCGATGGCGGACATCACCTCGCGGGTCAGCGCGGCGCCCGCTGTCCAGGATGATCTCGCCGCGCCGGCGGTCCGATCAGCGGCTCGACCAGGTTCTCGCCTTCCAGCAGCTCGATCGAGCTTCTTGCGGTCCTCTTCGCGGATGATGCGGATCTGGTCCTGCCAGGTCCTTGCGCATCCGCTCGATCTCTTCGCTGCTCGATCTCGCAGCGCCCGCTGGTCCTTCTCGACGCCCTTGCGGCAGAAGATCTTGACATCGACGATCGATGCCGTCGATCCCCGGAGGCGTGGTCAGCGAGGCGTCGCGCACGTCGCCGGACTTCTCACCGAAGATCGCCCGCAGCAGCTTCTCCTCGGGCGTCAGCTGGGTCTCGCCCTTGGGCGTGACCTTGCCCACCAGGATGTCGCCCGGCTTGACGCGGGCGCCGATGCGGATCACGCCGGCCTCGTCCAGGTCCTTGAGGAACTCCTCGGAGACGTTGGGGATATCCCGGGTGATCTCCTCCGGACCGAGCTTGGTGTCCCGGGCCTCGACCTCGAACTCCTCGATGTGGATCGAGGTGTAGGAGTCCTCCTTGACCAGCTTCTCGGAGACCAGGATCGCGTCCTCGAAGTTGTAGCCGCGCCAGGGCATGAAGGCGACCAGCACGTTGCGACCCAGGGCCAGCTCGCCGTTCTCGGTGCAGGGCCCGTCGGCCAGGACCTGGCCCGCGCTCCACGCGCTGCCCCTCTCGGACGAGCGGCCGCTGGTTCATGCAGGTGTTCTGGTTGGAGCGCTTGAACTTGGTCAGGGTGTAGATGTCGGCGCCGAAATCCTCCTGGCCCTCGGCGCCGACGCGCACGATGATCCGCTGCGAGTCGACCAGATCCACGACGCCGGCGCGCTTGCAGATCACGACCGCGCCGGAGTCCCGGGCGGTGATCGCCTCCATGCCGGTGCCGACGAACGGCGCCTGGGGCCGGATCAGCGGCACCGCCTGACGCTGCATGTTCGAGCCCATCAGGGCGCGGTTGGCGTCGTCGTTCTCGAGGAACGGGATCAGCGAGGCCGCCACCGAGACCAGCTGCTTCGGCGAAACGTCGATGTAGCCGACGTCCTCGCGCGGCACGAGCTTGAACTCGCCGGCCTTGCGGGCGTTGATCCGCTCGTTCTCGAAACTGCTCCGTCGTCGGTGAGCGCGGCGTTGGCCTGGGCGATCGATCTCGCGGTCTTCCTGCCAGGCCGAGAGGTAGAAGGAGTGCGGCACGGCCTCGGGCGGCATCTTGCCCTGCTGCTCCAGCTCGGTCGCGTTCCTTCGTCGAACTCGGCCGCGGGCACGACCTCGTCGCAGCTTGTAGTCGCTCTGCCCGGTGCGGCTGACCCGCACGTAGTCGAGCGACCTGGCCGTCGGTCGACCTTGCGGTAGGGCGACTCGATGAAGCCGTAGTCGTTGATCCGGGCGTAGCACGAGAGCGACGAGATCAGGCCGATGTTCGGGCCCTTCCGGCGTCTCGATCGGGCAGATCCGGCCGTAGTGCGTCGGGTGCACGTCGCGAACCTCGAACCCGGCGCGCTCGCGGGACAGGCCGCCCGGCCCCAGGGCCGACAGCCGCCGCTTGTGGGTCACCTCGGAAAGCGGGTTGGTCTGGTCCATGAACTGGGACAGCTGGCTGCTGCCGAAGAACTCCTGGATCGCCGCCATCACCGGCTTGGCGTTGATCAGGTCGTGCGGCATCGCCGTGGTCATTTCCTGGTAGACGGACATCTTCTCCTTGATCGCCCGTTCCATGCGCACCAGGCCGATGCGGAACTGGTTCTCCAGCAGCTCGCCGACGCTGCGCACGCGCCGGTTGCCCAGGTGGTCGATGTCGTCCAGCTGCGCCGATGCCGCCTGCGCAGCTTGAGCATGTAGCGCAGGACCTCGATGAAGTCCTCGCGCGACGGCGTGCGGTCCTCTCCGGCCTTCGATCCCAGCGCTCGCGAATCGTCCTGTCGGCCAGTCGCGTCCGGGGTAGAGCCGTAGAGCTTGGTGTTGAACTTCAGCCGGCCGACCTTGGAGAAGTCGTAGCGCGCTGGGATCGAAGAACATGTTGTTGAACAGGGTCGCGCGAAGATTCCAGCGGTGGGCGGATCCCCGGGCGCAGCCGGCGATAGATCTCGATCAGCGCTTCGCTGCTGGCTCTTGACCGGTGTCCTTGGCCAGCGTCTCGATCAGCGTGTCGCCGACCTCTTCCCTCTCGGGGAAGACGACCTCGGTCCAGCGTCGACACCGCCGGCGCCAGCCAGCGGCTCGAGGATGTCGTCGTTCAGCGGGCTGGCCGGCCTCGACGCAGCACCTCGCCGGTCTCCTCGTCGACGATGTCGCGCGACGGTGACAGCGCCCTCGGCAGCTCCGCCGCGGCCGACCGGGACCCACTCGATGCCGGCCTTCTCGAGCAGCGGCTCGAGCTGCTCCTCGCGAATCGCGCCGCGCCGCTTGCTTGATCAGACTCCTTGCCGCTTTCGGGTCGGCTGACGGCGGTCCGCGGCTTGCGGCCGACCAGCCTCCGGTCCGACCCTGAACTCCGGCTTGCCGTCTTCCAGCCGCATCTCGCACCGGGGTGTAGAACGTCCCAGGATGGTCCGCGTCGTCCTCGAGGCCCAGCGCGCGCAGGAACACGGTGGCCGGGAACTTGCGCTTGCGGTCGATCCGGACGTAGAGCACGTTCTTGTGGTCGGTCTCGAACTCGACCCACGATCCGCGGTAGGGAATCACCTTGGCCATGAAGGTCGTGCGGGCCGCGTCGGCCTGGAAGAACACGCCGGGACTGCGGTGCAGCTGGCTGACGATGACCCGCTCGGTGCCGTTGACGATGAAGGTCCCGTTGTCGGTGAGCATCGGGATCTCGCCGAAGTAGACCTCCTGCTCCTTGATGTCGCGGATGCTCTTCGTCTCGGTGTCCGGGTCCTTGTCGTAGACCACCAGCTGGATCGTGACCTTCAGCGGAACGGTGAAGGTCTGACCCCGCTCCTGGCATTCCTCGACGTCGTACTTGAACTTCAGCGCGACGGGCTCGCCGCACTGGTCGCACTCTGCGATCGTTGACCGGGGTCAGGTTGCCGCAGGCGGTGCAGGCGACCTCGCCGCCGCGGGCGTTCGGGCGCGACCAGCCGCTGGCCGCAGAAGACGCACTCGCTGCGCAGGTGCTCGATCCCCTGCAGCTCGCCGCACTTGCACTCCCAGTTGCCGATGGTGTACTCGACGAATTCGAGCGAGCAGGTCTCGCGAAAGTCCTTGATCGGGAAGATCGACTTGAACACCGCCTGCAGCCCGACCTGATCGCTCGCGATCGGCCGGCGCCGTGTGCATCTGCAGGAACCGCTCGTAGGAGCGCTTCTGCACCTCGATCAGGTTCGGGATCGGGATCGCGGTCTTGATCTTCGAGAAGTCGGCCCGCTTGCGGAGTCGATCTGAGGGTCTCGGACATATCGCTTGACACCCCTTGCTGGCGCCACGGCGCGGCGCGGACCTTACAGAATGAGGCAGGGCCCGACACACCTCGGCACGCTCGTGGCCGCCGCGGACACCCGTCGGGCCGGTGCGGCAAGATCGGCAACGTCAGCACGATACGCTACTTGATCTCGATCTTCGCGCCCTACTTCCTCGAACTTCTTCTTGATCTCGTCGGCCTCTTCCTTGGTCACGCCTTCCTTGACGGCCTTCGGGGCGCTGTCGACGACGTCCTTGGCCTCCTTGAGGCCCAGGCTGGTCACCTCGCGGACCGCCTTGATCACGTTGATCTTCTTGGCGCCGACCTCCGTCAGGATCACGTCGAACTCGGTCTGCTCCTCGCGCGGCGTCAGCGGCGGGAGCGGCCCGGCCGCGGCCACCGCGACCGGAGCCGCGGCGGAACGCCCCACTTCTCTTCCAGCATCTTGACCAGGTTCGCCGCTTCCATCACGGTCAGCGAACTCAGGTTCTCGGCAATTGCCTCCAGATCGGCCATTTCAGAATCCTCCGTCCGTTGCATTGTTCATCGCCCGTGCCGGCGCGTTGTCTTCGTATATCTCCGTCCGCGGACCGCCGGTCCGTTGATACTCCGGCCACCGGCCGCTCAGGTTCAGCCTTCAGCTCTCCTGCTTCTCGCGCTTGTGCGTCCAGCACGCGCGCGATCTGCGTGCCCGGGGTACCCAGCAGGCGCACCAGCATCGTCGCCGGCGTCTGGATCAGCGCCAGCAACTGGGCCCGCAGTTCGGGCAGACCGGGCAGCCTCGCCAGCTGCTTCACGCCGGCCGCGTCCACAATCCTGTGGCATCGACCACCCCGGCGAGCACTCCAGCTGCGGGTTCGTCCTTGGCGAAGTCGGCGAGCGCCTTGGCCAGGACCACCGGATCGTCCTGCGTGGATGCGCCAGGGCGCACGGGCCGCTGAACTGCTCGCGCGAGCGGCTCCATGCCGGTGCCCACCGCGGCCCGCTTGGCCAGCCGGTTCTTGATGACCCGGTAGCTGCCGCCGACGCACGCGGATTTTCGCGCGCAGCTCGTTGGCCTGGTTGACGGTCAGACCGCTGAAGCTGGCCAGGAATGATGTGCGGGTGTCTGCTCGAACCCCTCGTGCAGCTGCTCAACGGCGTCGACTTTTTCCGCGCGTTTCACGGCTCACCTCAGCGCTACGCCGCTTCGACGACTGCGGGATCGACGGCAACGCCGGGTCCCATGGTCGAGGCCAGGTAAATCGAGTTGAACGTACTTGCCCTTGGCGGCCGCCGGCTTGGCCCGCATCACTGCCTGTACCAGCGCCTGCGTGTTCTCCACCAGCTTGGTCATCCTCGAACGAGAGCTTGCCCACGGGCACGTGGATGATGGCCGTCTTGTCCACGCGGAACTCGACCTTGCCCGCCTTGATCTCCTTGACGGCGTTGGCCACGTCGAAGGTCACCGTGCCGGTCTTGGGGTTGGGCATCAATCCCCGGGGCCCCAGGACCTTTCCCAGCTTGCCGACCTCCCGCATCATGTCCGGCGTGGCGATGACGGCGTCGAAATCGAGCCAGCCTTCCTGGATCTTCTTGACCATCTCCGGCCCGCCGACGAAATCGGCGCCGGCCTCCTCGGCCTCCTTGACCTTTTCGCCGGCGGCGATGACCAGCACCCGCTTGTCTTGCCCGTGCCGTGGGGCAGCACCACCGTGCCGCGAACCATCTGGTCGGCGTGTTGCGGATTGACGCCCAGCCGCATGCTGACCTCCAGCGTCTCGTCGAACTTGGCGAACTGACCGCCTTGCGGACTGCTGCAGCGCCTCGGCCAAGCCCGTGCAGTCGCTGCTCGACCTTGGATCTTGGCATTCGGTGAATTTCTTGCCGTGCTTGGGCATGCACTCGATCTCTCCTGCGCCGCAGACCGGTACCCAGTCGACGACTTCGATGCCCATGGAACGGGCAGCTGCCCTCGATGATCTGCACCGCCGCCTCGACGGCTGCGGCGTTGAGGTCTGTCCATCTTGGTCTTGGCGATCTCTTCCACCTGGGCCCGCGTGACCTTGCCGACCTTCTCCCGGTTCGGGCTCGCCGGAGCCCTTCGGGACTCCGGCCGCCTTGGCCAGCAGCACCGAGGCCGGCGGGGTCTTGGTGATGAAGGAGTAGGAGTGGTCCTGGTACACCGTGATCACCACCGGCGTCAGGATCCCGTTGGCCTTCTGCGTGCGGGCGTTGAACGCCTTGCAGAAGTCCATGATGTTCACGCCCTGCTGGCCCAGCGCGGGCCCCACCGGCGGAGCCGGCGTCGCCTTGCCCGCCGGGATGTGCAGCTTGATCTGCCCGATCACTTTCTTCGCCATGCGGACTTTCTCCGCTGAATCTCGCGCCTACTGAGTTTCTCGACCTGCAGGAACTCCAGCTCCACCGGCGTGGCCCGGCCGAAAATCGTCACCATCACCTTCAAGCGTGGAGCGGTCCTCGTTGACCTCCTCGACCTGCCCGGTGAAGTTGCTGAACGGACCGTCCACGATCCGCACCGTCTCGCCGATCCTGAACTCCAGCTTCGGCTTCGGCTTCTCCGCCGCCACCGAGATCTGGTTGACGATCCGGTCGACCTCGTCCTCGCTCAGCGGCACCGGCTTGTTTCCGGTGCCCACGAACCCGGTGACCTTCGGCGTGTTCCGCACCACGTGCCAGGCCTCGTCGGACATGACCATCTTGACCAGCACGTAGCCCGGAAAGAACTTCCGCGTGGAACGCGTCTTCTTGCCGTCGCGGACCTCCACGACTTCCTCCGTCGGGATCAGGACTTCCTCGATCACGTCGGCCATGCCCATCGCCTCGGCCCGCTGGCGCAGGCTCTCCTTCACCTTGGCCTCGAACCCGGAGTAGGTGTGGACGATGAACCACTGCTTTGCCGCAGGTCATTGGTCTCGGTCATCGTCCGAACGCTCTCGAACACGGCTCTCCATGCTCTCGTTCAGAATCAGGTCCACCACCCAGAGATACAGTCGCGCAGATCAGCACCGTGACGATCACCACCACCGTCGGTCCCGTAGACCTCCGTCCGCCCCGGCCAGGTCGTCTTCTTCAGCTCGGACCAGACCTCGACCAGGAACTGCTTCAACCGTTTCAGGCGTTCCACGACACTCTCCCTGCGCCGGACAATCCCGGATCAGCGGGTTTCCTTGTGCGGCGTGTGCTTGCGGCACCACCGGCAGTACTTGCTGAACTCCAGCTTGCCCGTCGTCCGCTTCTTGTTCTTCGTCGTCACGTAGTTGCGGCGCTTGCACTCACCGCACTGCAGGGTCACTGTTGTCCAGCCGCCATCGCCTTATTCTATGATCTCGGTCACGGTGCCGGCGCCGACGGTGCGGCCGCCCTCGCGGATCGCGAAGCGCAGCCCCTTGTCCATCGCGATCGGCGTGATCAGATTCCACGTCGATCGTCACGTTGTCGCCCGGCATCACCATCTCGACGCCTTCCGGCAGGTCCGCCGTTCCCGTCACGTCCGTCGTCCGGAAGTAGAACTGCGGACGGTAACCCGTGAAGAACGGCGTGTGACGGCCGCCCTCCTCCTTCGTCAACACGTAAACCTCGCCCATGAACTTCGTGTGCGGCGTGATCGATCCCGGCTTCGCCATCACCTGGCCGCGCTCCACGTCCGTTGCGGTCCGTGCCGCGAAGCAGCAGACCCACGTTGTCGCCGGCCTGGCCCTCGTCCAGCAGCTTCTTGAACATCTCCACGCCCGTCACGACCTTCTTCATCGTCGGCCGGATCCCGACGATCTCCATCTCCTCGCCGACCTTCACCTGCCCTGCTCGATCCGGCCCGTCACCACCGTGCCGCGACCCGAGATCGAGAAGATGTCCTCGATCGGCATCAGGAACGGCTTGTCCACCGCGCGCTGCGGCATCGGAATGTACGCGTCCACCTCCTCCATCAGCTCCACGACGTCCTGCCTGCGCCGCCTCGTCGCCCTCCATCGCCTTCAACGCCGACACGCCGCACCACCGGAATGTCGTCGCCCGGGAACTCGTACTGGCTCAGCAGCTCGCGGACCTCCAGCTCCACCAGGTCCAGCAGCTCCGGATCGTCCACCATGTCCACCTTGTTCAAGGCAACCACGATCGCCGGCACTCCCACCTGACGCGCCAGCAGGATGTGCTCCCGCGTCTGCGGCATCGGGCCGTCCGCCGCCGACACCACCAGGATCGCGCCGTCCATCTGCGCCGCGCCCGTGATCATGTTCTTGATGTAGTCCGCGTGACCCGGGCAATCCACGTGCGCGTAGTGACGGTTCGTCCGTCTCGTACTCCACGTGCGCCGTCGCGATCGTGATCCCACGCTCGCGCTCCTCCGGCGCGTTGTCGATCGAGTCGAACGCCCGCACCGAAACCTTCGGGTTGTTCTTCGCCAGCGTCATCGTGATCGCCGCCGTCAACGTCGTCTTGCCGTGGTCCACGTGACCGATCGTGCCGATGTTCACGTGCGGCTTCGATCGATCGAATTTCTCCTTGGCCATCGCTTCTCCTCTACGTGTCTTCTGCAAGCTCGTTCGACTCGATCCTGCCGTGACCGGACCCTGACTCGTTCTCCGACGCTCGACTCCGGTCGACGTGGAGCCCATGACCGGATTCGAACCGGTGACCTCTTCCTTACCAAGGAAGTGCTCTACCGACTGAGCTACATGGGCAGGTGTTCGTTCGCCTGCTCGACCTCGCTTGCCGCTCGCTCTCACGCCCGTCGAGTCATCGTTGGAGCGGGAAACGGGACTCGAACCCGCGACCCTCAGCTTGGAAGGCTGATGCTCTACCAACTGAGCTATTCCCGCTCGATCTCTCTCACTTCTCTGTCGCCTGACTCGCGTATCTCCTCGAGCCGCGTCCTTGACGCAGGACGCTGGTGGAGGGAGAAGGATTCGAACCTTCGTAGGCCTTAGGCCGGCAGATTTACAGTCTGCTCCCTTTAACCACTCGGGCACCCCTCCACGGTTCTCAGCTACGTCCCGCGGGCCGGTCTGCCCGCACCCGCGATCATCTCTCATGTCCGACCCTTCCCAGTCAAGCGTCTGGCCAGCTCCACTGGAGCTGGCGAAGGGACTTGAACCCCCGACCTGCGGTTTACAAATCCGCTGCTCTACCAACTGAGCTACGCCAGCCCGCACACAAACGGCAGATGTTAACAGCGAGTCGTATTGGCCGCAAGGGGGTGGCCTTAATAATTATCGAGAATCACGATCTTTTCTCTGTCGCACGACCTCATAAAGCAGCACCCCTACCGCCACCGAAAGGTTAAGGGATTCCACCTCCCCCGCCAGCGGTAGCGCCACGCAATGGTGGCACTCCAGGGCCACGCTCCGGCCTATCCCTCTCCCCTCGCCCCCGGCCACCACAACCACCGGAACGGTCAAATCCACCGTTTCCCATGACCGCTGGGCCCGTTGATCCATGCCGACAACGGTAAAACCGGCCTGTTTCGAGCTCCCGAATCGCCCGGACCGGCTTCCTGGCCCGGCCCACCGGCACCCGCGCCACGGCGCCGGCGGAACTCTTCACCGCTCCCGGTGTGACTCCGACCGCTTTTTCGCCGGCCAGGATCACCCCGTCGGCGCCTGCGGCGGCGGCGCTCCTTAGCACCGCACCCAGGTTCCGCGGGTCTTCCACCCCCGACAGCAGGACCAGCAACGAATTGCCTTCGTTCAGGGAGCGAACGGCTATTTCCACCGGATCCTGGTACCGCACCGGCGAGACCACCGCCACCACCCCCTGGTGCACCGCCTGCTTTCCGGCTTTCCGGGCGAGCCCTTCCCGGGGAAGGCGGGAGACCGGGACTCCCGCCTTGCGTGCTTCTTTCAAGATACGGCCCAGGCGGTTGCCCTCGGATTCCCTGGCCACCAGGATCCGTTCCACCCTGCTGCTGTCCGTGTGGAGAGCCTCCTCCACCGGATGTATACCGTAGATGTACTCCCGGGGATCGTCCCCGCGGTCCTGCCCGGTCCTAGCCACCGGCCTGCCGGAGCGTCGCCCGAATCCGGTCCGGGATGGAGGGGATCGATTCCGGAAACAGCTCGCTGCCGCTCCCGATCAGTGGGACCAGGCGGTCCAGTTCCGGTCCGGACAGTGCTCCGGTCAGGGCTACCCGGATGGCGTGGAATAGAGCTTTACCCCTGACCCCGGAACCTTTCTGCACCGCCTTTTTATACGCCTTCCAGGCCTCGAGGTCTCCGGGAACCTGGTCCGAGACGACCTGCAGCATGGTATCCAGGACCTGCCTGGTCTCCTCCGCCGCCAGCAGTACTCCAATTTCCGGATCGCCGGTGTCGGAGGCGCCCCCGGGATGGAACAGGGCCGAGGAACGCTCGGGAACCTGGTCCAGCCGGCACACGCCATCCTGGACAAGAAGGGCCAGTCCGGCCCGCCATCCAGAGGCGGACAGGTCCAGCGCCCGGTCCGGCAGCTTCCCTGCGGCCACCAGTGTTCGGACTGCCGGGAGAGCCAGTTCATCCGGGGTAGAAGCCTGGATGTGACGACCGGACAACCAGTCCAGCCTTTCGGGATCGAAGATGGACGGCGATCGGGAAACCCGGTCCAGATTGAACTTTTCCACCATCTCTTCAGGAACAAGAACGTTGCTTTCATCCCCCCTTGGTCCCCAGCCGAGCAGGACCAGTGCGTTCAACATTCCCCGGGGCGGGTACCCGCAGCGTCGATATTCGGAAACCGAGGTCGCCCCGTGCCGCTTGCTCAGCCGTTCGCCATCGGTTCCACGCACCATCGGCAGATGAGCAAAATCGGGCAACGGCGCCTCCAGGGCCTTGAAAAACAGTACCTGGCGCGGCGTGTTGGAGAGATGGTCATCACCTCGGAGCACCAGGTCGATTTTCATGGCGGCGTCGTCCACCACTACGGCGAAGTTGTATGTCGCCCGGCGGTCCCGGCGCACCATCACCGGATCCCCCAGTTCCCGGGCCAGGAAAGCGACAGGTCCCCGCAACCGGTCGTTGAACCGGACCTCTGCGGTTTCCGGGTCGTCGCCGGGAAGCAGGGTCCTGAACCTGACGGCAAACGGTTCTCCGGCGTCCGCCCTACGGTCCGACGCCTCGCGGTCCAGCCGCCCGCACCGACCCAGGTAGCGAGGCACCTCTCCCGCCGCCTTCAGCCGGGCTCTCTCCTTTTCCTGTTCCTCCTCGGTGCAGAAACAGCGGTAGGCCCGGCCGCAAGCCAGCAGGCGGTCCGCCGCCTCGCGGTACAAGGCATGTCGCTCCGACTGTCGGTACGGACCGAATTCACCGCCTGCGTCCGGGCCTTCGTCCCAGGTCAGCCCGAGCCAGCGCAGATCCTCCAGGATGCCGCTCTCGGACCCTTCCTGGTGCCGGTCGGTATCGGTGTCCTCAATGCGGAGAACCAGTGTGCCCCCGGTCTGGCGGGCGACGAGCCAGTTGAACAGGGCGGTACGGGCGTTGCCCAGGTGCAGGGAACCGGTGGGCGACGGTGCGAACCGGACCCGTAGCGGGCCGCGGCTCAACGCCTGACCTGCCTGGCCAGCAGCGCTACCGCCTGGCAGCCTATCCCTTCGCCCCGTCCCAGGGCGCCCATGCCTTCCAGGGTGGTTGCCTTCAGTCCGACGCGGGAACTATCCAGCCCCATGGAGTCGGCCAGGGACTCCTTCATTTTCAGGACATGCGGCCGGATCATTGGGCGCTCGGCCAGCAGAGTCAGGTCGACGTTCCGGACCTGGAATCCAGCCCCGGCGATCAAAGCGACTACGGTCCGGGCCAACTCCCGGCTGTCGGCGCCTTTGAAAGCCGGATCGGCAGGGGGGAACTGCCTGCCGATATCCCCCAGACCGGCGCCGCCGAGAAGGGCGTCCATGAGCGCGTGCAGGACCACGTCGGCGTCGGAATGCCCGTCCAGACCCGGTCTCTCCCGGAAAGTGCACCCCGCCCAGTACCAGCGGACCATCTCCCCCGAACCGGTGGACGTCGAATCCGGATCCGATGCGCATGACCTCTCCCCTCTCCGAACCTGCGACGAAGGATCATCAGGTCCTCCGGCGTGGTGATTTTAAGATTTCCCGCTCCCCGTCCACCACGTGGACTACTCGCCCCGCCGCTTCCAGCGCGGAGGCCTCGTCCGTCACCGGGCCGGCGTCTGGACAGCGCTTCCAGCAACCAGTCGGTCCTGGCGCCCTGGGGCGTCTGGGCCGACACGAGACTGTCCCGGTTCCGCGTGCCCGGCACCGTTCCTTCTACGGAAATTTTCTTGACGGTGTCGGCCACCGGCACAACCGGAATCGCCGCGCCGTGCGCCGGGTCGCCTGCGACCACACGGTCCACCAGAGCGGGGGAAGCCACCGGCCTGGCGGCGTCATGGACCAGGACATGGGTCGCCGTCCGGGCGGCCCTCAGCCCGTTGAGACGGATCGGCCCGGGTGGCCCCGCCGGGACGACGGCCAGCACGCCGTTCAGCTCCCGATCAGCCTGCCGGCCTCCGACCCGATCTCCAACCGGTCCAGCACCACCACCACACCGTCCACAGCCGGGTGACGGGACAGGCACAGGATCGAACGCTCCAGCACCGAACGGCCGGCCAGATCCTGGAACTGCTTCGGGGACGACCCTCCGAAGCGAACGCCGGCGCCGGCAGCCACCACGACACCGATCATGCCTTGTTGTTTTTCGGGGGAACTCAAGTTTCGATGTTGCCGTGGAGCTCGTCAGATCTCCATCAGCTCCTTTTCCTTTGTTCTTGCAGAGCTCGTCGATCCTACCGGTATGCGTCGGTCATCTTCTGGATCTCGTCGAGGAGGCGGTGGGCGTCGTCCTCGGAGATCTCTCCGTCCTTCTCGAGCTTCTTGATCTCTTCGTTGGCGTCGCGGCGGATCTGCCGCACCGCGGTCTTCGCGTCCTCGCCCATGCGCCCGGACCTTCTTCGCCATCTGCTTGCGCCGCTCCTCGGTGAGCAGGCGGGATCGGGATGCGGATCAGCTTGCCGTCGTTGGACGGGTTCAGCCCAGGTCCGAAGACAGGATCGCCTTCTCGATCGGCGCCAGCGTGGACGGGATCGAAGGGCTGGGCCACGATCATGGTCGGCTCGGGGATGGAGAGCTTGGCCACCTGGTTCAGCGGGGTCGGCGTCCCGTAGTAGTCGACCCTCACCCGTCCAGGATCGCCAGAGGAGGCCCGGCCGGTGCGCACCGTGGCGAGCTTGCTCGGCAGTCCGTCCACGGTGGCGTCCATGCGCTTGTCCGTCCTGTTGCAGGATCTCTTTTGCGTCATTGCGGCTCACTCCGTACCACCGAGCCGACCTCCTCGCCCAGCACGATCCGGCGGATGTTGCCCGGCTCACCGACGTTGAACACGACGATCGGCAGACTGTTGTCCATGCAGAGCGAGATGGCCGTGGAGTCCATCACCTTGAGGCCGCGCTCCAGCACCTCCAGATAGCTCAGCCTTCTTCAGGAACTTCGCGTTCGGGTCGTTCACCGGGTCGGCGGTGTAGACGCCGTCCACCTTGGTCGCCTTGAGCAGCACCTCGGCCTTGATCTCCATGGCCCGCAGGGCGGCGGCGCTGTCGGTGGTGAAGTACGGGTTGCCGGTGCCGGCCGCCAGGATCACGACCCGGCCCTTCTCCAGGTGGCGCAGGGCCCGGCGGCGGATCGAACGGCTCGGCGACCTGGCGCATCTCCAGCGCCGACAGCACCCGGGTGTCGAGCCGCGCTGCTCCAGCGCGTCCTGCAGCGCCAGGGCGTTGATCAGCGTGGCCAGCATGCCCATGTGGTCGCCGGTGACCCGGTCCATCCCCTCGGTCTGCCGGCGGCGCCGCGGAAGAAGTTGCCGCCGCCGACCACCAGCGCCATCTCGACCCCGAGGGCATGGACTCGGCGATCTCGTCGGCGAGATCCTGGACAGTACAGCCGGGAGATGCCCGAGGGCCTGCTCGCCCATCAGGGCCTCGCCCGAGAGCTTCAGCAGGACTCGGCGGTAGCGCAGCTCGGTCTCGCTGTTCCATCGGCTACTCCCGGCTTCGGACCGCCGAATCCAGGGACGGCGCCGCAGCCAGGTCCACCGTTCACGAGCCGTGGTGATAGGATCAGGTTCCCCCAGGACGAAGCGGGCGAAACGGCGGACCTGGATGTTCTCGCCGATCTTGGCCACGGCGTCGGTGACCAGCTGCCCGACGGTCTTGTCCGGATCCTTGACGTACGGCTGCTCCAGCAGGCAGATCTCGGCGAAGAACTTTCGATCTTGCCGTCGACGATCTTCTCGACGATCGTTCTCGGGCTTGCCCGGTCTTCAGCGCCTGCTCCCGGGCGATCTCGCGCTCGTCGGCGAGCACCTCTTCCGGAACGTCCTCGCGGCGAGACGAAGCGCGGGGCGGCGGCGGCGACGTGCATGGCGATGTCCTTGCACCAGCCTGGAAGTCGTCGCTGCGGGCCGCGAAATCGGTCTCGCAGTTGACCTCGAGCAGCACGCCGATCTTGCCGCCGGTGTGGATGTAGGAATCGACCAGCCCTCGCCGGTGGCCCGGCCGGCCTTCTTGGCGGCCGTCGCCTCGCCCTGCTTGCGCAGGAGCTTCTCGGCCTCGGCCAGGTCGCCGTCGGCCTCGGCCAGCGCCTTCTTGCACTTCATCATGCCCGACTCCGGTCTTCTCCCGGAGCTCCTTGACCATCGCGGCGTGACTTCCATCTCGGACTCCCCTTACTTCAAGGTTGCGAACGGACCGGTCTGGGCGCGTCGGCATCAAAAAGCCCCGCGCGGCTGATCGCCGCGCCGGGGCCCGAGTTCACGCTCGGGTCTGCTTACGTCCGAACGGATTTGGAGCCGAGGAACCGGCCGTCGGGGCCGGATCTTCCGCCGTCGGTACGGGCCGCACCTCCGCCGGAGCCCGAATGAGGCATGGGCGTGCGTGCTGCGCACACGCTCGCGCCGGGCTTCGCGGGCCCGCACGCGATCGGCAATGCTCTGCGGCGATCGACCCTGCTCGCCGGGCTCCCTGTTCCGACTTCTTCTCTCTGCGATGGGCTTCCCAGAGTTCCGGCCCTCGATGATCGCGTCGGCGAAGCGGCTGGCGAACAGCTTGATCGCCCGGATCGCGTCGTCGTTGCCCGGGATCGGGAAATCGATCGGCATCCGGATCGCAGTTGGTGTCGACGATGGCGATCACCGGGATCCCCAGCTTGTTGGCTTCGGCGACGGCGATCCGCTCCTTGTTCGGATCGACCACGAACAGGGCGCCTGGGGCAGCCGGTCCATGCTTGATGCCGGACAGGGTCTTGTCCAGCTTGCCCCGCTCCTTGTCCAGCTTGGCCCGCTCTTTCTTGGTCAGCTTCTCGGCCTCGTCGCCGCCCGAGTCGTCTCCTCCAGCTCCGTTCAGACGGTCGATGCTCTTGCGGATGGTCGTGAAGTTGGTCAGCGTGCCGCCGAGCCAGCGCTGGTCGATGTAGTACATCGAGCAGCGCATCGCCTCCTCGACGACCGCCTCCTGCGCCTGCCGCTTGGTGCCGACGAACAGGACCGACTTCCGCCGCTGGCCGCCAGATTCGAGACGAAGGCCAGCGCTTCACGCAGCCTGTCGAGAGGTCTTCTGCAGATCGATGATGTAGATCCCGTTGCGCGCCCCGAAGATGAACTGCTTCATCTTCGGGTTCCAGCGCCGGGTCTGGTGGCCGAAGTGGACCCCGGCCTCCAGCAGTTCCTTCATCGTTACCGAAACCAAGAATCGCCTCCTCTGGGACTTCTCGTCGCTCTACTGAACCCTGAAACTTCAAACCGCTTGGAGAACTGGAACCGCTTGCGCGCTCCGGGCTGGCCGTACTTCTTGCGCTCGACCTTTCGCGGGTCGCGGGTCAGGAAACCGGCCGTCTTCAGCTTGGCCGCAGTTCGGGGTTGTACTCGACCAGCGCCCGGGAGATGCCGTGCCGCAAGGCGCCGGCCTGGCCGGTGAAGCCGCCGCCGCGCACCCGCACGAAGATGTCGAACTTGTCCGCGGTCTCGGTGAGCACCAGCGGCTGCCGGATGATCATCTTCAGCATGTCGCTGAGGAAATAGTATCGAACGGCCGGTCGTTGACCATGAAGTTGCCGGTGCCCGGCCGCAGGTAGACCCGCGCGGCGGAAGTCTTGCGCCGGCCCGTTCCGTAGTACTGAATCGTCGCTTCAGTCAACGCTCAAATCTCCTCGACCCGTTTATCGGGTCGCGGTAGCGCGCCCGGGATCTCCAGCGGCTGCGGCTGCTGCGCGGCGTGAGGATGTTTCTCCCCCGCGTAGACCTTCAGCTTGCGGTACATCTGCCGGCCCAGGGGTCCCTTGGGCAGCATGCCCTTGACCGCGTTCTCGATCATCCGCTCCGGGTGCTTCTGCAGCATCTACCGGCGTTGACCTCCTTGAGACCGCCGGGGTAGCCGGAATACTTGCGGTACAATTTTGTTTCGAGCTTCCTGCCGGTCAGCACGACCTTCTCGGCATTGATGACGACCACATGATCGCCGGTATCCAGGAACGGGGTGAAGTACGGCTTGTGCTTGCCGCGCAGCCGGTGGGCGACCTCGGTGGCGAGCCGACCGAGGGTCATACCCCTGGCGTCCACGACCCACCAGTCCCGCTGAATCTCCCCTTTGCAGGCACAAACGTAGTCATGCGTTCAGTCCTCGGAAACCGCGGTCCGTGCGCGCAAAAATCCCTGAAACGAAAGCGTTCTTGTATCACCGGCCCTGGAAATGTCAAGAGAGCGGGCGGCAGGGCCCGTGTCCGGATTGGCCTTATATACTGCATCCGGCGCCGGAATGGACACCGCGCGTTGTTCAGCGGAGCGAAGAATGGCGGTAAGTGAATCAGGGAACCAAGGCGCGTGCAGGCGATGTTCGACGGGATCGCCCGCCGCTACGATCTGCTGAACCACCTGCTCAGCGCCAATCTGGACCGGCGCTGGCGGAAAAAGGCGGCGGCGGCGCTGCCTGAAGACCGTGAGGCCGTCATCTTGGACCTGTGCGGTGGAACCGGCGACCTCGGGCTGGAGGTCCTGCGACAGGACCGGGCCGGAACGGTGCTGTGCTCCGACTTTTCCCTGCCAATGCTGGTTGTCGGGGTGGAGAAATTCATCCGCAAGGGCGAGGCCGGCCGCTGCCTGCGGTGGGGGCCGACGGCCTCCGCCTCCCCCTCCGGGACGGCTCTGTGGACGCCGTGACCGTCGCCTTCGGGGTAAGGAACTTCGCCGATCTCGCCACAGGGCTCCGGGAGATACACCGGGTCCTGCGGCCGGGAGGAGTCCTGTCGTCCTGGAGTTCAGCCAGCCGACGGCACCGGTATTGGCCGGGCTGTACCGCCTCTACCTCCGGCAGGTCCTGCCCCGGATCGGGGACGCGATCTCAGGAAAGAGGGGCCGTACAGCTACCTTGCTCCACCATCCAGCGGTTCCCCGACGCGCCGGCCCTGGCGCGGATCATCCGGGAAGCCGGGTTCCGCCGTTGTGGCTGGACCGCTCTCAGCGGCGGCATCGTGGCGATCCACCGGACGGAAAAGGCTTGATCAGCCCCGGTCAGACCCCGCCCATGACATGGAGCATCACCGCCTTCTGGGCGTGAAGCCGGTTCTCCGCCTGCTGGAAGATCACCGACCGGGGCATATCCGCGACCTCCGGTGACCTCCTCCCCGCGGTGGGCCGGCAGGCAGTGCATGAAGATCGCGTCCTCGCCGGCCCTGTTCATGACGTCCGGTTGACCTGGTAGGGCTGGAAGATCGCGTTGCGCTTCTCCTGCTCCGCCTCCTGGCCCATCGAGGCCCAGACGTCGGTGTAGACCGCGTCGGCCCCTTCCACCAGGGACAGATCGTTCCCCACGGTGATGCTCCCGCCGGTGCGTCCGCCGCCGCGCTGCAGGCGGAGACCATTTCTCCGAGGCTCGTACCCTTCCGGCGTGATGACCGTCACGTTCACACCCAGCCTGGCGCCGCCGTTCATGAGCGAGTGGGCCACGTTGTTGCCGTCGCCGACGTAGGCCAGCTTCCGGCCGGCCAGGTCGCCCTTGACCTCCTTCAGGGTCAGGTAGTCGGCCAGCGCCTGGCAGGGGTGCAGCATGTCGGTCAGGCCGTTGATGATCGGGATCCCGTGAACCGGGCCAGGTTCCGTATCATGTCGTGGCTGAAGGTGCGGCACATGGCGCCGTCCACCCAGCGCTCCAGGTTCCGCGCCACATCCTCGACGCTCTCCCGCACGCCGATCTTGCCGTCGGCGGCGGTGTAGTAGATCGCGTGGCCGCCCAGTTGGGTCATGCCGGCCTCGAAGGTCACCCGGGTGCGCAGGGACGGCTTCTCGAAGTACATGAACAGGGTCTTGCCCGCGAGGGCCCGGCGAAATGGGCCGGGTTCGCCTTGACTTCAGAGGCCAGGTCCAGGATCTCCCGGACCTCTGCCGTGCTGTAGTCGAGAAGGGAGATCAGATCACGTCCAGCAAGACTTTCCGGGCTCACACCTACTCCTTCAGGGCCGGTACGCTCCAGCCGGTGCACTAATTAATATCAGACGGGGGCTACTCTTCCAGTCCCAGTTCCTTGATTCTGGAAAGAAACCGCTTGTAATTGACCTTCAGCCTGGCCGCCGCCCGGGTCTTGTTGCCCCCCTCCTGTTCCAGACTGCGGCGGATCAGGGTTTTCTCCACCATCATCCGGGCCCGGCTGCCGGCCTCGTCCAGGGATCCGGACAGGTCGATGATCCGGCCCAATTCGCCCAGAGCGGCGCCCTCTTCCCCGGACCGGCCTGGCAGGGCCAGATGGACCGGTTCCAGGAGGTCGCCCTCGGCCAGGATCGCAGCCCGTTCGATGCAGTTCTGCAGTTCCCGGATGTTCCCCGGCCAGGTGTACTCCTGGAGAGCGGTGAGGGCGCTTTCCCCCAGTTGCAGCGACTCCCGGCCCAGTTCCCTCCGGAACCTCTCGAGAAACGCCTCAGCCAGGGCCGGGATGTCTGAAGACCGATCCCGGAGCGGCGGCACTTCCACCGTCACCACCGCCAGCCGGAAGTACAGATCCTCCCGAAACTCCTTGCGGGACACAGCGGCCCGAAGATCCAGGTTGGTAGCTGCCACTACCCGGATATCCACACTGATGGTCCGGTTGCCCCCGACCCGCTCGAAGCTGTGTTCCTGAAGAACCCGCAGGAGCTTGGCCTGCACCGCCGGACCGAGGTCCCCGATCTCGTCCAGGAACAGGGTCCCGCCGTCGGACAGTTCGATCCGGCCGGCCCGGACGGCGTCGGCGCCGGTATAAGCCCCTTTCTCGTGTCCGAACAGTTCGTTCTCCAAAAGAGAATCGGGGATGGCGGCGCAGTTGATCGCCACGAACGGTGCATCCTTCCGGGGGCTGAGGTGGTGGACCGCCCGGGCGAACAGTTCCTTCCCGGTGCCCGACTCCCCCTGAAGCAGGACGGCGGCATCTGTGGGGGCGACTTTCTCCACCTGTCGTGAAGCCTCCTGCAACGCCCTGGAATCGCCTATGATCCGGGGGAACCCGAGCCGTTCGGCGAACGCCTCCCGCAGCAGCAGGTTCTCCTTCAACAGGCCGCGGCGTTCCTCCGCCCGCCCCAGCAGCAGCAGCAGATGATCCGGATCCACCGGTTTGGCCAGGAAATCGAAGGCGCCTGCCTTCATCGCCTGCACCGCATCCTCCACGGTGCCGTAGGCGGTCATCAGCAGTACCGGCAGGTCCGGGTCGACCTCACGGGCGGCGGCCAGCACCCGGTGGCCGTCGGCCCCGGGGAGCTTGAGGTCGGTTACTACCGCCAGGAAGCGCCCTTCCTGGAGAGCCTTGAGAGCGGCAGCGCCGTCCGCAGCTTCCGTGACCTGGTAGCCGTGGTGCTCCAACGTTTCCTTGAGGACCGCCCTCAGGCTGTCACGATCTTCCACCAGCAGAACCGGAGGGCGCTTAACCGCCATCGGGTCAACCACCCTGCTGCAGGCGCTGAAGCTCGGCCCGGGCCGCTTCAAGTTCCTCGCGGGCAGCTTCGATGGCCTCCTCGGTGCGACGGACCCGGGCCTCGTTGTCCAGCCCTTCCCAGGCCGCCGCTTCCCCGGCGGTGAGGACCGGTCGCCGCAAAAACGGATTGACGATGGCCAGCCTGCGGGATTCCAACTCCTGCACCGACAGCTCCGCCCTCTGCACTCTCTCTTCCGCCTTGCCGCGCTTTATGCGCATCTCCTTGCGGCGGCCGAGTTCGAAAGCGACAACCTTGAGGGGGTCAGGTAGGGACGGACCGTCTGCAACTTCCGCAGTATCGGGCGGAGGTCCGGCCTGTGCCGGACCGTACAGCCGTTCCAGGACATCGTTGGTGATGACGGCGCCGGAGGCCAGCCTGCGGGCCTGCTCGGCCTGCTTTGCCCTGTCCCCGGGCGCCGGTTCCTGCGGTACGGCAACGCCGGGCATGAGAACTGTCACGATTCCAAAAATTATGATGGAGCGAACCATGGAACCCTCCATCCAGATCGTAACGCCTCGGCCCGGCGCTGTCACTTGGTTTCCTCCCGGCTACAGGTCGGTCTCCCACTTGGTGATCACCACCCGGGGCAGGTCCCATCCGGGGGGAGGCCAGTTTTTGACGATGCTCTCGTCCCAGTACAGCGTCGGCGTACCGGCTGCCATCGACAGTAACCCGACGCCGGACTTGGCGACAATGCTGCCGTAGTACGTCGCGTTGCCGGTGGCTTCGAAATGACCGCTGTTGTACATGATGCCCCACAGCGAAGCTGTGCCCGCAATATCCGGCCCCCTGTCGTTCCGCATTGGGACGCCGGCGCCACCGTAGGTATCGGCGGTATCGATGATGAACGGGTTGCCCATGACGGTCGGGTAGGTGAGATTGATGTACTGTTCCCCCACATCATAGGTGCCGCTGACGTCGGCATCATCGTACGGCTCGCCGGGAGCGTTGAAAGTGACTGCCCTTCCTGCGGCTCCCTTGGTCTGGAACGACAGGGCGTTCAGGTAGATGAACCCCCGGGTGCCCCAGGTGCCGTTGAATATCTGGATCGCAGGGGTCAGGTTGTCCGGGGTGCCGTTGCCGTCATCGTCGTGAGGCGGCAGGCCGTCCACGGTGTCGAAAAACCACAGACCTTCGTTGTTGTCTGTAATCGACTGGAAAGTCTGGGCGGTGCCGATTCCGTCCTCTTTGAACGAGGTGCCGTTGTCCCAGACCATGTAATGCATGTCGCTGCCGCCGGAGGTGACGATGGACTTCCACATCTCGTAGTCGAAGTCTGGACAGGTCACCATGGGCTGGTTCTGGAAAACGTTGGAATGGCATCCATCATCGGCAGGTTCGTGATTGTGGCTGGGCCAGTGACCGTCTCCCACCGCCGCCGGGTGGACCCAGTCGAATGCGAACGGCTGGTCGTCGGCACGCTGCGCCGCCGGCGCCGACCACAGAAATCCGCCGGCGGACTGGTCCATCGGTCCGCCGGAAAGAAATCGGAACCAAGGGTCCTCGATCACCTCACCGTCCACCGCAGCCATGTAGTTCGCCCAGTCGGCGGTCCACAGGCCGTCCACGCGCTGCCCCGGCGGGGGCACCCTGGGCCAGGACACCGGTACACCCAGATGGCTGTTGGTCAGGGTCGACTCGCCGGTGGCGGAAGCCGGGCCCCAGTGCACCTGGAAATCACCGTTCCATGACAGGTTGTCGCAGGAGTGCAGCGGACCATACGGGCCTGGGTACGGCATCTCGTTAATGACCGCCTTGACCATCCGTTCCGCCAGTACCTGCTCGGTACCGCCGATGGTCTGGTAAATCCTGGCAATCACCATCACAGTCCCGATGCCGTACCGGGTCCAGTTGCCGCCGATGTCGATGTACGGCGGGCCGTAGATATCGATCTGCTCGATGCGCGCCTGGAGCCCGCCGCCGGGATACGCGCCGAACAGGTCGGTGGACAACGACGCCAGGAAATTTGCCGCCTGGGTGGAGTCGTCGGCCATGATCCGCATATCCGGGCCGTCCGCGGTCCCCATGAGGGCATGGTACTCGCTGCCCCGGTACGGTTTATCGAACAGGTCGTCGCTCCCGTCACCGTCCAGATCTACACCCTGCTTGTAACGCGGGTAGGTGCTGCTGCCGTTCTGGGCTACCGGAGGGGTGGACGGATCGCCGTCTGTTTCGATCAGGCGCAGCGTCAGGTCGATCTCGCCGCCCAGGGTCGGGTTACTCACATTCTGCGAACCGAACGGCTTGTCAAACCACCTTTTCACCATCCGGGCCCCACTTTCGGCCGCCTGCAGCGCCTGGGCCGACCGGAGCTCGTTCTGGGCTATCTGGTTCTCGGTATCCGCCATCAGCAGGAACGAAATCCCCAGAAGGGTCAGAATCACCATCACGATGATTGAAACGATCAGAGCCGATCCGCGTTCGTTGTTCATAGAGCCTCTCCTCTACCTTCACTCGACGATCATGTTCTGGAACATGCCGGTGGCAGGACCACAGACCCCGGTAATGCCAGTCGGGTCTCCTGTCTCGTTCAACAGGCGGAAGGTGTAACTGCTGGTCAGCGTGTTCCGGAGGCTGCCGGACCGGCCGACCCGTTTCGACATGTTCTCTGTGTAGGTGTAGGTCACGTAGACCGGATTGGTGTTGTCACGGGAAATATCGATGGCCGGTCTCGGATCGCTGAAAGTTACGGACGCCGGCGTGTTTTCCGCCGGGCTGACGTTCCAGATCGGGATTCCGTCGAACTGCACACCGGTGAGAAGCGGGACATCATTAGTGTTGTCCACCCACGTGATATCCATCTCCTCGATGGCCACCGCGGTCAGGCAGTTGTTGTTGATGATCTCATAGGACACGATTTTGCATTTGCTGCTGCCGCCGCCATCGCATGACAGGACGATGGGGTCCAGTTCCGGATTGGGCGGGGACAGGCAGCAGCCGACGTCGAAACCGGCCGAAACATGGATTGACTCGGTCTTGGAGCAACCTTCGGAGTTCACCACCGTGGCGACTATGGTGTACGGCCCCGGAGGGTCCGCCAGCCAGTTGTACTGCCATGTAGGCCCCGGATCTTCCAGGACGACATCGGTTGGCGTCCCGCCAAGTTCGGGATGGAATTCCAGGATCAGCTGGTCGAAAGTGTCCACCGTATCGGTTACGGTTATCTGCACCTCCACCACACCGGATACCGGCTGATCGTGCACCGGGTTCAGGAACACCACGGTTCCTGAAAAGGCGCAATCCGGATTAACCGCATCGGAGCCGGCCGATTCGTTGCCGCAATCATCGATGGCGCTGATCTGGTAGTACACCGTATAGCCGTCCGGAATAAATATGGGATCCCGATAGGTGCTTTCTCCGGTGGCCGTCCCGATGAAGGCGAAGGTGGTGGGAATCGAGGGTTCCGCGGAAACAGGCACCAGCGCGCTGCGGTACACCTTGTAGGTGTCTATGAAAATGTCGCGGCCGGTGACGTCGTGTTCAACCGGGGTCCAGACCAGGGCTACCTCGTCTGTGCCGGCAAAGAATGCCTGAGCGTTCTGCGGGGCCTCCGGGTTGTCGTCCGAAAGACTGTTTCCGCTGCCTCCGGAGGATTCACTGCTCGCCTGGCCACAGGCGTCCACCGCCTGTACCCAGTAGTAATACGTGCGGCAGTTCACCACGGAGCTGTCGGCATAGCTCGGGTGTTCCCGGTCCCCGGTTGTATTCTCATCGGCAACCATAACGGTATCGTGGTGGCTGAAATTGTCGACTGTCGATCGGAAGACACGGTACCCGGCCAGGTCACGTATGGCGGGCGCCTGCGGATCACCGGAAGGCTGACTTGCGCTGTTGGTTGCGACCTGGTCCCAGGTCATGTCCACCACGCCGTTCAACGTTGTCGTGACCACCAGGTTCACCGGAACACTCGGCGTGTTGACATTGGATGTGGTGCCTGAGGCTTCGGAGGAGTAGACACTTTGATTCCCTGAAGCGTCCACAGCCTGCAGGGCGACGTAATAGGTTGTCCCGTCGGCGAGGGAAGAGACGTACGTTTCAAGACCCATCACGCTGCGGCTCTGGTTGTAGGAACCGGACGTAGTTCCTATGTTCACCCGGTAATATGCGACCTCGTCCGCTGACGGATTGGCGGCCCAGCTCATATAGATGCCGCCGCAGTGTCCCATCACGAGACTGGGTGTCGCCGGCTGCCCGGGAGGCGTAACGTCGGTGTTGATGTCCTTGATCCCCACCATCCCGATGTTCCGGGGGCTGATGTCGCCGGCCAGGGTGAATTTGCGGTGCGCCTCGGTGGCGGCGTAAGGATCGTTCTCATCCACCCAGTTCATATCCGGTTCCGGGGTCAGGCCGACGAGTTCAACGGAAACCCGCCGGATCCCGTCCCTGATGACTTCGGCTGCACCGCCGTCATCCCCGCCGATATCTTCGGCGATGCTGGTCAGGTCGAAAGTATTGTTCGATTGCATGCCGGCCTGATCGTAGTACCGGAAGCTCATGGAGTAGACATTGTCGATCAGGGGGGTTCGGGTGATGAACGACGACGTCCCCCAGGTGGATGTATCGTTGTTCAGGGTGATGCGGTACAGGGTGTAAGGAGGATCGTCGTGCACCATCGCCACATTCGGGATGGTTACCGTTTCCACCACACCGTCCCGGGTGGCCTGCTGCACGTCGACATCAAACGTCATGGTGTCGGTGCTGCTGCCGTCCGACTTGGCCAGAGCATAGGTGTAGATCTCGTCGTTGCCGGTGGATACCGTGACGAACGTGGTGCCGCCCAGTGTGGACTCCGGGGTCAGGGAATCCACCGGGTCCTCGGCGTCGAAGTCACCCCGCACCACAATGGCGGTATCGTACGCCGCCTCGAACTGCTCGTCGGGGCGGGCCTTGGAGCCGTCCGGGTTGTAATTGAGCCCGGTGGTCCGCAGGTCGGCGACCATCTGGTCGAAGGCGATCCGAACCGCCTGCTGCTGTTCGGTGATGTTCTCGCCTTTCTTGAAGCTCTTGCGCGAGAGGTCGTAGATCGACAGGACCACGACCATGACAATCGCCAGGATCGCCACGGCGACCAGGATCTCCACCAAGGTCATGCCGCGCTGGCCAAATCGGCGATAATTTGAATATTTCATCGTTTCCTCCTCAGTGCGTTACTGCAATCACTGCCGGACGGTCATGACACGGACCGAACGGTTCCTGGCCCCCTCGGCCCAGAACACGGTGACCGTCACCCGGATCGCTCGGGCGGCGTTCAGCGCCGGGGCGGATCCGCCCGTCGGCGGTACCGACGCCACCAGGATGGTGGCGTGGGAACCCAGTTCCAGGCTGTCGTCCAGCATGGTCTGCCACTTGGCGGCGTAGGAGTTCACCTGGGTGTCGTAGGAATAGCTGGTGGCGGCGCCGTCGGAGCCGAACACCTGGTAGGTCTGCCGGAAACCCCAGCCGGTAATTTCCTCGGTGATGGTCCGGGCCACCGCCAACGCCTGGGTGGCGGTTTTCCCGCTCTTGACCTGACGCTCGCTGAGTATGAACATCCCTGCTATGGAAATCAGCACCCCGCCCAGAAGACCCAGGGCCAGAATGACCTCGATCAGACTCAACCCACCCTCGCTCCTTCTTGCCATGGCCGCTCCTCCCCGATTCATGGTTCGTACCTGTCATGAGAGATACTGGACACTCCCAGGATGCTTGTACTGATTGTCCAGCGGTCGATGACGCCGCCGGTCATGTTCGCTTCCAGGACGATATCCATCGGTGTTACGGAAGCGATGGATCCGTTATCCTCGAATGTAATGTTCCCGTCGCTGGATGTGATGGTGACGCTGCTGGGCACCGTGGTTTCCCGCAACACACCCTTGTTGTCCGTAAAGCTGTACTTGTTGGCCGGATCGACCTCCACGGTAAAGACCACGTTCGCATGAGTGCTAACCGCAACCATCCGGGCCGCCTTCAGGGACATGGTCAGCTGGTCGCCGGCGGCGCGAATCTCGGCGGACCGCACCTGCTCGGCGATCAGGGGCACCGCCACCAGAACCACCAGGCCGATAATCGCCACTGCTACCAGAAGCTCACCCAGGGAAAACCCTCGCTGATCTCTTTGCAACTCGGACATGTTTGACTCCTGGAATTTCACATTCTCGCTATAGAGCATGGATCGTGCCATTTGTGCGAAAACAACATTACAACCCCTAAACACAGTTAACAAGACACTTACACTTTTGCATCCTGGAGCCGGGATCGCCGGATACTCCGGCCAACCACCCAACCTGTTACGATTTGCGCCACTCTCCCGGGTTCCCTCCGGCTACAGATCGGTTTCCCATTTCGTGATCACCACCCGGGGCAGATCCCATTCGGCAGGGGGCCAGTCCGTGATGATGCTTTCATCCCAGTACAGGTCCGGGGTGCCGGCGGCGGGGTGCAGTTCCCCGACACCGGACTTGGCCACCACGCTGCCGTAGTACACGGCGTTGCCGGTGGCATCGAAGTGGCCGCTGTTGTACAGGATCCCCCAAAAAACTGCGCTGGAGGAGATGTCCGGCCCCCGGTGGTTCCGCATGACGGAGCCGCCGTAGGTATCGGTGGTGTCGATGACGAAATCACCGCCCAGGGATGACGGGTAGACCAGGTTGATGTACGGCTCCCCGGGATCGTATTGCCCGTTGAGGTCGGTATCGTCGTACGGCTCACCAGGGGCGTTGAACGTAGCGGTGCGGCCGTGAAGGCCACGTGTCTGGAAGTTCAGGGCGTTGAGGTAGATGAACCCCCGGGCGCCCCAACTGCCGTTCTTGAGCCTGATCACCGGGGTCAGGTTGTCCGCAGTGCCGTTGCCGTCACTGTCGTACGGCGCCATACCGTCGACGGTGTCGAAGAAGAACAGCCCTTCCCGGTTGTCGGTAAGCGACTGGAAAGTCCGGGCGGCACCGATGCCGTCCTCTTTGAACGAGGTGCCGTTGTCCCAGACGTAGTAATGCACGTCGCTGGCGCCGGAGGTGGCGATGGCCTTCCAGACTTCGTAATCGAAATCGGGGCAGGTCACCGTCGGCTGGTTCTGGAAGACGTTGGAATGGCAACCGTCTCTCGGGTTGTGGTCATGGTTCGGCCAGTGCCCGTCACCCGGCGAATCGGGGAAGGTCCAGTCGAATGCGAACGGTTGGGGATCAGACCGCTGCGATGCCGGCGCATTGGACAGGAAACCTCCGGCGGAAGGGTCCAGCGCTCCGCCGGACAGGAAGCGGAACCACGGGTCGTCAATATCCTCGCCGTCCACTTCCGCCATGAAGTTCGCCCAGTCGGCGGTCCACAGCGAGTCCATCCGCTCCCCTGCAGGGACCGTCCTGGGCCAGGATGCGGGGACTTTTTTATGGTTGTTGGTGAGGGCCGACTCGCCGGTGGCGGAGGCCGGGCCCCAGTGCACCTGGAAATCACCGTTCCAGGACAGGTTATCGCAGGAGTGCAGCGGCCCGAACGGACCGGGGTACGGCATCTCGTTGATGACAGCCCGAACCGTCCTTTCCGCCAGGACCCGCTCAGTACCTCCGATGGTCTGGTAGAGCCCTGCGGTCACCTTTACGGTCCCCATGCCGTACCGCGTCCATGAAGCGCCGATCTGTATGTACGGCGGACCGTATATGTCGATCTGGGAAATCCGGGCATGGACCCCCCGGCCGGGGTGATCGACGAACAGATCGTAGGACAGTTCATCCAGGAAATCGGCCGCCTGGGTCGAACTGGTCTCCAGGATCTGCATGTCCGGGCCGTCCTCGGTGCCCATGAGAGCATGAACAGCGCTGCCCCGGTAAGGTTTCCCGAACAGATCGTCATTCCCGTCGCCGTCGAGATCGACGCCCTGCTTGTACTGCGGGTTTGCTACGGTGTCCTGGTGAACCGGAGCGGTGGCCGGATCACCGTCGGTCTCGATCAGGCGCAATGTGCGGTCAATCTCTCCGCCGAAAGTCGGGTTGAGAACATTCCCGGAACCGAACGGCTGGTCGAACCACCGTTTCACCATCCGGACCCCACTTTCGGCCGCCTGCAGCGCCTGGGCCGACCGGATCTCATTCTGTGCGATCTGGTTCTCGGTATCCGCCATCATCAGGAACGAGATCCCCAGAAGCGTGAGGATAACCATCACCAGAATCGAGACGATTAAAGCCGATCCACGTTCGCTCCTCCAGCCCATAGCCGCTCCCCTCCCTCCGGACCATCGGTCCTGGTATTTCATACCGGGCGCAAGAGCATGGAACGTGCCAGCCACAAAGAAAAGCATGATTGCTTCAAATTGCTATAGATAAACCACTTACGTTTTTGAACCAGGAGGCCTGAACCGACCCGTACTCTGGCTGAAGGGACAACCTGTTACGTTTGGTAACACTCACCTTGGGAACGGAACTGCGCCGTCACTGGTTCTCCCATTTCGTGATCATCACCCGGGGCATATCCCAGCCGTCCGGAGGCCAGTTCTGGATAATCGACTCGTCCCAGTACAGGTCCGGGGTGCCGGCCGCCGGGGACAGTTCCCCGACGCCGGACCTGGCGATAACGCTGCCGTAGTACGTAGCGTTGCCGGTGGCTTCGAAATGGCCGCTGTTGTAAAGAATACCCCACAGTGACGGCGGTGGAAGAGACATCCGGCCCCCGGTCGTTCCGGGTCACGGCGCCGCCGAAGGTATCGGTGGTGTCGATGACGAACGGGTCGCCCAGGGATGTCGGGTAGACCAGGTTGATGTACGGCTCCCCGGGATCCCACTGCCCGTCGCTGTCGGTATCGTTGTACGGCTCGCCGGGAGCGTTGAACGTGGCGGCCCGGCCGCTGAGACCATGGGTCTGGAAGGTCAGGGCGTTGAGGTAGATAAACCCCCGGGCGCCCCAATTGCCGCCCTGGAGTCTGATCAAGGGGGTCAGGTTGTCCGGGGTACCGTTGCCGTCATCGTCGTACGGCGCCACGCCGTCCACGGTGTCGAAGAAGTACAACCCTTCCCGGTTGTCGGTGATGGCCTGAAAAGTCCGTGCAGCGCCCATCCCGTTCTCCTTGAACGAGGTGCCGTTGTCCCAGGTGTAGTAGTAGACGTCGCTGCCTCCGGCTGTGGCGATCCCTTTCCAGATCTCGTAGTCGAATTCGGGGCAGGTCACCATCGCCTGGTTCTGGAAAACGTTGGAATGGCTGCCGTCGTCCGGGTTGTTTTCATGGTTCGGCCAGTGCCCGTCCCCCACCGGGTTCGGGTGGGTCCAGTCGAAAGCCCACGGCTGGTCGTCTCCCCGCTGCGCTGCCGGCGCCGTGAACAGGAACCCGCCGGGAGAGGGATCCAGCGGTCCGCCGGAGAGATACCGGAACCACGGGTCTTCGATCTCCTCACCGTCCACCGCCGCCATGTAGTTGGTCCAGTCGGCCGCCCACAGGGCGTCCACCCGCTCCCCGGGAGGGGGCACCCTGGGCCAGGATACGGGGATCGAATCGTGGTTGTTGGCCAGGGTCGACTCGCCGATGGCGGAAGCCGCCCCCCAGTGCACGTTGAAATCCCCGTTCCAGGACAGGTTGGCGCACGAGTGCAGCGGGCCGTACGGGCCCGGGTAAGGCATCTCGTTGATTACCGCAGTGGCCGCCTGTTGCGACAGGACGTGCTCGACACCGTTCACGATCTGATATGTCCGGGCGGTCACCTTTACGGTGCCCATACCGTACCGCACCCACGCGGCGCCGATCTGCAGGTACGGTGGGCCGTAGATGTCGATCTGGGTGATCCGGGCCTGGATTCCGTTGCCGGGATAATCGACGAACAGATCGTAGGACAGATCCGCCAGGAAGGTGGCTGCCTGTGTGGAAGCGCTTTCCTGAATCCGGATGTCAGGTCCATCTGCGGTCCCCATCAGGGTGTGGGCCATGCCGCCACGGTACGGTTTCTCGAACAGGTCATCGTTGCCGTCGCTGTCGAAATCGATCCCCTGCTTGTATCTCGGGTATGCACCGCCGTCCTGGGGAACGGGAGGGGTGGCCGGATTGCCGTCGGTCTCGATCAACCGCAGTGTCCGGTCGACCTCGCCGCCGAAGGTCGGGTTGCGCACGTTCCGATTGCTGAACGGCCTGTCGAACCACCGCTTCACCATGTGAACGCCGCTCTCGGCCACATACAGGGACTGGGCGGCCCGGATCTCGTTCTGGGCGATGCGGTTTTCCGTATCCGCCATCACCAGGAACGAAAGACCCAGGAGTGTCAGGATCACCATCACCAGCATGCAGACGATCAGAGCCGATCCGCGTTCGTTCCTAGTATCCATGGCAGTCCCTCCACGTTCATGGCGTGAGTCTGTGAGTGGTATCTGCCGAGCACCCGGGAGATCTGATCCTGGGAGCGGCCTCGGCGATCGGCGTTCAGGTTGTAGGTTTCCTGGAACTTCACGCCTTCTTTATCGATGGACTTAATAGGCACAGACCGTGCCAACATGGCGGCAGGATGCCGGAGGGCTGTAAAGCGCTGCAATTTAAATACTTACATTTTCGTGCCTGCGGAATCTGGGAGCGGAGGATATTACGTTTCGCAGTACCCAGCCGGTTTCGATTGTGTTATCCGATTCCGTCCCGGGAACCGGCTGCCAGCGGGAACCGCAGCCGGAACAGGGCGCCGCCACCGGTTCCGTTGGCCGCCTCCACGCTGCCGCCCAGATCGGCCATGGTCCGCTGAACCAGAGCCAGGCCGAGGCCGGTCCCCTGCCGCCGGGTAGTGTGGAATGGCACAAACACCTGGTCCAGGTCCTCGGCTGCGATTCCCGGACCGTCATCCTCCACCTCCACCTGCAGGGTGTGGCCGGCCGCCGCGACTCTACCGGTAATGCGGACCTGCACCGGGCCGCCGCGCTCCTCGCCGGCCTCGGCGGCGTTCCGCAGCAGGTTGTCGAACACCCGGCGCAGCAGCCCCTCGTCAGCCATCACCGTGCCGAACTCGCCCTCGAGCCGGACCACCATTTTTTCCGGAGCGCCGGAAATGGAGTCCTCGATGGTCGATTTCAACGCAAGGGGGGTCGGCGCCGGTTCCGGCGGCCGGGCGTACAGCAGAAATTCGTCCACCGCCTTACGAACCGTGTCGACCTCCTTGAGGATCTCCCGGGCCGGCCGCCGCACACCGTCTTCCCGGTGCTTCTCGAGCAGTCTGGCGTAACCGAGGATCGTCCCCAGGGCGTTGCGGAACTCATGGGCGATGCCGGCGGACAGGGTGCCCACCGCCGCCAGGTTCTCCCGCAGCCGGGCCTGGTCCTGGAGCTGGCGGATCTCGGTCAGGTCGGTCATCAGAACCAGCGCTCCCGCATTGCTCTCTCCGCTCCCCGGGCTGGGCGTCACCGAGACTCCCAGGTGGCCACTGCGACCATCCCGGAACTGGACCTCCAGCACCTCCCGGGTTGCGTTTTCCCCGTTCCGGATGGAGGAGCGAACCAACTGTTCCATGCCGCCGGCCGAGGCGACCACTGAGTTCAGTTCCTGTCCCACCGCCTCGGTATGCGCCACGCCCAGAAACCGGGAAGCGGTATCATTCAGCGCCGCCACCCGATAGTGGCCGTCCAGAACCAGCACCCCGGTGCTCATGCCGTCGGCCGACCGCGAGGCGAAACGGACCAGGTCGCCCAAACCGGCTCCTTTGCCCTGCAGGGTGGTAATCGCCTCTTCCTGTTCCCGCAGCCGCTGCACCACCGTACGGAACGCAGCCACCATCTGGTCCGGCCCGCCGGGCTCCAGGCCTGCTTCACCGGCCACTGCTGCGATCCTGCGGTACGGCCGGCTGACCCAGTCGGCAAACAGGAACACCACTACTACGATGAGCAGGACACCCAGAATCTGCACACCCAGAATGTTACCTGCACGGTCGTTGAGATCGGCCAGGTCCGGCGCCGGAATCAGCGTCTCCAGCACCGCCGCCAAACGGCCGTTGTGGTCCAGCAACGGAAAATGAACCACCAGGACGGTACCCTGCGGCAATTCCGATCCGTCCAGCACACGGGAGACGGTCCGGCCGGCAGCCAGATCGTCTTCCCCTTGCGCTCCGAGCCCGGCATACGGATCGAAGCCGACGGCAGTGCCCGGCCCGGAACTGACTACCGACATACCGGCGTCGTCCAGCAGCCGGACCCTGCTCAAACCGCTGCGCTGGGCGGCGATCCTGAGGGAACTGGAAGTAACCGGGTTGCCGCCGCCGCGGCCCATCGCCGCCAGGAGCGGCTTCCGTTCGACACGCTGTACATACTCCCGGGTAATCGCTTCGGCCCGGGAGATTTCGGATCGCTCCACGGCGGACCGGGCGTTGGACAGCAAAAACGAGTTCAGGAGATTCAGGATCCCCAGCAGAACCACCAGGAGAACCAGGAACAGTCGCACCTGGAATCCGAAGCGGCTTAACTGCAGCCTGCCGGCCATCTCAACCTCCCGGAACCAGGAGCCCCAGGTACCAGCCGATGACCTGGTCGGCGTAGAGCAGGGAAGCCATGGCGGCGGGAGCCAGGAAACAGCCGAACGGCAGGGTGGACTGCATGCTGCGCCCCTTTAGAGGGATCAGGCCAAGGCCGACCACGGCGCCCATAACCGAACCTCCGAAGATGGTAAACAGCACACCCTGTGGGCCGGCCACGGCGCCGACAAACGCCATCATTTTTACATCCCCGAACCCCATGGCCTCCACGCCCCGCAGGCGGGAGTACAGGGCGCCTACGCTCCAGAGGAACCCTCCGCCTGCGGCGCAGCCCGCCAGCGCCATCCAGATCCGGTGCATGCCAGGCTCTCCGAGGAACGGATTGAACCAGGCGACGGCGAGCCCGGAGGCCAGCCCGGTGAGAGTGACCGCATCCGGCAGCAACCTTGTGTCAAGATCAGTAAAGAACAGGACGATCATCGCCCAGGCGAAGGTCACCGAGACGGCAAAGTCCAGGGTCGGTCCGTACAGCAGCCAGATCCCCAGGGTTACCGCACCGGTGAGCATTTCCACCAGCGGGTACCGTATGCTGATTCCGGCCCGGCAGGCGGAGCAACGGCCGCGGAGCAGCAGCCAGGACAGCACCGGGATGTTCTGGAACCACCGGATCGGCGTCTGGCAGTTCGGACAGCGGGAGCCGGGACGGACAATGCTGAGGCCGTGAGGCAGGCGATAAATGCAGACATTCAGGAAGCTACCCACTACCAACCCGATCAGGGTGACGTAGACCGCACCGAACGGCTCGGGAAGGTGCGACATCAGCGCTCTCCCAGGATCCGGCCGGCCTGGCTGCCGGCCTCGCCGGTGCTCGGATTGTAGCTGTAGCGTCCACCATCCGGATCCAGACGCTCTGCAGGGAGCAGACCCTGCGCCACCAGGGCCTGTATGGAGGCGGGCAATGTGCCGTAGCGGTCCCGGTGGTCGGCCACCGCCCGGCGGATCGCCTGCAGGTCTATCTGGATATGAAGTTCCCGGACCTGCCGTTTGGCCACCGCCCGGGTAGTGTCGTCGATATCCTGATCTTCGTACAACTCCCGCCACAAGTGGTACGCCGCAGTAATATCCCCGGAACGGGCCACCGCTCCGGCGCGATTCCTTGCTATCAGGTCCGGCGCACCTGGTATCTGCGACGCATGGGCGAAGTAACCGGACGCCTGGGCGAATCGTCCGGCGTGGAAGCATTCCCAGCCTGCCATGTAAGGGAGGATCCAGTTGTCCGGGTTCCGCTCGATCCCCAGGTCCAGGAGACGCAGGGCGCCGTCCAGGTCATTGGCCTCCACCGACAGAATCATCGCCCCCAGGGAATATGCGTCGGTGAACCCGGGATCCAGTTCGGCGATGACATTGCCGAACACATGCTCCACATACCGGAAACGGTCTTCCCGCTCGTAGTTGGAGTAGTACTGGATCGACCACAGGTACACCAGGTCAGCCGCCAGGGCTGAATGTCCCAGGCTGGCAACCTTGAGGTAACGGCCGTTGGGAAGGTACAGCAGCCTGTCCTCGCCGGCGTCGTTCTGAACCTGATGCAGGGAAACAGCCCCCACCGAGGCGGCCGCCACTCCCAGAACCAGGGCTGAGATGGTTAGGATCCTTGTCATCGCTTCAGTTGAAATCCCGCCGTTCGAACACAATGCAGGCCGCCGTAATGGCGACCAGTGCGTATCCCAGGCCGTAAAGCAGGGCCGAAACCAGGTAGCCGTCGGGCAGGGTCCCTCCGTGAACCACCTGGGACTTGACGTTCAGGAAACCGAGATTCGGCAGTGCCCAGTACAGCACGTCACACAGGGTCCGGCCCAACCCCTCCGGCAGCCGGGATTTCAGCAGTTCGAAACTCCAGGTCAGGTGGCCGGTGACATACACCGTCGCGGTTCCTACCGCCGCCAGGATCGGGTTGGTGAAACTGCTGAACAACAGGGCGAACGCCGTCACCAGGGACAACTCCACGAAAATCATCAGGGCGGCGGCGGGGATCCCCGCCATGGACTCCCCCCTTATCAGCAGAACCAGGAGCAAGAGAGCAGTCATGATCAGAACGTTCATGGCCAGGACCAGGAGCAAACCGGCGTACTTGCCGGCCACGAACTGCCACCGCCGCACCGGGTTGGCCAGCAGCGTATAGATGGTGCGTTTCTCGATCTCCTTGAACACCAGTGAGACGCCGACAAAAACGGCGATCAAGAGACCGAAGATAGAGATCGCCGACAACCCGACGTCCTTGATTATCCGGCCTTCCTCTCCCACGGTGAGCATGGACAACAGCCGGGAGACCAGGATCAGGATCAGTGCGAACGCCAGGATCAGGTACATCACCCGGTCACGCACAGCCTCGCGGAAAGTGTTCAGACCGATGGCGATCACTACGGAGCCGAAAGGGGCCGGCCGCCTGCCCGGCTCAGCGCTCACGGGTCACCTCCTTGAGGAATACATCCTCCAGGCTCTCCCGCTGCGGCCAGACCGAGACCACTTCCGCCGGGCTCCCGGAGATCGCCGCGAGGAGGCGGCCCAGTTCGGAAACGTCCTGCACCTTGACCATCTCATTCTCCCCGGATGCCGAGGCGATATCCCGGTTCCAGGGCGGTGGCACCGCACCCTTGATGGTGACTTCGAACCAGCGGGGTGAGGAGCGGAGCATCTGATCGAGAGATCCCATGTGGCGGAGCCGCCCTTCCACCAGGATCGCCACCCGGTCGCAGATCATCTCGGCGTCCTGCAGGATGTGGCTGGAGAAGAAGACCGTCTTGCCGGCCGCTCGGAGAGACAGGATCAGGTCCCGGACCTCCCGCCGGCCGATCGGGTCCAGCCCCGACATCGGCTCGTCGAGGATCACCAGGTCCGGATCGTGCTGGATCGCCTGGGCCAGCCCCAGCCGCTGGACCATCCCCTTGGAGAACTTGCGCAGCGCCTGTTTCGGTCGCGACCGGTCGAGACCGACCTGCGCCAGGGCGGTTTCCACCCGCCTGTTCCGCTCCGTCTTCCCGAACCCGTGCAGCCGGCCGTAGAAGTCGAGGAACTCCTCCGCGGTGAGGTAATCGTAGAAATATGGGTTCTCGGGCAGGAACCCGATCCGTGCCCGAGCCGACAGCGTCCGAAGGCGATCCGCCGAACAGCCGGACGGCACCGGCATCCGGTTGCAGCAGCCCGAGCATCATTTTAAGAGTGGTGGTCTTGCCGGCGCCGTTCGGCCCCAGCAGGCCGAAAATCTCGCCCCGGCGCCACCTCCAGGTCCAGGCCGGCCACGGCCACCTTCCGGCCGATGCCCAGGTGCCCCTTGAAACTTTTCACCAGCCCGCTGATCTCAACGACCGCCGATGCCGCCATGCGTTCTCATCCCCTCCAGGAAATTCCTCATAGTCATCAAAGTTGATTTAATTCATTCTCACGAGATGCAAGCCGGCGGCCGTTTCCAGCCCGTCGAGGAGCGCCCGCTCCATGTAGGAATAGGTCCAGGCGCCGTACCGTCCGATCAGGTGGACGCCGCGGCTTTCCAGTGCGGGGACCAGTTCAGCCAAGCGTCCTGCCGGCTGCGGTCGAAGATGACATAGCCCGGATCGACCCGTACCAGATCCCGGACCAGGATGGTGTCGCTCCGGCAACAGCAGCCCGATATCCCGCAGACCGCGCTCCAGGGCGGCGCTCCAGTTGCACCGGATCGTACTCCTCGTCTTTCCCGAGTCCGAACTCCACATACATGGACGAGGCGCCCGGCGGCGCTACCGTTTCGGAGAAGTTGGACGGGAAACCGACGCGGTAGAACGGAACGTCGTCATCGGGGAAGTAGATCCAGTGGGCTCCGTCTCCCAACCCTGCCCGGGCTATCCCCAGGTTGAGGCAGGCCACCACCGACCAGTCCAGCCGCGGCGCCAGGGCCTGCCAGTCCCACCGCCGCCGCGGGTCATGGACAGGAACGCCGGCAGCGGCGCGGTCACCACCAGCCGGTCGAACGGCGACTTGCTCCCCCGAGGCCAGTGTCACTTTCCGAGGTCCAGGTCCACGGCGACTACCGGGCAGCCGCAGCGCAGGTTCTTCACGCGACCGGCCAGCGCCGCCGGCAGCACGCCGATCCCTCCGGACGTCGGATAGCGGAAGGTGGCGTTGTACCCCATGCCGGTGTTCGGAACGCCGGCCGCTCCCCGGACCACCTCTTCCAGGGTCGGCTTCGGCACCGCCCAGGAGACCCAGTCTGCGGTCATCTCCGCCGCCTCCCGGCGGAACAGCTTTTCGTTGTAGGGGAACATGAACGCTTCGCTGATCCCGCGGCCGAACACGGCGAGCGACCAATCCTCGAAAGACGTCGCCGGGTCGTCCGGAAGATCCCGTCCCAGGGTCTTGCGGAAATCGACGATACAACGCTCCACGAAATCCGGCGGCAGGCCGTGGAGGTTGGCCTGAAACGGGAACGGCAATGTTGCGCCCCGGGAGCGGATCTCCGCCTTGCGGACTCGTTTCCGCCAGTTCACCGGGCAGCAGATCGTCCACAAGTTTGATCGCCCGGGGATCCCGCAGGTGCAGCAGGTGGCCCGTGGAGTCGAAAATGAACCCGTCGATCTCCCGCGACCGGCACAGACCGCCCGGGATATCCTCCGCCTCGAGCACCACATGGGGCGTCTCCCCCAGATGGTAAGCGGTGGACAGACCGGCCAGCCCGCCGCCGATGATCACATCCATGCTTGCCTCACAGTTTCAAAGGCTCATGTCGATCCGCTTGAGCAACACGGCGACAACCAGCGCCGCCATGGCCAGACCGCCCAGGATCATCAGCGCACGCTCTCCGGTACCCAGACTCATGGCCACCGCCGCAGCGCCGAGGATGCCGTGACGCCGTACGAGACCAGAACCGTCTGGCGGGTGGTAAACCGCCACTTGCGCAGGCGCAGGGCGACGTGATCCGGGCTGCCCAGCATCACCGGCATCCCGCGGCGGTACCGGATGTACATCACGAACAGCATGTCGAACAGCGGAACGCCCAGGATCATCGCCGGGGCCAGGGCCGCCACCAGGTTGCGCTCGGTGTAGGCGTTGTCCATGGCCAGCGCGCCCAGCAGCAGGCCGAGGAACAGGGCTCCCGTGTCGCCCATGTAGATCCGGGCCGGCTGGAAGTTGTACCGCAGGAACCCGGCGCAGGCGCCGGCCAGCGCGGCCAGAATCACCGCCGCCGAGATCAGGCCTCCCAGGTCGGCCACCACCAGCAGGGCCAGCGCGGCGACCACCGCCGTTCCGGCGGACAGGCCGTCCATGATGTCGATCAGGTTGAACGCGTTGGTCACCGCCAAGCAGCCAGAGGATGGAGACCGGCCAGGGCGATCCAGGGCGGCACGATGACCAGCTTGATGTAGATGCCCGACTTGAGCAGGACCAGCACCGCGACCAGCTGGCCGGCGAGCTTGGTCCAGGGTCCGAGCTGGCCCAGGTCGTCGACCAGTCCGAGGATGACCACGATCGATCCGGCCAGCAGGATGCCCAGGACCTCCCCATCGAAGTTCAGCGTCACGGCCAGGGACAAGAGGAACGCCAGGTAGATCGCCAGGCCGCCCAGGTACGGCATCGGCCGGCGGTGCCCTTTCAGGTTCCCGTCCGGGGCGTCCACGATCCCGAACTTCAGCGCCGCGTTCATCAGCCGGGGCGTCAGACCCAGGGAGAAGATCGCCGCCAGTACGAAGGCAAGCAGGTAGGTCCACCAGGGGCTCAAAGGTTCCATTCTCCTTCCGCAGGCAAATTTTATATCAGATTCGAGTTCACCGGGATGCCTCATCCAGAGCGGACAGGACCGCAGCTTTCCGGCCGGAATCAACATCCAGCATCACCCTGGCGTACTCGTTATCCCTGCGGACACCGGCCGCGGCCTCGCCCAACGCTCCGGCCTCCTCCATCAGGGACCGGGCCTCGGGAACGGCGGCGACGCCGTCCCTGGCCAGAAGCGCCAACGCCTTCAGCAGGCGGGGCGGGATGGAGCCGGGCTCCAGCGCCAGGATCCGGTCGGCGGCGGCGACGG
This sequence comes from Candidatus Polarisedimenticolaceae bacterium, assembly GCA_963790785.1. Taxonomy (GTDB): domain Bacteria; phylum Acidobacteriota; class Polarisedimenticolia; order Polarisedimenticolales; family Polarisedimenticolaceae; genus Polarisedimenticola. The sequence continues at coordinate 116,409 of CAWBPP010000004.1, forward strand.
CGCCGCCGGGATCGGACACGGTGTAGAGAAAATCACCGGCCTCCAGCGGGATCATCGCCAGATACGGGGCAAGCTTCTCCGCCGCCAGGTAATGCCGCAGCGCCCGTTCCCTGGATGAGCGGTCCCGGAACAGCTCCCTGCACCCCCTGGCCTCGATCCGAGCCAGCCGCCGGCGGAGCTCGGCGTCACCGGGATGGAGCCGCACCGCCTCCTCTGCGTTGGCCCGTGCCGACTGGTACGTCTCCAGCGTCAGCGGGCCGACTCCGATGTACGACTCGGCCAGGCTCATCCGGATGTACGGCTGGAGCCGGTTCAGTGCGGCGGCCCGAAGCAGGTCGGCCTGCGTCGGAGGCCTGTCCAGCCCATCGGTGAAGCGGTACGCCAGGTACGGCCCGACATCCGCGGCGATGAACGTCACCAGCAACACCGCGCAAGCAGCGAGGCTGATGGGCCGATCATGTCCCGTCCAGGAGCGGTTGGGTTTACCCTGCGACGGGATGGGACATGATCGGCCCATCAGCCCCCCCAGAAGCGCGGCGGCTGTGAGGTAGACCGCCGGGCTGTGGCTCAGGTTCTGGAACGCCGACTGCACCAGAAGGGCCAGGAGAGCGGCGATGGCGCCGGCGGACGACGGCGGCAGGGATCCGGACCGGCGCCGTCTCCGGATCACCGCCACCGTTCCGATCAGCGCCAGGATCACCAGCACCGCCCCCGGAAGGCCGAACTCCGCCGGGAGACGCAGCCAGTCGGAATGAGAGTTGGAGTACAGGTGATCGTAGGACAGGGCGCCTTCGCCGTCGGCGAACTGATATCGCCGTGCGTTCCAGTCGAACTGGCCTGGACCGACACCGGACCAGATGTTGTCGGACACCATGTCGACGGTGCCGCTCCAGATCCCGGTGCGGTGCAGGGAGAATCGGTCCGGTCCCTGGAACCTCCGGACCATCGCACCGGTTACCACAACTCCTGCCAGGACGGCGCCGGCCACGGCGGCGGATTTCTCCCGGCGGGTCATGCGACCCCAGGCAACAATGAGCAGGTACAGCCCCCCGACGCCCAGCCCGACCATGCCTCCCCTGGAACCGGACAGCACCAGCCCGGCGAACAGAACCAGGACGGCGATGCCGTGGAGCGTCCACTCGCGGCTCGTCGGCCGGCGATCCCGGCTCCCCGCCAGCAGCAGCAGCACCACCACCAGCCAGGCCGCCAGATGGTTCGGGTTGAAGAACGTGCCGGCGGACCGCCACTCGTCCAGAAACAGGCGCCGGACCATCACGTAGCCGACCTGCGCCAGGGCGGCAAGCGGCAGGACGGTCCGGAGGCGGTCCAGGAACGGCATCCCTCCCCGGACCGCCAGCCAGGCGATGCCGCAGAACACCGCCATCTCAAGAAGCGTGGTCAACGCGCCGTAGCCATACGGCGAGGTGGCGGCGCCGGCCAGGGCCGCCGCCATAAAACCGAGCACCGGCCACAGGACCGTCCGGGGAAGCGGTTCGCCTTGTCCGTGGTAACCGAGTTCCCTGCCCACCAGGACGGCAACACCCAGATGCACCAGCAGCATGACCAGCGGTCCGTTGCCGCCTTGCCCCAGAGTGCCGGCGACCAGGAGCCCTGCCAGGACCGCCGGCATAACCACCCTATTCATCAGGAATCCCGGCGGCAATCCACTGTTGCAATGTGGACTCCCTTGTCCTGTAGTCCGGATTGATGGGGTACAGCCGCACCGCCTCCCTGGCGTCGGACCAGGCTCCCGGAAAATCTCCCGACTGTTGACGCACCAGGGAACGCACCATCCGCGCCGCCGGCCGGAACGGGGCCAGCCGAATCGCCGCCTCCGCCTCCGCCTCCGCTTCAGGCAGCCTCCCTTCCAGGACGAAGAGACGGCACCGCAGAAGCCGGGCGTCCGGATCCCAGGGAGCCAGAGTTGCTGCCCGGCTCGCATGTCGCAGAGCGGTGGACGGGTCGGAGCCTGCCGATGCCGCCAGCGCTGCGCTCCGGGCGTTCCATGCCAGGCCGCCTCCGGCGGCGACTGCGGCGGCCAGGATCACCACCGCCAGGGCGGCCGGCGCCTCCCCTGTCCGCCGGCTCCGAACCGGCGGATCGGCCAGGAGGCCTCGAAGGAGCGATGCCAGCCATAGCAGCGACGGCATGAAGGCGGTGTAGTCCGCCAGATTGTGGAATGCGAAGGCGGCCAGCCCGATGGAGGCGGCAGGGCGCCACCCGCTCCATGCTTCCCCGCCCCGGCGCCTCCCGGCCAGAGGACCGAGGAACAGGATGAAAAAGGTCACGGCCAGGGCCGAACCTCCGGGAATGCCGTACTCGGCCACCAATTCCATTGGGAGGTTATGGACATGCATCGATTCGTTGTCGCCCGGCTCGCGGTAAGCAGGATAGTTTTCGCCGTACCCGCCCGGCCCGACCCCGATCCAGGGATGGTCCGCCGCCATCTCACCGGCGATACGGATATTCCCGGCCCGCAACCGCAGCGGGTTGTTGCCGTGGTCCGGATCGAGAAGCTCCGAACCCCGCAACACGGCGACGGTTCCGCCGCCTGCTACAACCATCAGCACGGCGGCGGCAACCAGCTTTCTTCCTTTTGCCAGACCGATGATACCGGCCAGTCCGATGGCGGCCGCCAGGGAAAGCAGTGCGGTGGCCGAGGCGGCGGCGAGAAGCCCACCGATCTGTATCAGTGACGGCCAGGCCCCAGAGCATGCGTCTTGTGCCGTTGGAACTCCATGTGAGAAAGAGGGTGACAGGCAGGCTCAATGCCAGAAAACCGCCCATGGCCGCCGGCGTGCTGAACGCCGCAAAAGCCCGGCCGTCCGTGACCCGGTCCAGAATCTCCTTGTGGTAGGCGATGTCGGTTCGTCCGGCAAGATCGGCAGCGAGCCGGGACAGCCCCCAGAACCGCTGGTACAGCCCGTGAGCCCCTGCAACCGTCCCGGCCAGGCCGAGGGTGGCGCCGATCCAGCGGTCTCCTCCACCGGCCCGGGGCAGCAGCCAGGCAGCGAAGCCGACAGCCATGGCCAGCGTCCAGCCGGCGACGGCTCCCACCGCCTTGCCCGGAGCGGCAGCCGCCAGCACCAGGGGCCAGCTGATAACCGCCATGAGAAGCAGCAACCTGCCCGGGGCGGCGGCCGTTCCGCGGGCCCCGGCCACCAGGGCCAGAAGCGCGATAAGCGCCGCGCATCCGGCGGCGGATTCTCCCCGGGTCTCGGGAGGCGCCAGGGACAAAACCAGGATCAGGCTGCAGGGCAGGAAGATCTGCAATGTGGCGGAACCGGTGTGGGATTCTGCCACCTTGTGCATCAATCCGGAGCGGCGACGAATACGCCGTCGCTGAGCAGGATGTCCAGAGTGAAGTCGGTACGGGTGGCCACCGGAGATATTGGCGCCGTCGATACCATCCTTGCCGTACGATTCCAGGGAGTACGATGTTGCCGAAGCGGTGTAGACGAGCGGGTTGGACCAGTGGTCTTCCCGGGGAACCACGCTGATCTGATACGGGATGAGCAGCGGCGCAACTGTGGCCAGGTCGCCCTGGGGGATGTGCCCCGCGTCAACCTGGTACGCCTCCACGGCCCGTGAGACCGTCCGCAGTCCGCCATGGTGGCGCGCTGTTTGGCCCGGTCCAGGGCGTTGAGGAGCGAAACCAGGGAGATGGCCACCAGGATGCTGATGATCACGAGAGTCACCAGCAGTTCCACCAGAGTGAAACCGGCCTCATCTGGTCGCTCTGTATTTCGCCTTACCGTCATCATTCTCCCGAGGATGCGCTCTTGCTCTTTACCTTCGCAGTGAATCACGTTCGACCCGGATAATCAACACGTCCGGAAGGCCGTATGAAATGAAAACGGCGGGAGCAGATCACCGCCCCCGCCGCATCATCAGCTATGAGCTGACCGTAAGGTCGAACTACTGCTGCGCACCTTCCGGCCACTGCACGAACTGCCCGTTGACGAAAGAAGATGTCGTCGGTGAACTCGTCGGTAGCGCCTCCGGTGTAGCCGTCGTTGGCGCCGCCCTTGGCGTACGCCTGCACGGTGTACTCGGAGCCGTCGGCGGAGTCATAGTCCATGGTGTTCTGCCAGCCATCAACGGTCGGGAGGACCTTGATGTACAGCGGCTGCAGGGAATCATCCACTGTGGCCAGATCACCGCCCACCGGATAGATATTGTTGTCGATGGAGTACGATTCCACGGCGGTGCCGATGGACCGCAGGTCGGCCATGGTGCGCTTCTGCTTGCCGCGGTCGATGGCGTTCAGCAGGTTCGGGATGGCGATGGCGGCGATAATGCCGATGATCGCAACCACGATCAGCAACTCGATCAGCGTGAAACCCTTGGCATTCCTAAGCTTCATGTTCCGAGCCTCCTTTCAGGTCCGCCCCTAGCTAGAGCAACCTCGATGCCAACATTTGCAATATTTGTATCAGTTTGTTCATAAACTAGTTGATATTAAACGTTTTAAGATTCCTTGAAGGTCTTGGATCCTCGACAATCACCTGTCGAAAACCGGTATCTTGCCCACCAACCGTCGACCGTATGGCAGCGGACTGACATGAATTGTCAGTCCGCCAATCGCCATCTACCGTGTGCCGATGCCGGCTTCACCCTCCCTCGCTCCCGCCTGGCCAGCAACCGCCGTCCCGGCCTGTCAGATCGTACTTCTTGGCGAAGTAGCGGAACGAGCGGAAGGTCATGCCCAGCAGCTCGGCGGCCCGGGTCTGGACACCGCCGACTGCGCTCCATCGCCTCGAGCATGTAGCGTCGGCGCAGATCCTCCAGGTGTCTGCTCCAGATCGACGCCGCCCTCGGGCAGGACGACGTCGACAGCTCGCCGCCGCCGTCGCCCCGCGCGGACCTCGGCGAGGCAGGCTCTCCGGCTGGATCTGCTCGGACTGGTCTCCAGGGCCACCGCGCGCTCGATCACGTTTTCCAGCTGCCGGACGTTCCCCGGCCAGTCGTAGCCCTCCAGGCACTCCAGCGCCTCCTTGGAGAGACCCCCGCGAATCGGCTTGCCGACGAGCTCCCGGTACTTGTCCAGGAAGTGCTCGGCCAGCGCCGGGATGTCCTCCGGCTTCTCGCGCAGGGCCGGCATCCGGATCGCGATGACGTTGATCCGGTAGTACAGGTCCTCGCGGAACTTCTTCTCCCGGACCATCTGCTCCAGGTCCTGGTTGGTCGCGGTGATCACCCGGACGTCGACCGCGATCTCTTCGGTGCCGCCGACCCGGCGGATCTTGCGCTCCTGCAGCACCCGCAGCAGCTTGATCTGCATCGCCGGGGAGGTCTCGCCGATCTCGTCGAGGAAGATCGTCCCGCCGTCGGCCACCTCGAACAGGCCCTTCTTGGTGCTGGTGGCGCCGGTGAACGAGCCCTTCATGTGCCCGAACAGCTCGCTCTCCAGCAGTTCGTCGGGCAACGCGCCGCAGTTGATCGAGACGAACGGCCGCTCGCCGCGGCCGGAGTTGTAGTGCACCGCCCGGGCGATCAGCTCCTTGCCCGTTCCCGATTCCCCGGAGATCATGATCGTGCTGCCGGTGCCGGCCACGCGCTCGATCAGCTGGAAGATCGTCCTGCATCTTGGGGCTGCGGCCGACCAGGCCGTCGAAGCTGTACTTGCCCGTGAGCTCGGCCCGCAGGTCGCGGTTCTGGACCTTGAGATTCTGCGTTCTCGTGGACCAGCGCCTTGCTGCTCCAGCGTCTTGCGGACGACGGCCTTCATCTCGTCGAGATCGAACGGCTTCTCCACGTAGTAGCTGGCGCCCTCGTTCAGCGCCTCGATCGCCGTCTGCTTGGAGCCGTAGGCGGTCATCAGGATGACCGCGGTCTCCGGGCAGCTCTTCGCGGTAAAGTCGCAGCAGCTCGAGGCCGGACATGCCGGGCATCGAGATGTCGCTGATCACCAGGTCGAACCGCTCGCCCTTCATCAGGCGATCCCGGGCCGCCAGATCGCCGATTCGGCCGTCTCGACCTCGTAGCCCTCCTTGCGCAGCATCATCGCGAGCAGGTCGCGCATGCTCTTTTCGTCTTCGACGACCAGAATCCTGCTCACACGTTCAACCTCCGGCAGCGTGACTCGATGGTCGACGGCCTCGATCTTGACGGCGGCTCCGCTGTTCCCGCGGGCAATGCGATGCCCACGCTGGTCCCTGCTCCCGGGCTGCTGTCCAGCTGGATCTTGCCGCCGTGCTCCTCGATCAGCCGGTACACGATGGCCGCGCCGAGCCCGGTGCCCTCGTCGAAGGAGCTGCTGAACGGCTGGAAGTAGCGTCTCGCATCTGCCGGTCGTCCATGCCCACGCCCTCGTCGGCGAAGCGGATCTCGGACGCTGTCGCCGGCTTCCGGCGCCTCGCACGTCGATCGTCAGCGTGCCGCCGTCGGGCATCGACTTCAGTGCGTTGGTCGCCAGGTTCCAGAAGACCTGCTTCAGGCGGTTCGGGTCGACTTCGCACTCGATCCGCGGCTCCGGGTAGCGGGTCTCGATCCGGTGGCCCGGCTGAACTCGCGGCTCTTGCGCAGCAGCTTGACGCTGTCCTCGATCAGCTTGACCAGGTCGACCTGCTCGGGCGCGAACTTGCCCGGACGGGCGAAGGTCAGGAAGTCGCGGATCGCCTGGTCCAGCCGCTGCGACTCCCGCAGGATGATGTCCATCAGCTCCGAGCGTCTCGCCCTCGGGCGCGAGGTCGCCCTTGCAGGTACTGCACCGCGCCGCTGATCGCGGCCAGCGGGTTCCGCAGCTCGTGGGCCATGCCGGCCGCCATCTCGCCCAGGGCGGCCATGCGCTCCTTGAGCCGCACCTCCTGCTCCAGGGCGTGGATCTCGGTCAGGTCCTGGAAGATGAAGATGAAGCCCAGCGGCTGCCCGGCCTTGTCGTGCAGGTTGGAGGCGGCGATGCCGAGGAAGATCCGTCGCGCCGTCCGGCGTGTCGAAGAACCTGCTCGAAGCGGAACCGGCGGTTGGCCAGCAGCTGCTTGCGGATCTCCTGCAGGAACCCGGGCTCCAGCCCGAACAGCGATTCCGACTGACCGGCCCGTCGACATCGTCCTGCGACCAGCGCCAGTGATCTCGGTCCCGCCGCGGTTGATGAAGTTGATCTGCCCCGCGAGGTCGGTCGTGATCAGGCCGCTGTTGATCGACTCGATGATGTTCTCGTTCAGCGCCTTGCAGCCGGGCCACGCGCCCCGCGGCGCTCGTCCAGCTCGCGCCCCTGGGCGCGCAGCCGCTCCGACAGATAGGACGACGAGCAGGGCCACGGCGACCATCGCCACGAGGTGGGCCACCAGGAAGTAGACCGTCGACCCGGGCTCGCGAGTCGGCGCCAGTCCATGACCCGCCGAGCGGACGACCAGCCGGCTGCCGAGCGGCGACCAGCGCCGCGTAGAGCATCCAGCAGACCCCGGCCAGCGCCAGTCCGCCGCTGCGGTAGAGCAGCATCGACGGCCACCGAGATCGGCAGCAGGTAGAGGAACGACATCGGGCTGTCGATGCCGCCGGTGATCCCGACGAAGATCGGTGATCGACCAGGGCGTCGCCGACGAGCTGGAGGACAGGCGAAGGTCCGCGTGCCCGTGCAGCCAGCGGTCCAGCACGGCGTACAGCAGCACCATCCCGTAGGCCACGGCGGCCAGCGTGAACAGCGGGCGCAGCGTCTCGGCCGGGCGGAACAGCAACTCGACGGCGAAGGCGCAGATCAGCAGCGTCGTCACGGTCACGACCCGCAGCGTCATCAGCCAGCGCAGCTGCCGTCTCCAGTCTCCGCTCGCATGCACATGCCGCCTGTCCGGGCCCCGGTGGCCGGGAGCCGGAGGCTCCCCGGCGACCGTGGCTTAGCCGATCTTGCTGATCAGGTCGAACATCGGCATGTACATCGAGATCACGATGCCGCCGATGACGACGCCGAGGAAGCAGATCATCACCGGCTCGAGCAGGGCCAGCAGGTTGGCCGTCGCCTCGTCGACCTCGTCCTCGTAGAAGTCGGCGATCTTGGAGAGCATCGTCTCCAGCGCGCCGGTCTGCTCACCCACGGCGACCATCTGCACGACCATCGGCGGGAAGACGTCCGACGCTCTTCAGCGGCTCGGAGATCGTCTTGCCTTCCTCGACGCTGCTGCCGGGTGGCCATGATCGCGTCCTCGACGATCGCGTTGCCCGAGGTCCGGGCCGTGATCTCCAGGCCTTCGAGGATCGGCACGCCGGAGGAGACCAGCGTCCCCAGCGTGCGGCAGAACCGCGCCACGGCGATCTTCTTCAGCACGCATGCCCAGCACCGGCATCTTCAGCATCGATCCGTCGATGTGACGCGCTTGCCCTTGTAGGTCTTGTGGTAGCGGCACCAGGAAGACGACCGTCAGCCGATGGCGCAGGAAGATCAGCCACCACCAGGCGCCGATGAAGTTGGACAGCGCGATGGTGATCCGCGTGGGCAGCGGCAGGCTGGCGCCCAGGCCCTCGAACAGCGTGGCGAAGGTCGGGATGACCTTCCACAGGATGATCCAGACCACGCCGATGGCGATCGAGGATCACCGCCACCGGGTAGACCAGCGCCGAACGGACGGCCGCGCGCAGCTTGACGATCTTCTCGATGTAGGTGCGAAAGGCGCTGCAGGATGGTGTCCAGGATACCGCCGGCCTCGCCGGCGGCGACCATGTTGCAGTACAGGTCGTCGAACGCCTTGGGGTGCTTGCGCAGGGCGTCGGCCAGCGTGGACCCCGTCTCCACGTCCTGCCGCACCTGGAACAGGATCTTCTGGAACGTCCGGTTCTCCTGCTGGGAGCCGAGGATCTCCAGGCACTGCACCAGCGGCAGTCCGGCGTCGATCATCACCGAGAACTGCCGGGTGAAGATCGCGATCTCCTTGCTGCTGATCCCGCCGCCCAGCTTGGGCAGGGCGAACTCCTTGCCCTTCTCGGTCACCGCGGTGACGATGATCTGCTGCTTGCGCAGGCGTGGCGATGGCGGCTTCCTTGCTTTCGGCGACGAGCACGCCTTCCTGGATCTTGCCGCCGCGCGTGCGCCCTTTCCAGCTGTAGTTGGGCATCTCGGATCTCCTCCTCGCTGCTTACTCGCTGCGACCACGGGTTCGCCGACCGCGACTCGCGGCCGCCGACGTGCTGCAGCGCCGCCGACTCCGCGTTCGAGCATCTCCTGCAGCTCGTCCGGGTTGGACGACATGGACAGCGCCAGGTCTCGGGTGATCTGCCGCTTGCAGCACCAGGCTGGCCAGCGACTGGTTGAAGGTCTGCATGCCGTACTTCGCCTGTCCGACCTGCATCGCCGAGTAGATCTGGTGCACCTTGTCCTCGCGGATCAGGTTCCGGATCGCCGAGTTGGGGACCAGGATCTCCATCGCCAGCGCGCGGCCCTGGCCGTTGGCCTCGGGCAGCAGCGCCTGGCACATGATGCCCTCCAGCACGAACGAGAGCTGGGCCCGGATCTGGGACTGCTGGTGCGGCGGGAAGACGTCGATGATCCGGTTGATCGTCTGGGCCGCCGAGTTGGTGTGCAGCGTGGCGAAGGTCAGGTGGCCGGTCTCGGCGATGCGCAGCGCCGACTCGATCGTCTCCAGGTCGCGCATCTCACCGATCAGCACGACGTCCGGGATCCTGGCGCAGCACCGACGCGCAGCGCGTTGGGGAACGACTGGGTGTCGGCGTGCAGCTCGCGCTGGTTGACCAGGCAGTTCTTGTGCGCGTGCAGGTACTCGATCGGGTCCTCGATGGTCACGATGTGCTCGTGACGCTCGCCGTTGATCTTGTCCAGCATCGCGGCCAGCGTCGTCGACTTGCCCGAACCGGTGGGGCCGGTGACCAGGATCAGCCCGCGCGGCTTGTCGCACAGCTCGGCGACGACCTCGGGCAGCCCGAGATCCTTGAAGGTGCGGATCTCCCAGGGGATCGTCCGGAACGCCCCGGCCACGGCGCCGCGCTGGAAGAAGACGTTGGCGCGGAACCGGGCCAGCCCCTTGACGCCGAAGGAGAAGTCCAGCTCCAGGTTCTCCTCGAAGCGGTGCTTCTGGGCGTCGGTGAGCACGCTGTAGATCGATGCTCTTGGTCTCCGCCGGCGTCATCGGCGGCACCTGCAGCGGGACCATCTTGCCGTCGATCCGGATCTGCGGCGGCGAGTTGGTGGTGATGTGCAGATCGGTGCCGCCCTGATCGACCAGGGTCTTCAGAAGCTGGTGCATCGTCACGCCCATGTCAGGCCTCGTCCGGCTCGGAAGTCTCGGCCGACGGTCGCGTTCCTGCCGGACGTGTACCTCGTTCTACGGCCCAAAGCACGGTCTCGCGGACCACTTCTTCGACGGTGGTCACCCCGTCCCTGATCTTCTGCAAGCCCGGACAGCCGCAGGGAGATCATCCCCTCCTCGATCGCCTTGCGCCGCAGTTCCATGGCCGACGCGCCGGAAAGGACCAGCTCGCGGATCTCCTCGCTGATCTCCATCACCTCGTACAGCCCGACCCGGCCGCGGTAGCCGGTGTTGTTGCAGTTGGCAGCAGCCGCGGCCCTTGTACAGCTGGACCTGCGGCGCCTCCTCCGGAGAAGCCGACGTCGACCAGGGCCTGCGTCGGCATCTGGATCTCCTCCTTGCACTCCTTGCAGATGCGGCGCACCAGCCGCTGGGCGCAGATCAGGTTGACCGAGGTGGCCACCAGGAACGGCTCGATGCCCATGTTCATCAGGCGGTTGATCGTCGACGGGCGCGTCGTTGGTGTGCAGCGTGGAGAGCACCAGGTGGCCGGTCAGCGCCGCCTTGACCGCGATCTCCGCGGTCTCGAAGTCGCGGATCTCGCCGACCAGGACGATGTTCGGGTCCTGGCGCAGGAAGACGCGCAGGGCCGCGGCGAAGTTCAGGCCGATCTGCTCCTTCATCTGCACCTGGTTGATGCCGTGCAGGTTGAACTCCACCGGGTCCTCGGCGGTCATGATGTTGGTCTCGGGCGTGTTGACCCGGTGCATCGACGGAGTAGAGCGTGTTGGTCTTGCCCGAGCCGGTGGGACCGGTGACCAGCACCATGCCGTACGGCTTGAGGATCTGGCGCTCGAACTTCAGCCAGCGACTCGGCCTCGAAGCCGAGCTTGGTCATGTCGAGCATCAGGTTGTCCTTGTCCAGCAGGCGCAGCACGATCTTCTCGCCGAACAGGGTGGGCAGCACGGAGACGCGGTAGTCCATCTCCTTGGTCTTGCCCTGCAGCTTCATCTTGATCTTGATCCGGCCGTCCTGGGGCAGGCGCTTCTCGGAGATGTCCAGCTTGGCCATGATCTTGAGGCGGCTGGTGATCGCGTCCTTCAGCTTCATCGGCGGGTGCATGATCTCGTAGAGCACGCCGTCGATGCGGAAGCGGACGCGGAAGTCCTTCTCGTACGGCTCGATGTGGATGTCCGAGGCGCCTTTCTTGATCGAATCGGTGAGGATGATGTTGACCAGCTTGACGACCGGGGCTTCTTCGGTGGCCGCCTCCAGGGCGGCGATGTCGAGCTCCTCTTCTTCTTCCAGGACCTCCAGCGCCTCGGCCTCGGCCTCGGCCATCTCGTCCATGACCTTCTTCAGCTCGAGGGCGTGCTGGGAGCCGTAGTACTTCTCGATCGCCTCGCGGATGGCGATCTCGCTGGCCACCACCGGCTCGACGTTGTAGCCGGTCATGAACTTGATGTCGTCCATGGCGAACACGTTGGTCGGGTCGGCCATGGCGATGGTCAGCGTGGCGCCGGTGCGGTTGACCGGAAGCGACCAGGTACTTCTGGGCCACCTCGGACGGGATCAGATTGATCACCGTCTCGTCGATCTCGAAGTGGCGCAGGTTGATCGAGGGCACGCCGTACTGCTCGGAGAGCAGCTGGGTGATGTCGTCTTCCTTGACGTAGCCCAGGTGGATCAGGTTGAAGCCGAGCTTCTCGCCGTTCGTCTTCTGAGCTGCAGGGCCTCCTCGAGCTGGTCCTGGCTGATCAGACCGGCCTTGAGCGAGCATCTCGCCCAGCTTGACCGCCATGGACTCCCTCTGACCTCTGCGCGCTCAGAGGCTGATCGACCTTATGCGATTCGCGCCACGCAATCTGTGATGAACTTATGCAGAAAACCTATGCGAATCCCGCAGCGCAAATCGTGGGGAATGTAGGTTCCCTGAAAATTATTGTCAAGCGAGCGTCACCGGGTGACAAATTTTCGCACGTCAGTATCGGAATGTCCTGGAAATCCGAGCACTTGTTCGGGACCGAGCTCGCGGGCCGTCAGGACGCTCGGTCGGAGCCGTCGCGGACTCGCTCCGGGTCCAGGAAACGCTCCATGAAGGCGGTGGAGATCCGGCCCCGGACGAAGTCCTCCTCGCTGAGGATCTGCTGCTGCAGATCAGGTTGGTCTGGATGCCCTCGACGACGAACGACTCCAGGGCGCGGCGCATGCGCAGGATCGCCTCGCCCCGGGTGTTGCCCCGCGCGATCACCTTGGCGATCATCGAATCGTAGTACGGCGGGATGACCGCCTCGGCGTAGCAGGCGGTGTCCAGCCGGATGCCCGGCCCGCCGGGCGGATGGAAGGTCGTGATCTTGCCCGGGCTGGGCATGAAGGTCTCCGGGATCCTCGGCGTTGATCCGGCACTCGATGGCGTGGCCGGTCATCTGCACGTCGTCCTGGGTGAACGACGAGCGGCTCGCCGGCGGCGACCCGGATCTGCTCCTTGATCAGGTCGATGCCGGTGACCATCTCGGTGACCGGGTGCTCGACCTGGATCCGGGTGTTCATCTCGATGAAGTAGAACTCGCCGCTGGCGTCGAGCAGGAACTCGACCGTGCCCGCGTTGACGTAGTCCACCGCCCGCGCCGCCCTGCAGCGCCGTGCTCCGCCATGCGCGCCGCGCAGATCGTCGTCCAGGGCGGTGGAAGGGCACTCCTCCAGCAGCTTCTGGTGCCGGCGCTGGATCGAGCACTCCCGCTCGAACAGGTGCACCAGGTTGCCGTGGGTGTCTCCCAGGACCTGGAACTCGACGTGCCGCGGCTCGACGATGTACTTCTCGATGTAGACGATCGGGATTGCCGAAGGCGACGCCGGCCTCGTTGCGCGGCCGCATCGAACTGGCGCTCCAGTATCCTCGGCGGCTCCGGACGATCCGCATGCCCCGGCCGCCGCCGCCGGCCGAGGCCTTGATCAGCACCGGATAGCCGATCTCGCTCGGCCAGCTCGAGCGGCCTCGTTCGACGTCCTCGACCACGCCCTCGCTGCCCGGGACGGTGGGCACGCCGGCCTCGATCATCGTCCGCCGCGCCTCGGCCTTGTCCCCCATGCGCCGGATCACCTCCGGGTCCGGGCCCGATGAAGGTCAGCCCGCACTCCCGGCAGACCTCGGCGAAGTGCGCGGACTCGGCCAGGAAGCCGTAGCCCGGATGGATCGCCTCGGCATCGGTGATCTCGGCCGCGGCGATCACGGCCGAGACGTTGAGATAGGACTCGTCGTTGCGCGGGCGGCCCGATGCAGACCTCCTCGTCGGCGAACCGGACGTGCAGGGATCGGCGTCGGCCGTGGAGTGGACCGCCACCGTCTTGATGCCCAGTTCGCGGCAGGCCCAGATGATGCGCAGGGCGATCTCGCCGCGATTGGCGATCAGGATCTTCCGAAACATGCTCAGGCCGCGGGTCGGCATGGTCGGAGACAGGAACAGCACCTCGCCGTACTCGACCGGCTGGCCGTTGGCGACCAGGATCTCCACCACCTCGCCGTCGATCTCGGATTCGATCTCGTTCATCACCTTCATCGCCTCGACGATGCAGATGACCTGGCCCTTGTTGACCCGTCTGCCGACCTCGACGAACGGCTCGGCATCGGGACTGGGCGCCGCATAGAAGGTGCCGACGAACGGCGTGGCCATCTCGGCCAAATCCTCCGCCGGGGGTTCGGAAGGTTCGGCGGCGGCCGGGGGTCCGGCAACTTCCGGAAGCGGCGCCGGCGTCTGCACCACTGCCTGCACAGCCGGCTGGGCCACGGCGACGGTCTGGGGAGCCGGCTTCTCCTTCATCAGGGTCAGCTTGAACGACTCCTCTTCGTACTTCAGCGTGGAGACGTCGCTCCGGGAGAGGATGTCGATGAGATCGCTGATCTGCTTTACGTCCAAGGCGCCCCTCCTCAAGTCTTGGCCGGCTTCAAGCTCCAGCCGGAATCCGGACCCCGAAGGGTAACACGGCGGCAGCCTAACTCTCCAGTTCCGGCTTCAGGGTGCGAGCGGCCTTGTCCAGTTCGAAACGCGCCCTCCCCAGGATCCCTGCGGCGGAGACCACCGCCAGGAGTCCGTATTCGGAAGTCACGGTTTTGAAGATCAGTTTCCGCCCGAGGGTGGTCACCGTGAGTTCGGATGGTTCCTCGAAACCGGCCTCTTTCCCGGCGGCCGCCAGTTTACGCATAATGTCCGCGTACGAGGCCGCCATGAACTCCAGGGGGAAATCACCGGGGTCTCCGGACCGGGCCACCTCCATGCCGTCCATGGCGATCAGGAACACCCCCTCCATCCCCTTTGCAGCGGCCGCGGCCTGTTTCAGGGCGTCATCCAGCATCGTCCTCTCCTTGGTGTTCCGAGATCCGGCCCAACCAGGCGTTGAGCCGTTGAATTCGTTCGTCCGGGCCGCTGTCCAGAACTTCGCGGAACCTGGCTCCCAATTCTTCCGCCGTCGCCGTCTGAGGCGGCTGCGGTACCGGTTCCGGCGTCTCCGCCGGCCTCAGCCGGTCCTGCCCGGCCAACTGGTCGAAATAGTCCCTGGCCTCACGGTTCCAGGGCTCCCGTTCCAGAACATCCCGCAATATCCGGCGGGCGCCGGACCGGTCACCCTGCCCCGCCCGAATCCTGGCGTGGGTCAGGGTGCTGAACCCTGCTGTTGCCCATCTTCAGGCCGCATAAGCAAAACCCTCCCGCCCCGGAAATATCATTGTAGGGGCGGGAGGGCGCAAAATAAAGACCTTGTGGTGCCGGAAACAGATCAGCCGCAGGACTCGATATCCAATTGTTCCAGTGATGGTCAAATTGATCGGTTCTCCGCTTACGGTAACCGCGTCCACCGTCAAGGTCAGGATCGCCGAAGTACCGGCCCAGTTGACGTCCAGGTCGTCGAACAGGATCGGGTTGAAGGTGACCGACTGCTGGCCGTTGGCCGGAATCAGTGCCCGGCGACGGGAGAAGACGGTCCGGCGGCGGTATGATGCCGGCGTTGCCGGGCCAGGAGTACGACACGATCCAGGAACGGATAATGATGTCGTTGTACGGCGAGGTCGTCGCGCTGTCGTTCTTGGGCTGGTTCAGGAAATCGGCGGACCATTCGGTGATGGTGAACATGCAGCCGCCGGATCCGTCATCCTGGCCGGTGATGGCCGGGCTTTCGGTGACCACAACCTCCAGAATCACATTGGCGTCCGGATCGTCCACCGCGCCGTTGCAACCGCCGGCCAGCAGTATCAGCACCGCAAACAGAGGAAGTGCGATCTTCATAAGTGAATTCGTACGCATCAGTCCGGCCTCCATTACCCGATTCTCATGATCTTCGGCGTGATGAAGATGAGCAGTTCGCGATTCTCATTCTGTGATACTCGTCTGTTTGAACAACCATCCGAAGACGGGGATCTTGCGGAACCAGGGCACCCCGACTCTCACCTGACCCTCGTTGACGGTGAAAATACCGCCGATGACCGTCGTGCCGCCGTCGGACGACCAGGACCTTGGTCTGGGCCCGCTGCGTATTGATCGGCGGAATGCCCCCGACCGTGTTGATGAAGTCGGGCGAGTTGTTCTCAACCAGGACGTCCAGGATGATCGTTCCTTCCGCGGTGATCTGCGGGGTCACGGTCAGCAGCAGCGAGGCGGACACGAACTCGACGTTGATCTCGGTGGCCGTCGTGTTGACGACCGGGATCCGAATGCCCTGCTCGATCTCGGCCTGCTCGTTGTTCTGGGTGGCGATCTTCGGGCGACGAGAGGATCCGACCCTGGCCGCTCGGTTTCCAGTGCGTTCAGCGCGATGTCCAGGGTGAAGGAGTCGACGACGTTGCCGAAGCCAAGTGAGAGCGCGTTGGTGCTGGCAGGCACCGGTTTCGCTGGAGCCCAGGTTCAGACCGTAGCCGACCGTGGCGTTGTCGGGAAGGCCAGGCCGGTGGAGGTTCCGTGGGCGGCGTCGGCGGCGGCGGTGAAGCCCCACTGCACGCCGATGTCACGGCTGAAGCTGCGCGATGTCTCGACGATGCGCGCCTCGATCATCACCTGCGGCGTCTCGGCGTCCAGCGTGGTGATCAGCTCGTCCAGCGGCTCGATCCTTCTTCGGAATGTCGCTGATGATCAGCGTGTTGGTCCGCTCGTCGACGATCACCTTGCCGCGCTCGGTGAGGATGCCGCCCTCGCGGATGACGCTGCTGGACGTCCTCGGCCTTGGCGTAGGACAGCGTGCGGGTGATCGTGATCGGCTCGACCTCCAGTTCCTCGGCTTCCTTCAACTGCTTCCGCGGCGCCGCCTCCTGGGCCAGCTTCTGCGTGGTGGCGATGCGCAGGACGTTGCCTTCCAGGATCTTGTCCAGGCCGTTGTTCTTCAGGATCAGGTCCAGCGCCTGGTCCCACGGCACCTGGTCCAGCACGATGGTCACGCGGCCGCTGACGTCGGGGTCGAGCACGAAGTTCAGGCCGGAGATCTCGTGGAACAGCCGGAAGACCTGCTTGATGTCGGCATCGACCAGGTTCAGCGAGATCCGCTTGCCGCGTGTAGATCACCTCGTCGGTGACGATCTGTCTGGGTCTTGAACGAGGCCGGCAACTGCGGTTCGGCGGGGGCTTCCGGCATGCTCGAGCGGCCAGACCGGGGCGCAGCAGCTCGTTCGATCAGATCGCTCTACGGACGTCGCGATACCGAGCTGCCTCGGTCTTCGGCTAGGCGGTCTCCGTCGCCGGCTCCGGTTCCTGACCGCGGGCTCGGCCACCGCGACTCCGCCGGCAGGCATCGTCCGGCTCGGGCGCCACCAGCGGCCGCGGAGCTGCTCCGCCGCAGCGGCGCCGGACACCCCGGCAGTCGAACCGTCCCGCGTTATCCACCGACCGCTCGATGAGTGCGACCGGACCCTCGAGGTCGAACACCACGCGCGTGACCGGTCCGGCTCCACTGCGTGCTGCGCCGCGCTGGACGCGCACTCACCCCTGCCGTGCCGACTGGTGAACGAGTGCCGCTCCAGCTGGCTGACCACGCCGTGGAGATCCAGCACCAGGCGGTCGGGACCGTCCAGAACGAAGCTCTCGAACTCACCCGGCCGTCCATGGCCAGGGTGACCACCGGTTGGTCAGCCGAACCGCCGTCGACCCGGAGGTCCAGGAGGTTCCACGATCAGCCGCTTCCTCGTTCGGCGTCCGTTGCGGACTCCGGCGACTGGCGGCCTGGAAACCGGTAGCAGCGACAAGGACCACCGCCGCCGCCAGCGTCCACTTCCACTGCTTACTCATTGGCGATCTCCTCGTCAGCGGTCGACCAGCCTCTTCACACATCCCGATACGGCTTTGATCAGCCTCGGATCATCGACTTGCTGGCGGAACGTCACCGTTCCGCATCCCGGAATCGATGGCGATCAGCGTTCCGTCGTAGACCTCGTCGCCGACCCGCAGGAAGTAGCCCTTGTTGTCCGAACCCATGACCAACGCGACGTCGCCGTCGGACGGGTCCGGATCACGATGCCGACCAGGTCGATTTCGGACACCAGCATGCCGGCGACTCCCTCGGGCCGCGGCCCCTTCTTCAGGGGAACCTTCTCGAAGAGGGACAGGAACGGATCCCGCCGCCCGGCCGGGTCGTACGTGAACCGCTGGCCCTGCGAGCAGCTGCTCCTGCTCCCGCAGGATCTTCTCGACCGCCTCGTTCGCGGCTGTTCCTCGGTGGCTCGCCGGCGCGCCCTCCTGGGCGGAAACCGGCGCGGATACCGCCGCGAGAACAGCCAGGCCGACAGCCAGTGCCAGCCAGGTCCACCGCCGCCGGTTCATTGCGCCTCCTCCCTGGCCGCGCCCTTCTCGTCGTAGACGAACGTGGTCGCGGTGAAACTGGCATTGATCGATCTTGTCAGGATCGCTGCCCTGGTGCGTTGATGCTGCAGGTGTCGACGTTGATGATCCTGGAATATTTGCTGACCCGGTCCAGGAAGATCCCCAGATCGTGGTAGCGGCCAACCGACCTGCATCTCGATCGGGAATTCCTTGTAGAACTCCACCGGCTTCATCGCGCCCGGAGCGAACGATTCAGATCCAGATTGGACTGGTCGCCGAGGTTCTTGATCCAGCGCAGCAGGTCGCCGGTCTCGTGGTCGGTGGGCAGGATCTGCTGCGAATCCCCGAGCTTGCGTTCCAGGCTCGCGATCTCCCGCTCGAACTCGGGGAGCCGCTGCTCGATGGCCTGGCCCTCGAGAATCTTGCGCTCTTTTTCCTGCGTAATCGTCTTCCAGTTTCTCGATCTCTGGCCCTTTTCCTCAAGTTGGGCCAGATCCAGTAGGCGCCGCCGACGATGCCAGGGCCAGCCAGAACGACAAGATCAGGACCTGCCCGTAGAACGGTATCTTGTCAAACATCTCTTCGACTCCCTCCGCTCAGCTCTCGCCCGACTCGTCGGCGGATTCTGTTTCCTTCGCACCCGCCGGGATGAACCGGCAGGTCAGGCTGAAGGCGACACCTTCGTGCACCTCGAACGCGGCCCAGAGTGACGTCGGCGAAGAATCCCGAGTCGTTCAGGTTGTTGTAGAAGTTCGACACCGCGTTGTAGGTCGTGGCCTTGCCGCTGATGTTGATGCCCTTGTTGCTGGTAGTGCCGACATGCGATCGAGCCACAGGAAGTCGGGAAGGTTCCTGGAGATCTGGTCCAGGATGTGAACCGGCACGGCCTGCTGTTTCTTCAACTCCGTGATCAGGTCGATCTTGCGCGCCAGCAGCGCCTTCTGTTCTTCGTACTCCTCGCCTTTCTTGCGGATCTCCTCCAGACGCTGCAGTTCGCGGTCCGCCTCGGTGTGCTTCCTGACCCAGTCTTTGTCAGATCGCATTGAGTTGGTAGTTCCAGCACGGCCGCGACGACCACGCCGATCAGAAGCATGCCGACCAGCAGCAGGTTTCGTGCTCCGCCGGCGCCGGGCATCTTGACTGCCGGACCGCCCGGAGCCTTGACCTTGGCCTGTTTCTTCTCGGCCAGCAGGTTGATCTTGATCATCGGTCAGTCTCCCGCCTTGCGCAGCGCAAGGCCGACGGCCACCGAGGCCGTGGGCATCATCTCGTTGATCAGTTCCGGCGACGCCTCCCGGCCGGCCGGTGGGATCTTGCGGAACGGGTTCAGCAGCTCGACCTGGGTGTTGAGCCGTCTCGCCCAGCGATTCCTTCAGGTGCACGACCTGGGCCGTGCCGCCGGTGAGGTAGAGTCGGTCCAGCGGCTGGTCCGTGGCGGAGATCTGCTTGAAGAAGTCGAGCGTCTTCTGGATCTCGGTGCCGACGTCATCGTTGACGGCGGAAAGGATCGGCAGCACCCGCTCGTAGGGGATGCCGTCGATCTCCTCGCCCCGCTTGAGCTGCTCGGCCTGCTCGGCGGAGAGGTTCAGCTCTTTCTGGATCGCGTCGGTGTATGGTTGCCGCCGATGTTGATGTCGCGCCAGTAGACCGAGGTGCCGCCGTGCAGCACCGAGATCGAGCGAGACCGCGGAGCCGATGTCCACCAGGGCGATGACCTGCGTCGGGCTCGAACTCGTAGTTGGCCTCGAAGGCGTTCTGCATGGCGAACGCGGCGATGTCCACCGTGGCCGGTGTCAGGCCGGCCTCGGTGATCACGCTGACGTAGTCGTTGATCTTGTCTTTCTTGGCCGCGGCGAGCAGGACATCCATGTTCCCTTCGCCGGACAGGCTCGAGCCCTCGAGGATCTGGTAGTCCAGGTTGACGTCCTCGATGTCGAACGGGATGTACTGCTCGGCCTCCCAGTGGATCGACTCGGCCAGTTCCGCCGTCGCTCATCACCGGCAGGCTGATCCGCTTGACGATCACGTGGTGGCCCGACAGCGCCGTGGCCACCGGCTGGTGGTCTTGATCCGGCAGCGCTGGAACAGGCGCTGGATCGTCTCGGTGACCAGCTGGGAGTCCATGATCTGGCCCGTCGACGATCGCCTCGGACGAGAGCGGCTCCCAGCCGAGCTTCACCACCTGGTAGCCACGGCCCTTACCCAGGTCCTTGAGTTCCACAACCTTGATGGAACTGTCGCCGATATCCAGGCCGACAAGGTTCCGGCTACGTCCGAAAAACATGCTCTCTCCCGCGCAAAGCGCATTTGTTGGGCCGCCATGAGGCAATTTGTTCAGCAATTGCCAAGCTAAGGCACTGCCCCAACGGAAGTCAAGCGGAAACAACCCTGACTAATCTCCTACCCGTTCCCCGTTTCCTGAAACGAATTGAAAATCCTGTTGGTTATCGATTACCCCTATTCCTGACTACAGATTCCGATCCCGTAATCGGGAGTATTGTGTTGTCCCGATCTTCCGGACTTTCCACCGGTGTCTAATATAGGGATTGGATCGCGGAAGGCAAATAGGTGTTTTGCGGCGAATCGGGTAGTCATCCACGAATCCGGCACCAGTCAAGGGTTTCGGACGAAATCGGGCCTCGGATTTTATGCCGGGAACAGCCGCTTCCTTGACACCCGGAGCGCTCCTCTAGGATGCCTCTTTTTCCAGGGGAGTTTCCCCAAGGGGCGGCTGCGCCGGGACAGCACGCCAAGGGACGATGCGTCATGGCTCGTGTTTGTGAAGTCTGCGGAAAGAAGACGATTTTCGGGCACAACGTGTCCCACGCCCACAACGTGACCAACCGGTCCTGGCAGCCGAACCTGCAGAAGGTCCGGGTCCAGATTGAAGAGGGCGGCAGCCGGCGGATGCGGGTCTGCACCCGCTGCCTGCGGCAGCGGCGCCGTCAAGAAGGCGGTCAGCTAGGGGATCCGTCGCCACCGCGTCGATCTCCACCGGGCGCCCTTGGGCAGACCACTGACCTCCACACAGGCCCGGGCCGGCGGTCTCACCGAAAAACTCGGCGTAGACCCCGTTGACCTGCTCGAAAATCGTTCATATCGACCAGATAGACGTTCGCCTTCACCACATCGTCCAGATCCAGCTCCCGCCGCCTCCAGCACCGCCTGCAGGTTCTGCGAGGACCCGATCGGCCTGGGCCTCGATCTCGCCCTGGACCATTTCCCCTGATGCCGGGTCCAGGGGGATCTGCCCCGACACGTACAACCAACCGTCACACGCCACAGCCTGGGAGATACGGCCCCACCGCTCCCGGGGCTCCTGCCGTCCTGACAACCTGTCGTTTCATGACCGCACCTCGTCCCCCAGACCTTACCGCCTGGCCCTAATCACCTCCGCACGCCCTGGATGCGAGAAATCCCTGCAATAACCCGGTCCATATGGGCTTGTCCGTCACCGACAGGATGACCCTGATCTGGGCGTTGCTCCCCTCCGCCGTGGTCGGCCTCGACGTTCTTGATGTTCGTCTTCTCGTCGGCGATGGCGGAGACGATCTTGGCCAGAAGGCCCTGGCGATCCTCGACGTCGAGGACCAGCTTCACGTCGAACACCGACCGCCGTCCTGCCGGGTGTCCCACTCGACCTCGATCCGCCGCTCCGGGTCGTACATCAGACGGCCGACGTTGGGACACTGGGTCGAGTGCACCGAGACCCCTTTCCCCCGGGTGATGTAGCCGACGATCTCCTCGCCCCGCACCGGATTGCAGCACCTGGCCAGGGTGATCATCATGTCTCGTCCATCCCGCGGACCTTGACCGCCGCTGTGCCCCAGGCCGAGGGCCCGCTTGAACGCCCGCGTGACCACGCCCGTCCGGCTTACCTCTTGCAGTTCCCCGGTCGGGGACCAGGGAAGTCACAAAGGAGTGCGGGGTGATCTTGCCGTAACCGACCGCGGCGAAGAAGTCGTCCATGTCCGCCAGGCCGAGTTTCTTCAGGATCGGAGCGATGGTATCCCCTTCCTGGAGAATCGCTCGGCGACAACTTGTACTTGCGCAACTCCTTCTCGGTCAGTTCCCGCCCGAGGGCCACCGACTTGGTCGCTCGTTGGCGTTGAGCCACGCCCGGATCTTGCTGCGGGCCCGGGAGGTCTTGGCCAGGGCCAGCCAGTCCCGGCTGGGATGCCTTGCTCGGCTGGGTCAGGATCTCGACGATGTCGCCGTTCTCGCAGCACGTACTTCAGCGGGACGATCTTGCCGTTGACCTTGGCGCCGGACGCAGTGGTGGCCGACCTCGGTGTGGATCGCATAGGCGAAGTCGATCGGCGTCGCCCCCGCTGGGGAAAGACAGCACTTGCCCTGGGGCGTGAAGGTGTAGACCTCCTCGGGATACAGATCGACTTGACCAGTTCCAGGAAATCCCGCGGGTCCTTCAGATCCTGCTGCCAGTCCAGGATCTGCCGCAGCCAGGCGACCTTTTCCGCGTCGTCGGTCCGAAGCGGCCTTCCTTCCTTGTATTGCCAGTGGGCCGCGATCCCCTCCTCGGCGACGCGGTGCATCTCGTGGGTGCGGATCTGGATCTCGAACGGCTGCCCGCGCTCGGTCATCACCGAGGTGTGCAGCGACTGGTACATGTTCGGCTTGGGCATCGCGATGTAGTCCTTGATCCGGCCCGGGACCGGACGCCAGATCGAGTGCACGATGCCCAGCGCGCCGTAGCAGTCCTTGACCGAGTCCGGTCAGGATGCGGAAGGCGACGTAGTCGTAGACCTGGTCCACGCCGATCTGCTGGGCCTTCATCTTGCGGTAGATCGAGTAGATCGTTCTTGATCCGCCCGGTGATCTCGGCGTCGATGCCCTGTTCCGCCAGGACATCGCTCCAGCTTGCTCCCGGATCTCCTCGATGAACTCGCCGCTGACCTTGCGGCGCTTCTTCAATGTCTGGGATCAGCTCGAGGTGGGCCTCCGGCTCCAGGTACTGGAACGCAAGGTCCTCCAGGTCGCCTTGATCCGGCCGATGCCCAGCCGGTTGGCGATCGGCGCGTAGATCTCGCGGGTCTCCCGGGCGATGCGGCTCTCGCTTGTCCGGGGGCAGGTGCTCCAGCGTGCGCATGTTGTGCAGCCGGTCGGCCAGCTTGACCAGGATGACCCGGATGTCGTCGACCATGGCCAGGATCATCTTGCGCAGGTTTTCGGCCTGGGCCTGTTCCTGGGTGGTGAACTTCAGCTTGGAGATCTTGGTCACGCCCGCGACGATGTGGCCACGTCCTGCCGAAGTACTCCGCGACCGTCTCGATGGTGGTCAGCGTGTCCTCGACGACGTCGTGCAGCAGGCCGGCGACGATGCTGGCCGTGTCCAGCTGGAGCTCGGCGAGGATGTAGGCCACCTCCAGCGGGTGGACCAGGTAGGGCTCGCCCGAGCGCCGGACCTGGTTGCGGTGCTCGCGGGCGGAGAAGACGTAGGCCCGGCGCAGGAGAGTCGGCATCTGCGCCGGGATTGTACTCCTCCGACCCGCTCCAGGATGTCTTCGAATCGACGCACCGACCGCTGTCCTCACAATGATTGAGGAAGGTTGGCACCGGGACGGACAAGAGTCACAGAGGACACCGCTTCCGTTCCCGTCAATCAGGCGGTCCGTCGGTCTCTGCCGAGCTTCTTGCGAAGAACCGCATCCTTCCACAGAACGAGGACCGGGCTGGCGATACAGATCGAGGAGTAGGTCCCGACGATCACGCCGATGGTCAGGACAAACGCAAAGGACCTGAGAGCCTCGCCGCCCAGGATCCACAGACCGATCACCACGAACGAGGTGGACCCGGAAGTGATGATCGTGCGACTGAGGGTCTGGTTGATCGACTTGTTCACCACATCGATCAGTTTCTGGTTCGCGCGCAGTCGCAGGTTCTCCCGGATACGGTCGAACACAACCACCGTGTCGTTCACCGAATACCCGACCAACGTCAGGAACGCCGCCACTACCGGCAGGGACATCTGCTGGCCGAACAGCGAGAACAGCCCCAGGGTGATCATGGTGTCGTGGAACAGGGCGACCAGCGCGGCGATGCCCCACTGGAACTGGAACCGGATCCCGATGTAGACCAGCATCCCGACCAGGGATCCGATGATCGCCCACATCGCCTTCTCCAGAAGTTCTGCGCCGATAGCCGGACCGATGTACGACTGCGACTGAGGGCGAACTCGCCGATGAACATCTGGCCCTGCATGAATTCCATGGCTGCGGGAGTCATGCCGGTCAGGCCTTCGAGCTCTTCGTAGGCGCCGATGACGGCGTTCTCGCGGCGGTACTCCGAGATGGCAGCGGCCAGGGCGACGGCGTCTTCCGGACTGATCCCCGGGGAGGACTGCAGTTTAATGCGCAGCGCTTCCTCATTGGTCTCGTTCAGGTTGATCATCCCGCTGTCGTGGTTCGCCCTGTCCGCGTCGGTATGCAGGGCGAACATCACCTGTGTGGTCAGGTCGGCGTCCTCCCCTTCCTCGGCAGTGACGCCGAGGCGGATGTAAACCTCGTTGAGCTCGGTGTCGCCGATGGTGGTCACCACCGGGTTCCCCAGCCCCGCATCCTTGAGCGCGGAGCGGACGGCCGACAGGTCCGGGGCGGACGCGAACTTCAGCTGCATCTCGGTCCCGCCGGTGAACTCGATACCCAGGTTCAGCCATTTTACGCCCACGACAATCAGCGCCAGGATCATCAGGACGCTGGAGAACGCCAGGTACACTTTTCTCCGGCTCATGAAATCGAAGTTGGTCTTCTTCAGGATCTGGAACACGATGGGGCCTCCCGGTCCGCAGCTTAAGGCCGCAGTCTCCGGTTGTAGTTCAGATACTCAGGTTTTCGACACGGTGCCCGCGACCCAGCACCAGTTCAAACAACTGCCTCGAAACGAACACCGCCGTAAACATCGACGCCGTGAGCCCGATGGACAGCGTGACGGCAAAGCCTTTTACCGGGCCTGTGCCGTAGCTGAACAGGAAGAAGGCGGCGACCAGCGTCGTCACATTGCAGTCGAGAATTGTCAGAAAGGCCTGGCCGAACCCCTGGTCCACAGCGGATCGCACCGTCTTGCCCAGTCGCAGTTCCTCACGGATCCGCTCGAAGATCAGAACGTTGCTGTCCACCGCCATGCCCACCGTCAGTACCAGACCGGCGATACCGGGGAGGGTCAGGGTGGCTGGAGATGGCCGACATCATGCCAAGGACAAGAAGAAGGTTCAGGGCGAGGGCGACCACCGCGTTGATGCCGGACAGCCGGTAATACGCCACCAGGAAGATCAGCACTCCGATGAATCCGATCAGGGCCGCCATGACGCCGGCCTTGATGGAGTCCCGGCCGAGGGAAGGCCCGATGGTCCGCTCCTCGATGATGTCTACCGAGGTCGGCAGGGAGCCGGACTTCAGCTTGAGAGCCAGAGTTTCCGCGTCCTGGATCGTGAAGCCGCCCTCGATAACCCCCTGATCGAAGATCTGGCCACGGATCACCGGAGCGGAGATCACCTCTTTGGATCGGGCCCCTCCGAGGACGATCGCCATCTTCCGTCCGACATTCTCTTTGGTCGCCACACCGAACCTGCGCCCGGCATCCTGACTCAATTCGAACGCGATGTTCGGTTCGCCCCACTGATCGGTGGACCGGCAGGCGTTTTTGAGGTCGTTGCCCACCACCACCGAAACCTGCTTCAGGGGCCAGAACATCCGGGCAGATACCGTGCCGTCATCGGAGATCAGCACCTGCTCGAACACTTCGGTATCAGCGGGCAAGGTGCCTCCGAACAGGGCCAGCAACCCTTCCATGCTCCGGGGCGGAATCCAGGTGCCGGTATCCACGGTCCCGGGGGGGTAGGTCACCTCTTTCCATTCCAGCACAGCCGGATCCTGCAGGATATCTTTGATCTGGGAAATATCCTCCACGCCGGGCAGCTGGATCAGGATGCGATCGCCCTGCAGGCCCTGCTTCTGGATAGTCGGCTCCCGGACACCCAGGCTGTCCACCCGGTTGCGGAGAGTGGACAGGGTCGTTTCAATGGCTGCAGTGGTGATGTGATTCCGGACTCCGGTGGGCATGGTCATGCGGTAACTGGCGCTGCCCAGGCTGTCCAGGTCCCAGCCGCTGACGTAGTCCTGGAGCAGGTCCCTTATGTCATCGTCACGGGACGGGTCGGCCCCCCGGAGCTCCAGGGCGGTGGTTCCGACGGGAACGATAGCATCGTAGGAAACGCCCTCGTCTTTAAGCGCCTGGCCGATACGGCTCTGAGTCAGTTCCATCTCGTAGGTCAGCGCCGAATCGGTATCCACCTGCATGAGGATGTGCGCGCCGCCCCTGAGATCGAGGCCGAGATTGATGGTTTCCTCCGGCGGGTAGACGTACCAGACCGCCAGGGCGATCACAGCGGCAATAATGGCGAACTTGAGCTGTAGTTTGCTTCCGGACATGGTCTCAATCCTTCTGGGCCGGTGAGGCGCGGCCCTGCTCGGTCAGGACTTTTCCTGAACCATCGAGATAGCTGTTCTCGAAACATCGATCCGGAGCTGGTCGGCGACCTTCACCTGCACCACATCGTCGGCCACACCCACGATAGTGCCGTGGATCCCGCCGTTGGTGATCACCTTGTCGCCGTTCTTGAGCTGCCCCAGCATCTCCTGGTGCTTCTTCTGCTTCTTCCTCGCCGGGGCGATGAGCAGGAAGTAGAACACCCCGAAAATCAGGACGAATGGGAGCAGGCTCTGGAACAGATTCCCGCCCCCGCCGCCCTCTGATGGTTGAGCCATAGCTACGAACCCTGCCAGCGTGTGCATCATGATAATTGTCAATCCCCTTGGGCCTTGCGGATTCCAGGCGCAATCATACGTACTCCAGGACAGCCGGCCTGGAAAAGTACCGGTTTTTCCAATCGAGGATTGTGACGCACTGCCGCCCCAGCGTCAAGCTGTGCCGAGAACCGATAGCATGCGTCCGGCGGTTCCGCCCTCCCGCCTCCAGGAGAAATACTGTGATTCCTCGCAGAAGGTGCACCAGGGAGCGATACTGATCCGGCACGCCGGGACACCGGCTGCTTCCAGTTGGAGCCGGATCGCCTGGCGCAGATCGATTCGGGCCGGTCCCGGCTGCGCCAGCACTCCGGCTCCTCCCATGGCCCGGACCACTTCCGGTCCGACCCGGTAGCAGCATCCGCCGATGGCCGGGCCAAGGGCGGCGGTGAAATCCCCGGGCCGGGCGCCCCACCCTGCCAGGATCGCCACCGCCAGGGGCACGATCCCGGCGGCGGTTCCCCGCCACCCGGAATGGATGGCGGCGCCGTGGCCGGACACAGGGTTTACCAGGAGGACCGGAACGCAATCGGCGGTGCGTATTCCGGCCGCCGGCGTCGGCTCACCGGCGTCCAGCAGAAAGCCGTCGGCTTCCGGCTGGGGGTATCCTGCTCCGGGAACTACCAGTCGGCTGCCATGGACCTGGCGCAACATCCGGACTTCCCTTCCGGCCAGGCCGGCGGCGGCAAGAACCGCCTCGGCGCTCTCGACTCCGCCCCTGTCTCTGGTGGAGAAACCGTGGCCGAACCGGTGGCAGTCATCCAGAAGACGGCAGCGCGCCACGCGGATTCCGGCGTCCGAGGCCAGGTACCAGTCATCCCGGCCCGGTCCGGTCACTTCGGCAGGCTGCTCAACATCGCCTTGACCTGGGCGGCGTCCGGTGCATCGGGCGACAGCGTGATGTACTGCTCCAGGCCGTTCCGGGCACCCACCAGATCGCCGGTCCGGAGGGAGGCGAATGCCAGACGGCGCCAGGCCTCGGCGTAGTCCGGCTTGATCTCCACCGCCTTCCGGAACGCCTCCACCGCCCGCTTGTTGTCCACGTCGGTCAGGACTTTTTTGTTCTCGGTCAGCACGCCTATGTTGAAAAAGGTCCGGTAGGCATTGGACGGGTCCAGCTCAACCACCTTGCGGTAGGCGGCCTCGGATTTGTCGAGCATGTCCTGCTCGGCGTACAGGCCGCCCAGGGCGACCCAGGCTTCCACGTCGCCATCGTCGGCGACTGTCATCGCCTCGTAGGCGGCGATGGCGTCTTCAGGACTGCCGTTCCGAGAGGCCAGCCAGGCCATCTGCTCCATGACCTGACGGTCCGCCGGATCCTGCTCCCATGCCGCATCCAGGGCCTGGCGGGCCGAGGTCAGGTCGTCCCTGGCGACATAAACGCTGTAGAGCACCATATGGGTGGAAACGTTGGAGCTGTCCAGCTCAATGGCCGATCTGGCCAGGGCCTCCGCCTCGTCGAATCGTTCCAGCTGGTACAGGACCTTGGCGAGGGTGTCCTGCCGGCCGGCGTCGTCCGGCTCGTCCTTGATCGCCTTTTCGAAGTATTCCACCGAATCTTCCAGGTCACCGCTGTTGGCCAGCATCAGCGCCCGGTCCCAGGGATCTTCCTTGGGCGCCGGCGGCGCATCGGCGGCGGCGTCCTCCTCCTCCACCAGGGCAACCACGGCAAGCTGGTCCTCCGGAGTCATTATGAAGTTCACTTCCGCTTCACCGAGGGGGCGGATATTCAGCGGAGGGACCTGGACTCCGGGACCCAGGTTCTTTGTGAACTTGTCCACCAATCTGACCTGGGTACGACTTGTAAATTCGATGGCAGTGGCGACATAACCCGGCAGTTCCGCACTCACCAGCCAGCGGCCTTCCTGGTTCTGGTAGTACAGCAGGTTGTCTACGTAGTAGCGGCCCTTCTTGTTGGTGCTCGTCTCATAGACCGCCTGGTCGCTGGCGGTATTGCGGAAGGTTACCTTCACACCCTGGAGCGGATTGCCTTCGTTGTCCTTGATGATTCCCCGCGCCTCGGACATCGCCTGGGCCATGAGAGCACCCTGTGCCGCAAGGGAACAGGCAAACAGCAGAAGGACGATCCTGAGCAGCTTGCTGGTCATGACGTACGCACCCCCGGAGGCCGAAAAGCCCGGATGATTTTCTCTATGCCGGACACATGATTATATTCCGGGCTTCCGGCTGGAGCTACTTTCGAACCTGGATTCCGGCGGAGATTTCAGGATCCAGGGCCAGGATGGTCTCTCCCAGAGCCAGGACGGTGGCCGGCCTACGCTGGCAAACCCGAACCACCGCGCCGGGAACCACCCCCATTCCCGACAGCCGGATCATCCGATCCGGGTGGCCTGGAGCGATCCGGACGATCCGCACCTCTTCCCCTACCGGGACCTGGCTGAGCGAGTGCTCCTCGTCATGGTTCGAACGCGCAGTATCGCTTTTCATGGGAGCCACCTCCGGATCCTGGCCGCGAAACCGAGGGTCCAGTTGATCAGACGGGAACTGCGGGGGAACCGGTATCCGCAGTTGGGGCATTTCACAAGATCGCAGCCGCTGTTCAAGGGACAGGACCCGCAAGCGCGCTCGATTCTGGTGAACGCGTGGCCGCAAAGGCCGCAATGCATGCTCGCCGTAGTCATGCCGTTACCTCAGGTCAAGGGGAGCGGGATCGCCCGCAGCACCGCATTGAGCGCCGCCCCCACCAGGAGAGCGTACGGGAAAATGAACGCAGCGATAGCCAGGCCGGTCTTCCAGCCACGCTCCTTCACAATCATGAACAGGTTGGCTATGCAAGGGATGAAAAGCGTAATCGTAGTGACCGACACCAGGACCTGCACCGGGTCCAGGACGCCTTCGAGGGCCATGTGGTACAGGCCGGCTACGCCGAAGTCCCTCCTCAGGAAACCGATTATGAACATCCCGGCGGTCTCTCTCGGAAGACCGAGGAAACCCTGCAGAATCGGCGCCGCAACCCGCTCCATGGCGACCAGCCAGTTCAGGCGGTCCACCAGGAACAGTATCGCCGTTCCCAGGACAAACAGCGGAACCGCCTCCTTGAGGTACCACTCGATGCGGGCCACCGTCTTTACCAGGATGTTGCCCGGCCGGGGCATTCGCATGGGCGGCAGTTCCAGGATGAAATCGCTGGCCCGCCCCGGCAGGATCATCGAGGCCAGGGCGCCAACCAGGATGATCGAACCGAGCACCACCGCAACCCAGATAAGAAGGGCCAGGAACGACAGGTTTGCCATCATGGCCAGAATCACTGTGAGTTGGGCGGAACATGGCACTCCCAGAGCCAGCAGCAGGATGACGATGAGGCGCTCCTTGCGCGTTTCCAGAATCCGGGTGGTAAGGGTCGCCATCGTGTCGCAACCAAGCCCCAGGACCATCGGCAGGACCGCCTTGCCGTTCAGGCCTATGCGGCGAAACGCCCGGTTCATCATCACCGCCAGCCGCGGGAGGTAACCGGAATCCTCCATAAGGCCGAAGGCGAGGAAAAAAGTGCCTACGATGGGGAAGACCAACGCCAGGGAATAGGTCAGGGCCATGGTGATGACCCCGTACTCACCCACCAGAAAATCCCGGATCCATGCGACACCAATCCAGCGGTCGGCTGCGCCAATGGCGGCCGGATTGATGATCCGGCCGAACAGACCGTCCTCCAGCAGCCCCACCAGGGTTCCGGCGCCAAACACCCCGACAAACTGGTACATGAGGAACAGCACCACCGCCAGAATCGGGAGTCCCCACAACCGGTGGGTGGCGTAGCGCTCCAGAAACCTCCAGAACCGGTTGCCGGCCGGTTTCTTCCGCTCATCCCGCGACTCGATCCGGCCCACGATCCCGGAAACCACATCAAGCCGGACCCGGTTGATGATATAGATCAGCGGTTCGTCCAGATCGGCGATGAGCCGTTTTCGGATGGCGGAGACCCTTTCCAGGGTTCCTGCGTCCAGTTTCCCGGACAGCCAGCCGGCAAGGGAGCCGTCGTCGCACAGCACCATCAGTCCCACCGCCCGGCCGGACACCGGCGCCTTCGGCAGCAGAGGTTCCAGTTCGGCCAGGGCCTGTTCCACATTCTCCGGATACCGCACCGTGCGGGCGCCGTACCGGGCGCCGGCAAAGCTTTCCCGAAGGGCGGCGATGCCTCGGCCCCGGGTAGCCACCGTCGGGATGACCTCCACCTGCAGTTCCGCTGCCAGACGGTCCTGGTTGATCCTTATACCCCGGTCCTCGGCTTCGTCCATCATGTTCAGGCACAGCACGTACGGCCGCTGCATCTCCTCCAGCTGAAGGGCAAGCAGGACGGTTCGCTGCAGGTTTTTGGCGTCTCCCACCGCCACCACGACGCCGGTCTCCTCGGACAGCAGCATGTCCCGGGTAACCCGCTCGTCGTCACTGGAAGGGAGAAACGTGTTGGCCCCGGGAGAATCCAAAACCGTCAGTTTGCGGTCCCCTGCCATGGTGGCGCCCCGGGAAATTTCCACGGTGGTGCCCGGGTAGTTGGATACGATGACGTAGCTGCCGGTCAACTGACCGAACAAGGCGCTCTTGCCCACGTTCGGGTTGCCCACCAGCAGCAGACTGCCCTCGGGAAAGGCGGTCGTACCGGCCATCAGCCCTGGCCTCCGGCCCTTTGATCGCCACGACAGGCATGGCAAACGCCGTAGATCTGCAGCGTGTGATCCTGCGGCGTGAAACCGCGCCGCCGGCAGACCTCTTGCTGCAGCCGTTCGATCTCCGGTTCGACGAATTCGATTATCTCGCCGCACTGGACACAGATCATATGCTCGTGATGTTCCCGGCCTTCTATCGATTCGTACAGCGACTGGCGGACTCCCAGATCGATCTTCCGCAACAGACCGATCTCCACCAGAGTGTTCAGGGTTCGGTACACCGTCGCCCGGGAGACCTGGATGCCCTGGTGACGAAAATGGCCCATCAGTCCGTCCACGTCGAAATGTCCGCCGCAGGTCAGGACTCCCCACAGGATCGAGCGCCGCTCAGCGGTTAGACGGATCCCTCGATCGCGCAGGGTCTGAACCATGGCCGGAAGTCGGGAGGACATGTTCGGGCTCCAGTTGAGACGGATTCTCAATCTAACTAGAAACACCAAATACGTCAACAAGATAGAACCGAAATTGCGGACCGTAAAAGGCTGGTTTTGGTAACTGTTGCACCCACACCACTTGTATCATCATGGGATGCTATAGTCCCTCGGAAGCAGGAGGAGAACACCGATGCCTAGCCGTGACCCGCAACGTCAGGTTGCCGATTCCCGCGTTGTCATGACCGAGATCGTCCTGCCGGAGGATACCAACCACCGGGGCTCGATTTTCGGCGGCCGGGTCCTGGCGCTCATCGACAAATGCGCCGCCGTGGTTGCGATCAGGCACGCCCGGGGTGAGGTGCTGACGATCTCCATGGACACGGTGGAATTCCGAAACCCGGTAGTGGCCGGCCAGATCCTCATCCTCAACGGCTGGATCAACGGCGCCTTCGGCTCATCCATGGAGACGGAGGTGGAGGTCCGTTCAGAAGATCCGTCCACCGGCGCCCTGGATCTCACTACCCGGGCGTTCGTCACCATGGTCGCCGTGGACTCCAATGGCCGGCCCTGCAAAGTGCCTCGCCTGCTGGCGGCGGATGCCGACGAGGAGCGGCGGGCCGTGGAAGCGTCCCGGCGCCGGCAGATCCGCCTTCAGAACGCCACGACCTCGTAGTCATCCGTGGTCAGCGAATCGTCTTCCTGGACCTCGATCCGGTCCGGAATCAGGTGGTCCGTCGCCTGGGACACGGACTGCAGTTCCAACAGGATCGACTCCGCCACATCGGGATGTGCCCGGATCTTGAACCGGCCGGAGACCAGACCGTCACCGATCCTGCGGATCTCCTGGATCGCCTCCGCCGCCACCATTTCGGAACGGCGAATCCGTCCCAGTCCATGGCATCTTGGACAAGACCGGGTCAACAGGCTGGCAAAGCCGGACCGGGTCCGCTTCCGGGTCAACTGCAGCAGGCCAAACTCACTAAATCCACCGATCCTGGTCCGGGCCGGGTCCGACTTGAGGGCGGCGGTCAGGGCCTCGGTGACCTGGCGCCGGCTCTCCGATCGTTGCATGTCGATGAAATCCACAACGATTATCCCGCCCAGGTCCCGGAGACGCAGTTGGCGCCCGATCTCGGCCGCCGCCTCCAGGTTGGTCTTGAGGATGGTCTCCTCCGGATGCTTCCCGCCCACGTATTTTCCGGTGTTTACGTCAATGCTTACCAGCGCCTCCGTCGACTCGATCACCAGGTAGCCTCCGGACTTCAGCCAGACTCTCGGCCGCATCGCCCGTTCGATCACATCGTCCAGTCCGTGGGCCTCAAACAAGGGGAGGTCCCCGGTGTGCAGGCGCACACTGGCGGCCATGGCCGGGTCCAGGTTGCGCAGGTATTCCACAGCCCGGTTGTATTCAGCTTCCCCGTCCACCCAGATCGTCTCGAACCCTTCCCTGGGTGCGGATCGCAATAGCTGCAGCAACAGATCCAGATCCTGGTGGATGACGGCCGGCGCACTGCCCCGGCCGGCTTCGTCCTCAATCCGCCGCCAGCGGTGGGCAAGCCACCGGGCGTCGGCCCGGAACGCCTCCTCCCCCGCACCGGCTCCCGCCGTGCGGACGATGAATCCGCCCGGCAGCGGTATCGATTCCACGATCGCCTTCAAGCGCTCCCGCTCCCCCGCCTCCCGGATCCGTCGTGAAACCGCCCGGATGGCGGTCTGGGGCAGGTGGACCAGAAACCTGCCGGGCAGGGCGACATGACAACTTACCCGGGCGCCCTTGGATCCGATAGCGTCCCGGTCGATCTGGACAAGGAGATCCCGCCCCGCCTGGAGTCGGTCCTGGATCGGGACCTTGCCGGCCGGCCGCCGGCGCAGGATGGTCCGCACTGCCGACAGGTCCGACAGGTCCTCCATACCGGCCGGTTCGATGACGCCGGTCTCGCCGGGAAGCAACAGATCAGCAACGTGGAGGAAAGCGTCCCGGTCCAGGCCGATATCCAGGAACGCTGACTGGATACCGGGCAGGACCTTCGTAACCCTCCCCTTCACCAACCTCCCTACGATCCCATCCTGGCCGTCGTCCACCCGGAGTTCCACGGCATCGCCGCCCTCCCGGAGCACGGCCCACGTCCTGCCGGCGAACCGGCTGACAAATAGTTCACTTCGCATGTTCCGCCACCGACGCCGCCAGTATCGGGTTAACCGTCTTCCCGCCGGCGTCCACCAGGAGCTCCTCCCGGATCAGCCGTACCGGCAGTTCCGGTTCCCGGAAAAGCTCATTCAACAGTTCTTCGGGCCTCAGGGAGGCGGCGTCCCTGTTGACAGCCAGGGTGAAGCATATGCTGCCGTCGTCACCCGGCTCAATCCCCAGGAGTTCACGATGCAGATCCAGGACCGTTTCCCGGCCGGTCCGCACGCGGCGGATCCTCACCGACTCCCTGTTCTTGAGGGCATCGACCCGAGCCTGGATCGTATCGGCAGCCGCCCCTGTCTCCGCCCGGTAACGCGCGGCGGTAATCGACGCCGAGAGAGGCGGAACCGACCGGATGATTTCCCGCACCGCTATCAACCGGAACCCTCGGGGCAGGACTCCGTTAACCGCCGTCCCGACAACCTCCGTGTCCAGCCGTTCCATGCAATCCACGTCCATGTACTCCGCTTCGGATGCCGTGCCCAGCGGCAGCGCCGGTCCGAAGGCGACCTTCGGCTTCGGGTTGAACCCCCGGGAGTAGTCCAACACTACCCCGGCCCGGCGCAATGCCCGGAGCATGGTCCGGACCGTGTCCAGATGACCCAGAAAGATCGCCTTGTCCGATTTGGAGAATCGCATGCGGTAGCGGTACGCCGCAGCCGGGTGGCATGGAGCGCCTTCCCTGCGTTCCGCCGGGATCCGGATCGCCCCGCCCTTCTCCACGGCAGGTGCGGTTCCCAGAACCGCTAGCGAGCGGTCCAGCGGCCGGCCGGTGGTTTCCGAGACTACCCCCTTGACGCAGTCCCGGGCGAACGGCGCACAACCGTGGCAATCGACGGGACCGCATGCGGTCAACGTATTGTCCTCCTTGTGGGCCCGTCTCCAGTCCAGTTCCAGCCATTTCCGGTTGACCCGGGAATCAATAACGTCCCAGGGCAACGCAGCGGCCGGGTTCCACTCTCCATAAGCGAACCGCTCCGGATCGACGCCCAGGCTTTCGAAGGCGGCTGTCCAGGCTTGCAGGTTAAAATGCTCCGACCAGCCGTCGAGCCGCGCGCCGTTCCGCCACGCGGTTTCCAGCACATCCGCCAGCGCCCGGTCGCCCCGGGAAAACACACCCTCGTAGAAGCTGGTCTCGCACTCGTGGTGCTTGAACCGGATGCCCCTCCGGACCTTTCCGGCGATCCGTTCCTGCTTGCGGTCCAGGTTCTCGATGCGGTCCATGCCGACCCACTGGAACGGGGTCTCCGGCTTCGGAATGAACGACGAAGCGGACAGGGTGACTTCCACTTTTTTCCTTCTGGGGGAGGTGCGCCGTCCCAGGTCCAGGATCTTGTGCGCAAGGTCGACGATCCCGTCCACGTCGTCGTCGGTCTCGGTGGGCAGGCCGATCATGAAGTAGAGCTTGATCTGTTCCCAGCCGGCCTCGAAGGCCAGGCGGCAGGCGTTTAGGATCTGCTCCTCATCCAGGTTCTTGTTGATCACGTTCCGCAGGCGCTGGGTCCCGGCCTCGGGGGCGATGGTGAAACCGGATTTGCGGACCTGGCGAACCTGCTCGGCCAGTTCCTGGGTGATCGTCGAGGCATGCATGGATGACAGCGAGATGGAGACCTGCTCCGGCTCGAACCGGTCCATCAGGTCGAACATCACCGGCTGGATGGCGCCGTACTCGCCGGTGTTCAGGGAAGAGAGGGAGAACTGGTCGTAGCCGGTGGCCCGCACCGAGCGGATCACCGTGTCCCGCACCTGGTTCGGGTCGCGCTCCCGGGTCGGCCGGTAAACGTAGCCGGCCTGGCAGAACCGGCAGCCGACAGGACAGCCCCGCATGATCTCCACCGACACGCGGTCGTGGACGATCTCGCCGTGGGGAACGATGATGCGGTCGGGAAACGGAAGCTGGTCCAGGTCCATGAGAATCCGGCGCCGCACCGGCTCCGGCGCCTCGCCCCGGCTCACCGGGATCAGCAGGCCGGTGACCGGATCCGCCTCGACGTCGTAGAGCGACGGAGCGTAGATGCCCTCGATCTTGCCAGCTCGCGGATCTTTTCCTCCCGGCCGGCTCCCGCCTTCTTCAGCTCGCCCAGCCGGTCGAGGAACTCGGGAACCAGCTCCTCGCCATCGCCGACGAAGACCAGGTCGACGAAATCGGCCAGCGGCTCGACGTTGAACACCACCGGACCGCCGGCGACGATCAGCGGGTCCTGGTCCCTCCTGTCCGCGGGACCGCAGCGGGATGCCGGCCAGGTCGAGCATCTCCAGCACGTTGGTGAAGGTCATCTCGTACTGCAG
The DNA here is from genome assembly GCA_963790785.1 of Candidatus Polarisedimenticolaceae bacterium. Taxonomy (GTDB): domain Bacteria; phylum Acidobacteriota; class Polarisedimenticolia; order Polarisedimenticolales; family Polarisedimenticolaceae; genus Polarisedimenticola. Next base: position 152,751 of record CAWBPP010000004.1, read on the forward strand.
CGAGAAGCCGACCACGTCGAAATCGCCCAGCGGCGTCCCTGTCTCCAGAGTGGCCAGCGGGTCGCCGGTGCTCCCTGCAGCAGGTCGGCCATGTCCGGCCAGGGGCAGAACACCCGTTCCGCCGCGGTGTCCTCCCGGCTGTTGAGCAGCGAGTAGAGGATGCGGAAACCGAGATGGGACATTCCGATCTCGTAGACGTCGGGGAAGGCCAGCGCGAAGGTCAGGTCCGTCGATCCCGGTTCCTTGACGATCTCGTTCCACTCCCCACCGATGTAGCGAGACGGCTTCTGGACCTGCGGAAGCAGGTCGGCATCAAGATCGAACATCGTCTCCACCTTCCCGGAGACCGGCCGGCGCTCCCCTTCAGTTGACGAACCGGCGGGTGCGGACGTTGACCACCAGGCCGACGCCGCAGATCGCGGCGACCAGGGCCGAACCTCCGTAGGAGAGGAACGGCAGCGGGACGCCGATGGTAGGCAACCGTCCGAGCACCATGCCGACGTTGATCGCCATCTGTCCTGCAATCCAGGCCACCACCAGCAGGCAGAGGTAGGTGCCCAGGCGGTCCTGGGCGTACGTGCAGCCGCGAACCCCCTGTAAAAGAGGAAATAGAACAGGCCCAGCATCCCGGCGCTCCCCAGGAAACCGAGTTCCTCGGCGAGCACCGCCAGGATGAAGTCGGTGTGCTGCGCCGGCAGGAAGTTCAACTGGCTCTGGGTGCCGCGGAACAGGCCTTTGCCGGTGAGGCCGCCGGATCCGATGGCGATCTTCGACTGTCGCACCTGGTAGCCGATGCCGGAAGGATCCCGGTCCGGGTCGAACACCGTCAGGATGCGCTCCTTCTGGTACGTCCTGAGTTGGGTCCAGACCACCGGCGCCAGGCACAACCCGACGGCCAGAACACCGCGATCACCTTCCAGCGCACGCCTCCGAGCCAGATCGCCGCGAGGAAGATCGGCACGAAGATCAGGGCGGTACCCATATCCGGCTGGATAATGATCAGCCCCATGGGCACCCCCACCAACACCCCCAGTTCCAGGATCTCGCGGAACCCCAGGGTCTCCTTGTGGCGGTGGGCCAGGTAGACGGCGACTACCAGACAGGTGGTCCACTTGGCCAGTTCGGACGGCTGCAGCCGCATCGGCCCGAACACCAGCCAGGAATTGTTGCCGCCGATCTCCCGTCCGTAGAACAGCACCAGCACCAGCAAGGCAACCACCGCACCATGGAGCAGCAGACCTATGCCGGCCCAGAAGTGGTAGTCCACCAGGACTACTACGGCAGCGGCGACACCGGCAATCAGAATCCAGATCATCTGCATCTTCCAGAGATCGCCACTGCCCGGTTGCTTCATGGTGGCTGAAGCGATTGCCAGGAGACCGACGCCGCACAGGGACAGGACGACGAAGATCGTCGGAGTGTCCAGACTATCGAGCAGCCGTCGCATACGATCCTTCCCGGGCCTTTTCCTTGGCAAAGAATGTCTTGAGCACTTTCCGCGCAATTGGCGCAGCGGTAGTGCCTCCGTGACCGCCGTGCTCCACAACCACGGCGAAGGCGATTTGAGGATTATCCGCAGGGGCATAGCCTACGAACCAGGCATGATCCCGCCGGGCCTTATCCATCTTGTCGGCGTCGATGCCTGCTGAGAACTTGTAGACCTGGGCGGTTCCGGTTTTCCCGGCCACCTGGTACCCCTCCACCGCCGCCCTCCGAGCCGTGCCCTCGGTGACCACGTCGGACAACGCCTGGTGAATCAGATCGAATGTCTCCTCTGAAATTTTGAGTCGGGACGATTCCTTGCGCCCCTTTGCAATCAGCCCGGGATAAGGCAGCAGCCCCCGGGTGCCGACACCCGACATCAGGGTGGCCATCTGGAGCGGGGTGACCGCCAGCAGCCCCTGCCCGATGGCGACGGATATGGTGTCTCCCGGGTACCACCGCTCTCCCCGGGCCTGCCGCTTCCAGGCGTCGGAGGGCAGGACGCCGCCGGCCTCACCGGGGATATCCAGTCCCCGAGCCCGCCCCAGGTTGAACATATCCCCGTACTCGTGGATCGATTCGATGCCGATTTTCTGTCCCGCTTTGTAGAAGTAGACGTTGCAGGAATGGGCCAGGGCCTTGCGGAGGTCGACCCAGCCGTGCCCTCCCCGCTTCCAGCACAGCCGGGTTCTGCCGTAAATCCTGGTGGATCCGTTGCAATAGACCCGTTCCTCCTGGCTGATCGCTCCGGACTCCAGGCCGGCGATGGCCACCAGGACCTTGAACGTGGAGCCTGGTGCGTAGAAGCTGGCAATCGCCCGGTTGTGCATCGGGCGCCGGGGGTCGCCCTGGATCGACTCCCAGTTCTCCCTGCTGATGCCGTCGGCAAATGTATTGGGGTCGTAACTGGGGGTGGACCCCATGGCCAGGATGTCTCCGTTCCACGGGTCCATGAACACCGCACCTCCGACCTCGTCACCGAACGCTTCCATCAGAGTGCGTTGAAGATCGAGGTCGATAGTCAATCCGAGATCGCGGCCATCCACCTCCGGTTCGCCCACCCTGCCATCCCCGATCCTGCGACCAAGGCTATTGACCGAGACGTACTTGACACCCCGTACCCCCCGCAGCAGATCGTCCCGGGCTTTCTCGACCCCGGCCTTGCCCACGATATCCCCGCCGGAAAGGCCGGGCCCGTCGCCGGCCGAGGCGAGCTGGGCCATGCTGACCTCGCCCACATACCCGAGGGGGTGAGAGACCACCGCCCCTTCGGGGTAGCTCCTCCTGGCGATCTCCTGCACTTCCACCGATGGGAAGTTCTCCCTGTGGGACACGATCCGGGCCAGTACATCCATGCCGACATCGACTTCCAGGATCATCGGTTCGAACAGCGGCCGGCCCCGCATGCGGTTATGGCGCTCCTTCAGCTCCACGTAAGGCACGCCCAGGATCGGCGCCAGCCGCCGGAGCTGGATATTCACATCCTTCGACGATTCACGAGTCATGACCAGGTTGAGGGAGGGGCGGGTAGAGGCCACCACCCGGCCTTCCCGGTCCCGGATCACACCCCGGGTCGGCGGAAGGACCACCCGCCTCAGCCGGTTGTTCTCGGCCATGGCGGCGTAACGATCCCCTCGAACCACCTGCAGGTACCAGAAATTCGAGGAAAAGAACAACAGGAGGAGGATCACGGCGATATGCAGGAGACCAACCCGGCCGCCGAGCATCTGCTCGTTCCGGTAATCCTTGATCTCGAAACGTTCCCTGTAATCCATGCCTGGACCTAATCTGAAATGTAGCCGGAGCCGGTCTCGTCCTCACCGGCTATACGATTCACTATGGCGAATCCGATCAACACGAGCAACCCGCCAACCAGTCCCTCTATCAGCCAGTGCACCAGGCCAGGGCGGACGGTAACCTGGTCCATCAATCGCAAAAGACCGATGGTAAAGAGGTTCTGGGCCATGACGAACAGGAACCCGGTGGCGAACCGGCTCACCGGCGAGTTCAGATCAAACCGGGTGGAAAGGGCCCCCAGGAACCAACCCAGAAAGGTTTTTTCGAATCCGCTTATCCCGAACACCGCCGCACGGAACCAGGCGTCGTAGGACAGGCCGGCCAGACAGCCGGTGAGCATGGCCGCCTTCTGGGATCTGCGGAGCCCGAACCAGACCACCGGCACGATCATGAAATCGACATACGCGGCTGCGCCCGGAAGCAACGTCGTCACCAGGATCTGCAGGCCGAGGCAGACCGCCACGAACAGGATGGCGCCCACCACCGTCACCGGTCCGCCTCCAGATCCCGGTCCGGCATCAACCCGCCCAGCGTCCTGCCGGTGAGGACCAGAACATCCTCCAGGTCCTCAATGCGACAGGCGGGAGTGACGTGGATCACGCGACTGACTTCACGGCCGGCGCCGACATAGCTCACTGTCCCGATCCGGATCCCCCTGGGGAAGATTCCGTCCAGGCCGGAGGTGACCACCACGTTCCCGAGGGCAACGTCGGCGAACCCGGATACGTATCTCATAGTCAGAGTTTTGCCGCCCTCTCCGAGAATCATGCCATCCACCCGGTTGTGGCGGAGCACTGCCGCCACCCCGCTGTTGGGATCGCTGAGCAGGCGGACCTTGGCGAATCCGGGCGCCACCGAAACCACCCGCCCCACCGCTCCTCCCCAGGCCACTACCGCCTGATTCTTTTGAACCCCCGCCCCGCTGCCCTGGTCGATTATGATCAGCTGGGAATCGCGGCTGATATTGGCCGCAACCACCGAGGCGCCGATGGACTCCGGCACCATCCCCTCCCGCATGGACAGAATCGCCCTCAATCGCCGGTTTTCCGGCTCGATCTCCCGCAAGCGGTCTATCTCGAGGGTCAGGTCTTCGAGGGACTGGCGGAAGCGGAGGTTTTCCTGGCGGGCCACCAGGGTTCCCCGGATCCCCAGGAACAGGGACCGGACCCCTGAACCGGTCCAGCTAGCTGCGAAAACCACCGGTGAGGTCAGGACCACGGCCACCGTCTCGAGGCGGGAAACGCCGTTGCTGCCCTTGACGCTGCCGGACATGAGCAGCAGCTGAATCAACAGCAGAATGACCAGGAAAATCGAATTTTGCCGAACCGGATTTGGACTCGACATACCGCCTGCAGGCCCCTAGTCCAGGGCCACCTTGCGAAGAAGAGCAAAATCGCTGAGAGCCCGGCCGGTACCCATAACTACCGAGGTCAGCGGATCGTCGGCGATGGAGACCGGCAGCCCGGTCTCCTCTCGCAGCCTTTTGTCCAGATTCTTGAGCAGAGCGCCGCCGCCGGTGAGGACGATCCCGCGGTCCACGATGTCCGCCGACAGTTCCGGCGGTGTCTGTTCCAGGGCGATCCGCACCGCCTCGATGATCGTGGCCACCGGTTCGACCAGCGCTTCGCGGATCTCCTCATCGGAGATCGTGATCGTCTTTGGCACCCCTTCCACCAGGTCGCGACCCTTGATCTCCATGGTCAGCTCCTCGTCCAGCGGGAAGGCGGAACCGATCTCCATCTTGATCGCCTCGGCGGTCCGCTCACCGATGAGGAGATTGTATTTGCGCTTGATGTACTGGGTGATCGCCTCGTCCATCTCGTTGCCGGCCACCCGCACCGAGCGGGAATGGACGATGCCGGCCATGGAGATCACCGCCACGTCGGTGGTGCCTCCACCGATGTCCACGACCATGTTTCCGGTAGGCTCGGTGATGGGCAGTCCGGCGCCGATGGCAGCCATCATCGCCTGCTCGACCAGGTAGACCTCCGTCGCCTTGGCTTTCATGGCCGAGTCGCGGACCGCCCGTTTTTCCACCTGGGTGATCTCGCTGGGTACGCCGATAACGATCCGCGGCCGGACGCCGAAAGAGCGGTTGTGAGCTTTCTTGATGAAGTAGTCGAGCATTTTCTCGGTATGCTCGAAATCGGCGATGACGCCGTCTTTCATCGGCCGGATGGCCACGATGTTGCCGGGAGTCCGCCCCAGCATCTCCTTGGCCTCCCTGCCCACCGCCTCGACCCGGCCGGTACTTCTGGTTCACGGCCACGATGGACGGCTCGCTGACGATGATTCCCCGACCCTTGCAGAACACCAGCGAGTTGGCCGTGCCCAGATCGATGGCCAGATCGTTGGAAAACAGCGAAAGTAGCGATCTGGCAGACCAGCGCATGGTCCCCTCACTCCGGCGGCGACCCGCCAGGAACCGTTGAAACATCTCTTGAAACCAGCAAGAAAGGAATCTTAATGACCCACAGTCATAAGTGCAACCGATATTGAACCCCGTCAGAGGTCAATAGGTTTCCACATAAACCGGGCGCTTTAGCACCTGCTCGTTCCCCGCCGCATCCTGGGCGAGAAATTCCACTATATTTTCCCCTTCTTTCCGTAGCCTGATCACCGCGTGGAAGCTTCCGTCCTCGTAGACTTCGATCTTCTCGTTGTCGATCCAGAGCCCGGCCCCCGGTTCGGTGACGCCGTTGACAATCACCATGGGGCCGGATTGGAGGAAATCGGTGATCTCCAGGCTCGGCGCGATGAAATCCTGGCTGTCCCGCACCGATCTGCCGGTGACCCGGAACCTGCGAACCACGCTGGCCGGTCCGAGCCCCCCGTCGGGCATCACCGCTTCCACCTTCCAGTAGTAGGACTGTTCGGATAATCCCTCCACCGCGATGGAAGTGCCGCGAATCATCCCCTCATAGGCAGGATCGGTGAACAGATTCTTCTCCGAGATCGTCAGCCGGTACTCCCGGACGCCGTCGATTTTTTCCCAGCGCAGGGTCATCTCCGCCGTGGACGGATCCTCGAACACGAACATTTTCTGATCGGATGGCGACAGCAGTCTCGGCGACTCGGGCAGGTCCCGGGTGGGCGAGATCCTGCCGTCGCCATAGGCGTCCACCGTCTGACCGCCGTCCAGCGACTTGCGGCGGTCCCGGGTCTCGATCCCCCACTTGCCGTCATAGGCATCGAACCGGGCCACACCCTGATCCTTGTCGTATTGAACCTTCAGTTCCCCTTCTTCGCTGGTCCGGGCGGAGGCTACCTCCGTAGACACCTCGTGCTCTGATCCGGGGCCGCTCTTTTTCCGGGTTGAGACCTGGACGCTGCCCCAGCCCAGCTTCTCTCCGACTTTCCGTTCCTTGGTGGTCGGGTCTTCGAACAGCCTGCGGATCTCCAGAAGGGAGCCGGAATTGATGGTGGACTTGGTACCGTCAAAATAGAGCAACTGGGCCGAGCCGGACGATGTGGTTTTGACCTGGTCGCCGATGCCGAGCACCATCTGGTCGTTGGCCGGCTCCCAGGAAAACTCCCCCGCCCGTTTGACCTTGACATCACCTTCGACATGCAGGAACCGGACTTCCGCCGGGTTGGCCTTCTTCCCCTGCATCAGGTCGATGGCCTTCCGGGACAGGGTATCCGAATGCAGAGCGGCCTGACGGGCGCGGTCCCAGTCTCGGGCATCGAAGGCCGACCTGGCTTCCTCCAACGTTTCCCGGGCGTTGATGCGGGCCTCTGCGACCCTCGGATCGTTGGATGTCACGGCGGAGGCTTCTACAAACCGGGTGGACGCCACCTGGATGGCCTGCTCGGCCCGGTCCCGGGGAGCTATCTGGGTTGAGTGGTACCAGTAGTATCCGCCGGCAAAAAGCAGAAGCACCGCCCCGGCGATCCACAGGGCGACCGATCGATAAGTGATGTTGACCCAGTCCAGGATAATGGTCGATCTGAAACCGCGTTTGGCCATAGATACCTGCAACCCCCTGAAGCCCGAATGTAACACCTTACATGGCGGTAAGGCTACCGCTGTTCCGCCGAAACCCCCGAACCCTGCGCCGGTCTCCGAGACCGCCGGTTGATGCGGTGGGCCTGTTCAAGTAGAGTATTCGTTTTCAACGACTTAATTCAATTCATGAGCCGCCCGGAGAGAGATCGATGCTGAATGTTATGCGGGACAACCTCAAGCACCTGAAATGGGTGCTTTACCTCGTGGCAGCTTCCATGACCCTGTATCTGGGGTCCGGGTTCCTGGGAAACAGGGGCTCCGGCGGAGCATCGGCTCCCTGGGCCGCCAAAGTCAACGGCACCGAGATCTCCACCCGCGATTTCGTATCCGCCACCCGGAACATGCACGACTACTACGCCAACCTGTTGGGCGACCAGTTCGCCCAGATCAAGCCCCAACTGCGACTGGGAACCCAGGCGATCCAGCAGTTGGTCGTGCAGCAGATCCAGCTGGACGAGTCTCGCAAGCTCGGTTTCCAGACATCCGATCGGGAGCTGGCGGACATGATCCGAAACGACCCCCGGTTTCAGGACGCCAGCGGCAAGTTCGTCGGCGCCGAACAGTACAAGACCTACTTCCAGCGACAGTGGGACGGCGGCGTGGAGGCGTTCGAGGAAGAACTCGCCAAGGAGATCATCTCCCGCAAATGGGCAGACCTTGTAGGGCAGGCGGTGAGAATCTCCCCCATGGAGCTGGAGGACGCCTACAGGCAGCGGCATGAGAAGACCCGCATCCGGTACCTGGTGGTGGCATCCGCCGACCAGCCCGCCGGCGGCCCGGTTCCGGAAACCTCGATCCAGTCCTGGTACGACTCCCACCCTGACGACTACATGCAGGGCGTCAGCCGCAAGATCCGGTACGCCGTAATCGAACGCCAGGCCCAGTTGGAGGAGATTCAGGTCACCGACGAAGAGATCGAAACCTACTACAACGCAAACCTGGATTCCTTCACGATTCCGGAACAGCGCCGGGCCAGCCATATCCTGTTCCAGGTGCTGCCGTCGGCCTCCTCCGAAGAACGGGCGGAGGTGGAGGCAACCGCCCAGGCAACCCTTTTGCGGATCAAGGCCGGCGAGTCGATTGCCGACCTGGCCCCGGAACTGTCCATCGATACCTATCTCCGCCGCCAACGGAGGTGATCTCGGTTTCTTCAGCCGCGGCGCCATGGTTCCCGCCTTTGAAGAGGCGGTGTTCGGCACCCCGGTGGGTGAACTCACCGACGTGGTTCAGACCGATTTCGGCTACCACGTGATCCGGGTGACAGGGATCCGGGAGCCCGGGGTGCGACCGCTGGATGAAGCCCGTGAGCAGATCAGGACCAGGATCGCACTGGATACCGCTCAGGACCTTATCCGGGAAAAGGCTGCAAACCTGGCCGGCGGCGGTTCAGCGGAAGGGTTCGCCGAGGCGGTGGAGCAGGCCGGCCTCGAATTGACGGAACTGACCGCAACCGCAACCGACCGCATGGCCGACCTCGCCCCGACCCCCGAGTTCCGCAGGGAGATGTTTGAACTGCCGGTGGGTGGCGTCAGCGCCCCGATGGCGGTTGCCCGGGGGATGGCGGTGTTCACCGTGGACGCGGAATTACCGCCGGCCATCGCCCCCCTGGCGGATGTTCGCACCCGCGTGGAATCGGCAGTCCTGAATGATCGCCTCCAAAAGGCATCGGTGACCGCCGCCGAGCAGGCGCTGGGAAGCGGCCGGGATCTGAACCGGGCCGCCCGCTCCCTGGAGCAGGAAGTCCAGGATTCCGGTGACCTTGCGGCCGGGCCTGTGGACCTCCCCGGTACCGGCGGCAGTACCCCCGAGATCCGCGCCGCTCTGTTCGATGATGCCGTCGCTATCGGTGACGTCGGGGTGATCCCGGTTCCGGCCGGAGCCCTGATCTACGAGGTAACCGACCGGACCGCCTTCGATCCGGCGGCGTTCCATGCCGCCAGCGAGGCTCTGGAATCGGAATTGTTGTTGCAGAAACGGCAGTTCCATCTCCAGACGGTTCTCAACGCACTTCAAGAAAACTACACTATCGAAATCAACGCCGAACTGATCGCCGGTTACGATAACTGACCGGTCACGAAACCGTACTGCTCAGCACGATTTTTACTATGGAATCCGTTCCGTCCCAGCCACATATTGCGTTCGGGGCGGAGGTTTTCACATGCTCAGCCATGCCGCTGAAGCGAGTTTCCAAAAAGGCCTGGAAGCTCTTGGCGCCGAACGCAACATCGAGGCAATGGCGCTGTTCGAGGCGTCCATCGAACTGGAGCGGCGCAGAGGCGGCAAAAGCATCCAACCGAGGTACCTGTCGTACTACGGAGTGTGCCTGGCGGTTCATGCCGATCGGGCCCGGGAAGGGATCTACTTCTGCAGGGAGGCCATCGCCCGGGAAGGGTATAACGCCGAACTCCACCTGAACCATGCGCGCGCCCTCCTGGCGGCGAACAAGCGCAGGGATGCCTACGAGTCCCTGGTCCGAGGGCTGGCCTTCCAGCCCGGCCATCGACGGATCCGGATGCTGCTCAGGAAAATGGGGGTTCGAAAACGGCCGGTGCTGCCCTTCCTGGATCGGATGAACCCGTTCAACATTCAGTTGGGGAAGCTACTCCGGTCGAAGTGACCGTCAGCCGTTGATAGTCTTGTCCAACGCCGCGAGCACCTGCTCCACTTCGAACGGCTTGGACAGAAACCCGCCGCCGTAAACCATGTAGTAATCCAGATCCTGGTCGGTCTGCATCTGTCCCGATGTAAAAAGGGTTTTCTGGGCTAGTTCCTCGTCCATCTGGCGAATCTGCCTGTGCAACATAACCCCGTTCATGTCGGGCAGGTTGAAATCGATGATGGCGGCGTCGAAAATCTCGGCCTTGATCTGCTCCAGAGCGCCGGCGGCATTGAACGCACCTGCAACTTCAAAACCGGTGGACGTGAGGATATCGCTGAGCAGATCTACGATGTCCGGCTCGTCATCGACAATCAGTACCCGTATTGCCACTCCGCTACTCCACACGCACCCCGGCGGGCCGCGTCCATCACTGCATACAGTATCAGGTCGGTCTCCGGCAGTAATCAAGGAATCAGGACGGTTTTTCCCATGGCGTGACGGCCTTCCAGGTGCAGATGGGCCTCTCCAACCTTCGAAAGGGGAAGAACCTGTTCCAGAACCGGGCGCAATCTTCCTTCACCGGCCAGGCCGAGCACCGTTTCCAGTTCATGGTCGGAACCCATGGTGGAGCCCAGAATCGAAAGACTTTTGAAGAATACAAGTCGGAAATCGGTCTTCATCTCGAAACCGGACGTGGATCCGCAAGTGACGTACCGCCCCCCTTTGGCCAGACAAGCCAGGGTAGGGCCGAATGTCTCGGCGCCTACATGGTCCAGGGCGACCTCAACCCCGGCTTTGCCTGTCCAGTTGCGCACCTCGGCACGGAAGTCCGTTTCCCTGTAGTTCACCGCCTGTTCCGCTCCGAGTTCCAGGGCGAGCCGGCACTTCTCGGCGGTTCCGGCGGTGGCCAGGACCCTGGCGCCAACGAGCCGGGCGATCTGGATGGCGGCGGATGAAACGCCTGAGCCGGCTGCGTGGATCAGCACTTTTTCTCCGGCCTGCAACCGGGCTCGCTCCACCAGCATGTGCCAGGCGGTGAGGAAGACCAGCGGCATGGCCGCAGCCTCCTCGAAAGAGAGATTGGCCGGCTTGGGGAACAGGCTGGCCTCGGCTACCACCAGGAACTCGGTGCAGCCGCCGTCACAGGATTCGCCCCGGATCCCGTAATCCTTGCACAGGGCGTTCCGCCCCCGCCTGCAATGCAGGCAACAACCGCAGGAATAGCCGGGGGAGACCACCACCTCGTCACCGACCCGGAAACGGCCGGAGCGGTCATTCGACCTTGTCCACCGTGCCGACGATGTCACATCCGGGGATGATCGGCAGCGGGAACCGGTGCCCCGGAACCCCGCGGCGGACCCAGAGGTCAAGGTGGTTCAACCCAACCGCGCGAACTGCTATGCGGACCTCACCCGGGCCGGGCTCAGGTTCAGGGAACTGCTCCAGCAGGAGCCGGTCGATGCCGCCATGCTCCCGGATCACCACCGCTCTCATGTTCACGCTCATTTCCCGGTCAGACTCGTACCGAGGGATCGAACAGCCGAAGATATTCCTCGGTGGCGTACCGATCAGTCATGCCGGCCACGTAATCGGCCACCGCCCGGTGCAACCCCTCCGACTTTACCCGTTTGAGACTGTCTATTGGCAACAGCCGGGGGTTATCCAGGTACCGCTCGCACAGCGCCGTCAGGATCCGCCGAGCCTTGTCCATCATCCGCTCGATCCGCTGGTGGCGGTACATGTGGTCCCGGAGATACGTCTTGAGAATGGCGTTGCGCTCCGCCATCGGAGGGGAGAGGCCGACCAGCCACAGGTCGGCACGGCGCACATCGTCGGAGGATGCAATCCCCGCATTCCGGATGTTCGCGTCTGTGGTGCGGATCAGATCGGAGACCAGGGCGTTGATCATCCCCCGCAGCGCCTCGGCCCGCTCCTGCTTCACCGTAGCTCCGGGCCATGCCTTCCTGGCCTCGGCCATCGGCTCGGCGAACAGCTGCACCGCCTCGCACAGGGCGTCCTGGTCCAGCAGGCCCGAATCCAGGCCGTCGTCAATGTCGTGGTGGTTGTAGGCGATTTCATCCACCACATCGAGCATCTGGGCTTCCAGTGACGGCTGCCGGTCCGGATCGTACGCGGCAAACTCCACCGCATGCTCCGGGAGTCGATCGGGCCGGCAGTGCTTGGCGATCCCTTCCCGGACCTCCCAGGTCAGGTTCAAGCCGGGGAATCCGGGATAACGGTCTTCCAACTCCTCAACGATCCTGCAGGGTCTGCTGGTTGTGGTTGAAGCCGCCGCTGTTCTCCAGCAATGCGGTCCAGAACCTCTTCCCCCAGGTGCCCGAACGGTGTATGGCCCAGATCGTGGGACAGGGCCAGGGACTCTACGAGGTCGGCGTTCAGCCCGAGAGACGAGGCCACTGTGCTGCCGATCTGGCTGACCTCGATACTGTGGGTCAGCCGGGTTCGGTAATGATCGCCCTCGTGGTTGACGAATACCTGTGTCTTGTACTCCAGGCGCCGGAACGCCCGGCTGTGGATGATCCGGTCCCGGTCCCGCTGGTATGGGGTTCGGTAGGAATGTTCCGGTTCCGGGTATTGCCGTCCACGGCTATTCAAGGAACGCTGGGCGCAGGGGGCAAGATCGCTTTCATGCTCGATTACCGGCATAACCGTGAGACTAACGGAGGGCGCACCGGTGGTCAACCCTGGTGGCTCAGACCAAGAAACCGTTGCCGCAACCGCAGGAACCACCGGACCGGGGATTGTCGATCTTGAAGCCGGAGCCGGCCAGGCTGTCCACGAAATCGATGTTTGTGCCGGCAAGGTACAATTGAGAAAGGTCGTCGAGAAGTACCTGCAGTCCGGAAAGCTCCAGAACCTTGTCCTTCTCCTGTGCCGCCTCCTCGAAAGTCAGGCCGTACTCAAAACCGGAGCAACCGCCCCCCCGGACCGTCACCCTCAAGCTGTAGCCTTCCTTGCCCTCGGCGATCATCAACTGCTTGACTTTCGCCACAGCCTTATCCGTCAATGTAATCATGAGTAAAAGCGCTCCCCACCCGAATCCCTATGTCTATATACACCCAAAGTACGACAGGGGCGCAGGGCTGTCAAACAAGGTTGACGCCTTCAGGATGGAGAAGGATACTTACCTGTCTTCGGGAACTATGTGGGAGGCAATCGATGCAGTTAACCGGAAAGCTGATACACGGAGTATTGATCATCGGCCACGATTCCACTGTGGAAATCGATGTCGGCAACGCCGAATCCTTCAAGGCACAGGCGCTGCAACTGATCGCAGACAATCCCAGTGTGGTCCTGGACAGCTCCGCCGTGGACTTCTTCGACTCCGCCGGCATGGGGGTGCTTCTCTCCCTCAAGAAGAAGGCCCGGGAGAATAAGGGCGACCTGTTCCTGTCCGGTCTTCGTCCCGCCATCCTGGAAATTTTCCAGGTAATCGGTTTCGATACGGTGTTCCAGATTTTCCCCGACGTTCCAGCGGCTATCAGAAAATTCCATGAAGGATGAACCGGAGATGGCGACCAAAAATGAAGGTAAGCGGCGAGAACTGCCGGTCAAGATCCCGGAGCGGGTACTAAGCGGCGTTTACGCCAACCAGATGGTGGTCTCCCACACCGGCGAGGAGTTCCTGATGGACTTCGTCAACCTGTTCCCGCCGGAGGGGGTGGTGAACGCCCGGGTGATAATCAGCCCCGGACATCTGAAACGGATGATCCGCGCACTTCAGGAAAACCTGCGCAAATACGAAGCCGAGCACGGCCAGATCCTGGAAGCGCCTGCGCCGAAACAGGACCAGTTCCAGAACTGACCAGGCGAAGAGCGGGGGAAGGCGATAGATCCTTCCAGGAGCGGTTACGTTTACGTTGCGACGGGAAGGATGCTATGCCTTCCCCCGGCCATACGAACTCAGCGCTTGCGTAGTTCGCCGGCCAGGTGGGACAGCTGGGGCAGGATCAGTTCCTTCATCGCCAGGGTCACCGCCGGCGTAGACCCGGGCATGGCAAAAACCATTTTGCCGCAGGCGATGCCGGCCACCGCCCGGCTCAACATGGCGCGGGGTCCGATCTCCCGGTAGGACAGCATTCGGAACAGCTCACCGAAACCGTCCAGGCGGCGGTCCAGGAGCCCGGTGATCGCCTCGTAGGTGGTGTCCCGGGGTGCGATGCCGGTGCCGCCGCTGACCAATACGCCGTCCAGGTCGGGATCTTTCAGCCACGATGCGACCTGCTCCCCCACCCGGTGCGGTTCGTCCGGAAGGATGAGGTAATCGGCCCGGGTATGGCCGGCCGCCTCGAGCAATTCCGTTATGGCGGCTCCGGAACGGTCATCCGCCTCGATCCGGGTGTCACTGACGGTGAGCACCGCCAGGGCCGCCTTGAAATCCTGGATGGCGTGGGGGTGATCGCCCAAGCCTACATCTCCTCCAGCCAGCGCACGATGGTGCGAACGCCGGCGCCGCTGCCGCCCAGTGGCGTTTCTGCCGTCGCCTTCTCGCAGAACGCCGGGCCGGCGATGTCCAGGTGCGCCCACGGCAGGTCCCTGGGCAGGAACTCACCCAGAAACAGCGCTGCGGTAATCGCCCCGCCCCAGCGCTGTCCGACATTCACCAGGTCGGCCGGGCCGGTCTGCAACTGGTCGAGGTACTCATCGAACATCGGCATCGCCCAGATCTTCTCGCCCCCTTCGGCTGCTCCCTTCAGCAACGCCTTCTCGAGGGCGAGATGGCGAGTGAAAAGACCGGTGGCCAGAAGTCCCAGTGCGACGACACAGGCGCCGGTGAGGGTGGCCAGATCGACCATGGCGGTCGGCTTCAGTTTCTTCGCCCCATAGGCCAGGAGATCGCACAGGACCAGCCGCCCCTCGGCATCGGTATTACCGACCTCCACCGTCTTCCCGGCGTAGGTGTCCAGGATGTCCCCCGGCTTGTAGGCATCGCCGTTGTTCATGTTCTCCACCAGGCCCAGAAGCCCGTGGACCTCCGCCCGGCAGCCGGTATCCCGGAGCGCGGTCATGGCGCCAAGAACGGCGGCGGCGCCGCCCATATCGCACTTCATGGCCAGCATGCTCTCCGCCGGCTTCAGGTTCAGTCCGCCGGAGTCGAAAGTCACGCCCTTGCCCACCAGGACCACCCGTTCCCTGGTCGCCGCCGGTTTCTGCGGCTTGTACATGAGGTGGACGAATTTCGGCTCCGCCCTGCTTCCCCGGGCCACCGCCAGCATCGCTTGGAAACCGAGCTTTTCCAACTCCCGGCGGCCGTGCACCTTGACCAGGAGACCGCTCTTTCTCCCCTCGGCAACGGCGACCTTCGCCATCGCCGCCGGGTTCATTCGGCTGGGCGGCTCATTCACCAGGTCCCGGGCCAGGCAAACCGCAGTGGCGATTACCGAACCGAGGGAGGCGCCCTTTCGAACGGAGGCAGCCGGGCCGTCCGATGAAATCATCGCCGAGATCAGCCTCACCGGCTGGCGGTCAGCGTCCTTGAGGTAGCGGTCGAAATGGTAGGACCCGAACAGGACCCCTTCCGCCGCCGCGCGGACAGCGGGGACTACCACAGAACCTTTGGATGGCGGCAGACGCAAGGCCAGGCTCTTGCAGTGAATGGCGGCAGCAGCCCGTGCGGCGGCGGCGCAACCGGCCCGCAGGGAATCCGTTGCGTTCTCACCCTTCTTACCCAGGCCGACCACCATGAACCGGCGGGAGCCGAATCGGCCGTCCGTGTTCCATGACAACAGGTCGCCCCGGCGCCCTTTGAATTTTTCGGCCTTCATCTCCGCCGCCAGTTCCCCTCTGAGCCGACGGTCCCGGACCCCGGCAGGGTTGCTGTCGCCTTCGTAGGCGAAGCAGACTGCGACGTCGGCCTTCAGTTCGGCAAGATCCCTGGAGCTGGTTCGAAGTTTCATGGATCGTTCTCCTTACCGGCCCGATTCCGCCAGGATGCGCGCCGCTATTTTCTCCGCCGACAGACCGACATCGTCCAGGAGACGTTCCCGGGGACCATGGGTCACGAAACCGTCCGGCAGGGCGAGACGCAGGATCGCGTTGCCTGAATTCTTCTCGTTTTCGAGGAACGATGAAACGGCGGCGCCGAACCCGCCGACGACGCTGTTCTCCTCCACGGTGACCAGCAAACTTCGGGATGCTCCGCAGGCTGCGCAGCATCGCCTCGTCCAGCGGCTTGACGAACCGGGCGTTGACCACCGTGGCATCCGTTCCGGCGGCGGCCAGAATCTCGGCTGCCGCCATAGCCGGCACCACCATCGCTCCCACCGCCAGGATCGCCACATCGTTCCCTTCCCGGAGGATCTCCCAGGAGCCGATAGGCAGAACCTGAGGCAACCGGGACGGGTCCCAGCCTTCAGGCACCGGAAGCCCGCGGATAGCGGAAGGCGAACGGGCCGTCGGTGTGATCCAGGCCGGTCCACAGCATGTCCCGCAGTTCGTTGCCGTCCTTCGGCGCCGCAACCACCAGGTCCGGGATCGAGGCGAGATAGGACAGGTCCAGCACACCGTGGTGGGTCGGGCCGTCGGATCCGACCAGCCCGCCCCGATCGAGGGCGAAGATCACCGGCAGCTTCTGCAAGGCGACGTCGTGAATCATCTGATCGAATGCCCGCTGCAGGAAGGTGGAGTAGATCGTCACCACCGGCCGCACCCCTTCGCAAGCCAGCCCGGCTGCGAAACAGACCGCATGGGCCTCGGCGATACCGACGTCGAAGAACCGGTCCGGGTACTTCTCCTTGAACGGGTTCAGGCCGGTGCCGGTGGACATGGCGGCGGTGATCGCCACCATCTGGGGGAACTGGTCGGCCGCCTCCAGCATCGCCCGCCCGAACACTTCGGTGTAACCCGGCGTCCCCCCGTCGGTTTCTTGCGGATCTTGCCGGTGCGCGGATCGAACGGAACCACGCCATGGAACCCCTCGTCGTCCATCTCGGCATGGGTCAGCCCTTTGCCTTTCTTGGTGTGGACGTGGAGCAATACCGGTCCCCCACGATCCAGCAGCCTGGTCAGGATATCCAGCAGGTGTTCCAGATCATGGCCGTCCACCGGCCCGAAGTAGGTGAACCCCAAAGCCTCGAACAACGCGCTGGGGACAAAGGCGCTCTTGACCCCGGCCTCCATCCGCTTGGCAAGACCGCCCACCATGTCCCCCGCCGGCAGCTTCTTGACCAGGGAGCTCACATCGTCACGAAGCTTCATGAGGGTCGGGTTGGAGGTGATGTTGGTCAGGTACTGGGACAACGCCCCGACATTGGGTGCGATGGACATGCCGTTGTCGTTCAGGATCACCAGCAGGTTGCTGCCCGACTGCCCGGCATTATTCAGCGCCTCGTAGGCCAGGCCGCCGGTCATGGCGCCGTCGCCCAGGATCGCAACTACCTTGTTGTCCTTCCCGGCCATGTCCCGCGCGGTGGCCAGCCCCAGGGCGGCGGAGATGGCGGTGGAGGCATGGCCGGCGCCGAACGCATCGTACTCGCTCTCGGCCCGTTTAAGGAAGCCGGAGATCCCGCCGTATTGCCGGATGCCCCACAACTTTTCCTTCCGACCGGTAAGGACCTTGTGAACGTACGCCTGGTGACCGGTGTCGAAAACCACCTTGTCTTCGGGCAGGTCCAGGATCCTGCACAGCGCGACGGTCAGCTCCACTACGCCGAGGCTGGCTCCCAGATGGCCGCCATGCCGGGAGACGACCTCAATGATGTATTCCCGAATCTCGCGGCACAGCGCGATCATTTGATCCCGTTCCAGATCTTTGAGATCGGCAGGGGTCGCCACCCGATCCAGGATGCTGCCCTTTTCCGTCATGTTTTCCTTCCCGCCGTCGGACCGGGCGGCGCCGGTAATTGCCCGGTTCACTTCTGGGTGGACGGTATCTCCCACTAGCTTCTAGCTCCTTGAAGAATCAGGCGGTTACTGTACAAAAGGCGGAGGAAGCGGTCAACTAACCGAACAGTTCGAGGAGCCGGTCAACCGCCAGGTGCAGGGAGTCCAGATCGGAGTCGTTCCACAAGATCCGGTCAGCCATCTCGAAGGTCAGGGCAAGCTGCTGGGAGTTGGGATCGTCACTGTTTTCCTGCCGTTCCCGGGCCTCGAACGCCGCCAGTGTGTCCGGGTCTCCCGGCCGCGACCGCTGCAAACACCGGCGGAAACGGATCTCGGTAGCGGCGGCCACGCCGATCAGGGTGAAGTGGGGCAGGGTGCGGAGAGCGTTAACTTCCGCCGGGTTGCGGATCGAATCCACCAGGTCCCGGTCCCCCAGCCTCGGAATCAGTATATCGGCCAGGACCGAGGGACCTCTTTCACGCCGCAGTTCGTTGCCCACGGCAATGAGGTGCTCACGTTCCCGCGGCAGGCCCCGGGCGGCGGCCTCCTCCCGAACGATGTTGGATAGTGAGTGCAGATTGAATCCGCGGGTTCCCAGGTACTCCGCCACAGCGCCCTTGCCGGAAGCATTGGGGCCGGTCAATCCCAGAACGAGTCTCAACTCAGGTTCGTCCCGCAGATCAGTCGTCTGGGGTGGTGCCCGGAACGTACCGGGGATCGTCTGCCGTGCCGTTGGCAACCTTGGACGCCAGGGCGCGGTTGCTCAGGCCTAACCAGGTCACTTCGCCACCCAGATGGGCTGTCGTTCCCCGGTCCGGTACACCGCCCAGGATCCTGTTGCCGCTGGGGGTGGTCACGATGTTGGCGTTCCGCATGGTGGCGTTGGAGCCCTTGCGCGGCCGCTGGGCGGCTGCACGGCCGTACATCCGCATGTCACCCTGGATTCCGATCTGCCGGGCCTTCACGTTCTGGTGATTGGCCTGGGGATAGATCACACCCCGATCGAGATCACGGTCAGCGCCGAAATTCATTTCGTTGAGCTTATCGAGAGCGGCGGCGGCGGCGGCTATTGCGCTGCCCTGGCCGCTGTTACCGCCGGAGCGCCCAGCGCCCCGGACCCCGCTGGAGACCACGTTGGACGACCTGCGTACCACATTGGCGTTATACACGTTGCTGCCGTGGCGGGTAATTTCGTCAATCATGGATACCGGAAAGGCGATACTGGATCCACCGCCCAGATCAACGTGGATCATCCCGTCTTCCACATGATGGCCCTGGATCTCCATGGTCGTACCACTTGTGAAGTGGATGAGTTCACCGGCAACTACCGGTGCCGTCAGCATGGCGGCCAGAATGAGAATTGTCGGTAAACGCATTCGTCCCTCCGTTCTCCGGTCCATGAGCCGTCCGGAACCCCTGAAGTGTACGCCGAAGCTGCCTGAGCGACAATCTTTACTGCGGCAACCTGTGGACCGGCCGTCCGCAGCCGCCTGTTTGCGACGGTCCATCCCACCTCGTACAATGGAGGCCATGAATCAAAAAATAAGAAATTACATCGTTATTTCGGCTGTTTTTGCCTTGACCGCCCTGACTGTTCCGGTGGCTGCTCCAGGGTCCCAGGGGAGGGATAACCCGATCGATCTGGACATCCGGGTCGATCCAGGAACGGCCACGGCCGGTCAGGATGTGCAAGTCACCCTGCGACTGACCCCCCGATCCGGCTTCAAGATCAACAAATATCCACAGATTTCGATGAAAGTTGCGGAAATCGACGGTGTGGTATTGGCAAGCTCCGGTTCGGTGGGCAGCAAGACCCCGCCGGAGCCGGAAGCGTTAAGCAACAATTATTTCAAGACGGTGGATCCCCTGGTCCTGACCCTGAAACTAGAGCCGGGGGTCAAGGCGGGCCGCTATGAGATCCCGGGCAAGCTGAAGTACTTCTACTGCGTCAAGGCGAGCGGATATTGCGCGCCGATGCAGGAGGACATCTCCATACCGGTCACCGTGAAGTAAGAGGCACTTCCTGAATCTGCAGGCCCCGGACTCCCAGGTCGGCATCCAGAACCCGGCAACCTGCCGCCGCCAGCGCTCCGGCAACCGCTTCCCGGAAACCGTCCGCCGCCAGCGCCACTATGCACCCGCCTCCGCCGGCTCCGCAGACCTTCACTCCCAGGGCGCCGGCCCCACCGGCGGCGGCGGCGGCGGTCCTGATCTTCGGCGTGGCCACCGACGGGGCCAGACGGTTCCGCAACCGCCCCTCCTCCCCGATTAAACGACCGACCTCGTCCAGGTCACCGGCGGCCAGGGCATCGACCATTTCACCGGCGACCCGTGCGATCGCTTCCAACCGGCGAACCGTGGTTCTCTCGCCGTCGATGTAGCGGCGGAACATATCCCAGTTGCTGGCCCCCGAGTTCCTGGGAAGGCCGGTGTACGCCAGCACCAGCCGCTCCCGGAGGCCGGGCGGGACCGGGATCGACCTCCGCCTGGTCCCGTCGGCAGTGTGATAGTAAGCCGCCAGGCCACCATGGAGCGCCGCCAGGTGGTCCTGGTCGCCGGTGGGAACCCGGAGCTGGACGGTTTCCAGGTTCAGCACCCGCCGCAACAGTTTTGCCCTGCTAAGGCGAGCGCCGATGAACCTGTTCAGTCCGCCTGCGACCGCGATCCCGAGAGTGGAGGAACCGCCCAGGCCGGCGCCGGCCGGCGCTTCGGCCCGGCAGACCATTCTGAACGAACGGTTCGGATCGAAGGAAGCGGCCAGCCGGATCAGCATCGCCAACGGACCCTCGACCCTGGAGCGGTGCACTGGAAGCTTCCGGACCGTCCGGGTCGAACGGTCGCGGGAAACGATTTCCATGCGTGGGCCGGACCTTCCGCCGGCAGGGAGTGCTTCGATCCGGACCCGGGCGCAGAGCCCCACTGCCAGGTTGACTGTAACCGCTCCCGGGACCAGCACCGACAAGCAATACGTAATCTGGTTGAGAAGGTACGCGGCAAGAACATAG
>CAWBPP010000005.1:0-157568 GCA_963790785.1 Candidatus Polarisedimenticolaceae bacterium
GCAGCAAGGACCAACCGGTCAGCAGCAGGGACATAACGCATTGGCTGGCCGAACCCGGTTTCAACGCGGTTGCGCCCGGCAAGGGTGTGATCAGAATGCCGCCCGTTTCCGTCTGCCACCAGGTGTCAACAAGGGTTCTGGAGCGTTTTCGTCGCCGACGATGTGGTAATACCACTCCCATGCTTCTCCGGGTTAATGGGCTCGCCGACGGAACCGAGCAGGCGCAGGCTCTTGGTGCGTTTTCCCGAGTTCCGCCAGGAACGCATCATCGTCAAGCCGAATCGGGACCTGTGCAATCGGGGCATCCATCGAAACCGGCACATCGTTTTGATCCAGGCGGACCGGAGGCAAGGTTGCCAGAAGAGCTATCGTGAGTGTGCTCACCGACAGGATCCGATCCACAGGGTCCGGACCGAACGAACGTTCCACGGTCTCCAGTTCCCAGCGTGTCAACCAGACGTTGTTCTGCACCACGTCCGGCGAGATATCGGCCTCTGCCAGGGAAATGGTCCACCGTTCCTTTTGCACTACCCACGTTGCTTTCGCAGAGGAACCATCGCCGTTTCTGCTAGTAGTCGTGCTCCAGTTCTTATCCAAAACATCCTTGCGGGTAAATGATGCGCCGTCCGGCAGCGGCGTCAGTTCCTCCGCGTAGGCTTCCTCCCGAATCGAATTTCCCTCCTCGAGCCGGACACGCACCTCTTCTACTTTCCTCGGAGTCGGCATGGTGCGGATCTCGTCCGGGTAGGCGTCCCGGGTCGCCTCGGCCATCTCGTCGCATAACAGTCCATGCTCGTCAAAGTCTTTCAGATTGCCTGTGTACGTATGGCTTGCGGCCTGTTCTTTCCCGTCACTACCTGTCTCGAGGGTACGCCAATACTTCCAAATCTTTCCCGAATCACCGTTTCTGAAACAGGACCAGGACGGGGTCACGGATCGCATCGGGGTAGTAATTATCGGCTCGCTATGTTCCAGCCGTGCGTAGTCTTCCGTAAACACGTCCGCCCCCAGGGAAGCGAGGTAGTTCCGGAGTTCGTCATCGAACAGTTCCTGGTCTTCGTCATCGAACTGCAGCGCAAGGTACACGCTACCCCGCTCGTCCCGTTCAACTCGAGGAGCGCCATCCATCAGGGACCGGGTCTCCAGAGCAAAATCAAGAGAGTACAGCCGCGAAAAAGTGACTTCTTTTTTGCAAGCCACGATCCCCTCATCGCAGCTTACGGGAATCTCCAACCGCGGACCGAATACAACCCGCACATCAACAACCCCGGTCCGGGTTTCGATCAGCTCGGCGCGGCGGTAGATCTCCCTGGATTCGGCAGACAGGGTGCCCGCCATAGTTCCAAACGGAAGCAATATGAGGGAAGAGATCAGTAAACGTCTCATTTCCTTTTCCTTCGCCGCCCCAACAGATACCGCACCACCGGGATGCCGAGCCAGACCAGGGATTCCAGATCGAAGCCGGCCCGTTTCGAGGTTGCATGGGAAGGTCTCGGTGTGCGGAAGGTCATCGCCTTGCCGATCCATCCTGCCGCCGAGGCCAGCACGCCGAACGGCCGGAGCTTGTACCGGAGCAGGTCGACATCCGCCTCCAGGACCTCACGGTGGATGTTGATCTTGAGGAGCACCCGCTGTTTCGGGTCCGGATCAATCGCCATGGTGTTCCCCTCTCCGGGTTATGGTCTCCTGATCTTTCCGGAGAACCTCGAGGGTAGTGTCGAACGGTCGCGGAGCGTTCCGGATCCGGTTCCGGATGACCAGTCCGAGGATCCCGGCTGCCAGCAGGTAGAGCAGCACCAGCAGTCCGGCCAGGAGCGCCCGGTCCTCCCAGAACAGGACCAGCAGCAGCATGTTGAGGCACATGAAGGAAAGGAACAGGGAGAACAGCGCCGCCATGGACAGCACGAGAAGGGAGATCAGGGATCGCTTCTCTTCGCTGAGTTCCAGGGCGAGGAGTTCCCCGCGGTAACGCGCCCCTTCCGTCAGGCTCCCCAGAACCTGCCTGAGAGCGCCGCCGATACCTTTGGATGATCCGGGTTCCTGTGCCATGCCGGGAGAAGAATACACCGGTTCAGGCCATGGCCGACACGAAACCGGGCAGGATTTCACCAGCCGGACCGTCGTAATGCTCGTTTACCGTCGGTGTCAGCGGGGTCTCTTCCGGGTTGATCTCCACCACAAACGCTCCGGCCGACCTGGCGAACTGGGGCATCGCCGCTGCCGGGTAGACCAGGCTGGAGGTTCCCACCACCAGCATCAACCGGCACTGCCCGGAGGCTTCCTGGGCCTGCTGCATGGCTTCCATAGGAAGCGATTCTCCGAACCAGACCACCCCGGGGCGGAGCATGCCGTCGCATTCGCAGGTCGGCGGCAGTGAATCGATGGCCGGGCGGAGGTCTTCCCGCTCCCGGCCACAGACGGTGCATCGCAGAGTCCAGAGGCTGCCGTGGAGCCGGATCACATTTTTCGTGCCCGCCCGTTCGTGGAGGCCGTCCACGTTTTGGGTCACCACAGTCAGGCGGGTCAGCCTCCGCTGCAGTTCGACAATGGCGTGATGGGCCGGGTTCGGCTCCGCCGAGGCGGCCTGGGTCCGGCGCCAGTCGTAGAACCGCCAGACGGTGAGCGGTTCGACGGCGAACGCCTCCGGAGTCGCCAGGGACATCGGGTCCCGCCCCTCCCAATGGCCGCCCGGGCCTCGGAAGGTGGCCAGACCGGACTCGGCCGAGATCCCGGCTCCGGTAAGCACTACCGTGATCGGGTCCCTTGCCAGGAGATTCCGGAGTTCCCTTGACGGCCCGGTCATCAGGCGTCCCTGCGGTGCTCGTGGTCTTCGAGCCACTCCGTTGCATGCCGGAGATCACCGAACACCCTGGCCCGCTCCCGGCCGGCATCCCAGGTCCGCTCCCAGGGCTCGCCCATGGCGAAGAACAACTCCGATTTCAGAACGAAGGCGATAATCCCACGGCCGATCCTCATTTCTTCACTCCTGATCATCTCCGCCAACGGCCAGATATCCTCCGGTCCGGTCAACCCCTCGGTCTGTCGCAGGTCCCACAGGCTGCTGCGGTCCCGGCGGTATTCGGGGTGTTCGACCAGTTTCGTCACGGCGCGGCGGACCCGGTTGACGGTCAGCGCGCCGGCGACGGTGTGGGTCGGAACTCGAGAGTGCGGGTCGATGGCTGTCCGGATCTGCATCGATCTGCTCCAGTCGGTTCGCGTATCATGCATTGTACTGCAGATGCGGTTATGAGGAAATCCCGATGCCGATCTACACCCTTTCGGAAAGCATCGCATTCCCGCCGCCCCGGGAGGCGGACGAAAACGGCCTTGTGGCTGTCGGGGGGGACCTGCGCCCGGAGCGCTTGATCCAAGCGTACAGCTCCGGGATCTTTCCCTGGCCTCACGAAGGGTGCCCGCTGCTGTGGTTCTCGCCCGATCCGCGCATGGTGCTGGAGCCGGAACGGCTGCCGAGCAGGAAACGGCTGGAGCGTTCCATCCGGACCCGCCGTTTCCGGTTTACCCTGGACCGGGCGTTCCGGCGAGTGATGGAACAGTGCGCCACCACACCGTCCCGGGTCCAGGAAGGGACCTGGATCACAGGTTCGATGATCGAGGCGTACAACACACTGCACCACATGGGCTACGCCCATTCCATCGAGTGCTGGCAGGACGAGCAGCTGGCAGGCGGCCTGTACGGCGTGGTGATCGGGTCGGTTTTCATCGGAGAGTCGATGTTCGCGGATGCCACCGATGCTTCCAAGGCCTGCTTCCACCGGTTGGTCCGGCAACTGGCCCGCTGGGGGTTCACCCTGATGGATGCCCAAGTCTACACCAACCATCTGGCCTCACTGGGGATGTTCCCCTGGCCACGGAACCGCTACCTGGCTGCACTGGAGAAATCACTGCTCTCCGGTTTTCATCACGAGGATTGGACCCTTGACACCGACCTCTGTTAAGCGGTGACAGGCACCTTAACCCGGGTTAAGGTGCCTGTCACCGAAACAGGTACAATGGGTTCGGTATGAGTTCAGGAAAAACCGAGCGGGACGAAAAAACCATCACCAGGGAGCGGGACCGGGTCAAGCGGCCCAGGAGGTGGAAGGTCGTCATGCACAACGACGACTACACCACCATGGAGTTCGTCCTGGACATACTGGTTCGACATTTCAACAAAACCAGCACCGAGGCGACCCATGTCATGCTGCAGGTACATTACAAGGGGATAGGGATCGCCGGAGTGTACACCCGGGATGTAGCGGAATCGAAGGTTGCCGCCGTTCTGAAGGATGCGGCGGAGAATGAGCAACCTCTGAAACTTACGACGGAGCCGGAATGAAACTCTCCACCGACCTGCAGATCGCGATTTCAGTCGCCATGACCGAGGCGGCGGGACGGGGACACGAATTCGCCGGGCTGGAGCATCTGATGGCCGCCCTGCTGCTGGATGAGAAGACGAGCCGGGTTCTGTTGCACGCCGGCGCCGATCCGGATCACCTCAAGAAGACGCTGGCCCGGTTCCTGGACGAAGAGGTGGAAGTCCTGCCTGTGGACAGGCAGGGTGAACCGGTGCTGAGCCGGGGAATCCAGCGGGTCATGACCCGGGCCATGGTCCACGTGGAAGGGGCGGGCAGGCAGGAACTGGAAGGGTACGACCTCCTGGTGGCGATGTTCGACGAACCGGACTGTTTCGCCGTCCACTTCCTGGAGCAGGCCGGGGTCACCCGCCTGGATATCGTCAACTACCTGGCCCACGGCATCTCCAGGGAGGAACCGGCCGGCGCTCCTGCCGGATCGCCGCTGGATGACGATGACCATGCCGCCGCCGATCCACTGCAGAACTTCACCCGGAACCTCACCGCCCTGGCCCGAGAAGGGAAGATCGACCCGCTCATCGGCCGGGAACGGGAGATCCATCGGGCGATCCATATCCTGCAGCGGCGCCGGAAGAACAACCCGGTCCTGGTCGGCGACCCCGGGGTGGGCAAGACTGCCCTGGTAGAGGGGCTGGCCTGGCTCATCGCCCACGACAACGTCCCCGACCCGCTCAAAGGGGTCGATATCCACTCCCTGGACATGGGCGCTCTTCTGGCCGGGACCCGGTACCGGGGCGACTTCGAGAACCGCATGAAAGGGGTGCTGCACGCTCTGGAATCCCGGGACCGGTCGATCCTGTTCATCGACGAGATCCACACCCTGGTCGGCGCCGGCGCCACGGGATCGGGAACCACCGACGCCTCCAGCCTGCTGAAACCGTCCCTGGAGGCCGGCAGGCCAAGGTTCATCGGCGCCACCACCTGGGAAGACTTCCGCCAGTACTTCGAGCGGGACCGGGCCCTGGCCCGGCGGTTCCAGAAGGTGGAGATCAAGGAACCTTCGGTGGACGACACGGTAAAGATCCTGCTGGGACTGAAACCCCGTTACGAGGAACATCACGGTATCCGGTACACCCGGTCCGCCCTGGTTTCCGCCGCCGAACTGGCCGGGCGGCATCTCCGGGACCGGAAGCTGCCGGACAAGGCCATCGACCTCATGGACGAGGCCGGCGCCACCGCCGCCCTGGCCGGCAGAAAGCAGGTCGGGACCCTGGATGTGGAACGGGTTCTCGCCGGCATGGCGGGGATCCCCCTCCACACAGTCAAAGGGAGCGATCGGGACCGGCTCCGGGGCCTGGAGGACCAGGTGAGGAAGGTGGTGTTCGGTCAGGATCACGCCATCGAAAAGCTGATCTCCGCCATCAAGATGGCCCGTGCCGGGCTGGGCAGGCCTGACAGTCCGATCGGCTCTTTCCTGCTTACCGGCCCCACCGGCGTCGGCAAGACCGAGGTCGCCAAACAGTTGGCGCAGGCACTGGGGATCGCCTTCCTGCGGTTCGACATGAGCGAGTACATGGAGCGGCACTCGGTTTCCCGCCTGGTGGGCGCCCCTCCCGGGTACGTCGGCTACGATCGGGGCGGGCTGCTCACCGAAGCGGTGAATCGGTCGCCTCACGCGGTGCTGTTGCTGGACGAGATCGAAAAGGCCCATCCGGACGTGTTCAACATCCTGCTCCAGATCATGGACCACGGCACCCTCACGGACACCAACGGCAAAGAGACCGATTTCCGGCAGGTGACCCTGCTGATGACCTCCAACGTCGGCGCTCGGGAACTGGCCGGCAGGCAGGTCGGCTTCGATGACGGATCGACCCGGGAAGGGGCGGACCGGCAGGCCTATGAGAAGGTGTTCAATCCGGAGTTCCGCAACCGCCTTGACGGCCGGATCCCGTTCAAAACACTGTCCCCCGAAGTCATGAAGAAAATCGTGGACAAGTTCCTGAACGAACTCCGGGAACAGCTCAAGGACCGCAAGGTAAGCCTCAAGGTCTCGGACGAGGCCCGCTCTCTCCTGGCCCGGCTGGGATACGATCCGGCGTTCGGCGCCCGTCCCCTGGCACGGGTGATCGACGAGAAGGTCAAGAAGCCGCTCACCGATCAAGTGCTGTTCGGAAAGCTGGAAAACGGCGGAATCGCAAGCATTCTGGCCGACGGGGATGCGGTCCTGGTGGACTGCGGCTAGACTGGCCGATTCAACAAGTCATCATTCCTTCAGAAAGGATCGTCATGAAGTCTGTCATTCTCTGCACATCACTCTGTCTGACACTGCTCACAGGATGCGCCGCCGCTGCCGACGACCAGCCGCCGACACTGGAGACCGATGAACAGAAGGCGTTGTATGTCATCGGGTTCAGCCTGGCCCAGAACCTGACCATCCTGGACCTCACCCCCGAAGAACTGAAACTGGTGCAACGCGGCCTCCGCGACGGCATCCAGGAGGTCGACGAGCCGTTCGACATCCAGGCGTTCGCGCCTCGGTTGGAGAAGATCTTCGACGAGCGGGTCAAGGTGAAGATCGAGCGTGAGCGTGAAGCCGGCCAGAAGGCGGTGGAAGCCGCCAAGGCCGAAGAAGGCGCCACGGTCCTGCCTTCCGGCGTGGTCTACAAGGAGATCTCCGCCGGAGACGGCGCCCAGCCGGCCATGACCGACCGGGTCCGCCTGCACTATCACGGCACCCTGCACAACGGCACCGTGTTCGACAGCTCGGTGGAAGCGGGCGAACCGGCGGAGTTCGCTCTGAACCAGGTGGTCCCCTGCTTTGGCGAGGGCGTCGCCCAGATGAAGGTCGGCGGCAAGGCGAAGCTGACCTGCCCGCCGGAGTCGGCCTACGGCGAAGCGGGCCGTCCCGGAATCCTTCCCGGCACCACCCTGATCTTCGAAGTGGAGCTGCAGGAGATCCTGGCGGCGGTGGCGGACCCGGCTGTTCCGCCCGGCAACGCTGAAATGGGAGAGAGCCCGGCGGAGTAAGGCTTCCCTGTTTATCTAGACGTAGCGGCCGTCCCGCATCAGCGGGGCGGCCACACCGTCCTCTCCCAGAAGATCGACGCCGAGCACCGTGACC
The DNA here is from genome assembly GCA_963790785.1 of Candidatus Polarisedimenticolaceae bacterium. GTDB lineage: Bacteria > Acidobacteriota > Polarisedimenticolia > Polarisedimenticolales > Polarisedimenticolaceae > Polarisedimenticola. The sequence goes on from CAWBPP010000005.1 coordinate 7,435, forward strand.
TGCGGTTGCACTTCCGGAATGTAGACCCGGTCGATGTGAACCACCTTGTCCGGTGAGCTGAAATCGTTTGGACCGACCTGGCCTCCGAAATGATCGCTGCGGCCGAAGGCGATGTGCAGGCCGAGCTTCTCGTCCAGGAGCAGGGAACCGACCGGCTTGATGCCGTAGCCGGCCAGCATTCCAAGACCGAGCTCGGCCACGTTGCGGTAGGCCGGTTCGTTTTCCGCCTCGGTCCGTTCCGCCTCAGCCAGGGGGCCGTCGCCCAGAACACCTGCGATCCTGTTCTCCTCTATCAGGTAGACCATCAGTTCCCCATCCAGTTCCAGGGGGAGCTCACCGCCTGGTCCTGCTCGGGTCCCCGTCCCGCTCCCCTTCGTACGGCACGATGTAGGTCTCGCCGGAAGGCAGGTTGCCGGCGATCCCCGGCCGGTTCGAACAGGCCGCCGCTTGCGGTGCCTGTGCGGTACCGCAGATCCAGGATCAATTCGAACTCTTTCCCGCCTGCCCTCGTACGAATCCGGGCCGAGTCGGCCTGGTCGACTTTGAGCTTCAACTCCCGGCAGCGCTGGTCGATCTCCTCCCAGTCCAGGCGCAGGGCCGGGATCATCGACGCTCCGAAACCGGGCATGGTGGCGGCCCGGAACCTGTGCTTCTTCGCCAGCAGCTTCAACGGCGCGGTGGCGGAGAGTTCGGTCGGGGCCAGGATGATCTGGTGAGTAGAGAGGATCTCCTCGAATGTGGTCTCCCGGCCGCTGTGCTGGATGGTGCAGCGCGCAGGAAGCTCGGCGTTGTTCCTGCGGACGTTGTCGTACAGCACAAGTCCGGCCGCCGAGAGGCCCAGATCCTCTGCAACTTCCTGGAGCTTTCCGGCCCAGTCGGCGGCCATCTCCCGCCGGGCGGACCACTCCGGGTTGTCCGGCAGTTCGCGGTCGGGAAGGTCGGACAGCACCGCCAGGTTGCAATCTCCCGGGTGGGACCCGAAAACCCGGCGGATCAGGGTGGCCAGTTCGTCCTTGGTCAGTTCCGGCATCATGGACTCCTTAAGGCGCAGTATACTCATTAGACCATGCGTTTCATCGTTTCCGTCGTTCTGGCCCTCCTGATCCCGGCTGCCGCCCTGGCAGGGGCGGAACTGATTCTCCAAGACGGCCAGGTTCTCAAAGGCGTCGAACTGGAACGGAAGGACGACATCTACATCCTGCATCTGGCAACCGGAGGGGCGATCTCCCTCCCGGCCGGCCTGGTGAAGGAGTTCCGTCTGACGGCGGAGGGTGATCCGGAAGAACAAAACGAAGCCCCTACCGGTATCCGGGAAACCGGGCCGGAGGAACTGTCCGGATCCGGTGCCACGCCACGGCTTCCGAAGATGGGCGATCAGATCGAGGCGTTCGACAAACCGCCGGCCCGGTTCCGGAACGACATCGTTGACTCGAACTGGAGACCGTCCAGCGACTGGACCGACGATCCGGATCTGAATAATTTCAACCCGTCCCGGTGGTACCGGGCGCCCATAGATCCGACCTGGCAGCCGGACTCGGCCTTCGACGCCGGGATCGACGTTTTCCGGGGGAGAAGGTCCACCTGGCAGAAGAGCCTTGTCGATACGTCCTGGACGCCATCCGACGGTTTCGGGGATGAACCGATCCAACTGGCAGGTGAAGAGTACGTCCCCCAGGTGACCTTCCAGCCCGAACCCTAGGACCGGCCCTGTTGCACCACACGGATCCGGACCGGCACGATACCGTCCCGGATCATGTCCAGCTTCCTGGCTGCGCCGTACGAGAGATCAATGATCCTGCCCTTGATGAACGGGCCCCGGTCGTTGATCCGGACCTGCAGTTCTTTGCCGTTGTTCATGTTCCGGACCAGGACCACCGTGCCGAAGGGCAAGGTCCGGTGGGCGGCGGTAACGCCGTACATGTCGTATCGCTCGCCGTTGGCGGTCCGCCGGCCGTGGAACTTCTTGCCGTACCACGAGGCGATCCCTTCCTCGTCCCAGCCGGAGTCCGGCGCAGGTCTTTCCGACGGCGGTTGGCGCGGGCCGCAGGAGACCGCCAGCGCCAGGACGACGACCACTGCCAGGAACGGCGTTCTTTTTGCAACTACTCTCACCGGTAGATTGTATTAAGGTAAGCTCCTGATTCCTAGGGAGATCCTATGCCCGATTTCGTCCATGTCGGTTCCGCCCGCCGGCTCACCAAGCTCACCCGGGGCAGTTCCAGGGTGTTCTCCTGTAACGGCGAGGACGTGGCGGTGTTCAAGACCCGGGACGGATATGTCGCCGTCTCCGACACCTGCCCCCATATGGGGGCCTCCCTGAGCCAGGGACGGATCACCGACAACCAGCTGGAATGCAGTTGGCACCAGTGGAAGTTCAGCATCGACAGCGGTCTTTCCGACGCACGGGAGTGGTGCCGTCTGAATGTCTTCGACGTCCGGATCGATGGGGACAAACTGTTCCTCAGGCAACGGCCGAAGCCGGACGGACCGCACGAAGAAAAGCTTGAACCGCCATCACAGGCAACCGAGGGCTGGACCCGGTGGGATCCGGACCGCTACTTCAAGAAGTCGAAGAGTCATGGTAACGATTGACCAGATCCGAGCGGCCCGGGAACGGATGGGCAACGCCGTCCACCACACTCCGCTCCTGGAATCCACACTCCTGAACCGGCTCCTGGGCCACAGGATCGTGTTCAAGGCGGAACACCTGCAGAAAATCGGCGCGTTCAAGGCGAGAGGGGCGCTGAACACCCTGCTGGTTCTTAAGGAGCGGGGCGAGCTTCCCTCCGCCGTGGTAAGTCACAGCTCCGGCAACCACGCTCAGGCAGTAGCCTGGGCGTGCAATCAAATGGAGATTCCCTGCACCATCTTTATGCCCGAATCGGCGTCGACCATCAAGCAGCAGGCGACCCGGGCCTACGGCGCAGCGGTGGTAACCGCCCCGACACGCCAGGAGGCGGAGAGAGGCTCGGCGGCCATGGCGAAGGAAGGCGCCATGCTGCTCCACCCGTACGACCGTGACGAGGTCATCGCCGGCCAGGGCACCACCGCCCTGGAAGTGCTGGAGGACGGCCTGCTCCCCACAGCGGTATTCACTCCGTGCGGCGGAGGTGGATTGCTGTCCGGAAGCACGGTCACGTTCCGGGAGCTGGCGCCCAAGACGGCGATCTACGGCGTAGAGCCGGTCTCTGCCAACGACGCAGCCCGATCCTACCGTTCCGGCGCCCTGTTCCGGTTCGATGAGGCGCCCCGGACCCTGGCGGACGGCGTCCAGACCCTCAGCCTTTCGGAGCGGACATTCCGTTATATCCGCCGGACCGACGGCATCATCGAGGTGGACGAGGAGGAGATCGTCTACTGGACCCAATGGCTGACCCATCTCCTGAAAGCGACCGTGGAGCCAACCGCGGTGTTGGGCATGGCAGGGGCCGCCCGATGGCTCGGCGGGAGGAAGAAAAAAGAAACAGCCCTGGTGATCCTTACCGGCGGTAACCTGTCTGCGGAAACCCGGGCCCGGGTGTGGGAGGAGGACCTGCTCGGCGTCCTGCCGGAGCCTGCAGGCCTGAGGAGGTGAGTGACGATCATGAAATGGATACCGATAATGATGCTTACGGCTCTTATGGCAATGGGAGGTTCAGAAAAGAAGCTGACGGCAGGTGATGCTGCACCCGGATTCTCCCTTCCCGGATCCGACGGCGCGGTCCACAGCCTCGCCGACCATCTGGGCAAGCGGGCAGTGGTCATCGCCTGGTTTCCCAAGGCTTTCACAGGCGGCTGAACTATGGAATGCAAGTCGCTCCGTGAGAGCGGCGAAATGTTGCGGCAATTCGACGTGGCGTACTACGCGGCAAGCATCGACGATCCCGAGACCAACCGAAAGTTCGCCGAATCACTGGAACTGGATTACCCGATCCTGAGCGATCCGGACAAAAAGACCGCACGGGCGTTCGGCGTCCTGAAGGCGTTCGGCATGTATGCTGCGAGGCATACATTCTACATCGGCGCCGACGGCAAGATCCTGTACATCGACCGGGACGTGAATACCAAAACCGCCGGCAGGGACATCGTCCGGCGCCTGGAGGAGTTGGGCCTGTAGAGCGCCCTGCTACAATCCACCCATGAGGCAATACCTAAACCTGTTGAATACGATCCTGGATGACGGGGAGTGGACCGAAAACCGCACCGGAGTCAGGTCGAAATCGGTCTGGGGACACCAGATACGTTTCGACCTTGGTGAGGGTTTTCCGCTGGTAACCACTAAAAGAACTCACATGCCGTCGATCATCACCGAACTCCTGTTCTTCATCCACGGGTATACCGACGTCCGCTGGCTCCAGGAAAGGAAATGCCGCATCTGGAACGAGTGGGCAACCAAGGAGCATTGCAGGTCGCGGGGCCTGCAAGAGTTCGACCTGGGACCGGTGTACGGCTGGCAATGGCGACATTTCGGGGCCGATTACCGGGGCATGAAATCGGACCGGACTGATGCGGTGAACTACGACGGGGAAGGGGTGGACCAGCTGCTCTGGGTCCAGGACCAGATTCGAAATAATCCTGATAACCGACAGATCATTTTAAACGCCTGGAACGCCGTGGACAGGCCAAAACAGGCTTTGCCGCCATGCCATGTGCTGGTGCACTTCCGGGTGTACGGCGACCGGCTCTCGGCGCACATGTTCCAGCGTAGCTGCGACGCCTTCCTGGGCGTCCCGTTCAACATCGCCAGCTATGCGCTGCTGGCGCAGATGATGGCCCAGGCCTGCAGCCTGAAACCGGGCACATACACCCACACTTTCAGCGATGTTCACATATACGAGAACCATATGGAGCAAGTCCGTGAACAACTCGGAAGAGAACCCCGTCCTCTGCCGCGCCTGGAGCTGAACCCGGAGATCCGGGACATTACCCGGTTCGACGAGAACGATATCCGCCTCACCGGATACGATCCCCACCCGGCCATCAAGGGCAAGGTGGCGGTCTGAAGACCCCGATGATCGGAATTGTCGCCATGAACCGGCACGGCTGCATCGGCAAGGGCAACGACCTGCCGTGGCACTACACCGCGGACCTGAAACTGTTCAAGAAACGGACCCTGAACGGCACCGTCATCATGGGCCGCAACACCTGGGACAGCCTCCCCCGGAAACCACTTCCGAATCGGGACAACGTCATCCTGACCCATGATCCATCCGCCCTCGACATCACCGTACGTGAGATGGACCGGGTTCATGGTGTGGACGATCACAACCTGGTCCGTCTTCTGGCACGATGCCCTGCACCGCACTTCGTCATCGGCGGCCGTCAGATCTACGAACTGCTCCAGGACCACATCGACGAATGGTTCGTTACACTGGTGCCGGACGAAGTGCCGGACTGCGACGTACATTTTCCGTTTCGCCTTGAGAAATCGTTCAAGGAGGAGGAGCGCTCCGACCTGCCGGAGGGATGCGTCCTGATCCGCTACCTGCGAAAAGCCGATGGATGGGGACGATGATTCGAACCATCCTGTCGTTCGTCCTTTTCATGGTCGCAATAACCGGACCGATCAGGGCCGCGGAACCGGTCCGGGCCGAAGGCGGTCTGGCCCGGGTCTTTTCCGATGAACTGGATCTCGTCGGCGACATCAACGTGGAGATCCCGTTCCGGATCGGAGACGGTTCGAATCTGTACTTCGCCGTCGACACCACCACCGCCATCGAGGGGACCGCCACCGACTTCACCTTCATCGTCCGTGACGTGCTGTACCGCGCCGACCTGGGGACCCGGATCGGACCGTGGTCCCTGTTCGCCGGGCAGAGAGGCCGGGTACTGGTGGACCGATCCGGGCCACGCCAATATCCGCTATGTCGGCGGCGGGTGGGAAACCGCAGGGTTGCGGCGCCCGGTTTCCGACCGCGCATGGGACCTGGGCGTGGACGCCGGCATCGTTCTCGAAGACCAGCGTGTCGACGCCGACGGCTTCGCCCGGGGCCGTTTCGCCTGGCGGCGACCCTGGCGGAAGTTCCGTGTCGGGTTCGATCTGGCGGCGGACGGCCTGCTTTCCTCAGACGATTTCGACGCGGATTTCCGCGGCGGACCGCGCATCGGGTTCGTGCTTCCCGGTGGGCGGTATGCCGATCTGTTCATCCATTACCTGAACGGCAACAATCCCCTGGGGCTCGGGCTGTCCGGCGTGCTTGCCGGCATCGACCTCCTGGAGGCGCCGCGCGAGGGCATGGAGTCGGTATCCGGGGGGGATATCGACGGCGCCGTCGCCCTGGGCGGCGGCGATGACCGCACCTTCGGCCGGCTCCGGATACGTGTCGTTTCCCCTGACTTCGCCGGAAACTGGCGCGGGTTGATCGAGGTGGACGGCAACGTCCTGCGAGGCGAATCAGCCGACGAGTTGTACTACCTCTATCACGCCGGGGTGGAACGGCGCTGGGGAAGCCTGTGGGCCGGCGGTTACTTCTACCACCGCTCCAATCATCTGGCCGCCATAGCCAACGACACAGTGACCAGCATCAACGTCCTGGAAGGCGGCCTGGAGACCGACCGCTACGGCCGGATCCGGGAGCGCTCCGGCCTGGACTGGCGGTTCAGGGCCGGTTACCTGCTGGACTCGGCCTTCGGCGAGGAGGAACGCTGGCATGCCCGGGGCGGCATCCGTTACATGGTCCGACCCGGCGGCGGCCGCTGGGCGCCGTTCCTGGAAGCCGAAGGGGAAGCCGGGGACGTGCAAAAGACCGTTGTCCGGGCCGGAGTGCTGCACGACTCCGGTCCCGGCTTCCACCTGGAATACCTCGACGAAGAACAGTTCTTCGGCGCCGACAACACCGCCTGGCTGCTCCAGGCAACCTACCGGTACTGAGTGTCCCCCCAACTGGCCTTGAACCGGGACGGCGAGTGGACCTGGGACGGAGTCACAGTCACTCACCAGGGCACCCGACGGTTTCTGTTCGAACATCTGGTGCTGGACGCACACGGACGGCCTGATCGTCCGGTGCGGATCGGACCGGAGTTCGGTGGAGGTGGAAGATGTCCCGTTCATCGTCCGGTCGGTTCGGATCCCCGACACGGAGCACACCACGGAAGAGATCGGCATCGTTCTGCAAGACGGAACGGTGGAACCACTGAACCTGCAGGCGCTGCGCATCGGCCCGGATAACGCCCTCTACACACGGGTCCGGCCAGGACGCGGCGGTGGCCCGTTCGACGCCCGGTTCAGCCGGGCCGCCTTCCACATGTTGGCCGAATTGATCGGAGAAACAACGGCCGGCCGGTTCATATTGACGTTCAAGGGCAACACCTACCTGATCGGATGACCTTCGGTTTTCCGGAAGAATATTGCTGTATTTGAATATTTCGCTTTATTCCATGGCGTTGTGCGCCTGGATGGTCCTTCCCGATTACAACATTCCACGTTTCCTAGCGTCCGGATTTCCTCTATATTGAGGTAACTTCATTATTAGTAGTCACGGGAGTATTAAAATGCACCAGCGACGAACCTGCCTTGTGATGGCAGTATGTCTCTTCACGTTTCTTACCGGAACAGCAGGCGCTCAGTCGGACACCTACCGTTTCGCATCCAGCATGGATGGAGACTGGGTGGCGCCTAACCAGGTGCATCGTTTCTCCGTGCGAATCTCCCCGGATCGGATCGTTCTTGAAGATCCTGCCGGCTTGGACCCGAATCCGATCCTGACCCTGGAATTCGTCGCCATGTCCACCGGCGCCGACCTGGTCCTTACTGAAACGCCCTGGCTGGCCGTATCCGGCCAGCGAGTCGAGCGGTTCTTCAACGGCCTGTCGGACTGGTACGTCAACGAACCAGGCGGTCTAAAACAAGGCTTCACCATCGACAATCGTCCCGACATTGGAGGAGCCGGATCGTTGGTTCTGTATTTTGATCTTGGCGGCCCCTTGTCGGCGTTCCCTGACGCCATCGGTTCATCCATCGAATTCCGTGACCCTGCCGGACAACCGGTCCTGAGATACGGAGAACTCCTGGTTCTCGATTCAACCGGATCCACCGTACCGGCCCGACTTGCAATAGTGGATGGACGGCTGGCTATCGAGATTGATGACTCCAATGCAGTCTATCCCATCACCGTGGACCCGCTGTTTACCTCGGTTGAATGGTTTGCAGATGGACCGCACACCGGTTCCGGCTTCGGCCGATCAGTATCCACCGCCGGGGATGTGAACGGCGACGGCTTTAGCGACATCATCATCGGCGTTCCCGACTTCAGCGACGACCAGTCCGGCGAGGGCCGGGTGGTGCTGTACCTGGGATCGGCAACCGGACCGGCTGCCTCACCGGCCTGGACCATGGATGGAAATCAGGATGGAGCCGGCCTGGGCACCGCCGTTGCCGCAACCGGCGACGTTAACGGGGACGGTTACGACGATGTGATGATTGCCGCTCCGAACTATGACGGCAGTTTCACCGACGAAGGCCGGGTATGGCTCTACACCGGATCCGCCACAGGTCTCTCCACCACACCGGCATGGAGCAGCGACGGCGGCCAGGACGGCGCCGGATTCGGCGCCGCGATCGCAGGCGCCGGCGACGTCAACGGTGACGGCTTCGCCGATCTGCTGGTGGGAGCATCAGGATATGACGGCTCGCTCGCCGATGAAGGCCGGGCCTACCTGTTCCTCGGGGCCGGCGGCGGCCCTGCTTCTACCAGTTCCTGGAACGCCGACGGCGGCCAGGCCGGCGCAGGGTTTGGCGCCGCAGTCGCAGGGGCAGGCGACATCAACGGTGACGGCTACGCAGACCTGGCTGTCGGCGCACCCCTGTTCGACACACCTGCGGTGGATGCCGGACAGGTCGCGGTCTTCCTCGGGTCAGGCAGCGGACCTTCTCTGGCGCCGGACTGGACCGTGGACGGTGACCAGGCCGACGGTCGGCTGGGGACTGCACTGGCCCCCTCAGGAGATACAGACGGCGACGGCTATGCGGATCTGGCTGCGGCAGCCCCTTTGTACGATACAACCGCAGTGGACGCCGGCAAGGTCTACCTGTTCTCCGGCGGACCGGCGGCTCCGTTCGGTCCGGCAACATGGACGGCCGACGGCAGCCAGGCCGGTGAAAATTTCGGCGCCGCATTGGGAACCGCCGGAGACGTCAACGGCGACGGGTACGCCGACTTGGCCATCGGTGCCCCCTCATTCGATGCCATCACGGCCGATGAAGGCCGTGCCGTTGTTTATGAGGGATCCGCGGGAGGCCTTGGAACGGCGCCGGACTGGGAAGTCGTCGGCGACCAGAATGGAGCGAATTTCGGGACCGCTATTGCGACTGCCGGAGACGCCAACGGAGACGGGTTCAGCGATCTGCTGGTCGGCGTGCCGCTGTATGACCTGATCCCGTCCGGCGATGAAGGCCGCGCCCTGGTCTACGCCGGTCTGGCGGGCATCCTGTCCGACACTCCCGACTGGAACGTACAACCCCGCAAAACCAACAATGAATTCGCCGTCCAGGTCGACATGGCCGGGGATGTGAACGGTGACGGCTACACCGACATCGTCATCGGCTCTCCCTGGTTCAATACCGGTATAACGGAAATGGGTCGGGTGCTGATTTACCTCGGCTCTCCGGACGGTCCGGCAACGACCGAATCATGGGTCGCCTGGGGCGATCAGGATCAAGAAGATTTCGGTTGGTCGGTATCCCATGCGGGAGATGTCAACGGCGACGGTTACGACGATGTCATCATCGGGTCCCGGGCGTTCGACAATCCGGAACTGGACGAAGGCCGAGCGTATCTGTTCCTCGGCTCTCCCACCGGTCTCCTTTCCACACCGTCCTGGTCTGCTGAAAGCAACCAGGCCGGTAGTGAATTCGGGTACTCCGTCAGCACCGCCGGCGATGTCAACGGCGATGGCTACGCCGACGTTTTGGTGGGCGCTCCGCTGTTTGACGGCGCGGCGGTGGATTCCGGACGTGCATATCTTTTCCTGGGCTCCCCTACCGGACTTTCGACGGTTCCCACCTGGACCTATCAATCCTCGGCGGAAAATGAGCAATTCGGCTACTCGGTTTCCCGGGCCGGCGACGTCAACGGTGACGGGTACGGCGACATCATCCTGGGAGGACGGCGGGCCCCGGGCAACGGCAAAGCGTATGTGTTTCACGGTTCGTCCACAGGCCCATCCTTGACCCCGGACTGGACCAAGGATGCCGTAGGCGGTCAGTTTGGAGTTTCGGTGGACACGGCAGGCGACGTCAACGGCGATGGCTTCAGTGATGTTGTCGTCGGCGCCTACCAAAGCGACAACGAAGGTCGGGTACTGGTATTTCACGGTTCTTCCGGTGGCCTGGCTACCACCGAGAACTGGTCGGCAGCCGGTGGCCAGGCATTCTCCCAATTCGGAATCTCTGTCTCGACGGCAGGTGACATCAATCACGACGGCTACAGCGATATCGTGGTGGGCGCAAAGAAGTACGACAACCCTGAAATCGACGAAGGCATGGTGTTTGTCTTCCTCGGCTCCGCCACCGGACTGGCGACAGGCCCGGCGTGGACGTTTGAAGTGGATCAGGCCGGGGCTAACCTGGGCAACTCGGTCGCGGAGGCCGGAGACGTCAACGGGGACGGCTTTAACGACTTGGTGGTGGCGGCGGACCAGTGGACCAATCTGGCGGTCAACGAGGGCCGAGCCGATCTGTTCTACGGCGGTGCCTCAGGCGGACTGGCCCGTCTTCCGCGTCAGGCTCGGACCGACGATAGTGCCCCCATCGCCCTCGGCGGCCGCTCCGATTCACAGGCAGGTTTCCGACTGAAAGCGCTCGGGCGTACGCCCGCCGGCCGCGGCGGCATCCAGCTTGAGTGGGAAATTCAACCGCTGGGGACCCCATTCAGCGGCCTTGCTACCGACTCCTCTGTCATGACCGATTCCGGCTCACCCGGAATCAACGGCAGCGCTGCTCAGTTCAACGAACTGGTGACCGGACTGACTACGGTGACAGGTTATCACTGGCAGATGCGGACGGTTGCCGACAATCCCCTGTTCCCCTGGTCTCGCTGGATGACCCTGCCGGGCAATACCATCGCCGAGATCGATATCCGCACCGACGGCTGTACCGACAACGACAGCGACGGATACGGCTCTTCAGGCCATGTGGACTGTCCGCAAGGACTGATACCGGATTGCAATGACGCCGATGCAGCGGTCTATCCCGGGGCGACTGAAGTTTGCGACGGGGTCAACAACGACTGCGACGATCCGAGCTGGCCGGACACGACAGGCGGGATCGATGAAAACGTCGATGGCGACACCTATTCCATCTGTCAGGGCGACTGCGACGACACCGATCCTACTATCAACCCCGGGGTCACGGAAATCACTTGTGACGGCATCGACCAGAATTGCAACGGCCTCGCCGATGACGAACCGGACGATGACGGAGACACCTACTCCGTATGCATCGACTGCGATGACACCAATCCTGCGATTTATCCCGGAGCGTTAGAGATTTGCGACGGGGTCAACAACGATTGCGACGACCCCATTTGGCCGGACACGACAGGCGGGATCGACGAAAATATGGATGGCGACGCCTACTCCGTCTGCCAGGGAGACTGCAACGACGCTGATCCATTGATCAATCCCGGCGCCACCGAAATCACATGTAACGCGATCGACGAGAATTGCAACGGTGCTGCCGATGACGAACCCGACGCCGACGCCGACACGTACACCGCTTGCGCCGGCGATTGCAACGACAGCGACCCGGCTATCAACCCCGACGCAACGGAAATCATTTGCGACGATATTGATCAGAACTGCAACGGATCGGCCGACGACAACCCGGACCTGGACAACGACACATACCATACCTGCGACGGCGATTGCAACGATTCGGACCCGACGATCAACCCCGGTGCCTCTGAAATCTACTGCGACAGCATCGACCAGAACTGCAACGGATTCGATGACGAGTACCCCTCCACGGATATCGACGGCGACACGTTCACAATGTGTCTTGACTGCAACGATAACGATCCGTTGATTAATCCCGACGCCAGCGAGATATTTTGCAACGGGATTGATGAGAACTGCAACGGCCTAGCCGACGATACGCCGGATTTTGATGGTGATACCTATTCAACGTGCGTGGACTGCGATGACACCGATCCGTTGATCAATCCCGGCGCCTCCGAAATCACATGCAACGCGATCGACGAGAATTGCAACGGCCTGGCCGACGATACGCCGGATATCGACGGCGACACCTACACCGTCTGCGACGGTGACTGCGACGACAGTGATCCATTAATCCATCCCGGTGCCACCGAGATCACATGCAACGGCATCGATGAGAACTGCAACGGCGTCACGGACGATGCCCCGGATGTCGACGGCGATACCCACACCATATGTACCGACTGCGATGACACTAATCCTGCGATTTATCCAGGAGCGGCAGAGGTTTGCGACGGGGTCAACAACGATTGCGACGACCCCGTTTGGCCGGACACGACAGGCGGAATCGACGAAAACATCGATGGCGACGCCTATTCCGTCTGCCAGGGTGACTGCAACGACGCCGATCCATTGATAAATCCCGGCGCCTCCGAAATCACGTGCAACGCGATCGACGAGAATTGCAACGGTGCTGCCGATGACGCACCTGACGCCGACACCGATACGTACACCATTTGCGACGGCGACTGCAACGATGGCAATCCGGCCATCAACCCCGGCGCAACGGAAATCATCTGCGACGATATTGATCAGAACTGCAACGGCCTCGCAGACGACGCGCCCGACACCGACGGCGACACGTACACCATTTGCGACGGTGATTGCAACGATTCGGACCCGACGATCAACCCCGGTGTCCCGGAAATCTACTGCGACAGCATCGACCAGAATTGCAACGGATTCGATGATGAATACCCCACTACGGATTTAGACGGCGATACGTTCACGATGTGTCTTGACTGCGACGATTCCGATCCTTTGATTAATCCCGCCGCAATTGAGATAACCTGTAACGGAATCGATGAGAACTGCAACGGTCTGGCGGACGATACGCCGGATTTCGACGGTGACACATATTCAACGTGCGTGGACTGCGAAGATACCAACCCGGCGATCAACCCGGGCGCTACCGAAATCACATGCAACGGGATCGACGAGAACTGCAACGGCATCGCGGACGACACTCCTGACGTCGACGGTGACACGTTCACCGTCTGTGACGGTGATTGTGATGATACCGATCCTTTGATCAATCCAGCCGCAGCTGAGATCACCTGTAACGGCATCGATGAAAACTGCAACGGCGTGACTGATGACACTCCTGACGGTGACGGCGACACCTACAGCGTCTGCGACGATTGCGACGACGCCGACCCGCTGATCAACCCCGCCGCCACGGAGATCACCTGTAACGGCATCGATGAAAACTGTAACGGCGCGGCCGACGATACTCCCGACGGTGACGGCGACACCTACTCGGTCTGTGACGACTGCGATGATGCTGATCCGCTGATTAACCCAGGAGCCACGGAGATAACCTGTAACGGCATCGACGAGAACTGCAGCGGCCTGGCCGACGACACGCCGGACGTGGACAGTGACACCTTCACCGTCTGTGACGGCGACTGCGATGATACCGATCCTTTGATTAACCCGGCCGCCACGGAGATCACCTGTAACGGCATCGATGAAAACTGTAACGGCGCGGCCGACGATACTCCCGACGGTGACGGCGACACCTACTCGGCCTGTGACGACTGCGATGATGCTGATCCGTTGATCAACCCCGCCGCCACGGAGATCACCTGTAACGGCATCGACGAGAACTGCAACGGCGTCGAAGACGACACTCCTGACGGCGACGGTGACACTTACAGTGTCTGCGACGACTGCGATGATACCGATCCTTTGATTAACCCGGCCGCCACCGAAATTACATGCAACGGCATCGACGAAAACTGTAACGGGGTCACGGACGATACTCCTGACATCGATGGCGACACCTACTCAGTCTGTGACGATTGCGACGACACCGATCCAGGGATCAATCCGGCTGCCACCGAAATCCCCTGTAACGGCATAGACGAGAACTGCAACGGCGTCGCGGACGATACACCGGACGTCGATGGCGACACCTACTCAGTCTGTGACGATTGCGACGACACCGATCCATTAATCAATCCGGCCGCCACAGAGATCACCTGTAACGGCATTGATGAAAACTGTAATGGGATCGCGGACGATACTCCTGACGTCGACGGCGACACGTTCACCGTCTGCGACGGTGACTGCGATGATACCGATCCTTTGATCAACCCGGCCGCCACGGAGATCACTTGTAACGGCATCGATGAAAACTGTAACGGTCTGGCCGATGACGCCCCGGATATTGATGGCGACACATTTACTGTCTGCGACGGCGACTGCGATGATACCGATCCTTTAATTAACCCCGCCGCAACCGAAATCACCTGTAACGACATAGACGAGAACTGCAACGGCGTCGCGGACGATACACCGGACGTCGATGGCGACACCTACTCAGTCTGTGACGATTGCGACGACACCGATCCACTGATCAATCCGGCTGCCACCGAAATCACATGCAACGGTATCGACGAAAACTGTAACGGCGCAGCAGACGATACTCCTGACGTCGATGGTGACACCTATTCGGTTTGCGACGATTGCGACGACACCGATCCTTTAATCAACCCGGCTGCCACGGAGATCACTTGTAACGGCATCGATGAAAACTGTAACGGGGTCACGGACGATACTCCTGACGTCGATGGTGACACCTATTCGGTTTGCGACGATTGCGACGACACCGATCCTTTAATCAACCCGGCTGCCACAGAGATAACCTGTAACGGCATCGATGAAAACTGTAACGGTCTGGCCGATGACGCCCCGGATATTGATGGCGACACCTTCACCGTCTGTGACGGTGATTGTGATGATACCGATCCACTGATCAACCCGGCTGCAACCGAGATCACGTGCAACGGCATTGACGAGAACTGCAATGGCGTAGCGGACGATACCCCTGACGTCGATGGTGACACCTACTCGGTTTGCGACGATTGCGACGACACCGATCCTTTGATCAACCCGGCTGCAACCGAAATCACCTGCAACGGCATCGATGAAAACTGTAACGGGGTCGCGGACGACACTCCTGACGTGGACGGTGACACCTATTCGGTTTGTGACGATTGCGACGACACCGATCCTTTGATTAACCCGGCCGCCACCGAGATCACGTGTAACGGCATCGATGAAAACTGCAACGGCCTGGTCGACGATACTCCGGACGTGGACGGCGACACCTTCACCGTCTGTGACGGCGACTGCGATGATACCGATCCACTGATCAACCCGGCCGCAACTGAAATCACCTGTAACGGCATCGACGAAAACTGTAACGGCGTAGCGGACGATACGCCTGACGTCGACGGTGATACCTACTCGGTTTGCGACGATTGCGACGACACTGATCCTTTGATCAATCCGACCGCAACTGAAATCACCTGTAACGGCATCGACGAAAACTGTAACGGCGTAGCAGACGATACGCCTGACGTCGACGGTGACACCTACTCGGTTTGCGACGATTGCGACGACACCGATCCTTTGATCAACCCCGCCGCCACGGAGATCACCTGTAACGGCATCGACGAGAACTGTAACGGTGTTACAGACGATACTCCTGACGTGGACGGTGACACCTACAGCGTCTGTGACGACTGCGATGATGCTGATCCGTTGATCAACCCGGGTGCTACCGAGATTACCTGTAACGGCATCGACGAAAACTGTAACGGCGTAGCAGACGATACCCCTGACGTCGACGGTGACACCCATTCGGTTTGCGACGATTGCGACGATACCGATCCATTAATCAACCCGGCCGCAACGGAGATCACCTGTAACGGCATCGATGAAAACTGCAACGGCGTCGCGGACGATACTCCTGACTTTGACGGCGACACTCTTCTCCGTTTGTGACGAATGCGACGACACCGATCCTTTGATCAATCCTATCGCTACCGAGATCACCTGTAATGGCATCGACGAGAATTGCAATGGCGTTGCGGACGACACACCGGATATCGACGGGGACACTTACTCAGTTTGTGACGAATGCGACGATACCGATCCTCTGATCCACCCAGGCGCAACCGAGATTACTTGTAACAGCATCGACGAGAACTGCAACGGTGCAGCGGATGATAATCCTGACATCGACGGCGACACGTACACTGTCTGTGACGGGGACTGCGACGACAGTGTGGGCGATTCTTGGGCGACACCGGGAGAAGCGGTCAATCTGTTAATCGACGCTACAACCGATACGATCACATGGGATCTTCCCGTGTACCCCGGCGGCAACGCCCTCGTCTACGATGTCATCCGGTCCGGAGATCCGGCCGATTTCGTAACCAATGCCGACTGTATCGAATCCGGCGACGGCAGTGACACCCAGGCTGTGGATTCCGATCCCCTGCCGCCAGGAGAAGGGTTCTACTACCTGGTGCGGGCGGTAAACGGGTGTCCGGACGGTGAAGGACCTTTGGGCAATGCCACCGGAGGGATTCCCAGAATCGCCACTAGCTGCCCCTGAACGCAACGGTTCCCGCCGCCGGCTATTCGACGGCGGCGGGAACGATTTCCATCTCCGCAAGCAGATTGTCGGCCTTGTCAACCTCGGTCATGATCCAAAGCATGTAACGGCTGTCCACCACAATCGATCGCGTGGTGCGCTCGTCGAACAGGTAGTCCGCCGCCATGGACTCAAAGGTGCCGTCGAACAGCAATCCGCATAATTCCCCCCGGACGTTGAGAACCGCGGAACCGGAGTTGCCGCCGGTAGTGTCCAGCGCAGCCAGGAAATTCACCGGAACATCCCCAAGGTTCTTGTCCAGGTAGCGGGTTTTGCCACCCTCCCGCAAAACCTTCACCGCTTCCAGCTCTGAGGAAGGCGCGTTGAATTCACCTTCACCGGTATGCTTGGCCACCAGGCCTGCCAGGCTGGTCTGGGGAGTGTAAAACACCCCGTCCGCAGCCGGCGCCCCTTTCACCTGGCCAAAGCTCACCCGCAGCGATCCGTTGGCGTCGGGATAAATCTTCCCGCCGCCCATCGCCAGCAGCGCCTCCATATACAACGGACGCAACTTGGCCAGGGCGCCGTACCGGGTCTTGTCGTTCTCCTCGATCTCGAAGGAAAGCGGGTACAGGGCCACCGCCAGCCGTACCGCTGGATCGTCCATTGCCTCGATCCCGGCTGTATCCATATCCATCAAAGCAAGACGGGCATCGAGGTCCATCATCTTTGTCTGCCGGTAGTAACTATCCAGGAACGCTTCCGCCTTTTCCGTCAGCTTCTCTTCCGCCATGCCGGCCTTGATCCCGATGACGTGATCCAGAGCGGCGATCCGCTGTCCGGGAGCAAGCCTGGCCGCTTCCAGGATCGCCCTCTCGAACAGCGCCCGGTCCACCCGGACATCCAGACTGCGCTGGCGGCGCATCTGCCTCTGTTTCATCCGCTCCCAGTCCCGTTCCTGGAAACCCTGCTCCCTTTCCATATCCGGCTTCACCCGTTCAATGGACAAGCGGTAGAACGTATCTGCTGAATTGAGGAGGGTGGAGCCGCGGAACAGACCGGACAGGGCTCCGTCCCGCTCCCGGGTCTTCCGGGCCGCCGCCTGGATGTTCTGAATCCGGGGCAGAACCTCGCCGTATTTCTTCCGACGATCCGGGTCGGCGTCGATCCAGTGATTCAACTCCTCTTCCTGGACCTGCCGCGCCTCCAGAACGCCGAGGTTCTTCATACCGTTCAGGATGCCGCGCATATAGGTCAGGCCGTTTTCCAAGCCGCCGATACGGCGATCGACCTTGATAGCCAGATCCTCGCTTTCCGCACCCAGCGTTTTCAGGATGGCAACCTGTTCCTCCGAGGAACGGACGCGCCGCGGAATGGAGTACTCCACCGATTCCCGGACCTCGCCAAAGGTCCCGTGGCGGCTGGTTCTCCCCGGGTAGCCGACCACCATGACCAATTCACCCGGGTTGCCCCCTTCCGCCGATACCTGCAACCAGTGCTTCGGCCGGTACGGCACATTTTCCTCGGCGTATGGCGCCGCCTTGCCGTCAGGCCCGACGTAGGCCCGGTAGAAGGAAAAGTCACCCGTGTGACGGGGCCAGCGGAAGTTGTCGGTCTCGCCGCCGAACACACCGATCCCTTCCGAGGGGGAGTAGACCAGGCGGACATCCTGGATCTCCAGATACCGGACCTGGTAATACTTCATGCCCTGGAAAAAGGAATTGACCCGGCAGCGGTAGCCTTCGCTCTCACATTCGGCGGTCAACTCCTTGATCCGCAAGTCGATCCGGTCACGAAAATCCCGATCCTCCACGGTTTCGTCCAGGCCTTCCCTGACCCGGCTGGTCACATCCGTAATCGACTCGGCCACCCTGACCCTGGAACCGGGGCCGTTGGACAGTTCTTCCTTGATGTTCCGTGCGAGGAACCCGTCCTTGATCAGGTTCCGATCCGGGGTCGAGTTGTACTGCAGGGACCCGCTGACACAATGGTGGTTGGTGGCGATCAGCCCCTGGGGCGACACGAACGAGGCAGTGCATCCGCCCAGTGAAACGATGGCGCCCATCGGTTGGCCGGTCAGGTCGGCAAACGCTTCCGGATCACCCTCGAAACCGAGCGCCTTCAGATCCTTAGCCAGTTCGGGGATCTGCATCGGCATCCACATCCCTTCGGCGGCGTGGATCACGATCACGGCTGGAACGATTGAGAGAAACAGGATCATCACGGTGCGGATTGCGAGTTTCATTCCGATCATCTCCCAAAATCAAGCTCTGATGGGTCAATACGGAAACATAATTCTCACAAATAATTCATTTCCGCAATGAGTATCCCGAGACAGCCCACAGAAGAAGTAGTTTTTGCAATTCATTCAAGTCTTCCCATCATGAGAAAATCTCCCGGAAATACCTCTCACAATCCATGCTCACCGAGGAGACATACCATGCGACTCCGAAATCTCGCCCTTCTCATCTTCGCCCTCTTCACCGTTCTCGCCGTAGCAACCCTTCCAGCCATGTCACAGGGCTGCACGCCGATCCCGTTCACAAGGCCGATCACCTACCCGATCCAGATCACCGCCCCGGGCTGCTATGTCCTGACCCGGGACCTGGCCACGTCGTCGTTACATACTTTCGCCGTCATCCAGATCCTGTCCCACAATGTAAGCATCGACCTGAACGGCTTCAACCTGTACGCTGCAGGACCGCTTGCAGCGGGCTCGATCATTTCCGATGGATTCAGCAACATCGAGATCCGAAACGGCACGGTTTCCGGCGGCCTGAGTTCTATCCATATAACCAACGGCGACGATGTAATCATTGAAAACGTAAGGGTGACACCTTTAATATCGGGGGGGTATGCGGGGATCAGACTGCAAAATATTGACAACTTCCGCATCCGGGACAATCTGATCTGGGGCTCGGCAACTTTCGGAATTGCCGCAGAGGGTACTGTCAGTCCCTTACGGTCCGGCACCATTGAGGGCAACCAGATACAGGATACCCAGTCAGGTATCGTAGTCGGAGCAGGAGCCGGCATCGTCGTGAAAGAGAACAGGATCGATACCTCACCTGGCCTTTCATACATCGGAATAGGGATGTCGGAAGTCACCGGTTGCAGCGTTACCGGCAATACCGTGGTCGCGCCCTTGTTCGAGGGGATCAACTTGTACCAGACCAGCAACTGCGACCTGCGCGGTAACATCGTCCAAGAAGCAGGAACCATCGGAATCTCTCTCAATGAGACATCCCACGACAATATGCTCGTAGGCAACCAGGTCACCGGATCTGTTGGATCCGGCATTTTCATCGATTCGCAGCGTAATCACATCCAGCAGAACCTTTCCAACAGCAACGGAGCCTACGGGCTTGAATTCGGTACAAGTGCCGCGTCGAACATTTATCGCGGCAACACGGCGACAGGGAACACCGGGCCTGCGGCAAGCTGTAACCCGAGCGCCACCGACGATTTCTGTGACCGTGACCCGGCTACCGACACAAGTCATGGTGACAACTACATCCCGACACAGCGGTAGCGTGGCCATGCGACGCCTATCGGTCGTTCTTCTAATGCTCTCACTGGCGCCAGGCTTAGCCGTTGCCGAATCGTTCTACATAGCCGTGGACGTTACGTCCGACCTGGGAGGCACCGGCTTCACTCCGTGGGATGTGGCCAGAAACGATTCCAACGCATACAACCTGGAATTGACTCTCCCGGACGGCACACCGATCAGCGGGCTGCACAGGATGGACGGCGGCGACTGGCTGCTGACCCTGGCTCAACCTGCCGATCTGGGCGGTCAGACGTTTCTGCCCAATGACGTGGTCCGGTACGATCCGGCAGGCGGATCCTATGCACTGTACCTGGACGGTGGGGGCCATGGAATCCCTGTCGCTTCTCGGATCGATGTCGTCTATCTCGAAGGGGGTGACAACGGTACGCTGGTGATCAGCTTCGATGTCCATACCGAGTTCGGAGGCAACATCTTCATGCCGGGAGACCTAGTGGAATACAGTGCAGGAGGGTTCAGCATCGTGCTGGACGGCATCGCCAGCGGGCTTTCTGCATCGGCCAACATCGCAGGCGCCGACAATCACGGAGGGCAAATCCTGGTCCTGTTCGATTCTCCGGTCACCATCGGCGCCGACAGCTATCTTCCGGGAGACATAGTTCGCTGGGACGGCAGTTCGTTCAGCCTGTTTACGGCCGATCCGAACTGGCCTCACGGCTCGATAGCCCGGGCGTTTGCCATGCTGGCATCCCCCGGAGAGGTTCCCCCGACTCTGGTCATAACCACGATAACAGGATCGTCCGACCTGCGTCTGACATGGGCGGCCGGTTGCTCAACCGGCGCCGAGGATTACGGCATCTATGAAGGGACACTCGGCTCCTGGTACAGCCACACAGCTATTGATTGCAACGATGATCTGCACGACCTTACGGAGGTGATCACACCCCAGCCTGGATCCAACTATTATCTGGTGGTCCCCTACACGGCCAATGCGGAAGGTTCCTACGGAATGACCGGGAGTGCATCCATCCGGCCGAGCGGATCTACGGTCTGCGTTCCATGGCAGGATCTGACGCCCTGCCCCTGACAACCTGTTACGACCGGATCATGGTCAGCAGCATTTTGAACCGTTCCGGCGCCTTGAGCCCGTGGGGTTCGTCCGCCGGCATGACAATGAACTCCCCGGTATTCACCCGGTATTCATTTCCTGAAATGGTGATATCCACCGAGCCTTCCAGCACCTGCACCATGGCGTCGAACGGCGCCGTATGTTCGCTGAGTCCTTCGTCCTTGTCGAAGGCGAACACGGTCACGGTACCGGTCTCCTTCTTCGCCAGGGTCCGGCTGACCACGGCCCCGGTCTGGTAGTCCACCAGACCGGCAAGGTTCAGCACTGCACTCTTTTCCACATCGTTTTTCATGATCATAACCTGCATTCTACTACGGTACCGGGCGACTCACGTCGCAAATACCTGATATGGATGGACTTAATTTCCCCGGAACGGTTTATCCTGTTCATCCGTACCTGTTCCCGGAGGAAGGCAGGAAGCGATGGGCGACCCTGACCAGAAACTGGCCGGGCAAGCGGGTTCAGGGGATCGCGAGGCGCTGGCAGCCCTTTACCACAAGCACAAGGGGACGCTCCTCGGTTTCCTGACCCGCACCCTGGGGGATAAGACCCAGGCGGAAGATGTCTTCCAGGAGGCCTGGATGAAGGTCATAACCGGGATCAGGCGGTTCGATAACAGCCGCGGGACATTCAAAGCATGGCTGTTCCGGATCGGCGCCAACGCCGCCGTGGACCGCATCCGCCGTGAGGGCCTGCGCCGGGGGCCGGAACTGGACCGGCCTATGGCGAACGGGGAAGGGGGCAAAACCCGAAGGATTGATCTGGTCCCCTCTCCCGAGCCTGGCCCGGATCGAGAAGGTGATTCGACCTTCCTGGGACAGGCAATGGACCAGGCCCTCCTGAAGTTGCCTCCGTTCCAGCGGGCCGCCATCCTCCTGCGTCACCAGCAGGGCATGAATATGGAAGAGATCGCAGGATCCCTGGGAGTGCCTCAGGGGACGGTCAAAAGTATGCTGCACCGGGGGACCCGCACCCTGCGCCGCAGCCTGGCGTCATGGAAATCGTCATGAAAAATGAACCTGAAATCCATTTGGAACCGAGCCACAGGGAAGAGCTGCGGCGCAACGCCGTGCTGGACCCGCCGGCCTGGCTGGACCGGAAAATCCTGAGGCAGATCCGAAGTCGGCCGGTATTGAGGCCGTTCCTGGCCACCGGGATCGCCTTGGCGGGCTTGCTCGCCCTGGTAACCGGCTTGACGGCGCTGTACGCCGAATCGGGGCTCACCATGCCACCGATCATGGCGGCTGCCCTGACTTCCCTGATCTACCTGGCGATTTGCAGCGTGGCGGTATTGCCCGTGCTGCTATTTCCCACCCGTCCCGGTCCGGCCCTGCAACACGTGAAGGAGACAACATGAAACAGGAACAACCAACCCGGCGTCGTTTCGATGGCGGCTCCATCCTTCTGGCCGTCCTGATCTGCTGCATGTTCGGATACATCCTGGCCAAGGGCGGGTGCTGGACCTTTGGAGTCGGCCATTGGCCCTTGGGGCTTCCCTTGATGTTCGATCTCCAGATCGCCCTCCTGCTTCATCTCGCCCTCGCGATCTATGTCGGCTTTGACGCCAACCGGCGGGGAATGCAGGGATTTCTCTGGGGCGCCCTGGTGTTGTTTACCAGCATCGTCGGACTGGTGGTCTACCTGATCGTCTGTTCCGGCGTGTTCAACCAGACCACGACCCTCCATCCCTCCCAGGCGCCTCCCCCACCGGCCTCCCCAGGGAGAGAATGCACCGGCTGCCATTCTCCGGTGGAGCCGGAATACAAGGTCTGCCCCTATTGCGGCGAGGAATTGAACCGGTCTTGCGCAGATTGCGGCAAACCTATCCTGTCCGGCTGGAAAGTCTGCCCCTACTGCGGCCGGGCGGCGGAACGGTAGACATCCTGGTTGACGGCCTCCGAATGTGCGTCTACGATTCGATTCTCTTCCATCCAGGCAGCCGGGGGCAGCATGCGAAACATTTTTCCGATCCTGGGGAAAAGCCCGTTCGGGCCGATCCAGGACCACATGGACAAGGTCTACGAAACCGCCTCGATACTGCCGTCGTTCTTCGAAGCGTTCCTCTCCGGCGACGAAAAGAAGACGACCGAGGTCCGTAAGACCATCCTGCTAATGGAGCACGAAGCCGACCTTCTGAAAAACGACATCCGGGACAACCTTCCGAAGTCGTACTTCCTCCCTGTCGACCGCCGGGATCTGCTGTCGTTGCTACACCACCAGGACGCCATCGCAGACCTGGCGGAGGACATTGTCATTGTGGCGACCCTGCAGGAGAACCTTGTTCTCCCTCAGGATCTCAAGGCTCCGTTCCTGGAAATCGTGGACCACTCACTCAAGACGTGCAAAAAAGCGAAAAAACTGGTGGGAGAAATGCAGAACCTCCTGGCCTCCTCCTTCGGAGGCGACGAGGCATCCAAGGTTCTCGAGATGATCGACAGTATCGGGGAGGCCGAGTACAAGGTGGACAAACTGGTCTATGCCCTGGCCAAGGAGGTTTATCGCAGGGAAGAGGCCATCGGAATCACCTCCCTGCTGCTGTGGCAGAAGATGATCCAGTTGGTCGGCCGTCTGGCCAACAGCGCCGAATCGATAGGTGACCACCTTCGACTGATGCTGTACAGCTAGAGAGCCCTGCCGTGCTGTTGACGTTCCTGATCATTGGTCTTGTCTTCGGCCTGTACATGGCCTGGAACATCGGCGCCAATGATGTGGCCAACGCCATGGGGACCTCCGTCGGGTCCAAGGCTCTGACCATCCGGCAGGCGTTGCTGATCGCAGCCGTATTCGAATTCGCCGGCGCCTACCTGGTCGGTGGCCACGTTACCCAGACAGTGAAGAAGGGCATTGTGGACATCACGCTGTTCGCCGATGCCCCGATGGTTTTTGTGGTCGTCATGTTGTCGGCGCTGCTTTCGGCAGGACTCTGGCTGCAGTACGCCACCTGGAAAGGGTTGCCGGTCTCCACGTCCCATTCCATCGTCGGCGGGGTCGCCGGCGCCGGAGTTGCCGCAGCCGGACTCAAGGGTGTGATC
This sequence comes from Candidatus Polarisedimenticolaceae bacterium, assembly GCA_963790785.1. GTDB lineage: Bacteria > Acidobacteriota > Polarisedimenticolia > Polarisedimenticolales > Polarisedimenticolaceae > Polarisedimenticola. The sequence continues at coordinate 31,686 of CAWBPP010000005.1, forward strand.
TGGAGCAAACTCGGCTTCATCGCCGTATCGTGGGTGCTCTCGCCCCTGATCGGGGCTGCCATCGCATTCGTGATGTTCCGTTTCATTTCCGCCACCATCATGAGCAGCGAACATCCGGACAGGAGGATCCGGAAGGTCGCACCGTTCCTTGCAGGACTGGTCATTTTCATTTTGACCCTGTCCATGATCTACAAGGGGCTCAAGAAGGCTCAATTCGCGTTCCTGAACGATCTGTCCATGACCAAAGCGGCCGTGGCCGCGGCATTACTCGGGTTCCTTTTCGGCCTGGTCGTTTTCTTCATCCTGCGGGCGGTGGGCACCGGCGTCGACCTGAAGCGGAAGCGCCGGTTCTCCTATGTCGAGGGTCATTTCGGCTGGCTGCAGGTAATGACCGCCTGCTATGTCGCATTTGCCCACGGCGCCAACGATGTCGCCAACGCCATCGGCCCCCTGGCCGGTATCTGGGCCGTATTCAGGAACGGCGAGATCGCCGCGGAGATCGGCGTACCGGCCTGGATCCTCGCCTTCGGCGGCATCGGCATCATCGTCGGCCTGGCCACCTGGGGCTACAGGGTTATGGGGACTATCGGCGAGCGGATCACCGAGCTGACGCCGTCCCGGGGGTTCAGCGCCGAGTTCGCCGCCGCTACCACTGTCCTGGTGTGCACCAAGCTCGGGCTGCCGATTTCCACGACCCACACCCTGGTCGGTGCGGTGATCGGGGTCGGGCTCGCCCGGGGTCTGGCCGCTCTCGACCTGCGGGTCATGCGGGGAATCATCTCCGCCTGGGTGGTCACACTGCCTGCTTCCTTCGGACTGGCGGCCGTGATCTACTGGACCCTGCACCAACTGTTCCTGTGATGACCGGAAAGGGACAGTCACCAGGCGATACTCCTGGCCGTTACGATTCTTTCCGCCGTTGCCTGTTCCTCCGCCGAACCGCCGGCTGGAGATCCGGCCCGGGTGGTTCAGGTCCGGGACGGCGATACCATCGTGGTGGAAATCGGGGGGAAGCGGGAGAACGTGCGGCTCCTGGGGGTCGATACTCCGGAGATGAACTACAAGACGGGAGAGCCGGAACCGTTTGCCCTCGAGGCCACCCTGTTCACTCGTGAAAAGGTCGAAGGCGCATCGGTCGTCCTGACGGCAGACCTGTTGAACCAGGACCGGGACCGTTATGGCCGCCTGCTGCGGTATGTGCTCTTAGAGGGCGGCGATCTCCTGAATCTGGAACTGGTCCGGAACGGCTACGGCTTCGCCTTCCTGGAGTTCCCTCTCACGGACAGGGAACGGCTCGTCGAGGCGGAGATCGAAGCGCGGGGCTCCGGTCGCGGACTATGGGCCCCCAACCGGATTGAGACTATACCCTACCATCAGGCTGCCCGGTTCGAGGGCCGGGCGGTGGCGGCACAAGGCGCCATTGTGGCCGCAAGAACCATCGACACCAAGGCAGGAAGCCGCATCTGTTTTTTAAACTTCCACACCGACTACAAACAGTATCTGAGCGTAGTGATCCGGGAGGCCGACTTCTCCCGCTTCGGCGGTGATCCGGCAGTTCGGTACCAGGGTGAGACGGTGACCGTCACCGGACGGGTCCGGGAGAATCGTGGCCGGCTCCAGATCCAGGTCGTCGACCCGGGGCAGATCGTTTCCGGCCGCTAGAAAGACGTCAAACCACCCGGGCGTCCACCTTCCCCGGTCCTTTCACCGCCACCCACCCCAGAAGCAGGGCGGCCACTACCACCAGTCCCAGGCAAAGCCCCCACCAGATCCCGGCAAGCCCCATCCCCAGGGGAAACGCCAGCCAGTACGCCAGGGGCAGGGCCAGCAGGTAGTACCCCGCCAGGTTGAACAGCGCCGCCGGCCGGGTCTGCCCCATACCACGCAGGATGCCGCTCCCCACTACCTGCAGACCGTCGAACAGTTGGAACGCGGCGGCCACCGGGAGGAGGGCGGAGGCAAGAGTGACCACGGCAACCTCGTCAGCATAGATCGTCGGCAGGACCGCCTGGCGAAATGAACAGCACTGCGAAGGCGAGCATGACTCCACCGCCCATGACGAGGGCGACCCAGGCCGCCCTCTGGGCTCCGGGGCCGTTCCGCTCCCCGATCAGGTTCCCGACCCGGGTGACCGCGGCGAATGAGATCCCCAGGGGGACCATGAACGAGACCGAGGCGATGTTGATGACGATAGTGTGAGCAGCCAACTCCACCGTGCCGATCCAGCCGGCCAGGAGCGCCGCCGTTATGAACGCCCACATCTCCAGGCTGATTTGAAGCGCCACCGGGATGCCAAAGCCGACGATCTGTTTCAGCCTGGCCCTGTCCCATGCACTTCCGCTCCACCCGGACCAGGCCGCTGTGTACAGCCGCCCCAGAACGATCCAGGTCACGAGCCCGGCCAGCATGCAACCCTGGGTGATGCAGGTGGCGATTCCGGCGCCGATAAGACCCATCTCCGGAAACCCGAACTTGCCGAAAATCAGAACCCAGTTCGCCAGAATATTGACGGCGTTGCCCAGGAACACCACCCACATGGTCGGGTAGACGATCGCCCGCCCCTGCAAGTACTGCCGGAGGACGGTGAACAAAAGGAAGAACGGGATAAGCGGCAACTGGACAAGGACGTAGTCATGGGCCATCACCGACAGCCCGGGGTCCTGGCCGGTCCAGACCAGGAGCGGCTCCGTAAAGAACCAGAGTGCGCCCACCGGAAAGCTGCATATCACCGCCAGGATCAAGCCGCTCTGGAGCGTCAGGCCGACCCGCTCGCCATCCCCCGCCCCGTGGGCCTGGGTGACCAGCGGGTCGATGCCGAGCACTACGCCCATGCCGAACATCATGGTGCCCATGATCATCAATCGGCCCAGGGAGGCTGCGCCGAGTTCCTCATACCCCACCGCCCCGACCATGACGATATCCACCACCCACAACATCATGTTGCCCAGCTGGGTGGCCACCACCGGCAGGGCCAGGCGGCTGAGGGCGGAAACTTCCCGGGAGATAGGGTTCAATTGAGGTCCTTCATCGTTTCGGGTCGGGCCGATGATATTATCAGGCGCCGAAACCAGGGGAGGTCGAAATGAAAGTTCGTGAACTGATGCGAGAATCCGTTTATACGATCCACCCGGACGACATGATCGACCGGGTGTTTTTCCTTCTCCATTACGAAAAGATCCGCCATCTGCCGGTGGTGGAGAAGCAGGCGGTAGTCGGGATCGTTTCCGACCGGGACTTATACAAAGCCCTGGGCCCGAAGCATCTCAGCAAGGGCGTCGAGGAAACAGACGGCGAAACCTCCCTCCACGTCATTCCCCACAAGGTCCGGAGCATCATGCGCCGCGGGGTGATCACCATCGACCCGGATGACGATGCCGCCAAGGCCGCCACCATGATGGCCAGCAACAAGATCGGTGCGCTGCCGGTGACCCGGGGTGAAAAGCTGGTAGGCATCATCACCGCCACCGACATTCTTCTGGAGTTCGCCAGACTCGGCGGCGACGTCGAGCATTCATGATGATCCCATAAATAAATAGGGACATTCCACTTTATCCTCTAATAGTTGCAGTCAAAAAGTGCAACGGATCAAGTATTAGAAGATAAAGTGGAATGTCCCTATTTCGCTATTTCTAGGAGGCCGTCCATGGCGATTCGTCAGCTGAACGAGGAACAGGTCCGCACCATGAGCCCCGGCGCAGAAGGACCGGTGGTGGCTCGAGAACGTCTTCCAGGGCGACATGCCCCAGCTGACGATCCGCTCGGCGCTGACCGGGATGCTCCTGGGCAGCGTGCTCAGCCTGACCAACCTCTACATCGGCATCCAGACCGGCTGGACCCTGGGGGTCGGCATCACCTCGGTGATCCTGGCCTTCGCCGCGTTCAAGATCCTCGGCGCGGATCGGCCTCGGCTCGGAGATGACGATCCTCGAGAACAACGCCATGCAGAGCATCGCCACCGCGGCCGGCTACATGACCGCGCCGCTGGTGACGAGCCTCGCGGCCTACATGATCATCACCGGACAAGCTGATCCCGATGCGCGGTGACCATCGTCTGGATGATCAGCCTGTCGCTGCTGGGCGTGCTGTTCGCCTTCCCGCTGAAGCGGCGCTTCATCAACGACGAGCAGTACCCGTTCCCCGAGGGGCGGGCCTGCGGCATCGTGCTCGACGCGCTGCACGGCGAGCGACGCGCGGCGAGGGGCTGTTCAAGGCGAAGATCCTGCTCGCCGGCCGGCGGTCTCTCCGCGCTGATCGAGTTGCTGCGCAGCGAGAAGGTCATCGAGCTGATCCGCATGCCCTTCCTGCAAGATGCCCGAGTACTGGGACGACCTGGTCTACCGCTTCTTCACGCCGAGCATCCGCGGGCGTCCCGCTGAACGACCTGACCATCCGCCTCGACTCCTCGATCGTGATGGTCGCCGCCGGCGGGCTGATGGGGATCCGCACCGGCATCTCGCTGCTGCTCGGCGCGGTGCTCAACTACTGCATCCTCGCCCCCTGGGCGATGCAGCAGGGGCATCATCGAGGGCACCGGCTTCCGCGCATCCTGAAGTGGGGCATGTGGGGCGGCGTGTCGATGATGACCACCGCCGCGCTGTTCGGCTTCTTCGCCAAGCCGCAGGTGATCGTCCAGGCCTTCCGCGGGCATGCTCGGCGCAGGCGCGAGCGGCACGAGTCGATCCGGTGCGCGCACATCGAGCTGCCGCTGCAAGGTCTCGGCGATCGGGATCCCGCTCATCGGGGCGTTCGTCGTCTGGATGGCCTGGCAGTACTTCGGCATCGACGTGCTGGCTGGGCGTCATCGCCATCCCGCTGGTCTTCATCTTCGTCACCATCGGCGCGACCTCGGCCGGCCTGACCTCGATCACCCCGACCAGCGCGCTGGGCTACCTGACCCAGACCACCTTCAGCGTGCTGTCGCCGGGCAAGATCACGACCAACGTGATGACCGCCGCGATCACCGCCGAGGTGGCCAGCAACACCTCCAACCTGCTGATGGACATCAAGCCGGGCTACATGCTGGGGGGCAAGCCGCGCCACCAGGCGATGGGCCACGTGCTCGGGATCTTCGCCGGCGCCTTCGTCGCGATCCCGATCTTCTACGCGATGATCCAGTACGACGCCGGCCAACCTGATGTCGGACAAGCTGCCGATGCCCGGCGCCCAGGCCTGGCGCGCGGTGGCCGAGGTGCTCACCAAGGGGCTGGCGTTCCTGCACCCGACCGCCCGGCTACGCCGTGTTCATCGGCGGCGCCCTGGGGATCCTGTTCGAGATCCTCAAGAAGGTGACGAAGAACCGTTTCCCGCTGTCCGCCGTCGGCGTCGGCCTGGCCTTCGTGATCAGCTTCTCGACCAGCCTGAGCATGGCGCTGGGCGCGATCCTGTTCTGGGTCCTGGGCAAGGCTCTACCGCCACAAGGAAGGGAGCCTGGCCCGCAAGCTCTGGGTCGAGAACCAGGAGACGCTGTGCGCCGGCGCGATCGCCGGCGGCGCGATCATCGGCATCGCTGATCATCCTGGTGGAGGCGTCGACAGGATAATAAGGGGGACCGTCCCCCTTTTAGATCCTGGCCACCAGCTTGCGAAACCATTTTCTTAGAAAAGGGTGGACCCCGGGAAGTTCCCGGGATAATGCGATCAGATCATTGCCCAGATCGATGAAGATCTCCGGTCGGGCCATGGTGCCACTCACCTCGGAAGCACGGAGCACCAATTCACCCAGCGCTGTTTCACCCTTCCGTTCCTGGTAATCCAATTTGTACAGGTTCCGCGGGCTACGGGCGACAATCCGCCAGTCCGCTTTCATCCGTTCAAGCATCAGAGCCCGAGCCCGGTCCACATCCTGCTGCGTCACCGACCGATCGGTCGCAAACCGTACCATCAGATTTACCAGGTCATCGTTGGTAAGATCGACGGCCAGGTTCGGGAACCGGACCGTCAGTCCGTCATGGACGGCTGCGGTGTCAAAAGCCTGGAACCCAAACCTGAGTTCACCGGACAGGATGTCCAACGGATCGATCCCATCCAGACGGAACCGGACCGTTCGTATCTCACCGGCAGCCATCTGCCCCAGGTCCCGGGTCTCGCTCAAGTCATATCCGGGAGATTCCACTATTCCCAGGGATCCGGTTACCGGTCGGCGCGAGCGGTTGACTACCTGCACCTCCACAACCGTACTGCCATGAAGCGCATCATGGCTATCGACCTGCCAACTATCCTCGAACTGCAATGGGCGGGCGACCATCAACTCGGCGGACGCCCGCGCCCCCGCCAGATCCAGCACCAGCACCCCTCGCGTCCTGACCGGTACATCGTCAGCGATTCGAGCCAGTAGCGGTTCGGAATCGTCTAACCTGCCACGACCCTCAAAGCGGACCGTTCCCGGCACGGGCCGAACCAGGATTCCTCCGTCCAGGCTCAGTTCCAGTTCCCCAAATCCACCACCCAGGTTGGCGACGGTGTAAAACAGTTCCAGTTCTTCACCAGGTTCGAACACTCCATCCCGATCTCCGTCCTCGAAGTGCAAGTCAACAACGACCGGCCTGATTGAATTCATCCATTCATCGAACGACACTTCGTAAGCCCGGGTGAAAGCACCGTCCCAATTCCGGGCGAATGCGGATTCCGCAGCAGACCGAACTGCATGATCGAACCCGTCGGCGAACCCTTCCTGAAAACTGATTTCGTACTGCATCCAGGCCCCGTACTCCCACCCGTCACTGTAGCCGTGATCGAAGGCCGGCAAACAGATGCTCTGCAGAGCATGGGAATCCAGGCCGCAAATGACTCCCAAAACCGGACCCGAAACAGCTCGCGGTCCGGTTCGCCCAGATGACGGAATATGCTCGCTTGACCTGAATTCCCGACTCCAGAAATGGAACGCCTGGTCAGGATCGGACCAGCCACGGTCATGGAACTGGTCGAGCCTGTGCATCTGCCGCAACTCTCGGGGAGATATATCCCAGCTTTCAAAGCCGCGCCGGAAACGATCCCGGCGCAGGCGATGTTGAACGGCGTGATCGAAAGGACCGGAGAACGAATAAACAGTTCCTCTGCATCCGGCCGATATGCAAACAGGCCTTCGGCGCGGAAAGGAGGCGTCAAACGAGCGCGGAGTCCGAAACGCGGATCCCGGTCAAGATCCTGAAACTGGGATTCCACCTGTTCCGCCGCAGCCGGAGCTGCAAGTTCTTCGGCCTGCGAGAAACCCAAATCCAGGCCGATGCGACGAGCTTCGCGGTCGTAGATCCCGGCCTCGAACCCCTGGACCCGGTCCCATTCACCGAGTGAGCGGTCATCCAGCGCTTCAGTTCATGCCGTGGAACCAGCCGGACCGGTAGTACTCCACCCAGCCCCTGGTCCGGGACAGTTCCTCAGCCGCCCAGCGTGCTGCAAGATCGGCCTGCGCCAGAATCCTGTCCGACGGTCTGCGGTCGGAATCAACCGGTTGCGGCATCGGCCGTTCCACCGGGACCAGGGTTTCCGGGACCGGCCGGGGCGCTGGTCTTTGCGCCTTGGGCCGGTCAACGCTGACCCGATCTGGCCGGGTCCGGACGGCGCTTCCTTCGCCGGCCACCGCTGCAGGCACCAACAGGATCAAAAGGGATAATAGTACGGTGGAGATCTTTACCCTATTCATCACGAACCTCCGTACTGATTGAATTGCAACCATTGTGCCATGGGAAAATGATCAGGATATCGATCGAGTGGAACACAATCGTCCTCTTTCCAGGACGATTCAGTACAATATTTTTTTCAGCAGACCTGGTAACTCCCCTATCTTTTCGATTCTGTATTCCGCCTCCCGGATCTCTTCCGGACCACCGTAGCCGTAAGCCGCCCCTACGGTGACCAGCCCGTTGGCCCGGCCGGCCTCGATGTCGCCGGTCCGGTCCCCAACCATCACGCCGGAACTGCACCCGAGCGTCGAAAGGATCAGCGCCACGTTCCCCGCCTTGCTGGAACGGTGGTCGAGGCAATACGCCGCATCGAACCAGGACCGGTCCAGGACGTACCGCAGGTTTCCTTCCAGGTAACCAGCCATGCAGTTGGAAGCGATGCCGATCCGGCAGCCGGTCTCCCGCAAATGCTTCATAACAAGCGGAACGCCCGGGTACATCCTCCCCTCGCCGGCGGCCAGACGCTGCTCCTCGCGAGCCTGCACCCTTGCCAGGATCTCCCGGCGATTGGCCGGGGTTCTACCGGCTTCCGGCAACAGGCCGGCGAAGTACTCCGGCGCAGGCAGGCCTACCAGGGACCGGACCTGCTCCCGGGTCGGGATCAGCGGATCCTCTCCCCGGGCTGCATAGTAATCCTGGAGCCCGTCCCGGGCGGCGGCCATCGCCAGCCCGGTGTTGTCCACCAAGGTGCCGTCCATGTCGAAAATGACCAGTTTTTTCACCAATCCACACCCCTGACTGGCTGCGCAGCCCCTCATAAGATACAAGACCTGCTGCATTTTGTTGACCCAGGGGCGAAACCGGTCTAACTAGTGCATACTGATTGATCAAAACGGGCTTCGGGGAGAGTTATCAACATGACCATCGGCAGTCTTTTGGTGTACTTCAGTGCGATTTTCGGAACCGTCTCGTTCATCATGGCGGTGCGCTGGGCTCGTGGGCACGAAGAGTCAGCCTGGACCTTCCGGATGTCCTACCACGCCATGACCCTGGCCCTGGCGGCGGCGTGTGTCGTCCTTATGGCGGCGATTCTGCGACATGACTTCCGGTTCGACTACGTAATCGGATACTCCTCCAGGGACCTGCCGCTTATGTATCTGATCTCCGCCTTTTGGGGCGGCCAGCAAGGCACCTTCCTGCTATGGGCGTTCATGGGCGCCCTGATCGGCTACCCCCTGTTCCGCCAAAACGCCTGGAAACCGGCCCATGTAATGGCGTTCTACACGCCCACCGTCCTGTTCATGGTCGGTCTTATGCTCGATTCCCAGGCCAACCCGTTCACCCTGGCCGCCTGGGTCCCGGCCGACGGCAACGGGCTCAACCCGCTGCTGCAAGATCCCTGGATGGCGATACACCCGCCGATGGTGTTCCTGGGCTACGCAGCCATGACCGTACCGGCGGTTCTGGCAATGGTCGCTCTGGTGCGAGGCGAAGAGGAGCGCTGGCTGGATGTAGGGTTGCGCTGGGCGTTGATCGGGTTCATTTCCCTGGGCATCGGGATCATCCTTGGGGCGTTCTGGGCCTACAAGGTGCTGGGCTGGGGCGGTTTCTGGGGCTGGGATCCGGTGGAGAACGCATCCCTGGTCCCATGGATCATGGTCACCGCCCTGATCCATGGCATCCTGGTGCAGAAGTTCACCGGTTCCCTTGGGCGAACCAACCTGACCCTCGCCCTGGGCGGCTACCTGACCGTTTTGTACGCCACGTTCCTGACTCGGAGCGGCGTGCTGGCCGATTTCTCGGTGCACTCATTCCCCAAGGGGTCGTTGTTCCGCTGGCTGGTGGTGATCATGCTGATCGCCCTTCTGACAGCTGTCTGGGGGATGCTGCGCCGCAAGGGGCCCGAGGGGAAGGTCATCCGGTGGAATGCAGGCTGGCCGTTCATCCTGTCCTCCACCGTAGTGTTGTTAACCATCTCCACCGGGATCGTTCTCATCGGAACATCCTGGCCGATCCTGACCTCGTTCACCGAGAACCCGACCGTTCCCGGCATCCCGTTCTACAACGCCACCGCTCTTCCCCTGTACGTCATCCTGCTGTTGCTGCTCGGCATCGGGCCGTTCAGTTCCTGGCAATCGAAGTGGAACGAAGTGAACAAACGGGTCTTTCTGTCTGCGGGGCTGGCGGCGGCAGCCACCGTTACGGCCGCCCTCCTCGGCGGTCACGGCTTCAAGTTCCTGTTGCTGTTTTTTGCCGCCTCCTTCGCTCTGATCGGGAACCTGATTCGATTCGTAGACGTGGCCAGGGCGAGGCTCCTGAACACCGGAGCCGCCATCGCCCATTTCGGGTTCGCCCTGATGGTGGTAGGGATTGTTGCATCCTCGGCCTGGGACCGGGATGTGGAAATCAACCTGCCGCTGGGACACCCGGTAGAGGCGATGGACAGGATCTTCACCTACCGGGGTCACGTGGACGGTTCCGAGCCGAAGGACCAATGGCGTGTCGCGGTCCTGACACCCGGAGAAGGGGAGGTCACCGGCCTCACAACCATGTACCGCTTCCCCAGCGGCGGAGATTACCAGGTCATGCGCAATCCGGCGATCCTGCGCTCTCTGAGTCATGACCTGTACATAGCGCCCCTGACACTGGAGACCGGCAAAACCGAGAAACCGCTGCTCCTTGCGAAGAACAATCCGGTGCCGTTTGACCACGGAACCCTGACCTTCCTGCGGTTCGAAATCGACGATGCCCAAGGGCATTCCGACTCCGGCACCATGCAGGTGGACGGCATCGTCCTCCTGACCCATGGCGAGGAGCAGATCGAACTAACCCTGTCGATGGAATACATCAACGGCAGGATGCAGTCGAAGGCGGTGGCGCTCCCGGTCCACGGCGGAGAGAACTCCATCGCCATGAACCGGATGATGGTGGATCAGCAGATGATCGAAATCCTGACCGAATCCGGATCCGGTACCGAGACAATGGTGGTCTCGGTCACCCACAAGCCTCTCATCAACATGTTGTGGGCCGGCACGATACTGCTTCTGCTCGGTTGTACCGTGGCGGCTACCCGCCGGTACGTGGACAAAAGAGCCGCCTGATCCGTTCTACCATCTCCGGGGAGCATTTTTCACCACACGGACCGTGTCACGGGCGATGAGCAGTTCCTCGTTGGTTGGAATAACCCAGACTCTCGGTTTGGAATCCTTCACTGAAATCTCGGTCTCCGCCCCCTGCTTGGCCCCATGGTTTTTCTTTTTATCCAGCTTCAGTCCGATGCACTTCAGCCCTTCACAGATCCTCTCCCGGATCACCGGCGAGTTTTCGCCTATGCCGCCGGTGAACAGCACCGCGTTGGTCCCGCCCAGCTCGGCGAAATATGCGCCGATATATCGCTTCACCCGTCCGCAGAAAATGTCGATGGCCAACCGCGCCCGGCGATCCTGGTTCTCCGCCTCCTCTTCCAATAGTTCCCTCATATCCGAGGTCAGGCCGGACAGGCCGAGCAGACCGGATTGCTTGTTCAGTATGGTGTCGATCTGGTTGAGCCGCAGCCCTTCCTTGTGGGACAGGAACTCCAGCACCGACGGATCCACGTCACCGGAACGGGTACCCATCAGGAGCCCTTCCAGGGGGGTGAACCCCATGGAGGTGATCTGGGAATCACCGTTCTTGATGCCGCACATGGAGCAGCCGTTCCCCAGATGAATGGTAATGATGTTCACCCGCTCCCGCTCGATCTTGCGGATCTTGCGGTAACGGTAGGCCACGTAGCGGTGGGAGGTGCCGTGGAATCCGTACCGCCGGATCTTGTACCGCCGATAGAAGTGATACGGGATACCGTACAGGTACGAGGTCTCCGGCATGGTGGAGTGAAACGACGTATCGAACACCGCCACCTGGGGGATACCGTTCCCCAGCAGGTCGGTTACCGCCCGGATTCCCTTCAGGTTTGCCGGGTTATGCAGCGGCGCCAGTTCGATGTTGTCCTCGATCCCCTCCAGAACGGCATTGTCGATCCTGCAGGAAATACTGAACCGCTCGCCGCCGTGAACCACCCGGTGACCGACGGCGTGGATGTCGGACAGGGAGGTGATGTGGTTGATGTTGGAGTCCGGGGAGATGATCCACCGCAGAATTTCGTCAATGGCGGTGCGATGGTCCCGGATCGGCTTGGCTATCTTGACCTTGCTCCCGCCCTCGGCCTGGAATGTGATCAGGCTTTCGCTACCGATTCGCTCCAGCACTCCCCTGGCCAGCCTGCGATCTGAGTTCTTCTTGATCAGGTCCAGATCGGTTTCAATGATCTGGAATTTAACCGTGGAAGAACCGCTGTTCAATACCAGCACGTTCATGACAACACTCCCACGCCGGAACGGCGCTATGCGGTCAAGGTAGTCCTTGGGACCGATGTTCTCAAGGCGCCGGGACTGGATATCTCGCTCTTTTATCCTTTGTGATGATACACCGCTTGCCCGCAGCATCCCTGTGCGGGATCATGTTGAAGAGTTGGTATCGGAGAGGACAGTGCTTGCCGGATCTCTGATTTCCGGTATGTTTTCCTCACGACTTCTTGAGGCTAAGCGCATGGATCGGATCCGAAAGCCCGGAACGATGATCGTCGCGGTGCTGGTCACCCTCGCCGGACTTGTGGCAGGATCCGGTCCGGCATCTGCAGCCAGGGGACCCCGCATCCGGTGGATAGGAACCCAGGCCGACGCCCTGGCCCTCGCAAAGGAAGCCCGCAAACCTGTCCTGGTGGACGTCTGGGCGATCTGGTGCGCTCCGTGCAAAGCGATGGCGATCCGGACCTACGGCAACCCACAGATCATCAAGGCTTCGGAACAGTTCGTTGCTCTCCGGATCAACGCCAGCGCCAACGATGGCTTCATGATGAAATACGGAGCAACCATCCTGCCGACAACCCTGTTCCTCGATCACCAGGGGCGGCTTTTGGGGAAAATTTCCGGTGTCATCGGCCCTACCGACCTGTACGGGGTAATGCAGCGCATCCTGGCCGGGTACGAAGATTACCTCGTACACGTTCAGCGCCCGGACGAACCGGAGAGCCAGCTGGAGGTCGCTTCCTACCTGGTGCGAATAGGCAATGCTGCCGGCGCCGTCTCGGTCCTCCGCCGCTACCTGGAACAGCTGCAGGCCGAATCCGAAGTAAACGATCACCAGGTGGAGATGGTGGAATTGCGGCTGGCCGGCTCCCTGGTGGCAGACGGCCGGTCGGACCAGGCGGTCACGATCCTGTACCGTCTGTCAACCTCCGCCGCCAGCTCCCATGTCCAGGGCCGCGCGCTTTACGGCCTGGTCCACACCCAGCGCGCCCGAGGTGAAATCCTGGAAGCGGACCGCGCCCTGCAACGGTTGAAGAAAGAGTTCCCCGAACTGGCTGCCGGGATGAACGAAACCCGATGAACCGAAGTGATTTGGGTTTTCCCGATCTTCGCACCTTTATCCAGGAACTCAAACGGAACGGCGACCTGGTGGTGGTTGAGGCTGAAGTCGATCCCCGCCTGGAGATCGCCGAGATCCATCGCAGGGTGATCGCAGCCGGCGGCCCCGCCCTGCTGTTCACGCACGTGAAAGATTCCCCGTTCCCGGTGGTGACCAACCTGTTCGGAACCGCCGCACGAGCCGGAATGGCGTTCGGATCCCGGCCGCAGCGATTGATCCGGCGCCTGGTGCGACTGGCCGAGACCCTGATCCCGGTTACCGCCGCCAACCTGTGGTCCGCCCGGGACGTGGGTCGGGAACTGCTTCGGATCGGTACGCGCAAGGTCGGTTCCGGACCTGTCAACCAAGTCGTCGAAACCGACGTGCGACTGGACCGTCTTCCGGCCCTGACCACGTGGGAGAAGGACGGCGGCCCGTTCGTCACCCTCCCCCTGGTCTATACCGAACACCCGGAAACCGGGGTCCCGAACCTGGGGATGTACCGGTTGCAGATTTATGACCGCCAGACTACCGGCATGCACTGGCAGATCGGCAAGGGCGGCGGCTACCACTACAGCGCGGCGGAGGCCCGGAACGAGCCGCTGCCGGCTACCGTGTTTCTGGGGGGACCGCCGGCGCTGATCCTGTCGGCCATCGCGCCGCTGCCGGAAAACGTGCCGGAGATGATGCTGGCCTCCCTGATCGCCGGCTCCCGTCTCAAGACCGGCCCAGGCCCCGGCCCGCACCGCCTCGTGGCCGAGGCGGAATTCGCCCTCACAGGCCAGGTGCCTCCCGGTACGCGAAGGCAGGAAGGACCTTTCGGCGACCATTACGGGTACTACTCCCTGGAACATGACTTTCCGGTCTTCCAGGTCTCCCACGTCTCCCGTCGCAAGGACGCCATCTTCCCCGCCACCGTGGTGGGCAAGCCCAGGCAGGAAGACTTCTACATCGGCGATCTGTTGCAGGAACTGTTGTCGCCCCTGTTCCCGTTGGTGATGCCCGGCGTCATCGATCTCTGGTCCTACGGGGAAACCGGGTACCACTCCCTGGCCGGCGCCGTGGTCCGTGAGCGGTATCACCGGGAAGCGATGGCCTCGGCGTTCCGGATACTCGGGGAGGGCCAGCTGTCACTTACCAAGTTCCTGCTGGTAACCGACCGCCCGGTGGATCTACGGGACTTCCGGTCTACCCTGCAGCACATCCTGGAACGGACCCGGCCGGAGACCGACCTGTTCATATTCCCCAACCTGGCCATGGACACCCTGGATTACACCGGCCCCCGGATCAACCGGGGCTCCAAGGGGGTCTGGCTCGGCCTGGGGGACCCGGTGCGGGAACTGCCGGCGGAGTTCCGGCCCCAGGCCGATCCGCCGGCCGGGGTGTCCTCGATCCATGTGTTCTGCCGGGGCTGCCTGGTGGTTGGCGGCCCTCCGGCGTCCGGGGATCCGGGAGCCGGAGCCCGGCTGGCCTCCCACCCGGCCTTCGCCGGATGGCCGCTGGTCATCCTCAGCGACGAGGCGGAACGGGCAGCCGCCTCGGACATGAACTTCCTCTGGTCCACCTTCACCCGCTTCGATCCAGCCTCCGACATCCATGCAGCATCTACCCGGACCATGGCCAATCACCTCTGCCTGGAGCCACCGATCCTCATCGACGCCCGGGTCAAACCCGGGTTCCCCGAGGAGTTGTTCTGCGATGGCGGGACCTTCGATACGGTGACCCGCCGTTGGTCCGAGTACTTCCCACCTGGCAAAAAACGGGTGGAAATGGGTGATTCTCAACAAGCCGATCTGGGCTGATCCACCGCTGAACCATCGCCCCGCTTGACTTTCCTCACCTCCTGCCTAGGTTTTCAGGCAGAGAACATAGCCATTTTTATGATTTCGAATATGTAACACGCCGTTCCACCGGCGGAGGGTCTCCCATGCCAAGAATCCGGATCGGAACCGCTCTCATGAGCCTGCTCCTGGCCACCGGATCCGTCGCCATGGCAGATGACCCGGACTGGCTGGTCCGGGAGACCTCCGGTACCGTCCGGATCCTGCCTGTCCTGGATCCTGACGACCGCTGGTCCCGTGTCGAAACCGGGGACCAGGTCAGTGTCATGAATTTTCTCAAAACAGGGCGAAAAGGCGAAGCGATCCTGGTTCAGGCGGACAACCGGATCAGGCTCTCCTCCGGTACCCTGCTGGAGTTTCCCGCATCCGATCCCCACCCGGGAAGGGACATCTATCAGACCACCGGTCGGGCGACCTACACCATCACCGGGCCGGATCCGGTCCGGATCGTCACTCCCTGGCTGGTAAGCACCACAACCTGGGGGACGGTCACCGTCACCGTCGAGAACGGATTCGCCACGGTGGAGGCCCACCACGGAGAGCCGATCGTGGTTTCCCGGTTCACCGGCCGGGCCACCGTCCTGGATCCGGACCAGATGGTCCGGGTGGACGGCAGGAAGGAGACCCTGTTCCAGGCCGCCGTGGAGCAGGCAACCCGCCAGCCCGTGCTAGACTGACTCCATATGGAAACAGCAGTTTGCAGCTAAACGGCGCGGCCGGCGCCGGGGTGGGAGCGATCATGATGGAAGTCACGGAACTGGCCAGGAAGAAGGTTCTGGAAGTAGCGGAGGCCCAGGACCGCACAGGCTCCGGGCTGCGGATCACGGTTACGGGCGGTGGTACCGCTATGGCCGAATTCGGACTGCAGTTCGTGAACCCGGATGAATTCAACGATGATGACACGGTGTTCGAGGCAGGCGAGTTCAAGATCTGCATGGATCCGGCCAGCGCAAAGTTCCTGGAAGGCGCCAAGGTGGACTTCATCGATGAGACCTCCGGCGCCGGCTTCAAAATCGACGCTCCCAAAGCGTTTCCGCCGAAACCTAGCGGCCCGGTTGCCGAGAAGATCCAGAAGGTGATCGACGAGCGGATCAACCCTTCTCTCGCCGGCCATGGCGGCCGGGTCTCCCTGGAAGGCCTGAAGGACGACATCGCCTTCCTCCGGTTCGGAGGCGGCTGTCATGGTTGCGGCATGGTGAACACCACGCTGAAAGACGGCGTCGAGGTAATGATCAAGGAAGAAGTTCCGGAGATCAACTCCGTCCAGGACGTCACCGACCATTCCAGCGGCGACAACCCGTACTACCACCAGTAGCCCTCCGGGGACAGGCACCTTAACCCTGGTTTCGGGGACACCCTTGTTGCCCCATCCATCCTCATTTTGTGGAATACTTTCCTTTTCCTCATGAGGTTGACATGAAGAAAGAAGAACACCACGTCATCCGGCCGGCAAGGCTGAAACCGGGTGTGACCATGGAATCGATCCCCGCGCAGCTGGGCGGCAACGCGGGCGCCCGGGGCAAGGGCGAAAGAATCCGGGGCCGGGCGCTGATTTTCTGGGACCCCAACCAACCTGGCCGCAAGCTGGACGCCATCGACACCGATCAGATCACGCCAGCCAAGGACTGTGTCTCCGAGAGTCTGGATTCCCTGGACGAGAAGTGGAAGGAAGGGGCGTTCCGGTACCTTATGCCCGACTTCCGGAAACGGGTTCACGACGGTGAGACATTCATCATCGCCGGGGAGCGGTTCGCCATCGGTTCGTCCCGGGAGATGAGCCCTGCAGGTCTCAAGGCGGTGGCTGAAGAGACAGGGCTGGAAATGGTGATTATCTGCGGCGACAACATGGGAGACATCTTCCGTCGCAACGCGTTCAACCTCGGCCTGCAGGTGGTGCAATGTCCCCAGGCTGTGGAAGAGGCCGAAGACGGTGACGAGTTTTCCTTCGATCCCGACTCCCGGCAACTGGTGAACGAAACGAAGCAGCGGTTCTATGAGCCGATCCCCCTCACCGCCAAAGAGGACGAGATTCGAAGGACCGGCGGGATCTTCGCCCTTGGCCGCCGGGAGTTCCGGACTGCGGTGGAGACCGCACCGGCCATCGTCTGGCCCGACCCCGAAACCGCTAAACACCTGACCACCACCGAGCAGATCATCTGGGCTCACCGGGTCAACAAAAACGCCGAGGTCAAGCCGGGGAACACACTCCGGATTTACGCCGACCTTCTGCCGGCATCCGACGGCACCGCCCCCTTCGCCATCCATACTTTCAACCAGATCACCGGCGGGAAAGTGATCTTCCCGCGTCAGGCGGCAGTGGCCAACGACCACTTCGTATTCACCGGTATCGACTCCGACGACAAGCAGACCGGCATCGGCCGTGAGTTCGCTTCCGCACAGGAGATGGAGAGGCCGTACTACGCCAAACCTGGTGACGGCATCTTCCATTTCTACTTCCCCGAACAGGGGCTGGTAATGCCGGGGCAGTTCATCCCCGGCGCCGATTCCCACAGCCGGGCCTACGGCGCCTACGGCGCCATCGGCATCGGCGTCGGCTCCACCACCCTGGGGTTCGGCTGGTCCACCGGTTACGTCTACTTCACCCTGTCAAAGGGACGCAGGGTAACCTTCACCGGCAAGCTAAACCCGTGGGTCACCGGCAAGGACATCGTCCTCAGCCTCCTGGAACGATGGGGCGATAAACAGTCCCAGGGCATGTCCATCGAGTTCGTGGACCAGGACCTGCAACTCCAGATGCCGTATCGCAACACCATCTGCAACATGATGGCCGAGGCCGAATCCCAGAACGGCATCTTCGCTCCGGACGACATCACATACGCCTGGTACAAAACCAAAGGGATGACCGACCTGCTCTACCCCAGGATCGCACCAGGCTCCGAGGCCAATTACGAAATCGACGAGACTTTCGATCTGTCCGAGGTCCGGCCGATGATCGCACGGCCGTTCAGCCCGGCCAACGCCCAGGAAGCGGTCCAGGTAGCCAGGGAAAAGATCCGGTTCGACAAGGCGTTTATCGGCTCCTGCACCAACGGCAGCTACCACGACCTGCTGCAGGCCGCCCTGGTTATCCAGGCTGCAAAAGAGGCTGGTTACCGCCAGGCTAAAGCCGAATTCGTCATCTTCCCCGGCTCCATCGGCGTGAAGGAACAGATCGAGAAGCCGGACCAGAGACTCCGAGGTGAATCGATTGCAGACGTCCTCCGCTCCGTAGGCGCCGGAATCCGCGATTCGTGGTGCGGTCCCTGTTTCGGCCAGGGCCCGGACGCCCTGAAGCCGGGACAACGCGCCATCACCACCTTCAACCGGAACTGGCAGAACCGGATGGGGATCGGCGGCGAAGGGTTCCTGGCCAGTCCGGCGGTGGTGGCAGCATCGGCTTTGCTGGGCTACATGGCCTCGCCGGCGGAGTTGAACATCCCGTGGGAGGCGGAGCGGTTCGAGCCTTGAGGAACGAGTCTACTCCGGATCGTCGGAGATCGGCCTGAATGATCCTGCCGGCGGCTTGACCGGTTCGATACCGGCTGTTGGGGTGCCGACCCTGAAGCGGATCGCATCCCTCAATTCGCCCGGGGCAAACGGCTTCAAGAGCAGGCCGGCCCCGACTTCACGGATGCTGGTACGGGCAGCCTCGTCGATGTTGGCCCCGGTGACCACCACGGTCCTCCGGATCAGATCCGGGGCCAGGAGGGCGATCTGCTGCAGCCACTTCAAAGGCCGGCATGAGGAGATGTTCAGATCCAGAGTCATACCGTGAACCGGAAACGTCTCCAGGACCAGGTCGGCTTCACGGGTGTCCTTGGCGGTGAGGCAGTGATATCCGTCATCGGACAGCACAGCCGTGATCGTCTCGCAGACCACACGATCATCATCAATGACAAGGATTGTCATTCACTTTCCCCCACCCATTTCAGCGAATAAATTTTACTTTCAATTGCATACTTTTAGTAGGGAAAAGATAGTATTTTCTTCGACGATGCATCAATTCCGGTAACTGAACCGACCTTGAAACAGAATTGTTGCGGCAGCCGCCAGGGGTAATGGATGTTTGACTCGTTCGCCCGAGGCTTCCTGTTGGGGCTGGCGGTGTCGTTGCCTATCGGGCCTATCGGAATCCTATGTATACAGCGCTCCCTGACCCAGGGCTGGCTCCGGGGGATGGCCGCCGGGCTGGGCGCCACGGCGGCGGACATGATCTACGCCTGCCTGGCCGCCTTCGGCATCTCGTTCATCAACGATTTCCTGGTGGAACATTCCGACTGGTTTCGCTTCCCTGCCGCCGCCATCCTGCTGTTCCTGGGCTACCGGGCATTTCGAACCCGGGTCGCCCATGGGCCGGCGGAGGGTAGCAGCGCCCGGACGACCTTCGCTGCCACCTTCAGCATGATGCTGTCCAACCCGCTGACCCTGGTGTTCTTTACTGCGGCGTTCGCCGCCCTGGGCGGCTCCACCCGGCTGCCCGGCACTGCGCCCACCCTGTTGTTGATCCTGGGGGTCGCCGCCGGATCCCTGCTGTGGTGGGGCGTGCTGGCCGGCGTCGGCGCGCTGCTCCGCAGGCGGTTCCGTCCCACCTCCCTGATCTGGGTTAACCGTATCTCCGGCTTCGTCCTCGCAGCCTTCGGTATCTGGCTTCTGCTCTAAAAGCGCAGGCGTTGGCGAAGGGCGGTGAGACGCTCCACCGTAGTGGCTGCTCCGGTAGCGATGGCCAGAGCCCGGGACTGCCCGATCAGCACCACCAGGTTCCTTCCCCGTGTCAGGCCGGTATACAGCAGGTTGCGCTGCAGCATGACGTAGTGCTGCGTGGAAACCGGCATAACCACCGCAGGGTACTCGGAGCCCTGGGACTTGTGGATGGTGATGGCGTAAGCCGGGGCGATTGCGTCCAGTTCTCCGGCGTCATACGGCACCAGTCGGCCGTCAAATTCGATCTCCAGACCACTCCCCCCCGGATCAACCGAACGGATCATTCCGATATCCCCGTTGAATACCTCCTTTTCATAGTCATTAACCGTCTGGATGACCTTGTCACCTGCGGCGTAAACCGTTCCGAACCGCTCGATACCGCCGGTCCGGTCCGGGTTCAACCGCTTCTGCAACTCCAGATTCAAGGAACGGGTTCCAAGGCCGCCCAGGTTCATCGGAGTCAGTACCTGCACATCCCGGGACGGATCGAACCCGAAACGCCGGGGGATCCGCTCCAGGACCACATGCAGCAGCGCATCCAGAATTTCAGCGGGCGTCTCTGCCGGGATGTAGAAAAAATCCTTCTCCCCGCCCCGGGGAATCTCGCCCCGGTTCACGCGGTGGGCGTTGATGATGATCTCCGACGCTTCGGCCTGCCTGAAGATCTCGGTCAGCGTGGCCACCGGCACTGCGCCGGATGCGATGATGTCCCGAAGCACCGAGCCGGGGCCCACCGACGGGATCTGGTCCACGTCGCCCACTATCAGGAGCGCCGTGTTGTCGGGGAGAGCGGCCAGGAACTGGCTCATAAGGACCACATCCACCATGGAAGCCTCGTCCAGCACCACCAGGTCGGCGGTCAGGGGACGTTCCGGCCCCCGCTTGAACCCGCCGGTCACCGGGTCGAACTCCAGCAACCTGTGGATCGTCCGGGCCTCCATGCCGGTGGATTCGGACAGTCGCTTCGCCGCACGCCCGGTGGGGGCGCACAGCAGTATCTTTCCTTTCTTGGCCGCCACGATCCTCAACAGCGAATTGACCAGCGTGGTCTTGCCCACCCCCGGACCGCCGGTGATCACCATGACCTTTTGGCACAGAGCCCCGGCGGCGGCCTCCATCTGGGATCGGGACAGTTCGGTCCCGGTCTTCCTCTCCACCCAGGGCAGCGCCTTCTCCGGATCGATCGGCTGCCACGCCGCATGGCCATCCCTCTGCCGCAACAGGCAGGCGGCGATCTCCATCTCGGCGTTCCTAAGGGCGCTCAACCAGATGCACAACCGCCCATCAACCGCTTCCTCGTGCAAAACGTTCTGCCGGATGCCCTCGTCAATCGCCTCCCGGATGATCTCCCCGGGGATCTCCAGCAGTTCGATGCACCGCTCCACCAGTTCCGGCGTAGGCGCGCAACAGTGACCCTGGCCGGTGATCTCCTGGAGGACATGAACCACCCCGGCTTCGGCCCGCAGGGGCGATGTCCGACAGATCCCCAGACTCTCAGCGATGACGTCGGCGGTGAGGAACCCGACACCGTGGATATCGCCGGACAGCCGGTACGGGTTCTCCCTGACTATCCGGACCGCATCCTCGCCGTAGGTCTTGTAGATCCGGACCGCCCGGGCGGGTCCGACCTTGTGGGACTGCAGGAAAACCATGATTTCCCGAACCGTCTTCTGCTCGGTCCAGGCCCGGGAAACAGCCTCCCGCCGCTTCCGCCCGATACCGGGAAGTTCCATGAGCCGCTCGGGCTGGCTTTCGATAACGTCGAACACCTCCTCGCCAAACGCCTTGACCAGCTTGCTTGCGAAGTGGGGTCCGATCCCCTTGACCATGCCGGAACCAAGGTACCGCTCCATCCCTTCCAGAGTGGCAGGTGGAACGACTCGGATTTCATCCGCCCGGAACTGCCTGCCGTGCTTCCTGTCGGTGACCCAGACGCCCCGGCATTCCACCGACTCGCCGGGACTGACCGAGGGGACAGTGCCGACGACGGTGGACAGCTCCCGCAGGTCGCGGACCTTGACCCGCAACACCGCAAACCCGGTCTCGTTACTATGAAAGGTGACCCGCTCCACCACACCGCGCAGCCGGTCCGGGCTGTTGTTCAAGCTCACCGGCGCATTGTACTCCCCAGGGCATATTGGTCGGGTTCCGATTCCTCGTTGATGTAAAATAGCCTGATCCCGGACGGAGTGACTATGACCGCTTCCAGCAAACCCGATGTGAAGAACAAAAAGACCAGTCCCGGTATCGGAAAGACTGTGTTCAAGGATCTCCGCGGCGCCGATCTGTTCGGAACCCTGGAACGGGAATTTCGGGAGGTGTACCGGTTCTTCCTGGATGCCGAAACCCGGGAACGGCTGGAGAAGATGGGCCGCATCCCCAGGGCGTTCTGGCTGCTGGGCTGGCTGTCCAAGAGCCTGCTCCTCAAGCTTTCCCCGGCAAGGCGGCTGCTGCTTCTTCTGGCCACGGTGATGTCGATCATGGGCTGGACCCATATGACTCTAAGGAGTTACTCCATCAGCTACGATCTCCGTCCCTGGGGCTGCCTGCTGCTGTTGTTCATCCTGATGCTGGAGCTGAAGGACAAGCTCATGGCCAAAGATGAGATCCAGTTCGCACGCCAGGTTCAGCTGGCCCTCATGCCTGACCGGCAGCCCAGCATCGACTGCTGGTCGGTCTGGAGCACCTCGGTCCCGGCCAACGACGTCGGCGGCGACCTGGTGGATTACATCGATTTGCCGTCGGAGCGTCTGGGCATCGCCCTGGGCGATGTGGCCGGCAAGGGACTGGGAGCCGCCCTGTTGTCGGCCAAGCTCCAGGCCAGCCTCCGCGCCGTCGGTCCGGAAAGCCCCTCCCTGGACGAGTTGGGTTCCAGGATGAACGGCATCCTGAATCAGGACGGACTGGACAACCGCTACGCCACCCTGTTCTATGCCGAGATCAGCCCCGGCTCCGGCCACCTCCGGTACCTGAATGCCGGCCACAACCCGCCGTTCGTCCTTCGCATCGACGGCCGGGTGGAGGATCTGCCCGCTTCATCCTTCCCCCTGGGCATGCTGCCGTCAGTAACCTACGAGGAAGGGGTGCTGGACATGGAGCCGGGGGAGTTGCTCCTGATTTACTCCGATGGGCTGTCCGAGGCAACCGACCGGGACGGCAAGGAGTTCGGCTCCCAGCGGATCCGGAACCTGATGCCGGAACTGAACCATGAGACGGTGCAACGGGCCGGCGAGATCCTCCTGGCCGACGTCCGCCGTTTCCTCGGGAAAGAGCGACCCCACGACGACCTCTCCCTCGTTCTGGTGCGTCGGGAGTCATGACCCGGCGCTAGTCCCGGGGCCGTCCCGCCGCCCGGAGATAGACCGGCATCAGGGACTCGAACACCCTGGCGACGTGCTCAATGAACGCCGCCGATTCCACCAGCTTCTCGTGCAGCGGCAGATCGTACCGGCGACCGATTTCGAACCAGACCCCGTGACGCCTTACATCGGCGAACGCTCCATCCAGGTCGGTTGGCGAAACGTAGACCAGTTCCGATCCCACCGGCCAGGGCGCCGCTACGTAGACCCGGAACTGCAGGTCCTCTGACTTCGCGACGCTCCGTAGCAGGTCGCCGATCCCGCGGTAGCGGCACAGGAACTCGAAGCGGCCGAAACTGGGAACCGAGGCGTCCCAACCGAGGCGAACCGCCACATAGTCCCGGTGCATTCCGACATTCAATTGGCCGCATGCCTGGTACCCCTGTTTCTCGCGGGAGATCGCCAGCCATGTGCAGAACGGCTGGTACGAAGGGGGCCAATTGAGTCGGGGCTGGAAGATGTGCAGTTCGGTCCCCGCCAGGGTCTGCAAACGGGGCACCAGATCGTTCCCCAGCGCCAGCAATGGCGGGTGGAACACGTCGATGATCGCCTGGCGGCGGAGATCGACATCCGGTATGTCGAAGACGTCCCGCCGCCCCAGCGGCAGGCCGTCGAACCGGGGCTCGGCCTCGACGTTCATGGTTCATTATAGGCCGGTTGGACTGCCCGGTTACTTCACCAGCTGTTTCCGCTTGGCTTCAATCTTTTCGCCGAAATCCAATCCGCTTGCCCGGAGCAGTGAGTCGACCTTGCCGTCGGGTCCAACCACGAAAATGGTCGGGGTGGCGGTGACATTGTACAGATCGGCTACTGCCCGGTCCTGGTCCTCCACGGTGAGGAAGTCCAGCTTCTGGGCAGCCACGAACTCCCGGGACTTGGTCCGATCCGCCGCACTGGTCACCCGGACGGCGGTGACGATGTTCACTTTGTCCCGGTTCTCCCGGTACCATCGGTTGTACTGAGGCAGCACCTTGGTGCAGTGCGAGCAGTCCACCGACCAGAAGATCAGCAGGTTGAGATTATCCTTGGAGTACAGGCCGGACCACTGCTGTACAACGCCGTTATCGATGGACGGCGCCTTGAAGTCCGGGGCTGTCTTTCCTACCAGTTCCTCCGATGGGGTGTAGTCGGCCAGGTAAGCGTAGGTGCCGACCTTGCCGGTGTCGGCCAGACGCCTGATCCCTTCCGCGATATCCAACTGGTACTCCAGGACCTGGAGCAGCGAACCACCGTTGGTCATACGGAGGATACCGCTCTTATCGATGAGAACGATGTTGGGGATCCGGCTCACCGCCAGTTGCTGCCCCAGCCGGAACCCTTCATCTACCAGGATCGGTACATGGATCTTGAGAGCCTCCGCCCGCTCCCGGAACGTTTCGGCGCTCATCCCCGGCCGTGGAAGCGCCACGCCGTACAGAGCGATCTTATCCGGGCCAAGCTGATCGATAAGCTGCTGAACTTCCTGAAACACCTGTTCCGCTCGCCGATTCTTGGCGATGAAGTAGTACAGCACCACCGGCTTCCGCCCCAGCACCGTGGCCAGATCGATTTCCGCCGGACCACCGGCCCCCTGGTTCAGGTTGCGATAGGTGAAGGCTGGAAAAGGCTGGCCGAAAGAAACCCGTTCCACCTTGGCCATCTCCATATTGGTCCCGCTCTGACCCATGGCCGGCCCGCAGCACAGGACCAGGGCGGCCAGCACCAGGGTCAAAGCGCGTACCACCATCCGGTTTTGAGGGATCATGCGTAAAACTCTCCATCTGCGTCTGAAGGTCAGATATTAAACGACCATTATAGGGTTTCCCGGACTCGGCAGCGAAGCAGGGTCGATGCGGTCCAGATCGGCCCGGGAATTGACATTGATTCGGCCTGCTTCCCAGTCGATTCCCACCAGCCGGCCGCGGTGCCGCTCCAGGACCGCTTTCGCCCCCCGGTCCCCCCGAAGCTCCAGGAGTTCTGGCCACCGGTCCGAGGGGAACAACGCCGGGATTCCAATGGTTGCGCCATATCTACAGGCCACCGCCTGGTCCGGATCCTTCCGGGCTTCCGTAACCATGCGGTTGAACAGGCCTGCGGTGATGTACGGCTGGTCACAGCCGGCCAGGAGCAGGCCGGTCGCCAGCCGCTCCCGCAGCCCCGCGTGTCGCACCGCCGCCACAACGCTTGCGGCCAATCCGTCCCGGTATCGTGCGTTCCGCACCGTGTCGGCAACGAGCTCCGAAGCCAGAGCCTCGACCTCCCGGCATGAGGAACCGGTCACCACCGTCACCGAACGGACCGACGACGCTTGGCCGGCCCGTACAGTCCGCTCCAGCAGGCTGATCCCGCCCAACTCCACCAGCGCCTTCGGCCGGCCCATCCTCACGGACAGGCCGGCGGCAAGCACGTAGAGATCGACGATCATCGGACCTTACTTGGACTTCTCGACGTACTTCAGGAGTTCCCCGTCGGTGCCGAGCACCAGCACGGTGTCCTTGTCCAGAGTCTTCTGAAGTGTCGTCATCGACTTGGTAAAGCGGTAGAAGTCCGGATCCCGGTTGTATGCCCGGGCGTAAATATCCGCCGCCTGGGCGTCGGCCTTACCCTTGATCTCCTCGGCTGTACGGTACGCCACCGAGGTGATCTCCTGGAGCAGCTTCTCCTGCTCGCCGACGATGTTGGCCGCCTCACCCTCACCCTCCGAACGGAACTGCTCGGCGATCCGCTCTCGCTCGGAAATCATCCGCTGGTAGACCTCCCGGCGGACTTCTTCCACGTAGTTGATCCGCTTGAACCGGAAATCAAGGATGCTGATTCCCAGATCGGTGACACGATCCTGGGAGTTCTTCAGTACCTCTTTGGCGATCTCCGCCCGGCCGATATTGATGGCGGCGAACTCGCCGCTCCCACCGGAACCCTGGTCACCCTCCGTCACCTCGAAAACGCGATTGGTGGTGCGCACTACCTCCAGGAGGTCATGGTTGGCGATGGCGTTCCGGGTCTCGCCGTCCAGGATATCGTCCAGGCGGGACTGGGCTCCCCGCTCGTCCCGAAGGCGCTGGAAATATTTCAGGGCGTCGGTGATCTGCCAACGGGCGTAGGTGTCGACGTAGATGAACCGCTTGTCCCGGGTCGGGATCTGATTCCGCTCACCGTCCCACTCCAGAAACCGCTTCTCGAAGAAGATCGCCTTCTGGATGAACGGAGTTTTGATCTTGAGCCCTGGGTGTGGTCACCGGCTCTCCAACCGGTTCCCCGAACTGGGTAATGATCACCTGCTGGGTCTCGTCCACCACGTAGAACATCCCGCCAAACACACTGAGTACGAGAAGAATGACGACGAGGGCAATAAGAATTCCTACCCGTTTCATCATTTCACCTCCCCGTCCAGGTTCAGGAGCGGAAGAATGCCCTTGAGATCCTTGTCCAGAATCACTTTGCGCTTTACCTGGGGATAAATGGCGCCCATGGTCTCCAGGTACATCCTCCGCCTGGTCACCTCCGGCGCCCTGCGGTAAGCATCCAGCAGGGCGCTGAATGCCGCCACGTCACCCTTCGCCCGGTTCACGCGGTCGGTGGCGTACCCTTCCGCCGCCTGCACCGTCCGCTTGGCCTCGCCCTGGGCCTTGGGGATCACCTTGTTGAAAGCGGAGCGGGCCTCGTTGATCCGGCGTTCCTTCTCCTGCTGGGCCTGGTTGACCTCATTGAACGACGGCTTGACCTCGTCCGGCGGGTTGACGTTCTGAAGAACGATCTGGTCCACCCGGATCCCGGTCTCGTACTGATCGCACATTTCCTGCAACAGGATTTCAGCCCGGTCGGCGATCTCCTGCCTCCCGATGGTAAGGACCTCGTTGACGCTGCGGTCCCCAATAACCTGGCGCATCACCGCCTCGTTCATGTCCCGGAAGGTGTCCTCCACGTTCCGGACCTTGAACAGGAACTTGTACGGGTCGATAATCCGGAACTGGGCGATCCATTCCACATCGGCCACGTTCAGATCGCCGGTGAGCATCAGCGACTCGCCTTCCAGGTTTTCGCTGGAATACCGGCTGCGGACACCGGCGCCTTCGGTGCGGAACCCAAACTCCGATTTCAGCTGACGCTGCACCGCCACCTTGAAAACATGGTCTACCGGATACGGCAGCTTGAACTGAAGCCCCGGCTCCCGGATATCCACGAATCTGCCGAACCGCATGATCACGCCGACCTCCTCGGCTCCGACGGTGAAAAACATGCTGAAGGCAAGGGAAACGACCACCAGGGCCAGCACTGCTCCCAGGATGCCCCGGATCGGGATGTTCGGTGGTTTGAGGTTCCTGATGTCAATGACATTTGGCCCCTTGGAATCCATCGTGGCCTCCTCTCACTAGCAGGATTAGGAAAAGACGATTATATAGTGGGAAAACTTCACCCGACCACTCAACCCCGGGGAATAACCATATACATGGTCGACTTGGATTTTTCTCAGTCAGTCCGGATTATAAAAACGCAACTTTTGGCAGTGCACAGCATATGGGAGAAGAACAGGCACTATTTTGAAATCCGAGGAACGTAATCGGTCCCTGACTTCCGGAGAACCGCGACCTATATTGCAAACATGGAACAGGGCTGTCGCCCAAGAAGGATCGGGGCTGATGCATGAGCAAACTCGAAGTTCGATGCCTGGAGTGCGACCAGGTTTACCTGCTTGAGCGGGACAGCCTCCCCACCGGCGACGGGGAGGTTCCCTGTCTGAACTGCGGGGGGACAATCCCGGTGTCGATTCCGGATCTGGGAGCTGTCCGGCCGGGGCCTCCTGCGGCTGCGCCGGCTGCAAGCGCCGAAGAGGTGGTTTGCCCCCGGTGCCAGTTGCATTTCCACCCACGGGCAGCCAAGGAGACCGATCCTCCTTCCTCCCGTCGAACGGTTCTGGTAGTGGAAGACATGGAGTACTTCCGGGAGATCGCAAGAGACGCCCTGCAGGATCACTACGAGGTAAAGACAGCTGACTCCGCCGCCGAGGCGCTCCGGCTCCTGGGCCAGGGCGGCATCGACCTGCTGGTGCTGGACCTGACACTGGAACATAACGAAGACGGCTTAGGGCTGCTGACCCAACTTCAGCCGAAGCCGTGCCCGATCCTCATCTTCACCGCCGAGGATGAAGCGGACATGTACGGTGACCGCTGGGAAGAACTGCAGCAATACGGCGCCGATGACCTCGTCATCAAGGGCATGAACGTCGGCGACATGCTGTCCAAAAAGGTGGGAGAACTATTCGGTGTCAATTGGGACGAAGAAGCCCACGGATAGTTTCGGGGCATGAAAATTGGAAAATTGGGGACATTCCACTTTATATTTCAATTCTTATGTTCAGAGCATAAGAATTGAAATATAAAGTGGAATGTCCCCAATTTTCATGCCCCCGCATGATTCAGAAACTGTAGGACAGGCCGACGGAGACCGAGGTCCCGCCCAGGTCCAGCTTACCCAGCCCCGAGAAATCCGAGCCGAGGTCTTCCTCGGACCAGGTGTACCTGCCTTCGATCAGAAGACCAAGATTCGGGGAAACCGGCAACTCGATGCCTGCCAGAGCGTGGGCCGAGAAGGCGGCGCCGGTATCCAGGAAGCGGTCGAAGATCACCTCTTCCAGATCAAAGTCCACGAAGTCGCCGACCTCTTCGTACTCGAAAAAGTTCACACCGAGCCCACCGCCCAAATAAAACACCGGCCGCCGGACCAGAACCTGGCCACGGCTGCCCCGGGTACCGTACCGACCCGCCGGCAGAAATCGGACGTCCACCGATAAAGGCACCATGGAAAGGCTGGTGTCATGGAAAATTCTGAAACCATCGGCATCGGTGAAGTCCCGGTATGCGCTGAAAACCGTCTCGTTGTAGAAATCGACATTCATACCGACCTCGAGGTGATTGCTAAGGGTGGTGAGGTATGTGAACCCGACCATCCCTCCGTCGAAATCCCCGGAATCGATGGTGAAGACATCCTCGGTTTCCACCCAGAAATCACTATCACCATGGAGGAGGAAACCGCCAAACTTGAACTGGAACGCCCGGTCCGCCGCCTGCCCGGCGGCCATTGCGGACCCGGCCGCCAGTACGGCAGCCAGGATCGTCAGGATTGCCAGGATTCGTGTTGTCTGTCTCATTTCCGCCTCCCGCCGGCCGGGGCCTCCCCTCGAAGCCGGTGTTAAGTGTGGGGAGGAACGGATTGCAAAGGTCGGGCCAGACTATATCCGTCCCAAAATTCTCATGTTAACGGGATTTTTTTGATACCGGGGATCGTTCCGATCGCCGGCGACTGTCCTCCGCTGCGGACAACCAGTACATCGGGAGAGGTCAGCCGGTACGACGATCCTCCGGCACCGCCCGGGCGACCTCTGCGGCGGTCAGATACCGGCCAAACGGCGCAGCGATCTGGGCACCCTGGACATGGGGCAACAGTTCCACCAGCATCTCCCGAGCAATCGCTATGCCTTCGTTCCGTGCAACTTCCCCGGTCTCTGTCTTCTTCATCCGTCGCAGGATCGGGTCGGGCACATGGACCCCCGGAACCTCGTTATTCATGAACTCGGCGTTCCGGTACGAGGCCAGCGGCCAGATCCCGGCCAGGATCGGGATATCCAGATGGCCGATCTTCTCCTTGAACGACAGGAACTGCTCCACGTCGAAAACCGGCTGGCTGATAGCAAACTCCGCCCCGGCCTCCACTTTCCACTCCAATCGTGCAATCTCCCGCTGCAGATCCAATACACCGGGATTCATACCGACACCGAAGCAGAACGAGGTCGGCTCGCCGATCAGGTTGCCGCCTACATCCAAACCGTGATTGAGGCGCTGAACCATATTGGTGAGGCCGATGGAGTCCACGTCGAATACGGCGGTGGCGTCAGGGTAGTCTCCCAGCTTGGGCGGATCGCCGGTGATGATCAGCACGTTCCTCAAACCGAGGATGTGGGCGCCCAGGAGATCGGACTGCATCCCCAGGAGGTTGCGGTCCCGGCAACAGTAATGGATCAGCGTCTCCATCCCCAACTGCCGTTCCAGCCGGACCGCCATCGCCATCGGGCTGACCCGGGCCGAGGCCCGGGGACCGTCGGGGATATTGATGACATCGATTCCGGCATCCCGCAGGTGTTCGCCTCCCTTGAAGCATCTGTCCAGGTCCACGCCTCTGGGCGGCAGCATCTCCACACTGATCGGGAACCTGTCCTCCGCCAGGCGGGCGGCGAACCGAGACCGATCCACCAGCGGCACAGCCTCCACCTGTTCCCCTGCATGGTCCCCCGGCATTTCGATCCGAGGCGGCCGGTCCCAGGCCTGCATCGGCGCTGCCGCACGCACCGCCCGGCAGATGGCGGCCAGATGATCCGGCGTCGTCCCGCAACAGCCGCCGACAATCCGCGCCCCTCCTGCAATGAACCGGGAAGCGAAGGTCGCCATGTACTCCGGGCTGCACAGGTACAGATTCCGGTTCTCAAACACCCTCGGTTTACCGGCATTCGGCTGGGCGATCACCGGGAGGTCCACAGCCGCCGCCAGTTTCTCCACCGCCTCCATCATCGCTGCCGGACCTACGGAACAGTTCACTCCGATGGCATCCACCGGGAGAGCGGCCAACCGGGGTCCGAACACCTCGGGTGAAACTCCTTCCAGGCTGGTGCCGTCATCTTCCAGGGTGATCTGGGCAACGATCGGCAGCCTGGAAATCGAGCGCACGCCACGGATCGCAGCCTCGATTTCCGGCATGTCAAAGAACGTTTCCACCGAGAACAGGTCGACGCCACCCCGTTCCAGGGCCGCAGCCTGGGCGGCGAACATCTCGGCTGCCTCCTCCACGGCAGTCGGCCCCCAGGGTTCAATCCGGACACCCAGGGGACCGATGGCGCCGGCTACCAGCAACGACTCTCCGGCCGCCTTTCGCGCCAGGGCGGCCCCGGCCTCGTTGATTTCATCCAGCTTATCGCCCAACCCGTGCTTGCCAAGCTTGACCACATTGGCGCCGAAAGTATTGGTCTCAAGCACGTCCACACCAACGTCGACGTAGCTGCGGTGGACCTCCTCCACCAGCGGCGGGCTGGACAGGTTCAACTCATCGAAGCAGCGATTAAGGAAAACACCCAGGTCGTAGAGCCGGGTACCCATGGCCCCGTCGAACACAACCACCCTTTCTCCGACAAGCTTGGTGAAATCCCGCGACATACTCCGGCTCCCTGGCATTCAAGGCATTCTAGGCATAACCGGGGAGAATCCCGGCATAAAAAAACGCGACGCCCGACCTTGTGTCAGGCGCCGCGTTCCTTGGAAACCTTGAGACCCTCCGGGGAGGGCGAAGGACTACTCGAGTACCCGGATCACGACCCGGCGGTTCTGGGAACGGCCGTCGGGTGTTCCGTTGTCCGCAACAGGGTGGGCTTCGCCGTAGGCGATCACGTTGATGGCGTGCAGCGGGATGCCGCCCTTCTCGTTCATATAGCGACGGACTGCCTCGGCGCGCTTACCGGACAGTTCCATGTTGTATTCGTCGCTGCCGGTGTTGTCGGTGTGACCTTCGATCTCCACGTAGACAGCCTTGCCGTACGCCTTGATCTTGGCGGCCAGATCGTTCAGGAGAGACGCGGTAGCTTCCGGGATATCGGTCTGGTCGAAGGAGAACTTCACGCGGTCGTCGGACAGGGTCTCGGACCAGATCAGCTTGCCGTCGGCAGCTTTGGTAGCGGCGACCCTGGCCGCTTCCGCGGC
This sequence comes from Candidatus Polarisedimenticolaceae bacterium, assembly GCA_963790785.1. Classification (GTDB taxonomy): domain Bacteria; phylum Acidobacteriota; class Polarisedimenticolia; order Polarisedimenticolales; family Polarisedimenticolaceae; genus Polarisedimenticola. The sequence continues at coordinate 63,367 of CAWBPP010000005.1, forward strand.
GCTCAAGGCGTCATTGCCGATGGCAACCGCCTTCTCGGTCTTGCCGGACAGTTCGGCCAGACGGGTATCGGTCTCGGTCTTGAGATCGCCAACCCGCTGTTCATTCTCTTCGATGCCGGATTCCAGGGTGGACATTTTCTGGTTGGTCTCTTCCAGATCGGTGCGATAGAGCTTTTTAGTAACGCATCCTGTGGAAGCCACCAGAGTCAAGGCGACGACCACAGCCAGCAGCGCGATGGAACGACTCTTCATGATCTATATCTCCTTCCTGATCCCGGAAATTCGCCGGGACGGTCTTAACGTGGACAGGCGTACTTTATCGATAGGTTCATGCCGTTGCAACCCATCTCGGCCAATGTCAAAAACGGGCCTGTCCTGGTTCCTCCATGGACTGCGGGGATCAAGGCGCGTTGACCGCCCGGGGGAAAGGGGGTGTCCCCGGAGGTCGAAGAAAGATCCCCTGACCATTGATTGCGAGGAAACAGGACAGGCTCCTTCCGCCCTGCATACATTCAAAACCGATGCCATTAATTCAAGATCGTAATCTCTCGAAATCGGTCTTTACTTGATAATAATTTAAATATTTTCCAGATCGGACAGGCAATATCTTCCTGGCCCGGCAGCAAACCGTGTAGTTGTTGCACACCTGTTCACCAACGGTCAGGGCTTGGCGTAGTAGCCCTTGCGGGTGCGGACGGTGTGATCCGGATCCTTGGCAACCAGTTTGACCCGGCGGAAATGGCCGTCCCACTGCTTCCGGTTCGGGTAATAACCGATCAGGTACTGCAGGCGAAGTTCCCCCTCGACCTCCACCACCGCCTCTTTCAATTCATCCGGGTCATGGACCCCGAACAGCTTGCCTCCGGTCTCCCGCGCGAAGGTCGCCATAAGCCGCAGGTTCACCGCCGTAGTGCCATCGAGACGCAGTTCCTTCCGGAGTCCGGTGAAACCGAGGGCGTAGATCGGAACGTTGACCTGCCTGGCCAGTTTGAGCGCCTCCCAGTTGGAGAGTTCACTGGCGTTGTCCACGCCGTCGGAAATCATGACGATCGCTTTCTTGCCCTTGATCCTCTCATCCACCAGTTTCGGCGTTGCCGCTACCGCGTCGAAAATCGCCGATTTGCCGTATCCCCGCTGAACGTCCAGCCGGGCGAGGAAATTCTCACGATCCGACGTGAACTCGGTGACCCAGGCCACCTGGTCATCGGCGAAGCAGATCAGGGCGAAGCGGTCATCGGGCCGAAGCGCCTCCACGAAGTACCGGATCGCCTCCTTGGCCGCCTGCAATTTGCCGATCTGCCGCATACTTCCGGAAACGTCCAAGAGGAACGCGATATGAATCGGATCGGTGGTTTCCGAGCGAAAAGAACTCGATCTTCTGGGGAATTGAGTCTTCCAGGATCTGGAATTCGTCCTGTATCAGGCCCCGGACCGTCCGGCCCCGTTTGTTGGTGACTGCCACCGGAAGGAGGATCATCCGGACGTTGTCCTTCGCCACCTGGTGCATCTGCAGGATCCTATTCAGGGTCTCGTCGTCGATATCCTTGGGTATCCCCCCTGAACGGCTGAACCCCGGCACCAGGTCCTCGGCTGATTGCGGTTCGTCGGAATTGTCCGGTTCTACGGCCTCCGCAGGCAGGCAGAAGATAGCCACAGCCAGGATACAGGGCAGCAAAAATCGTTGCATTTTCATCCGTTCTCCCGGATCATCCTTCTCCACCCCTCTAATTTGCAATCCCGGTGCCATAGAGTCAACCGGAGGCATGGTAAATTATGGCGATCTGCATCGATGCAGCACAATCCTTGAAAATCGATGTTTTCCGGACCTTGTCACCTTGACTCTACCCTTGGGTTCCCCTATAAAAGTGTCTTTCTACAGGCTCGTAAAGGTACAAATCAGGTCGTTCGGAGCTTCGTGCGCCGGTGCGGCAGGTCTAGGGGCGGTCGTCTTATGAAAACGAACAGATTTCTGGTGTACGCCATCCTCCCGCTCTGCATTCTGGCCGGAACCTCGTCGCTGTTGCTGGCTCAGGACGCCCCGGAAGTTGAGGAAGTTGAGGAAGTTGCGGAAGTTGCGGAAGAACAGGAGAAATCAGCCACCGGAATGTTAGCGCTGTTCCTCGAGGTCGGCGGTGGCCCTATGGCGGTGGATGACATCAAATCTTCCATCCAGAACAACTCCTCATTCAGCTCCTCAACCATGGTTGCGTTCTCCGATTTCAAGTACGGCCATGCCACCATCGGCTGGAAGCTGCCCAATGACAAGGGCCGGTTTGAGGCGACTTATCACGGCCACCGGGAAGACACATACAGAGTGAGCGCCCAGGGGCTGTATAGCGCCCTGAGCGAGGACTCCGACCAGGGATCCGACTCCCTGCCCCGGATTCCGTGGTGGACCATGGTGATCGACAACGGCAGTCTTCATTCGGAGCTGTTCCTGCCTTCCTGGCTCGCCGACCTGAATGACACCAACGGTGACGGTTCGGTGGATCTGGACGAAATAACCTACTCCGATATCCCGGCGGCGGTCATAGACAACTCGGCCACAACAGACATGCAGAACTCCGTTCAGACCTACGATGTGGCGTACCGCCGCTGGTTCGGCAACCGGCGGTATGCCGGCGTCTGGAGCGCCGGCTTGCGGTACCTCGAGTACGGCGGCAATATCCCAGCCACTTTCTGGATCTCCGCCGAAAACTCCGAGTACGGCTGGACCTCCGGCGGGTTCCAGAATCCAATGATCTTCACTCAGAACACCACCGGTTTGGGTCCCACGGTTTCCCTTGGTTTCGAGGTCAAGTACTTCCGGGACCGGATCCAACTGTTCGGCGAGAGCCGTCTCTCATTCCTGCTCCAGACCATGGAAACCGACAGCGGCAACTTCTTCGCCCTCATACAGGATCCGGGCAGTGAAGGCACTGCGCTGTGGTCTATCCCGGCGGAGATTTCATCTAATTTGACAAGGATGTCTGGAATGTCAGCGCCGAGGCGGGCATCCGGATGCAATTGTTGTCCGGCCTGTTCTTCGAACTTGCGTACACCATCAACTCGTACCACGACGTGGTGCTGCTGCCGACCCAGATAACCATCCCGGACATCAGGCCCGCATGGATCAGCCGGTGGGCGGAGTGTTCCGCTCCCAGGATCTTGTTTACAAAGGCGTTCGGTCCAGCCTGAGCTTCCAGTTCTGATACCTCAGGATCCGGTCTCCAGCCGTTCCAGCTGAGTCCAGAACCCGGGGTTCGACTTTCGCACGCACTCGGCATCCGGAATCACCATCCCCGGCAAGGCCAGCCCTGCCACGGCAAACGCCATGGCGATGCGGTGATCGGCGCCGGTCCGAATCTCCCCGCCTCGCAACCGGCCGCCGGAGTGCGCGGGGAGAACCAGGTTGTCGCCCCGGACCTCCGCCGGCCGTCCCAGGCGGTTCAGGTTTTCCGCCAGGAGTTCAAGCCGATCCGATTCCTTGAGCCTCAGGATCCCTGCGGATCGGAGTTCGCAACGTTCCCGGCTGAACAGGCCCAGAATCGCCAGGGTGGGAGCGAGGTCGGGGCAGGAGGAGATGTCCACCTCGAACCCGGAAGTGGGTCCTCCACCCTGCACCGTTACCCCGTTCCCCACTGCGGTAACCTGGTGACCTCCCCGGACAAGGACAGGCAAGAGTGCAGTGTCCGGCTGGTGCGATCCGGGATCCAGGCCGCGAACCCGGATTCTGCCACCGGCAACCGCCGCCGCCGCCAGCAGATAGGAAGCCGAAGACCAGTCCCCCTCGACGGTCCAGACAATACCGCCGTAGTCGGACGGGCGTACTATCCACCGGCGGGGGCCGGCCTGTTCCACTGCGGCTCCGAAGCGGGACAGGATCGCAGCCGTCAGCGATACGTAGTGCAATGACACGGCCTCCCCGGTGAGGCTGAGGTCCAGGCCACCTTCCAGCCTGGAGCCTATCAGCAGGAGCGCGCTGGCGAACTGGCTGCTCCTGTCGGAACGGATCATGACCTCCCCTCCCCGGTTCGGACCGGGTCCGGAGCCGACTGTCAGCGGCAAGGCGAGGCCGTCCGCCGGCCTTGAGACGAGGGCACCCAGCTTTTCCAGAACCTGCAACAGTTCCTCCAGCGGCCGGAACGGCAGGCGGCCCTCGCCCCGGAAGCAGGTGGGCCGACTGCCCAATCCCGCAAGGGCGGCCAGGAACCGCATGGAAGTGCCTGATTCTCCGAGGTTTACGGTCCCAGCGCCGGGCAGGGAACCTTGGGGAACCCCGTCCACCCACCAACCTTCCGGTACGGCACCGCACCGTACGCCCATGGCCTGGAGGCCGGCCAGGGTCACCCGGGTGTCCATCGAGTCCAGGGGGTCGATCAACCGGGTATGACCGGTGGCCAGAGCCGCGGCCACCAGCGCCCTGTGGGTAGCACTTTTGGAAGGCGGGGCCTGGAACGTCCCGTCCAGGACGGACCGTACAGCCTGTATTTGCCGGATCGCCATCGTTCCTGAGTGTATTATGGAATGGAGGGGTGTGTCGTGGTTGTTCTCACTCTGAGACCTCGGGTTTGGAGTTGTAACCACCGGACTGACGGACGATGATGGAATTTTTATACCGCCGGGTGGGAGTTCCCACCATCCTGACCGCCCTCGCGGTGATGCTCATCACCGGGCCTGCCCAGGGCAAGCCGTCGTCGGACCCGATGCGGTTCGCGGCCGAAATGGCCCAGAAGGGGAACTGGCGGGAGGCGCTTTTCCGCTGGCGGAAGGCGGAAAAAGCCGATCCGGACAACCCAGCGATTCTCAACAACCTGGCAGTGGCCCTGGAGGTCCGGGGCGAGGTCGAGGAGGCCGGCAAGCTGTACGCCCGGCTCAGCGAACAATCCCGGAACCTCCCTGGAACGGCTTTCAACATTCGCGGATTCAACAGGTTCTGGAAAGAGAAGATCGCAACGGCGACAGGCGACAGGAAACCGCGCAGGCGACCCCAGACCACCAAACACTCCCTGGCGGTGGACGTGCCTCTGCCGGTTCCGCCCAGACTGGACGTGTCCGGGATGGACAGCATCCTGGTGGCCAGCTTCCTGATCCAGGAAACCGATCTGCTGGACATCAATCGGGAGATCGTTCGCTTCCTGCGTAGCGAATTCCGGCGCAACACGGAAATGCTCCCTCTGGACGTCACCCCGGCTCCCCCGATACCGGAGCAGACGCTGGAAACCCTGGCCGCCAATCGCAAGTTCTGGCAACATCTGGGGAACAGGTACGGCGCCGATCTGATCATCTCCGGCAGAGTTTTCTACGACCGCCGAGAGAGTTCGGGCTACGAAGAAGTGGACATCATCAGCCCCGCCACCGGCCACAAGATCCGACAGACCCGGTTCGTGGAACAGGAGGAGTTCGACTTCAGCGTGGAATTTCTGTTCGTCGAAGGCAGCACAGGGGAATTGCTGTTCCGGGACACCGTCAAACGCAAGATGCGGTATAAGGGCCTGAACAACGACCCGATCACCGCTTTTTACCAGTTAGCCGAAACGATCGTCGGGGATGTTCTTTCCATTGTTAGCCCGAGAAGGCGGATAGAAACCCGAATCATTTACAAAGGCAGGCGTTCATGACCACAATCAGCCGACCTATCGCCGTACTGCTGGCGGCCATCTTACTTTTCGTCGTGTCTCCCGTGGAGGCGCAGTACTTCGGGAAGAACAAGATCGCGTACAGCCAGTTTCAGTGGATGCGTTATGAATCTCCTCATTTCGACATTTTCTATTACCCCGAGGAGGAGCATTTCCTCGAGGACGTCATCTCCTATGCCGAAAGCAACTACAGGAAAATCAGCGCCGACCTGGACCACGAGCTGCGCTACCGCATTCCGCTGATCATCTACAAAACTCACGAGGAGTTCCGCCAGACCAACATCACCATGGCCGAGCTGCCTCAAGGGGTGGATGCGTTCGCAGAACCGGTGCAAAACCGCATGGTCATGCCGATCGATCTGCCTCCTGATGAGTTGTACAGCCTGATCGGGCACGAACTGGTCCACATCTTCCAGTATTCGATTTTCTTTGAGGGCAGCCTGGGCCGGGCTCTGCGATCCAACGCCCCGACCTGGCTGATGGAAGGGATGGCCTCCTACTTTGCCGACGATGAAGACAACTTCGACCGCATGGTCATCCGGGACGCGGTGGTCAATAACTTCCTGCCGCCGATCCAGGCGTTCTCCACGCAGTCGTACTATGCCTACCGTTACGGCCACGCCGCCTTCGATTTCATCGAACAGGAACACGGCAAGGAAGGCCTCCGGAACTTCATCTACGAATACCGCAAGGTGCTGCTGAACAACGCCATTGGTAAGGCGGTGAAAGATTCCTTCGGGTATGACCTGGAGGAGTTCAACCGGCGATTCAACCGCTACCTCCGGAAGAAGTATTTCCCGGTGCTGTTGGAAAAAATGTCCCCTGACGACTACGGCACCCAGATCGGCCTCAAAAAACGGGGGCAATCCCTGTCCACCATCGGCCCGGCACTTTCCCCATCCGGAGAGCTGATCGCCGCATTTTCGACACCAAAGCCGGAAATCGACCTGGTGATTTTGTCCGCCTCAGATGGTGAACTGATCCGGAACCTGACCAAGGGGTACACCAACAAATACGAACAACTGGAGATCGACTCCTTCAGCGGGCGCCGCTCCATCGCCTGGTCGCCAGTAGGCGACAATGTTGCCGTATTCGTAAAAAAGGAGGGCCGCAGGCGGCTGGTCGTGTTCGACGCCCTCACAGGAAAGATGCTGCACAACATCTCCATGGGAGACATCTATCAGGCCGGCAGCCCGGCGTTCTCGCCGGACGGCGGGAAGGTAGCTTTCCAGGGCAACCTCAAGGGCGTAGTCGACCTGTTTGAGTACGACCTTAAGACCGGAGATTTCCGGAACCTGACCCGGGACGACTTCTTCGATTCCAACGCATGGTACTCCGCCGACGGGACCAGCCTGTTGTACAACCGTCGGATCGGCGAACACTGGAAGATTTTCTCGGTGGATCGCGGTGACCCGTCCCGCAAGAACCAGATCACTTTCGGCCGGTTCAACGACATCGCACCGTCCTTCTCCCTGGATGGAGGAACCCTGTACTTCTCATCGGACAGGGATCCCAACGGGGTCTACAACATATACGCCATGGACCTTCAAACCGGTCAGTTACAGCAGCTTACCGACGTTGTCGGCGGCTGCATGGCGCCGATTGAGTTGAAAAACGATGAAGAGGAACCGTACCTGGTGTTCAACGCGTTCTTCGCCGGCGGCTTCCGGCTGTACCGCATGCCGGTGCGCCAGCCGGAGGAGAACCGGATCCCGGTTCCGGCAACCGGCGAGGAAGGCGACGATGCCGAGGCCGAACTGTTCGAGCCGCCGATGCGCCTGGGTAAGGACGAAGAGCGCAAGCATCCGTTCAAAACCCACTGGGACATCGAATCGCCCAGCGTCGCCATCGGTGTGGCCAACGACGGAACCGTCCTGAGCAATTCCTACGTGCGGTTCTCCGATCTTATGGGTGACCAGCGAGTAACGGTCTCCCTGGCGTCGGTATCCGAGTTCGCCCAGTCCCTGGTGCAGTACACCAACATCAAACGCCGTTACAACTGGGGGGCAGTGGCGTTCGACCAGAGGGATTACCTGCTGTTGGCGGACAACACCAACCGTGTCATCACCCGGGACCAGGTCCGGCGCACCACCGGCGCCAACATGTTCATGGAATACCCACTCAGCCGGTTCTACCGGGTGGAAGGGAGTGTCGGCATCCTGGACAGCACCCAGGACGACCTTGTGGGGACCGCCCCCAGCGGCGCCCCGGTGTTTTTCCGGACCAGCAGCACCCACGCCACCACCAGGATCGGACTGGTGGGGGACACTACACGGTTCATGCAGTTCGGCCCTGTGCAGGGCAAGCGGTTCTCCGTTTCCGCCTTCTACGGCGCCCACATCTCGGGGGAAACCGAGGGCGACTTCCTGCAGTACAACCTGGATTTCAGAACCTACAAGCAGTTGACCCGGCGATCGACCCTGGCTTGGCGGGTCAGTTCCATGTACAGCGCCGGCGACCGGCAGAGTTATCAGGCGTTCGGGGGCATCAACCAGCTGCGCGGTTTCGAGTACCGGGAGTTCATCGGTTCCAAAATCGCCTGGAGCAACCTGGAACTACGCTTCCCGCTGATGGAGGGGCTGCCGTTTACCTTCGGGAACCTGGGGCCGGTCCGGGGGTTCCTGTTTTTGGACGTCGGCGCCACAGCGGTGAATGACGATCTGTTCTACGACCCGAACTACCTGGGGAACCTGGGCACGATCCGGATCGATCCGCTTACCGGCGATCCGATCAAGTTCTCCTTCTGGGATTCCGAAAACAACCGGTTGCAAGACGGCCGGGCTTCCTACGGCTTCGGCTTCCAGGCATTCATCCTCGGTCTGCAGATGAACTGGAGCTGGGCGCGGCAGATGGACTACACGCAGTACCAGGTCCAGTTCGATGAGTTCGGGAACGCTATTGGAATCGACAAGACCCGAGCGGACACAGGCGGCACACGGATGGATTTCTATATTGTCTTTGATTTCTGACCGGTCGACCGGGATCCCATGTCCTGGCGGACGGCGACAAAGGACGCCAGCAGGCTGACCAGGACACCGGTCATAACCAGCATGGTGGAGTGCACCGACCCCAGCGGGTCTCCGGCCAGCATGGAGACAAGCGTAGCGCCGTGGTCTCCGGTGTTGGCAAGGAACAGCCTCCGAAGAATCTCCACCGCCGCCAGCGCTCCGAACCCGCCGAACAGGCCCATGGCCAGGCCGGCTACCAGAAACGGCCCACGGACAAACCCTGGAGTCGCCCCGACCAGTAACATGATCTCGATCTCGTCCCGCCGCGCGAACACCGCCAGCCTGAGAACACTGGCGACTACGAAAATCACCACCACCAGCACCGCCACTCCGGCCAGGGTTCCACCGGCCCGGACCACGGTCAGCAAAGAATCCACCCGGTCCAGCCAGGCCCGGTCATAACGCACCTCCTCCACGCCGGCCATACCGCCGACCCTGCCCGCCAGACCGGCGGCCGCATCTGCGGTTTCCTGGTCCTGGTCCAGGAATACCTGAAACGATGCAGGCAGCGGGTTGTCCTCCAGGCTGTCCGCCAGGTCCACGGTGGAGCCGAACCATTCCTCGAACCGGGCCATAGCCAGATCCTTGTCCACGTACTCCACCCGGGCCGTACCACCGGCTGCAACCAGCGCCGCCAGGATCGCCTCCCGCTGTTGCTCGGTGACATCCTCATGAAGGTATACATCCACCCGGACTTCGCTGCGGGCCGCTTCCAGCCTAGTCCCGATGTTTGACATCAGGAGAAGCAAAACGCCGGAAACCATCAACACCACCAGCAGGGTTCCGAAAGCCAGCAGGTTTACGGCCGGACTGAACCGGATCGATTCCCAGGCGTCTCGGAAGTAATACCCCAGCCTGGCGGACAGGCGGCTCATGACCCCTCCGCCACTTCCCCCACCCGGCCGTGCTCCAGGTGGATGGTCCGTTTCTGCATGCGGTGCACCAGTTCCCGGTCATGAGTCGCCACCACTACTGTGGTACCCCGGGAGTTGATCTCCCGGAACAGCTTCATGATTTCGTAGGACAGGTCCGGATCCAGGTTGCCGGTGGGCTCGTCCGCCAGCAGCAGCGCGGGTTCGCCGACGATCGCCCTGGCGATGGCGACCCGTTGTTGCTCGCCGCCGGAGAGGGCGTGGGGATAGGTCCCCAGACGGTGGTGCAGGCCGACCCCCCGGAGCGCCTCGTACGCCCGCCGCTTCTGTTCCTTGGGCGAATACCCGGCCACGTTCAGCACATAGGCCACATTTTCGAGGGCGGTCTTGCGCTGAATCAGTTTAAAATCCTGGAACACCACTCCGATGGACCGGCGGAGGGCCGGTATCTTGCCGGCGGGCAGGACTCCAACGTTGCGGCCACCCACCAGGATCTCCCCTTCCGAGGGCAGTTCGTGTCGGAGGAGCAATCGCAACAGGGTGGTCTTCCCCGCTCCCGACGGACCCATAAGGAACACGAACTCGCCGGCGGCCACCGACAAATCGATGTGAGCCAGCGCCTGGGCGCCTCCCGGGTATTTCATGCCGACGCCGTACAGCCGGATCATCCCATCTCCCCGTAAAACCGCCACTGCCGGGTCACCATTTCCTTCAGGAGCCCGGCCGGCCGGAACCGCTCCCCGTGGGCGTCGGCCAGCCGGGACAGGCGATCCACGGTAACGGCGATCCCGATGGAGTCGGCATATCGCATTAACCCTCCGCGGAACGGGGGGAACCCGGTGCCGGTGACGATGGCGATATCCAGATCCATCGGCCTCTTCACAACGCCGTCCTCAAGACAGACCGCCGCCTCGTTGACCATCGCAAGGACCATCCGCTCCTGGATCGTTTCCGGCGGCAAGTCCCGGGTGTCCCTGGCGCCTGCGAGGTTATACGCCTCCGGGTCCGGCAGGGTCCTCTTCCCGCGGCGGTAACGATAGAAGCCGCCTCCCCGATGGGCGCCCCGCCGCCCGGAGACGATTAGCGCTTCCAGGGCGCGAGTGGATCCTTCCGCCCGTTTGCCGTACGCCGCCTGCAGCACCCGGGCGACGTGCAACGCGGTTTCCTGTCCGATCTCGTCCATGAAGGCAAACGGTCCCAGCGGCATGCCGAACCGGGTCATGGCGGCATCCACCGCGTCAATCCGCACCCCCTCTTCCAGCAAGCGGATCGCCTCGCCGAGGTAGAACATCATGATCCGATTCACCAGGAACCCCGGGCTGTCCTTAACCAGCACCGGCAATTTTCCCAGCCGGAGTGCGAACTCCCTCACGGTGGCCACGGCATCGGAAGAACTGTGAGGACCTGCAATCACCTCCACCAGCGGCACCCGGTGCGCCGGGTTGAAGAAATGCAGCCCTACTACCCGGTCAGGCCGGCTGGCGGCGGCGGCAATTTCACCGATCGGGATGGCCGAGGTGTTGGACGCGAACACGGCATGGTCGGCCATGAGCGGCTCCAACTCGGCCAGCACCTGCTGTTTGGCCTCCAGTTCCTCCACCACCGCCTCAATCACAAGATCGCAGCGGGAGAACCCGGAACAGTCCAGAGTCGGCGCGATGCGGGCCATGCGGGCATCAAGATGACGGCGGTCCAGGTGACCTTGCAGCATCTTCCGGTCCCATCCCTCCCTGGCCGTTCGGAGAGCGGCAAGGATCGGTTCATACCGGATATCCTTCAGCCGGACCGGCAGGTCCTGATCGGCGATGAGGGCGGCTATCGCGCCGCCCATGACACCGGCGCCGATCACTCCCGCCTTGCGCACATCCCGGGGTGATCCTGCCGGTTCCGGCTTGCGGAATGAAGCCTGGCTCCGAAACAACCACATCAGGTTTCGGGCGGTCTCCCCCGGAATCAGTTCTCCGTTGATCCGGGCCTCCAGATCCAGGCCCTGGGGGAACTGCAGCGTCACCGAAGCATCCAGGGCTTCGAGGGCGCGGAACGGCGCCGGGTAATGCTCCGGATCGGCCCTGGCTACCAACTTCCGCCGGGCCTCGTGCAGTATCCAGCGCCGCACCGGCGGCAGGGCGGTAGCGGCACGGTCAAGCACCCGGGTCACCCACGTCCGCTTTCCGCGGATGCCGGTCCGGGGCCGGCGTTCACCACCCGCCGCCTGTTGCAGCAGAGCTACGGCCCGGGCTTCCAGCCTGGCTGTCGGCACCACCTCATCCACCAGCCCGGCCTGCACTGCCTGGCCCGGATTCAGCCGGCGGCCTGCCGTAATCAACTCCAGCGCCCGGGTGAAGCCGATCAGCCGCGGCAGCCGTTGGGTCCCGCCGAATCCCGGGATGATGCCGATCCGAACCTCCGGCAGGCCGATCAGGGTATCCGGATCGTCCCCCGCAAGTCGGATGTCGCAGGCCAGGGCCAATTCGGTGCCGCCACCCATGCAACTGCCCTGGATGGCGCAGGCGGTAGGAATCGGGAGGTCAGCCACTTTCTGGAACACCGCCTGCCCGAACCGGGAGCCTTCAGACGCACTGTAGGCGTCGTTGATACCGGAGAGGGAATCGATATCCATACCAGCCATGAAGTTCCCAGGCTTGGCGCTGCGGAACAGCAGACCACCCACCGTATCTTCGATCCGGACCCTGTCCAGTATTTCGGAGAGTTTTCGGAGGAGATCACCATCCAGCAGGTTCACCGGCCTGTCGGGCCGGTCGAACAGGATGTGGAGAATCCCGTCAGCCTGGAGATGCTCGCGTATGCCGATAGTTCCGCTCATGGCCGTTCCAGGATCATGGCGGCGCCCTGCCCGGTTCCGGCGCAGAGGGTGGCAAGCCCAAGGACCTGGTCCCGCCTCGCCATCTCATGAAGCAGGGTCAGGACCAGCCGTGCCCCGGAGGCGCCCGCGGGATGGCCCAGAGCGATCGCTCCGCCATTGACATTCAGCCGGGATGGGTCGATTTCCCCTGTCGGCTCCGCCCCCAGGTGTTTGTGACTGAGCGCACGGGAGCCGAACGCCTGGAGACATGCCAGCACCTGGGCTGAGAACTCTTCATTGATCTCAACCAGGCCGATCCTGGACAGGGGCAGGTTTCCGGCCCGGGCCAACGCCTGCGGTGTAGCCAGTGCCGGCCCCAGCCCGAGCCGGGACGGATCGCATCCTGCGAACCCCCAGGATCGAATCGTTCCCAGGTTGCCGAGCATCCGCTCCGCAACGTACCGTCGCGACGCCAGCACCATCGCCACCGCGCCGTCGGTGATCCGGGAGGAGTTGCCGGCGGTGACCGTCCCGTACCGACGGTCGAATACCGGTGTCAGCCTCGCCAGCGCTTCCATGCTCTGGTCCTCCTGGATCCCGTTGTCCCGGTCCGCCACCTTGACGTACGCAGGCGCAAGGGGAACCGGCAGGACCTCGGCGTCCATTTTCCCTTCCGCCCAGGCGGCTGCGGCCCGCTGATGGGAGCGGAGGGCGAACCGATCCTGCTCCTCCCGGCCAATGCCGAACTCCCGCGCAAGTTTCTCGGCGGTTTCGCCCATTTTCATACCTGAAACCTGATCGGTCATTCCTTTGGACACATCCCGTTCCGGGGCGAGCGGAACCGAAGACATTGATTCCACCGCCACCGTCACCACCAGGCCGGCGTGACCGGTCCGGATGCGGTAGGCGGCGTCCACCAGACTCTGCAGCCCGGAGGCGCCATTGCGATTCACAGTGAACGCCGGGACATGCCCGGGGATACCGGCCCGGAGTTGGATCACACGGGCCATGTTGCCGGAATCGGACGGGGTGGCGATGGTGCCTGCGATGACCTCGTCTACTTCCGCCGGATCGATCTCGGCCCGTTCTACCACCTCCCGGGCGACGATCCGCCCCAACTCCTCCGGGTGCATCTGTCGGAACGAGGACCTGGACCGGATGAACGGCGTCCGGACACCGGCCACGACCACCACATCGGAAGGATCGGTCACGCGCCGCCACTCCGCTTGCGCTGCAGGCCGTAAGCTTCCAGCTTCTTGTACAGGTTGGAGCGGGGCGTCTTGATCGCCTTCGCAGTGGCGGCGACGTTGCCGCCGTTCTCCTGGAGTCGGGCCGCGAGGAACGCCCGTTCCGCAGCCTCCTTGAACTCCTGCAGGCTCAGACCGGCCTCTCTGACCAGCATCGCTCCGGCAGGAGCTTCGGTGCTGGTTCCCAGGCCGGCTCCCAGGCCCGCCGGAATGTCCGAGGCCCCGATGGTCTCCCCGGGAGTCATGATCATGAGACGCTCCACGGCATTGCGCAACTCCCGGATATTCCCTTGCCAGGGCAGGTTCCGGAACAGTTCCAGCGCCTCGGGAGAGAACTGCTTCAGCTTGCAGTTGTTCTCCCGGCAGAACGAATCCAGAAACCAGGCGATCAGCAGTTCGATATCCTCACGGCGCTCCCGCAGCGGGGGGACTACGATGGGAATAACGTTGAGGCGGAAATACAGATCCTCCCGGAACCGCCCCTCGCCGATCTCTTCCGGGAGACCTTTGTTGGTGGCGGCGATGACCCGGACATCCACAGTGAACGACTTCGCGGCGCCCACCGGCTCCACCTCGCCGTCCTGCAGCACCCTGAGGACTTTGGACTGGGTCTTCAGGCTCATGTCCGCGATCTCGTCCAGGAATATGGTACCGCCGTCGGCCTGAACGAATTTACCGGTCTGGTCCTTGACCGCCCCGGTGAACGAGCCTTTGACATGGCCGAACAGCTCCGATTCAATCAGTTCCTCCGGGATAGCGGCGCAATTGACACGGATGAACGGCTCCTCGCTCCTGGTGCTGGCCTGGTGGATCGCTCGCGCAACCAGTTCCTTGCCGCTGCCGGACTCACCGGTGATCAGCACCGCCGCCCTGGTGGGAGCCGCCCGGGAGATGGCGTCCTGGACCTGCTTCAGGGCAGGTGAATTGCCCACCATGCGGAACCGCTCCTGGTGGGAGTGGCGGAACTGCCGGTTTTCCTGCTGTAGCCGGAGTTGCCCCAGGGCGTTCCGGATCACCAGCAGGACTCGGTCCCGCTCCAACGGCTTCTCCATGAAATCGAAGGCGCCCAGGCGGGTCGCCTCCACGGCTGTGCTGACGGTGCCGTGCCCGGAGATCATCACTACCGGGGCGCGGGTCTCCCGCTTCACCAGGGTAGACAGCACTTCCAGGCCGTCCATGCGGGGCATTTTGATGTCCAGGAGAATCACATCCGGATCATATGAGGCTGCCCGCTCCAACCCCTCGGGACCGGAGGCAGCCTCCACCATCTCCATGCCTTCGTACTCCAGGATCATGCGAAGGGAGGAACGGATGTCCTCCTCGTCGTCAACGACAAGGATCAGAGGCTTGGATCGCGTCGTCATATCCGGAGGATAGCACGCAGTTATGTTTCGGGGACAGGCACCTTAACCCGGGTTAGCTCCCTTCGGTCGCTGACCGGTAAGGAAGAAGGCACTGCTAACCTGCCGGTTAAGGTGCCTGTCCCCGAATTATTAATCGACGTCGAGAAAGATGTACTCCCTGACCGTTGCGGCGGGGCCGGTTTTCTCCAGCATCACCGGCTGGGCCCGGGTCAGGCTACGCATCGCGCGGCGCCAGTCGCCCACATCCCGAACGCTTTTCCCGTTCACGGCGATGATGACTTCGCCAGGCCGGAGACCTTTCTCCGCTGCCTGGCTTCCGAACTCCACATCGGTCACTTCCACGCCCCGGAGTTCGGCGGCAACCTGACGGCCGTAGCGACGGCGGGCATCGGCAACATCGTAGGTCTCCACCGTGATCCCCATTCTGGTGGCGCTGCCTTTTTCCAGCTTCCCTTCATCCTCTTCGAATTCCAGGGGAACCGTCCCGCCCCTGGAAGACAGTGCATCGCCCCGGTCCACCAGGCGGGCCTCCTTGATCATCGTCTTGCCATTTCTGATGATCTCCAGTTCCACAGTTTCACCGGGCATCCGCGAGGCGATAAGCCCTACCAGGCCGTTGTTGTTCCGTATAGGTTTGCCGTCCACCGACCGGATGATGTCACCTTTCTGGAGGCCGGCCAGGTCCGCCGGCCCGCCCTCGGTCACCATGTCCAGCAGCACGCCGTACCGGTCGGGAAGGTTGTAGTATTCCTGGACCTCCGAATCGACGCCCCGGGGGTTCATGGTCACCCCCAGGAACCCGCGATGAACTTCGCCCCGCGCCATCAACTGGTCCATGGCTCTCCTGGCCTGGTCGATCTGGAGGGCGAAACCGATCCCCTCGGCGCCGTCCCCTCGACTGATGGCGGTGTTGATCGCAACCACCCGGCCGGTCTTGTCCAGCAGCGGCCCGCCGGAGTTGCCGAAATTGATCGCCGCATCGGTCTGGATAAACGCGGCCACCAGGAAGTCGGTGCCCGGCAACGCCACTCTCCGGTCCAGACCGGAAACCACACCGACGGTAACGGTGCGGTCGAACTCCTGCGGATTGCCGATGGCTATGACCCATTCACCGACCCGGAGATCGGAAGAGCCGCCCAGCTCCAGGTACGGCAGGCTCCTGTCGCCGGCATCGATTTTCATGACCGCCAGGTCGATGGCAGGATCCGTGCCGATCAACTCGGCGTCGTACAAACTGCCGTCGTCCAGACGGATGGTCAGCTTGTCAGCATCGGCCACCACGTGGTTATTGCTCAGGATGTAACCGTCGTCGGAAATCAGAAAGCCGGATCCGGAGGTGGCCAGGCCGGGGTTGAACCGGTGCGGCGGCTCCTCCCCTTCGGGGCTCCCTCCGTCCTCACTTTCGGGCCGGCCGAACCACCACTCCATCCACGTGGAATGGGGATCGGACTTGCCCACAGGCTTGCGTTTGTTGGTGACATTCACCACCGCCCTGGAGGCCGCCTCGGCGATGTCGGCAAAATCGACACCGACCACACCACTCCCGACGGAGAGTCGCGCCGTCACAGGTTCCGATCCGCTCTCGGAGGCGCGGCTGCCGGCGGCGTACAGAACCCGCGGTCGGTTCAGCAAACCGCCGGCGATTATCCCGAAGACGATGCTGATGCTGATAACCGCAACTAATCTTCCAATGCGGTAGGTCCGTCTCATGTCCCACCCCTCTCCCTGTACCGTAATCGTGCCGTCCAGTGTAAGGCGAGAAGGCGGATCAGGCACCCAGCCCTGCGGGGCTCACTCCCACCAGAGGCAGAAGCCCGGTCAAAGCGCTGCGCAACCGGCTTATATCCACCGGTTTCTTCAGAACCAGATCAACCCCGAGATGACCGGCCTGGGACCGGACTTCCTCGTTGAGATAGGCTGAAATCATGATGCAGCGGCCCCGAAACTCCCGGCGCCGCAATTCCGCCAGCAAGGTGATCCCGTCAATGCCCGGCATGCGGTAATCGAGAAGCAGCAGGTCCGCTCCATCGTAAAGACTTTCATCGGCCAGGACCTCCCGCGGATCGTCTACGGTGGTAGTGGAATAACCGGCGCGCTCCAACAGCCTGCGGTAGGTGGCCAGCACCGATGGATCGTCGTCCACCACTAATACCTTGTAGTTTCCGTTGGAGAAGGGAGTCATAGCGTATTCGTATTACGCAAACACTGTGCCTGCCTGGATGCTGCAAATACCCCGCAAAATTTCAGCTATTTATGGAATCGAGCCGGGAGGTCCGGCAGCAACGCCAATCTGACGCGTCAAATCGACCGTCATCGGACCCGGGTTCAGTCTTCCAGCATGCCCGAAAGCTTGTATTCCTTGAGCTTCCGCTGGAGTGTGCGCAGTCCGATTCCGAGCACTTCCGCTGCCTTGGTGCGGTTCCCCCCGGTAGCCTCGATCGCCTGCAGGATCGCCCTCCGCTCGATCTCTTCCATGGTGACCCCGGCCGGTATCGCCACCGCCGGGTCGTCAGCGGGCCGAGCATCCTGTTTCGCCGGTTCCACTGCCGGACCGGCTGTCCCTCCGACCCTGTCCTCCACCGCCAGGATCTCAGGGGGCAGGTCCTGCAGACCGATGGTGTCTCCGGGGGTCAGCACCACCATGCTCTCCACCACATTGCGGAGTTCCCGGACGTTTCCTTCCCACGGAGCATGGACCAGCGCCTTCATGGCGTCCACCGACAGTCGCATCCCCTCCCGGCCGTTCTCTCTGGCGAACCCGTTCAGGAAATGACTGGCCAGGATCGGGATATCGCCTGCCCTGTCCCGAAGAGGCGGGATCTTGATGGTAACCACCTTCAGGCGGTAGTACAGGTCGGAACGGA
The DNA here is from genome assembly GCA_963790785.1 of Candidatus Polarisedimenticolaceae bacterium. Classification (GTDB taxonomy): domain Bacteria; phylum Acidobacteriota; class Polarisedimenticolia; order Polarisedimenticolales; family Polarisedimenticolaceae; genus Polarisedimenticola. The sequence continues at coordinate 81,143 of CAWBPP010000005.1, forward strand.
AACGGCCTTCCTGAACTGCCAGTTCAAGGTCGGAGTTGGTGGCGGCCAGAAGGCGGATGTCCACCCGGATCGTGTCGGTACCGCCGACCCGCATGAATTCCCGCTGCTCCAGGACCCGGAGCAGTTTGACCTGCATCCCCAGTGGAAGTTCCCCGATCTCGTCCAGGAACAGGGTGCCCTTGTCCGCCAGTTCGAACTTCCCCAGCTTGCGGGCGCCCGCTCCGGTGAACGAACCCCGCTCGTGGCCGAATAGTTCCGACTCCAGGATCTCAGCCGGGATGGCGGCGCAGTTGATCGGCAGGAACCTTTCATCCTTGCGCGGGGAGTGCTCGTGGATCGCGTTGGCCACCAGTTCCTTGCCGGTGCCGGATTCGCCGACGATCAGCACGTTGCTGCGGTGGGGCGCCACCAGTTCCATCTGCCGGAACATCGCCTCCATCGGCTTGGACTTGCCGACGATCTCCCCGAAAGTCTCTCCCAACCGGGTTTCCAGCTCGTTCACCCGGAGCGACAGCATCCGCTTTGCAACGAGCTTCGTCGTACGCTGCCGCAACTCGGAGGTGTTCACCGGCTTGGTCAGGAAATCGTCGGCGCCTTCCTTCATGGCATCCACGGCGGTTTCCACGGTGCCGTGGGCCGTGACCATCAGGATCGCCACTTCCGGGTCGATCTCCTTGGCGGTCTTCACCACGCCGAGACCGTCCATCCCTCCGGGGAGCATCAGGTCGGTGATGACGAGCGCTACGTCCCGGTTCTGTCGGAAGAATTCCAGAGCCGGCTCCGCCTCCTCGAAGGCGTCGACCTGGAACCCGATCCTGGATAGCGCCCTTTTGAACGCAACCCGGTTGCCCTCATGATCCTCGATGATAATGATATGTCCGGACTCGCTCATCTATTCCCCGAACCGTGGCCGCCTGCAACCATCGCCTCGAACTGTTCCGGGCTCAACACCGGCACACCCAACTGTTCCGCCTTCGCCAACTTCGAGCCGGCGGCCTCGCCGGCCACCACGAAATCGGTCTTCCCGCTGACGCTGCCGGCCACCCGCCCCCCCAGCTTCTCCACCAGATCCCGTACTTCCTGCCGGGTCCGCCCCGGCAGGACGCCGGTGATCACCACGGTCCTGCCTTCGAGAGGTGAGCCGGCGGCGGGGTCCACAGCAACCGTTTCCACCGGATCCAGACCGGCTTCGGCCAGTCGACCTATCAGATCCCGGTTCTCCACCTGACGGAAGAACAGTACCACCTCGGCGGCGGTTTTCGGGCCGATTTCATCCAGCTCCTCCAGGGTTCCGTGATCGGCGCCGGCCAGTGCGGCCATCGATCCGAACGATGCCGCCAGCACCTTCGCCGCCCGCTCGCCCACGTGGCGGATTCCCAGGGCGAACAGCAACCGGTGCAACGGAAGAGAACGGGACGCTCCCAGCTGATCCAGAACATTCGCCGCCGACTTCTCTCCCATCCGCGGCAGGCCGGCCAGTTGCTCTCGCTGCAGGGCGTATAGATCCGGAACATCCCGCACCATCTCGTGTGCCAGCAACTGCTCGATGAGCGTATCGCCGATGCCCGCTATGTCCATCCCCTTCCGTGACACGAAGTGAAGCAACACCTGTTTGCGCTGGGCCGGGCAGATCAACCGGCCGGTGCAGCGGTGGGCCGCCTCCCCCTCCTCCCGGAACACCGGCGAGCCACAGGCCGGGCACCGCTCCGGCATGTGGAACTTCCGGGTCACGGGCGTTCGCTTGCCGGGGATGACCTTGACTACCTGTGGGATGATCTCACCCGCCTTTTCCACCAGAACCGTGTCACCTGCCCGGACGTCCTTGCGCTCGATCTCGTCCTGGTTGTGGAGTGTGGCCCGGGACACGGTTGTCCCAGCCAGGCTGACCGGATCCAGTTCCGCCACCGGCGTCAATACGCCGGTTCGTCCTACCTGGACGATAATCCGGCGCACCGTGGTGGTGGCCTGCTCCGCCGGGAACTTGTAGGCCACGGCCCAACGCGGGAACTTGGAGGTGCTGCCTGCCTGCTCCCGTAGGGTCAGTTCGTCCACCTTCACCACTACACCGTCGATGTCGTAGTCCAGACCGTCTTTCCTGCCGGCGAGATCGTTCAGGTACTCCAGCACCTCCACAAGGTTCAGGCCGGAACGGTTCAACGGATTGGTCCTGAGACCCAGGCGCCGTAGCAGTTGCAACCCTTCGCTGTGGGTCCCCGGCATGACACCGCCGTACTGGGCCAGCTGGTAGAACACACAGTCCAGGCGGCGCCCGGCGGTGATTTTAGAGTCCAGCAGCCGGAGGCTGCCGGCGGCGGCGTTCCTGGCGTTTGCGAACAGCGATTCCCCCGCTTCCATGCGCCTGCTGTTCATCTCCTCAAAGGCGCTGCGGGGGAAGAACACTTCTCCACGCGCTTCCAGGTGGCGGACTCTCCGGATCAGACGGAGCGGGATCGACCGGATGGTCCGCACGTTGGCGGTGACATCCTCGCCGGTCTCACCGTCGCCCCGCGTCGCCCCGGCCACCAGCAAGCCGTCCCGGTAGTGCACGGCGATGGACAGGCCGTCCACCTTCGGCTCTACGAAATAGGTCGGCGGCGTGTCGCCGAAGGTTTTCAGCAACCGATTTTCCCAGTCCCGCAGTTCCTCCGCGGAATAGGCATTATCCAGGGACAGCATCGGAATTGTGTGGGAGAACGGAGGCGCGTCCGCCGGCGGCTGCCCTCCGACCCGAAGAGAAGGCGAATCGTCGGTGGCCAATTCCGGGAAGGCGGCCTCGATCTCCAGCAGTTTCCGCTCCAGGGCATCGTACTCACCATCGGCGATCTCGGGATCGTTATCGACGTAGTACCGCTTGCGGTGGCGGGCTATCTCCTGCCGGAGCGCTTCCGCACAGGCCATAGCCTCTGCGATAGTCTTCATTCTTCGGGATCTCCGTCATCTCCCGCCGATGAGGTCGGATGGTTCCGGGGTATACGGATCCGAAATGTGGTCCCGGGGCCGGATCCGGTATCCAACTCGAGGGTCCCGCCGTGACGCTCCACAATCTGGCGAGCAATCGGCAACCCCAGGCCGGTTCCTCCGCCGCGACTGGAGAAGAACACCTCGAAAATCTTTTCCCTCGCCTCCGGCGGGATGCCGGGTCCGTCGTCCTCGATCTCCAGCACCAGTTCCCCGGAGGCGCCGGGCCGGGTCCGGACCTGGACCTTGCCCCCGCTCTTCAGAATCTGCCGGGCGTTTACCAGCAGGTTCATCACCGCCTGCTTGAACTGGGTCTCGTCCAGTTCCGCCTCCGGCAACATCGGCTGGAGGATCAGCTCCATGGCCACCCCGCTCTGCCGGAAGTCGGCTTCCAGAAACCGGGCCAGTTCCTGAATGAGCTGATTCAAGTTTCGTTTCTCGAATCTGGTGCGGGCCGGCCGGGCATAGGCCAGGAAGTTGTTCACCATCCGTTCCAGCCGCTCGATCTCGCTCTTGGTGGAGTCAAGCAGTTCGCCGCATTCCTCCTGCTCAGAGCCCTGGATCAGCTGTATCTCCTCCTCCAGCATCTGCAGGTTCATGTTCATGGCGTTCAGCGGGTTGCGGATCTCGTGAGCCAGGCCCGACGCCAGCAGGCCGACATAGGAACGCCGCTCCGCCGACTGCCTGGATTGTTCCAGACGCCGGTTCTTGCGGATCAGGTAGATCACATAGAACAGGCCGACCACCAGGACCACTACCCCAACGGAACCGGCCAGGAAGACTTTCCATCTCAGGGTGCGCCTGAGCTGAACCAGGTCGCTCTGGACCATACCAAGGGCAACGCCGACCCGGACCTCACCCGCCGGTTCCAGCCCTGCGGTGAGGAGCGGCACACGGATAACCGCCTCTTCCAGCTTGTCCAGCTCCGGCGGCGCGTATTGTTTCCTGTTCACCACCGTGCGCAGCGAACGGTCGCCCGAGGGCGCCGTGTCCCTGTCCATCTTGAGCAGCCGGGCTCCGTAGCGGTCTCGAATCTCCACGAACCCGAGCACCAGGCGGTTGGCGAACCGCTCGGCGATAATCTCCTCGATTACCGCCCGCCTGTTCCGGAGGCGGTGGAAATCGATGCTCTCATGGTCCCGGCCCAGGGCGGCCACCGCCCGGGCCACTGCCGCCGCTTCTTCCTGGGCCGCACCGATCCTGCTGGTCATTACCCGGAGATCCAGTTCACGGAAGGCGAGGTTGCCGGCCAGACCTGCGATGGCGGCCAGCAACACGCCAAAGAGCACGAAGGCGCGGATGGTCTCCCCGTCCACAGAAGGGGAGAAAACGGTTCTAATCGGGCCGGTTTTCAAGATCCGCTTCCTCCAGCAGGTATTCTACAGGGAGCAGGGCGATTATGTTCTGCGGACAATAAACTGCGGTATCCGAACCGCAAGGCTTCCGCCGGGGGTGAATCACCGGTTGACGGAGTGCCTAGATCATTGTACTTAAACGACTTGAAGGAAATGCAATATACTGTGAATCCGGTTACAATATTGAAACAGGGAGCAAGCTGAACAGATTGCCAGACGATCAGGGCCGGGCGTATAACGAATTACATAAAAAATCTCCCGGTGACAAGATAGGGGGCTGAGGATGGAAAACAGAGAGCTTTCTCAGAAGCAGAAGGGAAGCCCGAGACTCGGCAGCTATCTGAAACAGCTCCGGTCCGGCTACGGGTACTCCCTCCGCCGGGTTGAAGAAAAGGCCCGGGACGAAGGAGGGGAGATCGACAACTCCCAACTCAGCCGCTATGAAAAAGGCGTCTGTTATCCGTCCTTCGACAAGCTCCGGGTCCTCGCCGGGGTGTTCAACGTATCCATCCAGTCGTTTTCCGATGTGGTGGACCTGGAAGCATTTGAAGACCTGAAACCGGAAACCGGTGAGCCGGACGAACTTATCCGGGACGGCCTTTCGGCACTGGGTGCAGGCGACTCCGGCCTTGCATTCGGACTGTTCGAACGTGCAGTGGAACTGCTGGAAGAGAATGCCGAACCGGGGAACGAGAAACAGATCGCCCAGGCAAGGATCAATCTGGCATTGGCGCTGGCTCGCCTGGGCAAGGTCACTCTGGCCGAAACCGAACTGCGGCGGGTACTGAAGGAGAAGGCGACACTGGATCCGATTCTTCAGGCACGGGCTCTCGTAGTCCTGGCCAACGTCCACACGGAGCAGGAGGACGTCCTCCTGGCGGAGATTGAGGCGAACCGAGCTTACACCATTGCCCAGACGTTGAACGATGACAAGCTGGCCGCCAGAGCTGTGCATACACTCGGCTTCGTGCTAATGCAGAGCCGAAACTGGAGCAGCGCCATCATCCGCTTCCGGGAAGCGCTGGAACGGTACGAACGGCTCGGCACCGCCATGGAACCAGCACGGATTCGGATCAATATCGGCTCATGCTTCGTCAACATGGGTAAGCACCGGGAAGGAATTCGGATCCTACGGTCAGGCTTGAAGGAAGCCCAGAGCGAGGGCAACCTGCGTATTCTGTCCAGGGCATGGACCAACCTGGGCGAGGCCCAATACAGGATCGGCAATACAACCCGGGCCAGCCGTTGCTTTCGTGAATCGGAAGCGATTTGCAATACGCCGGACCGGCAGTACTCGGACCTGCTGTTCGTCAACGCATGGTACGAGTGGAAAATGGCTCGGGAAGATGGAAATCCGACCCGGGCACGGATCGCATTCGGGCGGCTCAAATCGTTGCGATCAACAATCGAAAAGAAATTCCCCGAGGTTGTCGAATTCGATAGCTTCATTGAAAGGGGGAAGAGCGATGAATAACACCGGAAAATGGGTAACCTTAGCACTTTGTCTGACTCTGGCCGCCTCCGCAGGACCGAGCATGGCCGGCCTCAGGGGGGGAAACCATCGCCCGCTTGATTACGCACCGGGTAGCCTGGACCAGGAACCGGTCCTGGCGGTCAACCCGACGGACGGATCGGTCATGGCTGCATGGGGTTACTGGGAACGCGGAGAATATTCCATCGCCATTGCAGTCAAAACAGGTGAATCCTGGAGCGATCCGGTGTTCATCGGCCGGGACGACGGGATGGACCAGATTGATCCGGCTCTTGTATTCGACCAGCACGGTATCGCATATTTGGCGTTCAGCACGCCCTCTGTAGACCAGGTCCGGATAACCGCCATCACCGGCGAACCAGGAGGAGAGATCCTGCCCCCCCGGGCCATCTCCCCGGCCGGCATAAACTCAGGAATGCCGGCACTCCAGGTGGTCGGAAACCGTCTGGTGGTAGCGTTCCGTACAGGTGCAACCATCACCTTACTGGATCTTCCGCTCTTCCCAACAGGTTCCCAAGCTGATGAGACGGTCTCTACCCAGAGTATTGGTGAAGGACCTGACGCCGTCGACCCCCTGAGCTGGGTCTACGACGGCGGTGACCAGGAATCAACCGACGATAACAACAACGACCGCCGGGAAAGCGATGAGAGCACCGATGCCGACTGGTTGGTGCCGCTGGAACAGCGCTAACCCCGGCGAAAACGAAACGCAAGCCATCCCCCGCTTCGACCCGAGGCGGGGGTTTTTGTTTTCGGTTTATTTTCGCCTTATCATTGTCATTTTCTTGCCGGAAACCAGAAACAATTTATCTTGACAGGTTTACGGCACATCATTATTATTTGATGGTGGTCGAAAATGGAGCGAAGTGGATTTCGATGGGTATTCACAACCTCCACTTACGGGCGACGACAGGGGGATTAGGACCGGCGGCATCAGGCCTCTGATCATAACCGGTTTCGAACCCCCCTGCCCTCCCCCATTGGACCGGGCGGGCGGCATGTTTCGAGGAAATTCTCTAGCCAAGGTGGATGACAAGGGGCGACTCAAGCTCCCATCCAAATTCCGGTCGATTATCGAACCAAGATTCGGCAGGGATTTCTTCGTCACCAGCCTCAATGGTGAATCGATCCGGATCTATCCGATGGAAATATGGATCGAGATCGAGGAAAAGATCTCAGCATCCTCAGGGTTCAAACCGGCCATCGTCCGGTTCAAGAACAGGGTGAACTATTTCGGCCAGGTGGCGAACATGGATTCCCAGGGCCGGGTCCTCCTGCATCCCCTGGTGCGGGAGAAGGCGGATGTTTGCGGCGAGGTCGCCATCCTGGGCCAGCAGAATTTCCTCGAGGTCTGGAACCACGGCGCGCTGGAGAAGAAGCTGGAGGCCGAGCCGCTGACAGAGACCGACCTGGACCATCTGGCCGACCTCGGCATTTAGGAGTTGATTCGTGTCGGTAGCGGTTCATTGCAGCGGAGGCGCTGAGACAGTCTTGATGCCGCAAGTCAATCCGCATCGTTCGGTCCTGCTCACGGAAGTGGTGGAACTCCTCCGTCCGAAACCGGGCAACACCCTGGTGGACACCACGCTGGGCGCCGGCGGCCACGCCGAAGCACTCCTCGAGCGGCTCGGCGAGCATGGGCGGCTCATCGGCATCGACCGGGACAGGTCGGCCCTGGCCATCTCCAAAGACAAGCTCCGTAGATTCGGTCACCGGTTCGTCCCAGTCCACAGCGCACACGAAAACATCGTCCAGCTCTTGCGGGACCAGGACGCCTTTGCCGTGGACGGCATCTTCGCCGACCTGGGCCTCTCTTCCATGCAACTCGATTCGGCGGAGCGCGGCTTTTCGTTCCGGTTAGACGGCCCGCTGGACATGCGCATGGACCGGACCCGGGGGATCACAGCGGCTGAACTGCTGGAAACGATTGCGCTGGACGACCTCACCCGGATCCTGCGCGTCTACGGAGAGGAACGGCTGGCCCGGAGGATCGCCCGGGCGATCGTGGAACACAGAGAGCGGCGCCCGATCCGGACCACCCGGGAACTGGCCGTCCTGGTGGAGGAGGCAGCCGGCCCCCGGGCCCGTCAGTACCGCATCCACCCGGCCACCCGAACGTTCCAGGCCGTGCGCATCCGGGTCAACGAAGAGATCGAAGGGATCGAACGGTTCATCACCGACGCCGTCTCCATGCTCCGCAAAGGAGGACGGATCGCGGTGATATCGTTCCACTCCCTGGAAGACCGTGCTGTGAAGCTGGCCATGCGAGCCCTGGCCAACCGATGCACCTGTCCGCCGGATCTACCGGTTTGCGCATGCAACAGGGAAAACTTCTTGAAAGTGATCACAGGGAAGGTACGGACCCCCTCGGCCGAGGAGATCCAGGCCAACCCCCGGGCCCGGAGCGCCAAGCTGCGCGTTGGGGAGCGGATCTGATGAATCGCCAGGAATCAGCCACCCGGAGATGGAAAAACGTCGATCTGCGTCTCGAACGAGACCCTCGGCGGAACGTGAAACTGGTCCTGATGCTGCTGGCCATCGCTGTGGCTCTCGCACCTCTGGTGACCTACGTGGTGCAGCAGAACCGGTACGTCAAGACTCAGTACCAGATCCAGGAAGCGCAGGATGAATTCGACCGGCTGGTAGAAGAGGAAAATCGATTCCTGATCGACAAGGCCAAGATGCAGAATTTCCAGCGGGTGGAGAGCGCCGCGCCCCGGATCGGACTGCATCAACCGGAAACCGGCCAGGTGGTCTGGGCCCGCATCGATCAGAAACCGACGGGTGAACGTGTCGCCGAGGCGGACCGATGAACGGACTGATGGAGACCACAGGTCCGCGATGCCGGCCATAACCCGCAAGCGGGCGATCCTTATCGCCGTGATGTTCATGGTCATGGCCTCGGCTGTGCTGTACAAGCTCTACAGCATCCAGATTGTCCGGAACGACGCCTTCAGGATCCGCGCCGAGGAGCAACAGCAAAAGACCACCGTGGAGGCGGGACGGCGCGGGTCGATCTTCGACCGCAACGGCCACGAGCTCGCCCTTAGCATCGAACACCACTCGCTGATTGTGAATCCGGGCCGGGTGAAGGATGTGGAGGAAATAGCAGGGAAGCTCTCGCCGATCCTGGACCTCTCTCCCGGGGAGATCGAACGGCAGATCCGGAATGCGGAACGCCGCTCGGTGATCGCCCGGGAGCTGAATTCGGTCCAGGCCGAGCAGATCCGCAACCTGGGCATCTTCGGATTAGGGGCGCCGGCCTTCGAACTGGAGAAGCATGCCCGACGGTCCTACCCCGGTGGCATGCTGGCCGCCCACGTGGTCGGCTTCGCCGGATGGGAAAATGACGAACAGGTCGGCCGGGAGGGGATCGAACTGGAGTTGAACGATGCTCTACAGGGTGCATCGACCACCGTTTATGAGGTCCGGGACGGCATGGGGCGAGGCTTTGTCCAACGGGCCGCACCCCTCGAGGACCCCCACCAGGACGTTTACCTGACCATCGACGCGGTGCTGCAGCACATCGTGGAGCGTGAACTGGAGCGGGTGGTCCGGAAGCACCAGGCGGACGCCGCCACTGCCGTCCTCATGGAGCCGGCCACAGGAAAGATCCTGGCCATGGCCAATCGGCCCACCGCAGACCTGGAAAAGTTCGGCAGGTCCATTCTCGATTCCCGACGGAACCGGGCGGTTGCGGACCAGTACGAACCGGGTTCTACGTTCAAGATCTTCACCGCCGCCGCCCTTCTGGACCAGGGCTTGATCCGGCCGGACCAGCGCATTTTCTGCGAGAACGGCCGGTACCGGGTCAGGAATCGGCCGTTCATCGACCACAAGCGGTTCGGAACCCTGTCTTTTCGCGAGATCATCGAGCACTCCAGCAACATCGGCACGATCAAGGCGTCCTCGGTCATGAACGCCGACCGGTTCATCGATTTCGTGAAGACCATGGGGTTCGGTCGGAAAACAGGCATCCGGTACCCTGGAGAAATCAATGGGATGCTGCCGGACCTGGGCCGGGCGACAGAAGTGCACAAGGCTTCCCTTTCCATCGGGTACGGCATCAACGTCACCGCCCTCCAATTGACTACCGCCGTCGCAGCCGTGGCGAATCAGGGAGTTCTGGTGCCGCCCTCCCTGGTGGAAGGGAGCCGCACGCCGGGAGGGCGTTGGCGGCTCAGGCCGGCCGTTGAACCACGGCGTGTGATGAAAACCGAGACTGCCAGGACCCTGACCGACCTGCTGGAAGGGGTGGTCCAGCGTGGGACCGGCCGAAGCGCCCGGGTGCCCGGGTACCGGATCGCCGGCAAAACCGGGACCAGCCGCAAACTTGTCGAGGGGATCGGGTACACCAGTGACCACTACGCCTCCTTCGCCGGGTTCGGTCCGGTGCGGAACCCGCGGCTGGCGCTCCTGGTGGTTGTGGACAGCCCCAGGAGCGGCAGCATCTACGGCGGAGAGATCGCCGCGCCAGCTTTCGGGCGGATTATGTCCGAGGCGTTCAGACATCTGCGAATCCCGCCTGACCAGGAATCGATGGTGATGCTGACACCCGGACCGAGGGCCCGGCCATGAAGCCCGCACCGGCCATGCGGCTCTCGAGCCTGCTTCGCGGCGCCGGCGTTCAGCCACGGACACCTCCCGACCCTGACCCTGTGATTCGTCAGGTAGGCCTGGATTCCCGGACCATGGAACAGGACAGTCTGTTCTGCGCTCTGAAAGGGCTGCAAACCGACGGCGAGTCGTTTGTGGATCTGGCGGTGCAGCGTGGCGCCACCGCGATTCTGGCAGGCTCACCCCGACCGGCAGGCCTGGATCCGGCGGTGGCTTGGTTGCAGGTGGACGACCCCCGCATGCAGGTGGCTCCGCTCTCCCGTGAACTGTACGGCCGACCCGACGAGGCCGTGAAACTGGTCGGTATCACAGGCACCAACGGCAAGACCACTACCGCCTGGATGGTGGACTCCATCGTGCAGGCCGCGGACCTTCGTTCCGGGAGGATCGGGACCATAGACTGCGCCTGGAGCGACCGGCGCCGTCCGGCGTCCAAGACCACGCCGGATGGGCCGGACCTGTTCGCACTTCTGGCCGAGATGCGGGACTCCGGGGTGGACTGGATCGCCATGGAGGTTTCCTCCCACGCCCTCAGCCTTGGACGGGTGCGCTCCGCCCGGTTCGACGTCGCCGCCTTCCTGAACCTGCGGCGGGACCATCTCGATTTCCATCAGAACCTGGAATCGTATCTGGAAGCCAAATCCCTGCTGTTCCGGTCCCTTGCACCGGACAGCGTGGCGGTTGTCAACGGCGACGACCCTGCTGCGACGGCGGTAGCCGGGTGTACCGCCGCCCGGGTACTGACCTTCGGCAGGGGTTCCGGAGCCGACATCCGGATCCGGACCGATTCCTCCACGGTAAGCGGATCCAGGGCGGTGCTGGCCACTCCCTGGGGGGAACTGCCGGTGTACACGCCCCTGGCCGGCCCGTTCAATCTGGAGAACGCTGCGGCGGCGGCGGCCTGCACCCTGGCCGGAGGCCTGGATGGCGACGCGGTGGTCAAGGGTATCGCAGCGCTTTCCGCCGTGCCCGGCAGGATGGAACGGGTGGACGGCGGCGGCGAGTTCGCCGTGTTCGTGGATTACGCCCATACCGACGACGCCCTGTCGGCTTTGCTGGCCACCGCCCGGAACCTGGCGGCCGGCCGAGTCCTGGTAGTGTTCGGTTGCGGCGGCGACCGTGATCGGGAGAAACGATCCGCCATGGGAGCTACCGCCGCACGGTTGGCCGACCTGCTGTTCCCGACCTCTGATAACCCGAGGAGCGAGGAGCCGGAGGCGATCCTTGAACAGGTGGAGGAAGGGATCGCCGCCATACCCGGCGGGCTGACCCGCAGCTTCCGGTGCGTGGACCGGGAGGAGGCGATCCGGATGGCGGTAGCCTCGGCCAAGCCCGGCGACGTGCTGGTCATAGCCGGCAAGGGGCATGAGACCACCCAAACCGGCGGCGGCCGGACCTTGCCCTTCGACGACCGGGAAGTTGCCCGGCGGATCCTGGCCGACGTCGGCAGGCGTGGGAGGGATCATGCCAAGGCTTAGCATCGGGCAGATCCTGGAGCGGACCGGCGGGACTCTGCTGCGCGGCAACCCGGAAACCGTCGTGGACTCCTTCGAAATCGACACTCGGCGGATTCAGGAAGGCGGGCTGTTTTTCGCCCTGAAAGGCGAGAAAACCGACGGCCACCGCTTCCTGGGGCAGGCGGCGGATCGGGGCGCCTCCACCGCCGTCGTCACCACGGACATCCCGGAGAACGAAAAAGCGCCGCCGACGCTGGTGCGGGTGGAGAACGGCCTCACCGCACTCACCGGTTGCGGTGAACTGGCCCGGAAGGCGATGAAGGATATGCCGGTGATCGCCTTGACCGGCAGCACCGGCAAGACCACCACCAAGGACCTGGTGGCCGTCGGGCTGGCGGAGAGCCGGAAGGTCCACAAGACCGGAGGCAATTTCAACAACCACCTGGGCGTGCCGCTGACCCTGTTGGCCTGCCCCGACGACGCCGAAGCCGCCGTGGTGGAACTGGCTATGAGCGGATCCGGGGAGATTGCCGCCCTGACCCGGCTCACCCGGCCGGACTTTGCGCTGGTCACCAACATCTGTCCGGCCCACCTGGCCTCGTTTGAAAACCTGGACGACCTGGCGGCGGCCAAGGGCGAGTTGTTCGCCGTTCTTGAGAGGGACCGGACTTCGGTGGTCAACCTGGACGACCCACACGTCCGGTTGCAGTCCATGCGCCACTCAGGACCCCGGGTGACCTACGGCCGAACCGAGGGGGCGGATCTGAGACTGGAGCAATTGGATGACCGGTTCCTTCCCGGCGCCGGTTTCACCGTCCGGTGCGGAGACATCTCCCACCACTTCAACCTCCAGTTGGGAGGTGGGCATTCGGCCCGGAACGCCCTGGCCGCTCTGGCCGGTGTTTACGCCATCGGCGCCGACATGGCAGCCGCCGGCAGAGCGATGGAACGGTTCCAGGCCGGACCGGGACGTGGTCAACGGATTGAACTGCCGTCCGGCGCCATGATCATTGACGACAGTTACAACAGCAACCCGGCCGCTGTCGCCTCAGTCCTGCAAACCCTGAAGGCGACCCGGACCGCAGGTCGGAAAATCCTGGTGCTGGGAGACATGCTGGAACTGGGGCGGGACGAGGAGCGGTTCCACAAGGAGGCCGGCCGCAAGGCGGCTTCCTCGGGGACCGACATGCTCATCGGCGTCGGCCGCCTGGTGCGTTACAGCCTGGAAGCGGCCCGCAGGGCCGGTGTGGCGGAGACCTACCTGGCTTCCGATGCCGGCTCAGCCGCCAGGTACCTGGACGGTAAGCTGCGATCCGGCGATTTGGTGGTAGTGAAAGGGTCCCGGAGCATACGGCTGGACCGCCTGGTGCAGCGGCTGGTCGAGAAGCGGCAGGAGACGAACTGATGTTCTACCACCTGCTGGTCCCCCTCACCGAATACCTCCACGCATTCAACGTATTCCGATACATTACCTTCCGGGCCTCCATGGCGACCTTAACCGCCCTGCTGGTCTCCCTGGTCCTGGGCCCTAAATTGATTCGCAGGCTGCAGCAGTTCGAGATCGGCCAGGAGATCAGGGAAGAAGGCCCCAAGTCCCACCACGCCAAGAAGGGCACTCCCACCATGGGAGGCCTTCTGATTGTCACCGCCGTGGTATTGCCCACGGTGCTGTGGGCCGACCTGCGCAAACCGTACATCTGGATCGCCGTCGCCTCAATGTTCCTGTTCGGCGCCATCGGGTTCCTGGACGACTGGCTCAAGGTGGCGAAAAAACAGAATCTCGGGTTTACCGCCCGGCGCAAGTTCCTGCTGCAGGTGCTGGTCGGCGCCGGGTTCGGCCTGCTGTTGCTCTGGATGGAATCCAGGGGACTGTACGATACCGGACTGACCCTGCCGTTCCTCAAGGAGGTCTCCCCCCAACTGGGCTGGGGCTACGTCCTGTTCACGATCCTGGTGCTCACCGGATGCGCCAACGCGGTAAACCTTACAGACGGCCTGGACGGCCTGGCCATCGGGGCGTCCCTCATGGTGGCCGCCACCTTCACCGTCATCGCCTACGCCGCAGGCCACGCCATCGTGGCCGACTACCTGGGGATCCCCAACGTCAAGGAGGCCGGCGAGCTGACCATCTTCTGCGGCTCCATGGTCGGGGCGTGTCTCGGCTTCCTCTGGTTCAACTCCCACCCGGCGGAAGTGTTCATGGGTGACACCGGCTCCATGGCGCTTGGCGGCTCCCTGGGAACGGTGGCGATCCTGGTGAAGCAGGAGTTCCTGCTGGTGATCGCCGGCGGCCTGTTCGTGCTGGAGGCGCTCTCGGTCATCCTGCAGGTCGGATCGTTCAAGCTCAGGAAACGACGGATCTTCAAAATGTCTCCCCTGCACCACCACTTCGAATTATCCGGGTGGAGTGAAACCAAGGTGGTGATCCGGTTCTGGATTATCTCGATCATTTTCGGATTGCTGGCGCTGGCCACGCTGAAACTGAGATGAGGGCTTTGATGACACCTTCCGGCTTCGCAGCCAGGAACCCGGACCTGACCGGCCGGTCGGTGCTGGTGATCGGTCTGGGCCGCAGCGGCCGGGCGGCCGCCCGGCTGGCAGCCTCGCGGTCCGCCCGGGTGACCTGCGCCGACAGCCGGAACCGCTTGCCGGCGGAGGCGCTGGAACTGGAAGCGGACGGGGTGCGGGTGCTGGCAGGGGGGCACCCTCCGGAGCTTCTGGATGAAACCGGTGCCGAGTTGGTGATCGTCAGCCCCGGCGTCCCGATGGATGTCGATCTGATCCTCACGGCTCTGAAGCGAAGGATCCCGGTCTGGGGCGAGATCGAGCTGGCCGCCCGGTACACCCGGGGCAGGATTATCGGGATCACCGGGTCCAACGGAAAAAGTACCGTCACCACCATGGTCGGGAACATCTTACGCACCGCCGGAATCCCGGGCGGAACAGGCGGGAACCTGGAGACACCCCTGGCGGAACTTCTGGACCAGGACCGTGATGACGCGGTCCACGCGGTGGAGCTGTCCTCATTCCAGCTGGAATCGGTGGAGGCGTTCGATCCGGAAGTCGCCGTGGTGGTTAACCTGACCCCGGACCACCTCGACCGCTACCGCTCCTTCGATGATTACGGTCGGGCCAAAGCCCGATTGCTGGCAGTGCAGTCCGGCGCCCGCTTCGCCGTACTCAACGCCGATGACCCGGCATCGGCTCGTTTCATCCCGGCGGTCCGGGGGCTTCTACACCACTTCTCCCTGGAGTCGGAGCCGGATCCCGGAGCGTTCGTCAGGGACGGCGTAATTACACTCCGTACCACCTACGGTGAGGAAACGGTTATGCCGGCAGACCGGCTGCCGGTCCCCGGTCCCCACAACCTGGCCAACGGCCTGGCCGCCGCCATCGCCTGCCGGCTGGCCGGTTGCGAAATTGAGCCGATCGCCCGGGGGCTCCTCAGCTACCGTCCACTGGCCCACCGTTTGCAAAAGGTGGGAACCGTGAACGGCATCGACTTCTACAACGATTCCAAGGCGACCAACCTGGACGCCACACGGCAGGCGATCCGGTCGTTTGCGGCGGGGACGGTGCATCTGATTCTGGGTGGCAAAGACAAAGGCGGAGACTGGCCGTCCCTGGTTCCCCTGCTCCGGGAACAGGTCCGGTCCGTACTGCTGGTTGGCCAGGCGGCAGACGTAATCTCCCGGGCTCTCAACGCTGCGGTGGACTACCGGGATTGCGGCACGGTCCCGGCCGCCGTCCAGGCCGGTTTTCGGGACGCCAGGCCCGGGGACGTAGTCTTGCTCTCGCCGGGATGCGCCTCTTTCGACCAGTACGGCGGATTCGAGGCCCGGGGCAACGATTTCATCGCAACGGTAAACGGCCTCGCCGGCGTCGGAGGGGACGATGCCTAGGAAGATGGGCTACGACAACTTGCTGTTCGTCACTCCGTGCCTCCTGCTGCTGGGCGGCATGGCGATCCTGGGCAGCGCCTCGCTGTTCGAAGCGATGCGGTACGAGTTCGGCTCGTCCAACCACTACCTCTACCGCCAGATCCTTCACGCCGTAGCCGGAATCGGGCTGATGTTCGGAGCGATGGTGCTGCCGTACCGCCGCCTTGCCGAACAAAAGTTCGTCATCCCGATCCTGCTGGCTTCGATTCTCAGCCTGGTGGCCGTGTTGTTCTTCGAAGACATCCATGGGGCCAGACGCTGGATCGATTTCGGGTTCTTCCGGCTGCAGCCGTCGGAATTCGTGAAGATCGGCGTAATCATCGTAATCGCCAGCATCCTGTCCAGGAAAGAAGACCGTATCAACGAGCTCCAGGCGGTCCCTATACCGGTAGCGATCCTGGTGGCGCCCATCGCCATCCTGGTATTCGTGGAACCGGACCTGGGCACCGCCCTGATCATTGTCGGAACCAGTTCCCTCCTCCTGTTCGCTGCCGGCCTGAAATACCGGTACATCGCCACCACCGCGGTGCTGGGCGCCATCCCGCTGACCGCCGCCATCCTCCTGGCGCCGTACCGGCTTCAGCGTGTGGTGCAGTTCCTTTCCGGCGAAGCGTCGTATCAGGCGCTGCAATCCCAGATCGCCATCGGCAGCGGCGGGCTGCACGGCGTCGGGCTGGGCATGGGCCACCAGCAGGCGTACTTCCTCTCGGAAGCCCACACCGATTTCATCTTCGCCGTCATCGGGGAGCAGCTCGGTCTTCTGGGGACTCTGGCAGTGGTCGGCTCGTTCCTCATTCTGCTGTGGCGTGGACTGCGCACCACCCTGCGAGCCCCGGACCGGTTCGGTTTCTACCTCGCCCTGGGGATTACATGCCTGCTGTCACTACAGGCATTCACCAACATGGCGGTCTGTGTCGGTCTGGTCCCCACCACCGGCCTGGCCCTTCCTTTCGTGAGCTATGGAGGATCCTCCCTGCTGGCATCCCTGACGGCACTGGGTCTTCTGATCAACGTTTCGCAACATTCGAACTGATGAAGAAGTCTAACTACAGCATCCTGTTCGCAGGCGGCGGCACCGGCGGCCACCTGTATCCGGCCCTGGCGGTGGCGGACGAGTTGAAGCGGCGGCATCGGTCCGCCTCGATCCGGTTCATCGGCGCCAAGCGCGGGATCGAAACCCGCCTGGTTCCGGAGGCCGGTTACGTGCTGCAGACCCTGCGCCTCCACGGGATGAAAGGGGCGAGCGTGGGAGGGAAACTGAAAGCCACCTTCGCCGCCGCCCTTGCGGTGCTGGTTTGCTGCGCCACCATGCTCGGATCTCGTCCGGACCTGGTGATCGGCGTCGGCGGCTATGCCTCCGGCCCGGCGGTGCTGGCGGCGCGCCTGCTGCTGGTCCGGACCATGATCCTGGAGCAGAACCACTTCCCCGGCGCCACCAACCGCTGGCTGGCCGGCTGGGTGAACCGGATCTGCGTGCCGTCGGAAGCGGCGCGGGTGCGGTTCGGGAACCGTGGAGAGGTCACCGGCAACCCGGTCCGGGCCAACATCACCAGTATCGGGGAACCGCCCCTGGCCGAACGCCTGTCGATCCTGGTGTTCGGCGGCAGCCGGGGCGCCCGTTCCATCAACACCGCCATGGTCGCCGCCGCTGCCGGCCTGGCGGCGCTGCCGGTGCCGCCGTCCATTGTGCACCAGACCGGCGAGAACGATCTGGAACCGGTTAGCAACAGGTACCGCTCCTATCCCGGCGGGCTGGCCACGGCGTCCGCCTACCTGGACGACATGGCAGACAGGCTGGCGCGGGCCGACTTCGTCATCAGCCGCGCCGGAGCCACCACCCTGGCGGAACTGGCCGCCGCCGGCCGCGGCGCACTGCTGATCCCCTACCCCCACGCCTCCGACAACCACCAGCTACAGAACGCCCAGGCAGTGGAGGAGGCCGGCGGTGCCCGGATCATTCCGGACCGTGACCTGGACGGCGAGGGGATCGTGAAACTGATCGCCGAGCTGGATTCCAATCGGGAGGAGCTGAGCCGCATGGGCCATGCCGCCCGCGCCCTGGCGATCCCCGACGCCGCCGGCCGGATCGCCTCGGTGGCGGAGGATCTTCTGGGGATCCGTGGAGGCGCCGATGTTTCGTAAGGCAAGGCACCTGCACTTCGTCGGCATCGGCGGCTCGGGGATGAGCGGCATCGCCGAAGTCCTGGTGAACCTGGGATACCCGGTGTCCGGATCGGATCTTGTCGCCAACCCGGCCACCCGCAGG
This sequence comes from Candidatus Polarisedimenticolaceae bacterium, assembly GCA_963790785.1. GTDB lineage: Bacteria > Acidobacteriota > Polarisedimenticolia > Polarisedimenticolales > Polarisedimenticolaceae > Polarisedimenticola. The sequence continues at coordinate 99,229 of CAWBPP010000005.1, forward strand.
CTGACGAAGCTGGGCGCCCGGATTCACAAGGGCCATCGGCTGTCGAACCTCAAGGAGGCGGATGTAGTAGTGATCTCCTCGGCGGTGCGGCCGGACAACCCGGAGGTAGTGGAGGCGAGGCGGCTCAAGATCCCGGTGATCCCACGGGCGGAGATGCTGGCCGAGTTGATGCGCCTCAAGACCGGCATCGCCGTTGCGGGCGCCCACGGCAAGACCACCACCACCGCCCTGCTGGCGGAAGTCCTGGGCAAAGGACGCCTCGACCCGACGGTGGTCATCGGCGGACGGGTCGGGAAGCTGCGGTCCGGCGCCAAACTCGGCAAGGGTGACCTTATGGTGGCCGAGGCGGACGAGTCCGACGGTTCGTTCCTCAAGATGAAACCGACCCTCGCCGTGGTCACCAACATCGACCGGGAGCACCTGGATCACTACGACGATCTGACTTCCATCCAGGACACCTTCGTGGAGTTCCTGTCCAGGCTGCCGTTCTACGGCGCCGCGGTGGTCTGCCTGGACGATCCGAACGTCCGATCGATTCTGCCCCGGGTGGACCGCAAGGTGATCACCTACGGACTGTCCAGCGAGGCGGACATCTCGGCAGTAAACGTTTCTATCGACAAGTTCGAATCGAACTACACCGTCTCGGCTAACGGGGAGGAGTTGGGCCGGATCACCGTGGCTCTGTCCGGGCGCCACGGCGTGTATAACAGCCTGGCGGTGGTGGCGGTGGCTCTGGAACTGGAGATCCCGTTCCGCACCATCGCCCGGGCGATGAAATCGTTCCGCGGTGTGGACCGCAGGTTCCAGTTGAGGGGACGGTACAACGATGCCCTGGTGGTGGATGATTACGGCCATCACCCGACAGAGATCGAGGCGGTGCTGAGCGGTGTACGGGAAGGGTTCGGCTCACGAACCATCGCCGTATTCCAGCCTCACCGTTATTCCCGGACCCGGGCCCTGCTGGAGGAGTTCGGTCGGTCGTTCCATCTCGCGGACATCGTATTCGTCACCGACATCTACCCGGCCGGCGAGGAACCGGTCCCCGGACTGGATGGAGCCGTGGTTCAGGACGCACTGGTCCGGCACGGCCACCCTGACGTGCGTTACGAGAAGGATCACGGCAGGATCGTCCAACTCCTTGAGGAGATCCTTCAACCGGGGGACCTGGTGCTGACCCTGGGGGCCGGCGACGTCTGGAAGATCGGCGACCGCTTGGTCAAAAGCTGGAAGAAAGGTGGGAGGCGCAAGCCGTGAAGGGCAAAACCTACCGCCATGTGGAACAGGATCGCCGCTACTGGCGGCGGCGGGGCAATCTCAAGGTCCGGAAAGCACGGCTGACCCGCAAGTCGTTCCGCTGGACCGGCCTGCTGTTATTCAACGGTCTCCTGGTCTGGGCCGGCTGGACCGCCTGTAGCCGGGCGCTGGAGATAGCCTGCGCCGCGCCGGAGTTCCGCCTGGAGAAGGTTGCAGTGGAAGGGATCCACCAGACCCCCCGGGACTGGCTGACCAGGGAACTGAAGCCGTTCCATCGTCGCAGCCTGCTGAACATGGACCTGAGGGCGGTGGCGCAGGCGGCGGAGAGCCACCCGTGGGTGGAGCAGGCGGCGGTGAAACGGATCCTGCCCTGCGGCATTCGCATCCGCCTCCGGGAGCGGGTGCCGGCGGCATGGTTTCGGAGCGACGATCGCACGATGGTAGTGGACCGCACCGGCCTGGTTCATGACGCCGCCGACCTCCAACACCCGAACGAGTTCCAGGGGCTGCCGGTGTTGGCAGGTATCACGGATGCCGTGGGCGAAGAGCGCGACAGCAGGATCCGGCGCGGGCTCCATGCCCTGCAATCATTGCAGAACCGGTATCCGGAGTGGTCGTCCAGACTGTCGGTCATCGATCTGGCCAAAGAGGACCGCATCACCGTCATCAGCGGCGACACAGGCATCCGCCTGCTCCTGGACCCGTCGGACGTTCTGAAGAACTTCGACTATTACATGGTGCTTCGGGACCAGATTCACAACCGGATCGGGATAGTGGATTACTTCGACCTCAGGTGGAAAGACCGTATCGCCCTGATGCCCGGGAAATCGCGAGACAACGGATGAACCAACGTACGGCATGCCGTGCAAAAAAGAATCGGGAGATGAATCGGTGAAGGCAAAGAACGGACGACACGTGGTGGGACTGGATATCGGGACGACAAAAATCTCCTGCGTCGTGGCCGACGTAACGGACGACGGGAGGATCCACATCATCGGCCTTGGGGAGACGCCCTCCCGCGGGCTGCGGAAGGGTGTGGTGGTGAACCTCAACGCCACGGTGGAGGCGGTGAAAAACTGCCTGCAACAGGCGGAACTGATGGCCGGCATCGATATCGAGACCGCCATCGTGGGGATAGCAGGCGGCCATATCCGCTCGTTCAACAGCCGGGGCGTGGTGGCAGTCTCCGGGCGGGACCGCACCGTGACCCAGGAGGACATCGACAGGGTGATGGAGGCGGCCCGGGCGGTGAACATCCCCAACGACCGGGAGATCCTGCACGTGCTGCCCCAGGAGTACGTGCTGGACGATCAGGGCAGCATCAGCAACCCGCTGGGAATGACCGGGTCGCGGCTCGAGGCGAACGTTCACATCATCACCGCCGCCAGCACCTCGGTGCAGAACCTGGTGACCTGCGTCAACCGGGCCGGCGTGGAGGTGCGGGACACAGTGCTGGAACAGCTGGCTTCTTCCGAATCGGTGCTTATCGACGACGAGAGGGAACTGGGAGTGGCGCTCATCGACATCGGCGGCGGCACAACCGACCTGGCGATCTTTGATAGGGGCTCCAAGTGGCACACCTCGGTCCTCCCGGTAGGCGGCGACCATTTCTCCAACGATCTGGCCGTCGGCCTCAGGACACCGGTTCCGGATGCGGAGAAGCTGAAGATCCGGTACGGCTGCGCCCTGTCAAGCCAGGTCCGGGAGGACGAGATCATCGAGGTTCCGACGGTGGGCGGACGCAAGCCGCGCCTCCTGTCCCGCCAGGTAATGGCGGAGATCCTGCAGCCCCGGGCCGAGGAGATATTCAACCTGATCCTGAAGGAAGTCACTACCGCAGGCTTTGACAGGGTCTTGAATGCCGGTATCGTGTTGACCGGAGGAGGAAGCCTGCTGCCCGGCATGGTGGAGGTGGCGGAGCAGGTCTTCGACCTGCCGGTCCGCCACGGCCTGCCCACCGGGGCGGAAGGGCTTGTGGAACCTGCTTCCGGACCGGAGTTTGCAACTGTGATCGGGCTCGCCCTGTACGGCGCCCATCACGCATCTTCCACGACGGGAGCGAGGTTGCGGTTGCGGCCCGGGATCGTGGGAGCGTTCAACGACCGGATGCGGTCGTGGTTCTCGGAGGTGTTTTGATGGCCGGAAGAAAAAAGACTGTCCGCAAAAGACCGAAGGGGGCGCCGATGATCACGTTCGACGAGAATCCGGGCAGGACCAGTTCCACCAAGCTGTCTTTCGAGGATGCCTCCAGGTCCGGGGCCGCTATCAAGGTGATCGGCATCGGCGGCGGCGGCGGCAACGCCGTCAACCGCATGATCCGCTCCGACCTGCGGGGAGTGCAGTTCCTCGCCGCCAACACCGACTGCCAGGCTCTCAAAAGCAGCGAGGCGCCGGTAAAGATTCAGCTCGGGGCGAAGCTGACCAAAGGGCTGGGCGCCGGGGCAAATCCGGAGATCGGACGCAACGCAGCCCTTGAAGATACCGAAAAGGTGGTCGAAGCTTTGGAAACCGCCGACATGGTATTCGTGACCACCGGCCTGGGCGGCGGCACCGGCACCGGAGCGGCGCCGATTATAGCCAACCTGGCTCGTGAAGCCGGCGCCCTGGTGGTGGCGGTAGTGACCCTGCCGTTCGGTTTCGAAGGCAAGAGGCGGCGGGCCCAGGCCGATGAGGGCCTGGCGGCCCTGCGCCAAGTGGTGGACACGGTCATCACCATCCCCAATGACAAGCTGCTCCATACCGTGGAGAAAGGAACACCGATCGCCGAGGCGTTCATCATGGCCGACGACATCCTGCGACAGGCGGTGCAGGGCATTTCCGATCTGATCACCATCTCCGGCGAGATCAACCTCGATTTCGCCGACGTCAAAACGGTGATGGCAGGCATGGGCATGGCGCTCATGGGCACCGGCATCGCCGACGGTGAGCACCGCGCGGTGGACGCCGCCCAGCGGGCGATCTCATCGCCGCTCCTCGAGGACGCCTCCATCCATGGCGCACGTGGTGTGCTGATCAACATCTGCGGCGGCGAGGACATGAGCCTGCACGAGGTGTCCGAGGCGGCGGAGATCATTCAGGAAGCGGCCGATCCCGACGCCAATATCATTTTCGGCACTGTCATCGACCGCAATCTGCAGGGGCTGATCAAGGTTACGGTGATCGCCACCGGGTTCCACCAGGCCGACGCCCAGCGCCTGAACCACGCTGTTCCGGTTGAAGAGACCGTCAGGCGGGACCATACTGTTTCCGGGATGGGCGGGATGGAGCAGCGACCGGTTCCGGTCCGGGACCGGGAATTGTTCTTGCGCCCCGAGGCCCGGGAGCTTCCGGAACTGGACCCGTCAGAGGACGGTCACATGCCGAATTTTGCCGACATGAAGGATGATCTGGACGTACCTTCATTCCTCAGGAAACAGATGGACTGAGGAGGTATCGATGCAGGTCCGAAAGATTTTGGTCATCGACGACGAGCCGGAGACCTGCCACCTGCTGAGGACCAACTTCGCCGGCGATCCGATGGAGTTTCACGCCGCCCTCTCCGGAGAGAAAGGGCTCCTGAAGGCGGCGGAGATCCAGCCCGACGTCATCCTCCTGGATTTGATGATGCCGGGCATCGACGGCATCGAGGTGGCCATCCGGCTCAAGAAAGATCCCGGCACCGCCCTGATGCCGGTGATCTTTTTGACCTCCTGTCGCTCCACGGAGCACAAAGTCAAGGCACTCAGAGCCGGTGCCGACGACTACGTCACCAAGCCGTTCGACTTTGACGAAGTGGAAGCCAGGCTCGGTTCCCAGTTCAAGCGCCGGGACGTGCTCCTCGGCCTCAACTCACAGATCCACAACCTCGCCTGGTACAACGGGGAGATGGAACATCTTCTGGCCCTGGACGACAAGACCGGCCTGTGCAATTTCAGGGAGTTCCGCCGCAAATTGCGGGAGGAATGGATGCGTGCCGAACGGTACGGCGCGCCGCTGTCCCTGGTAATGTTCGACCTGGACGATTTCAAGAAGTTCAACGACACCCATGGTCATCCGGCCGGCGATACCGCCCTGAAGGAGTTCGCCACCCTCATGCTCGGCGGGGCCAGGAAAATCGACATAGTGGCCCGGTACGGCGGTGAGGAGTTCGCCATAATCCTACCCCACACCGACATGATCATGGCGGCCCATGTGGCGGAACGGATCCGTGCTGCGGTAGAGGATTTCTGGTTCCTTGCCGATAACGCTCCATCGAGGATGACCGTCTCCGCCGGCGTGGCCACGTACCCGACCACCGGTGCGGTGGATTCCGTGGACAACCTGGTGGAGCACACGGACCGTGCGCTGTACCGGGCCAAGGCGCTGGGCAAGAACCAGGTGGTCTGCGCCCCGGACTAGGGCGTTCTGCTCCGAGCTCTAAACACCAGCGCCACCAAGCCGGCCATAGCCAGCCAGACCGGCCAATCCCCTGTGCGGTCGTATAGCGTCCTGCCGGTGGACAGCGGGATTTCGCCGACAATGACCCGTGCCTCGAAAAGGCCGGTCAACTGCTGCACCGCGCCCCGGCGGTCGTAGAACCCGGAGATGCCGGTATTCGCCGCCCGGATGTAGGCGGTCCGATTCTCAATGGAACGCATTCGAAGAACGTCCGCCTGGTAACGCTGAAACTGACTCCTGCCGAACCAGGCATCGTTGGTAATCACCACCTGGAAATCGGCTCCGGCGTTCTGCAGATCCCGGGACAGGCTGGGGAACATTTGCTCATAACAGACCACCACGCCGGCGTTCCATTCGGCGAACGGCAGCACCGTTGCCCCCGGCCCGGGTGTGAATCCGCCAGACACCCAGCGCCACTCGCCGGACCGGCCGTCCACAAAACGGCCGATCAGGGAACGGAACGGAGTCTGTTCGGTGAACGGGACCAGGAAGGTCTTGGCGGTCCAGACCGGGTTTAGGCTGCCGTCGGCCTCTACCGCCATGGCGGCGTTGTACACCTTGTAAGTTTCCGGGTCGCTGATGCGGTAGTACTCCACGCCGACCAGCAGCGGAATACCCAGGGACCGGGCCAGCATCTGGACCTCCGGCATGGCGTAGGTGGACGGATCGTCAAGGCGGTGCATCAGTCTGTAGGGCCTGGCGGTTTCCGGCCAGACGATCAGATCCGGCTTCTTCTCAACCGCCTCGTGCGTCTGCCGCCGCAGGGTCTCCCACTGCAGCCCGTTGGCGGCCGGGTCCCATTTGACCGGCAGCGGGATGTTCGGCTGCACTACCCCGACCCGGATCGTGCTGGCGCCGCCCTGGTAATGCCGCCAGGCCCAGGTGTCGTAAGCCCCTGCCGCCAGAACCAGCACCGCCAGGGCGACAGCAACCTTCTTCCGCGGACGGGCCGGGTCGGCCAGGATGAGATCGTACAACAGGCCGTTTATCACCAGTATGAAAGCGCCGACCCCGTACAGGCCGGTGAGGTCGGCAAACTGCACCACGAACGGGAACGAGGACAGGGAATGCCCCACCAGGTCGGCGGTCATCCGCAGGTCGCCGAAGGTCCTGACCCATTCCAGAGGGAGCCAGACAGCCGGCAGGATCAGGCCCCAGGTCAGTCCGGTCCGCTCCCGTATCCAGCTTGCGATAGAGAGCGTCAGGGCTATTATCGCCCCGAAGTAGACCGCCATAGCCACGTACAGCAGCCAGGCCAGCGGGGAGATCCTGGCCATGGAGTACATCCAGTGCAGGCCTGCCAGCAAGGCCAGGACACCGAACGCCATGCCGACCCGGAGCCGTTCCCGCGTGGTGGCGCCACCGTCCCGTTCCAGGCGGCGGAGCACCGGCAGCAGAAAGATGAAGTTGGGAATAAGGAGCGGGCTCAGGTAGGCCAGGTAGTACAGCAGGGCTGACGCCGCAGGGTATTTCCACTGCACCCTGTCGTCTTTGCCGTTGCCGATCAATGCCGCTCCTTTTGTACCGCACCTCAAGGGGAGGCGAGGTTGAATGCTATCATGCGGCCTTCAAGCGGAATGGACCGGATCGTGTCATGAAAGCGATGGTACTGGCCGCAGGTTACGGCCACCGACTGCAGCCTCTGACCTTCCAGCTGCCCAAACCGGCGATTCCGGTTTTGGGCCGACCCCTGATACAGCAGGTGCTGGCCGGTCTGGGCGCCCAGGGATGCCGGGAAGCAACTGTGAACCTGCACCATCTGCCCGATGCCCTCGTGCCGCTGCTCGCCGAGACCCGGGCCTGCCTTCTGGAAAGGTTGCACATCTCTCTAGAGGTGGGCGAGATCCTCGGTACCGGCGGCGGGATCCGGAACGCCGCCGGCCACCTCCGGGGCGACGGCACTTTCCTGGTGCGCAACTCCGACTTCCTGCTGGACATCGACCTGAACGAAGCGCTGGAGTTCCACCGGCGTTCCGGCCGGCCGGTGACGCTGGTCCTTGCCGGACACAGAAGCGGGTACACGCCGGTAGCGGTGGACCGGGACAACCGGATCCTTTCCTTCGGTGATCTTCGGGAGTACGACCGGCGGGAGGCGGTGGCGGATGGCCTGTTCACCGGACTTCACATAGCGGAAGAAGAGATCCTGGACCGGATCCCCGGGCCGGGGCCATGCGACATAATCCGTGACGTCTACCTGCCGATGCTGGAGGAGGGGGCGGTGGGCGCCTACCGGACCGACCGGTTCTGGTGGGAATTCGGAACGCCGGAACAGTACCTGGAAGGGTCCCTGCGCCTCATCGACCTGCCGGTTCACGATGCTAGGCGGTTCAGTTCCACCGACCCGGTGCAGGAGCACCAGTCAACTCGCATTACCCTGGGTCCAGGCGCCATCATCGACCCTAAAACCGTCCTGGCGGGACGTGTCGCCATCGGATTTTCGGCAGGGCTGGCGGAGGATTGCCGGGTGGAGGACAGCCTGGTCCTGCCGGAAGCATGGGTCGGGCCCGGCGCCAGGCTGACCCGGTGCATCATCGGCCCGAAAGCGGAGATCCCGGCTGGGTATGTGCTGGACCGGAAGATGGTCTGCACCTGGAGCGGCGAGCATCCGCTTCCGCCAGACTGTGAACTGTCCGGCAGTCTGGTTCTACGGACTCTGAAATAATGAAATTCTTATGAGTACTGAAATACTCAATAAATATGTTGTTCGATATATCAACGAACATCATTTCGGCCTGGACGTGGCTCCGATGGCCGGCGACGCCTCGGGCCGGCGGTTCTATCGCGTTGGTAAAAGGACCGGCGGTGCCGTGGTGGTCATGGATTACGGCCACCCGTTTCAGGACCTGACGGACGACATCATTATGACCCGGATCTTCCAGGATGCCGGGTTGCCGGTGGCGAATATAGTCCATCAATGCCCCGAAGGCGGATTTCTGGTTTTGGACGACCTTGGGGAGCGGACCCTGGAAGATCACATGGCCGAACCGTCCGTCGCCGCCCCGGAACTCTACGCCGTCGCGGTGGACCTGGCGGCCAGGCTGGCGGATTCCGGCACCGCCGCACTGGACCGGACCGGCCGCAGTCTATGGCCGGCCCTGGATCAGGAGCGGTTCCGGTTCGAAATGGAGTTCTTCCTGGAACATTATTATTGTGGCCTTCTGGGCCATCCTCCAGAGACCGCCCAAATCCAACCATTCAGGAAAAGTCTCCTGGACCTGGCCGACCGGGCCGCCGCCGTGGAGCCCACCGTTCTCTGCCATCGGGACTACCACTCCCGGAACCTCATCGTATCCGGGGCAGGCAGGTTGTCCATGGTCGACATTCAGGACGCCCGCCGGGGCCCGTTGGGGTACGATCTGGCCTCTCTTCTGTGGGACGCGTATGTCCGCCTGGATGGTGACCTGCGGCGTTGAAATGATTGAACTTTTCAAGGAAAAAGTGAATCCGGGCCCCGGCTTCGACACAACCCTCGCAACCCTGGCGCTTCAGCGTATGGTGAAGGCGCTGGGAACCTTCGGATACCAGATCTCGGTGCTCGGGAATGACCGCTACCGTTCAGCCATCCATGGAACTCTCGAAAATATTCGCAATATGGACAGGAAGATGACCGGTTTGAGCATAATCATAGGCGCTTTGGACCAATAGATTCCCTATAGGGTATCAAACTCCTGATATCAGAGGGATATCGCCCAGCTCCAGGACCAGGTCCGGCGCCCTGACCCCAAGGGCGGTGTTCCGGCACTTCCCGCAGCTCCCAACGATCCGGGACGGGAGTCTCGACGGGTTGAACGCGAACCGGATCCTGCCGCCATCAGCCGCCGCTGCTCCGTTTTCCAACCGGTTTCCATAGGCCACAGCCAGGAAGCGCCTCCCTGACAGGCGGTGGATCCGTAGTTCCGACACCAGGAAGCCCCGGTCAGGCCGCGGCTCCTCCGATCCCTCCACCACGATGTTGGAAAAAGTACTCTCCGGCGGATCCCGGAATGATCGGCGCCAGCCATGCCCTCCCTCCCCCAGACCTGCCAGGGAACGGGAACCGTCAGCCAGAATCAGCGGCCGGGTGGTCCGGCCGGTATCGTCGAACCGGCCGCCGAACGGCATCCTCTCCCGGTGGGGATCGTCCTGGAGCCGCCAGCCCCGGCCCACCGGATCCGTGGATTCTGCGCCGGGGCCGTGGAAAAGAGTAGCCACCGACTGGATCAGGGTGGCGGCGGCCTCGGGCAGGAGGATCAGCGGCGCCCCCGGATCGATCCTGGCCTCCTGGTGGAAAAATGGGAACGCCTGCAATTTTTCGAGGAACGGTGCCACGTCCGGCAGCTGATTTTCGTTTTCCGGGACCAGGAGCCACGGCCGGTGAAACTGTTCCCCGCCTGCCTCCGACACCACCTGCAGTGCCGCCCAGGTTCTCGTTCGTGTGCGGCCGGCCCGGACCCCCCGGGAGTTCAGGATCGCCTCGGCGGTCTCCCCCGATTCCACCCATCCATGCTCCAGCCGGATCGGAGTGATCCTTCCAGCCGCCGCCTCCACCTGATCCGCCACCCCGGCCAGCCAACCGGACAGTTCTGCCTCGTCCGGCCAGGCTCCGCCACGATGGTCCAGCCACGAGTCTACAACTCCCTGTTCCGGGGACGGATCGGCCGGCCCCAGACCGGGATCCACCGGAACCAGATCCTGGTCCGCCCTGCGCAACGCTTTCAGGTAATGTTCGGTGTCACATAGATTTACGGTAGCGAACCCTGCCCGCAGATCTCGATCCATAAACCGGCGGACCGCCATCCCTGCTTCCGAACTCCGGGACACGGTCTCCCCGCTATCTGACCCGGGCAGACCGACACGGATCCTGCGGGTAACTCTCAGGAACATCTCCAGGGTCTGCTTCCCCGGCGTCCCCGGACCTGACTCCAGGAGACTCTGCAACTGTTCCAGAAGCAGTTCCGGTTGCCTCGAGGACAGGGTCGATGCGGTGCCGGGGGTCATGAATCAAGCCCTCCCCTCACCTTGCTCATCGCTTGTCGCTACCTTGGTCAATCGACCATTTATTAGAATTTTTTTCATTATAAAACCGTGGCAACCCCTAGTCTTACTGTCGGCGCGCCGACGCTCACGGCCAGGGGTTGCTGTTCCTTCAGGCAGGTGCCGAAACAGGTATCGAACTGGAGGTCGTTCCCCGGGTGGCCAAGGGTGGCAAGGGTTTCGGCCAAGGTCACAAACAGGATAAACGGTTCCAGTGACGCAGTGATCCTTCCGCCCTCGATACGATCGGCATCCGACACGCGGAACATCGCTTCACCGGAGTGGAGATCGATGGAAGCCGCTTCCATGCGCCGAATGTAGAGTCCGTCACCTGTATCTTCAACCAGGGACGAAGGACTATGGTCCCCGGCAGCGATGAAGGTGCAACCCATCCTCGGCAATGCCGGAGCCAGGTACGACGATCTTCTGCCGTGTCCGGTTCTCACAACTCCGGCAACCTGGGCAGTGGTGCGGTTGTGCAGGGATCCGGCCAACCCCCCGTCGGCCACCAGGGCGATCGCCCGGGCCCGCGCCCCTTCGTCGTCCCGCCGCCATGGAATCCGCCCTCTCCTGGGATCATCGATGATACGGATCTCTCTGGACCGCGGACCTTCCCCGCGCCGCACCAGAGCGTTGTCTTCAACAGCGGATCCCCGGCCTTCCAGGGCATGGCCGAACATTTCGTGGACCAGGATGCCGCCGACCCCGGGAGCCATCACCACCGGGAACCTGCCACGGGGCGCCGGTCTGGCGTCCAGTCTGACCTCCGCCCGGGCGATGGCGCCGGCCACCAGGCAGGCAGGATCCAGATCCCGGCCGGGGCGCCACACCCAATCCATGGTGCCGGTCCCTTCTCTGCCGTTGCGGTGCAGTTCCACCGCGAGGCGGATTCTACTCCCCTCCCGAGCCTCGGCGAACTGGCCGATTTGGGCAGAAGCGATTCGAACCTCCTGGGAATACTGGACATACCGTCCCCGAACCCGGACCCTGGCGCCGTGGTGTCCCAGTGGCGCCCGGGCCAGTATGCCGTCCACCACCGGTCCGGCCTCCTCCAGTTCCGCCACGGCCTGAATCGGGATGCCGCCGGTGGCCGCCACCGGCGGCGATTCACCGCGAATGAGGCACCGCACCAGGTCACCGATCCGATCCGGTGAAGGACCGGACATATGGGCGGTGGTGCCTTCCTTCCCTCCTGTTTCCAGGGCAATCCCCCGGCTCTCGGAAACCGCGGACCGGATCAGGCCCCGCTGGTCGAACTCCACCCGTCGATCATGGACCTGTTCCAGGAACAACAGCGGGTCGGGATGCCGCTGGGCCAGGGCCTCCACACCACGATCCATCGGATCGGCGAACGGTTGCAGAAGTTCGGTCGGAAAATGAGGCAAGGCACCGGGCTTTCCGGGTCGTCACTTGCAACCGACCCATCCATGTCTTATCTTCTGAGGCACGGACCTGGTGAGGTCCTGCGCTACCGGGCTACGGGCCAGACGAAAGACTACAGGAACCACCGATGTCGGATTATACGATACTCCTCGTGGACTACGAACCGCGCAGCATTCAGCGTATCCAGGGCTGTCTGCTGGGTGCAGGGTTTCATGTGGAAGTGGTTAACAACGGACTGGCCGCGTTGGATAAATTCCGAGAAATGAAGCCGAGCATGGTGCTTATGGAGGCGATGCTGCCGAAGAAGCACGGCTTCGAGGTCTGCCAGGAGTTAAAAACAACCGCCCAGGGCAAGAACACGCCGGTTGCGATCATTACCGGCGTCTACAAGGGCAGGCGTTACCGCACCCAGGCGATCCACCTGTTCGGCTGTGACGAGTACATTGAAAAGCCGGTGGAAGACACTACCCTGGTGGAAATCTGCCGCCGCCTCCTGAAGATCAAAGACAAGGTGGAAAAACCGGTGGCCGAACCGCAAGCGGCAACTGAACCGGTGGCCTGCAACCCGGTATCCGGTATCACCGAACAGGACATCGACCAAAGCCTGGAAGGACTGGTGCTCGGCGGTCCGGACCGGAATTCCGCCGCCGGTTGAGCGCCCGTCCCGTATCCGGGTGTATCCTGATCCTGCGACATGCCGAGAATCACGAAGATATACACGAAAACCGGTGACGATGGCACCACCCGTCTGGGTGGCGGTCAGCAGGTCGGCAAGGATGATCTTCGGATCGAGACCTACGGCACGGTGGACGAACTGAACTCCCACATCGGCCTTGCCATAGCGGCCGGCCTGGATGCCGGTCTGGCCGCAACCCTGAAGCGGATCCAGAACGAACTGTTCAACCTGGGATCGGATCTGTGCACACTGGAAGCAGACAAGGGGAAGTTGACTGTCCCTGTCATCGCGCCTCCGCATGTGGAAACCATGGAACATGAGATTGACAGCTGCTCAGCCGAAGCCGGGCCGCTATCCAATTTCATCCTGCCGGGTGGCAGCCCCGCCGCCGCTCACCTCCACGTGGCCCGCACCGTGTGCCGCAGGGCGGAACGATTACTGGTCGCCTTGGGGAAACGGGAAACCGTCAACCGGAACACGCTGCATTACCTCAACCGGCTATCCGACCTTCTGTTCGCCATGGCCCGGAGCGAGAATCTGCGAAAAGGCATCCAGGACATCCTCTGGGATCGGTGACAGGCACCTTAACCCGGGTTTCGGGGACACCCTTAGAAACCGAAAGAGGATGTCCGAACGATAGAGATTGATTTCAATCTCACTGCCCCATTTATCTTCTTCTTACAAGTAGCCGTCGGATTGGGCGAGTCGGGAAGTCCCGTTTCAACGGGACTTCCTGAGTCGCCCAATACCGACGGCCTTAATGGGATGCTGAAAATCAAAGTGAATGCGCTGCCCGATGTGAACAACGCTGAACCAGAGAGTGACACGCTAAGGGTGTCCCCGAAACCCGGGTTAAGGTGCCTGTCACCGAAAGGGAAATCAGTCTCTGTTCACGAACGGTGTGACTGATCCGGAGTGGACCGCCTCGTCGATGACCATGAACCGCAGGCAGCTGATCAGGACGTCCCGCATCTTCGACCGCTCCACGATGCAGTCGAGCATGCCGTGCTCCAGCAGGAACTCGCTACGCTGGAACCCTTCGGGAAGTTTCTGCCGGATCGTCTGCTCGATCACCCGGGGACCGGCGAACCCGATCAGCGCCCGGGGTTCGGCGATGTTCAAATCGCCCAGCATGGCGTAGGACGCTGTTACCCCACCGGTGGTCGGATCGGTGAGGATGGATATGAACGGAATTCCGGCTTCGTCCAGCACCGCCAGGGCCGAAGAGATCTTCGCCATCTGCATAAGCGACAAGGCGCCTTCCTGCATCCTCGCTCCTCCGGAACAGGAGATGATGAGCAGCGGCGCTCTTTCCTTGAGGGCGATCTCCGCACAGCGGGTGATCTTCTCCCCCACCACCGAACCCATGCTCCCACCCATGAAGGCGTAGTTCATTACCGCCACGATCACCGGCCGGCCATCCAGGGTTCCCCTGCAACTGATCAATGCATCTTTCTCGCCGGTCTTTTTCTGGTAGTCCCGCAACCGGCTCTGGTAAGACTTGGAGTCCTTGAACTTCAACGGGTCCAGAGGGCCGATGCCCTGATCAAACTCGACGTATTTGCCGTCGTCCAAGAGTGCGGTCAACCGCTCCCTGGCGCTGACACGGAAGTGGTAATTGCACTTCGGACAGACGTTGGCGTTAAGTACGACCTCTTTCTTGTAAATGATCTCCCGGCAGCCGTCGCATTTGACCCACAGGCCTTCGGGCATCTGGAAACGCCGGTCCACCGCAGGCTGTTTCGGCGTCTTTTCTTTCTTGAACCAAGGCATATCGGGGACCAAACTACCCCGCCCTCCGGCCACAGTCAAGGGATGACGGAGCGGCCCGCTTCGCCCTCAGGCACTGGGATTCGGGGAATTTCCTCGAAAACCACAAGCTTGGCCCACGAGCCGATCTCCCGAATCCGCCTGAGGTTGGAGGGCCCAAGAGACAACACGTCCCGCCGGTCCAGGACCAGGATCAGATCATCCTCATCATCGATCCGCTCCGATACCGTGGAGGACGTAAGCTTCTCGGGAATATGGTCCAAATACCAGGTCAGGCTGGGCAGGTTCATATTGTAAACCGCCACCGGACGGCCATCCTCCAGGGCGTTCACTTCCTGCAGAAGCGGCTTCGCCGACTGGGCACGGGCGTGGGCCGGCAGAAAAATGGTCACCAGCAACAGCAGGAACACACCGGATCCCGCCGCCGCCGAGCCATAGACCAGGCGTGGCGTGTGGCGCAGAACACCGATAAAGGCGACTACCGCCGCAACGGAGTACACGCCGGCTCCTGCCAGCGCGGCGATCCCGGCAGCAGCCGGGATGTCCAGGGCAGACACGATGGCAAGAAGCCCCGCAAAACCGATCATGGTGCCGGCCAGGAGACCGGAGCCGAACCGGCGTTCCCGGGGATCCTGCAGTTCCTGCCCCAGTTCCCAGGTCACCAGGATCGCCACCAGCGGCGCCAAGGGAAGTATGTAGGTCGGCAATTTCCCCTTGCCCAGGGAGAAGAACAACAGGCCGGCCAGAAGACCGGCGCCGGCGTACAGACCGGTGCGGGCCTTCCTGCCCCGCCCCAGAATCGCCACCCGGACCAGGCCGACTGCCAAAGGACCGGTCCAGGGCACGAAACCGACCAGCATGACACCTGCGTAGTACCACACCGGTTCGACGTGGGATGTGCCGGAAAAGAACCGCTCCAATAGCTCTGCACGGAGAAGACCGCCTGTGGAACCACCGCCGAGTTGCTTCAGAAACACAAGACCCCAGGGCAGGGCCACGGCGCACCAGCCGGCCAGAGCCCGGAGCAAACCGGACAGGGACGGAACCACCGGCCGCCCGGCTGCAGTCCGGCCGACCAGCAACACCAGCAGCGGCACAATCACACCTACCGGTCCCTTCACCAGGAACGCCAGACCGAGAAGACCGCCCATCGCCAGGGAGCGGTAACCACCGACCTCCTCCGGTTCAGCGATGTCCAGTGCGATCACCGCCAGGGTGTGGGCCGCCAGAAGCGCATCCAGGGTCGCCAGCCGTCCGATTCCGATTACCAAAATGGAGGTGGTCATGATCAGTGCGGCCCAGACCGCTCCTTCCTCCCCAAACCGTCGCCGGGCGATCCATCCGGTGAGCCAGATAGCCAGCAGGGTGGACAGGGTGGAAGGGAGGCGCACCACCCACTCTCCGGTTCCCAGGAGGTTGAACATCGGCAGATGCAACCAGTGCAGCATCGGCGGCTTCACAACCCGGGGCAGCCCTTCGAAGGTCGGCATGACCAGGTCGCCGGAACGAAGCATCTCGAGGGATGTCCGGGCATAGCGGGCTTCGTCCGGATCCATGAGCGGCACGGAACCGGACCTGGCCAGCAGCAACACCGCCGCCGCAAGAAGCACCAGCCTGAACAGCAATCGATGATTCATCAGAGCTATCATAGAAACCGTCGTTGCTGATCACAACCGGAGAGTTCCATGACTGCCCGAACAGAGGACCCTGTGCAGTGGCTGTACGATCTGCAACATAGCGGTCTCAAACTCGGCCTGGATAACATCCGCCGACTCCTGGACTGCATGGGCCGGCCTGAACGAGAGTTCACGCCGGTGCTGATCGGCGGCACCAACGGCAAAGGGTCCGTCGCCGCCATGATGGACGCCGTGCTGCGGGCATGCGGAGTCCGGACCGGGATGTTCACATCACCCCATCTGGTCCGGTTGAACGAAAGGATTCGAATCGACGGCCGGGATATCGAGACCCCGGAACTGCATCGCCAACTCCAGGCGGTCCGGCAGGTGATGGAACAGGGCATGGCCGACGGCCGCATTCCGGTGCAGCCGTCATTTTTCGAGACGATCACCGCCACTGCGATCCGGTCAATCCGGGAGTCCGGGGTCAACATCGGACTGCTGGAGATCGGCCTGGGAGGCCGGCTGGACGCCACCAACGCAGTAGACAACGCCGAACTGTCGGTGATCGTCTCCGTCGACTATGACCATACCAAGTGCCTGGGTCCGACTCTGACGAAGATCGCCGGCGAAAAAGGCGGCATAATCAAGGAGGGGAGACCGGTAGTCTGCGGCGTGCGGCAGGATATCCCCAAACAGGTGCTTCGGAAGATCGCCCGGGAGCGATCCGCCCCCTGGATCGACGTCCTGGAGCGATCCGAACGGTTCCAGGGCAGGGATCGGCTTCCCGCCATCCGTACCTCCGGCGGCAATGAGTACACCGGCCTCCGTCTTTCCCTCCCCGGTGATCACCAGTGGCACAACGCCTGCTGTGCCCTGGTCGCCCTGGAGACACTGGCGGAACGCCAACTGTTCCGGCTCACCGCCGGCGGCGTGGCCCGGGGGTTGGCCGATACCCGCTGGGCAGGCAGACTTCAGACCGTTCCCGGAACACCTGCCCTGCTCCTGGACGGCGCCCACAACGCCGCAGGCGTCGCCGCCCTGACCCGGTACCTCCAGGAACATTGCCAGGGGGTGCGTCCGGTTCTGCTGTTCGGGGCGACACGGGAAAAAGACCTGGACCAGGTGCTTCGACCTCTGGCGCCATACGTCTCCGGTCTGGTGGCCTCGAGACCCGCAATCAACCGGGCGATGGACCCGGAGCTGATTGTGGAATACGGGGCAGGCTGTTTCAAACCGGTTCTCCTCCGGTCCGAACCGGACGAAGCGCTGGAAACGGCCAGGGACCTGGCCGGACCGGACGGCATGGTGCTGGTGGCCGGTTCCCTGTACCTGGTGGGCCGGATCCTGGAACTCCTTGAAAGCGGGATGGATTGAACCGGATTCGCTAGAATGGGCCGATGCCGCAACCAACCGCCCTCATTGTGGAATCAGATCTCCGCCTGGACCCTGAACGGTCGGTGGAAGGACTGGACTGGGCTGAGGTTTTCGGCGTCCCGGGGCCGGTGGAGGTCGAGGTCGGCATCGGGAAGGGCCGGTTCCTGCTCGCCTCGGCGGAATGCCGCCCCGATGTCAGGATGCTCGGTGTGGAGTGGTCCAATCATTACCTGAGGATCGCGGAAACCCGAGCGGTGCGCCGCGCGCTCAAAAACGTACGGTTCATCCGGGTAGACGCCAGGCAACTGGTGTGCCGGGGGATTCCGGACAACTCGGTCGGCTGCTATTACGTGTTCTATCCCGACCCCTGGCCCAAAAAACGACACCATAAGAGGCGTTTCTTCCAGGCCGAGACGGTGGACCATCTGGCCCGGACCCTGGTTCCGGAAGGCTGCATCCATGCCGCCACCGACCATGAGGACTACTGGAGCGTCATCGAGCCGTTATTGGACAACCGGCAAGAGTTCACCCGGCTGCCGGAATTCGGCGGGGACGACTTCCCGCTGCCGATCAGTGAGCCGCTGACCAACTTCGAGGCCAAATACCGGTTGGAGAGACGTAACCGGTTCCGGGGCTCCTGGCGCCTGCGAACGTAGTTGAAAAGGTTCGGTGCTGCCGGTACACTGCCCGATTCCAAATGCCCTCCGTCCAGGGGAGTAGCTCAATTGGTCGAGCACCGGTCTCCAAAACCGGCGGTTGCAGGTTCGAGTCCTGTCTCCCCTGCCATTCCTGGTACGATCCTCCCATGATTCCCGTGAAACTGTTCCTCACCGGTGCCCCCGCCTGCGGCAAAACCACGGCGATCCGGAAACTGACGGATCGGTTGAAGCCCCACCTCCCCATGACCGGTTTCACTACCGAGGAATTCCGGAAGGCCGGTCGCCGGGCCGGTTTCCGGGGAGTCACCCTTGACGGGCAGCGGTTCGACCTGGCGCGGGTCGGGGCGGAGAGCCGGTTCCGCCTGGGGCCGTACGGAGTGGTCCTGGAAGGACTGGAAACGATCGGTATCCCGGCGCTGAACCCGGTCTCCGCCGATGTCCTGGTGGTGCTGGACGAGGTCGGGAAAATGGAATCGTTCTCTGATCAATTCCGGGAGACGGTGCTTCAGCTCCTGGACGGCCCCAACCCGGTTCTCGGAACCGTGGCAGCCCATGGCGTCGGGTTCGTCAAAAAGATCCGCCAGCACAAGAACGTGGAACTGGTCCGTTTGACACGGAAATCCCGGGATGGAATGATCGGGGAAGTCCTGCGCCGGCTGGCCCGGCACGGGATCGGAGCCGGCCACTGAGCCTGGAGGGAACGCTATGCAAGCCGGTCTCCATACGATGATGTTCCAGTTGTTCCCCCATGGCTTGCTGCTCCTGGACGACAAAGGGGCGATCCTGGACGCCAATGACGCGGCCCGCAACCTGCCCACCGGCGCCGGGGACGATCTTGCGGGGGCCGATTTCTTCGAGGTCTTTGCAGGGCTGGAAGATCTTCAGGCGATCCGGGACCGGTTCATAATCGCAACCCGGGACGGACGGATACGGGAGTGTTTCGACACCGGCCTCCGCGGAGGCGGCGGAAACGGTCGTGTTGCCTTGCAACTCCGGATGCACGAATTCGACGCCGGGGAGGACGGCAGTGTCATCCTGGTGATGATCGAGGTCGTACAGGCCGGCGAGGACAACCGCAATGCCGCCAAGCTGTTGCGCAACAGCATGAAACAACTGTCCGATATCCGCCACGACATCAACAACCCTCTGATGGGGATCCTGGGCCACGCCGAACTTCTGGCGATCCGGAAGGACCTGTCCGACGGAGCAAAGAACAGCGTCGACACGATCATGGAGCAGTCCCTCAAGATCCGGGACCTGGTGCTGGAACTGGGCCGTCTTCGGGACAGTCTGAAATAAATGGGGACATTGAGAAAAAGAGGGACATTCTGCTTTATCTTTTAATAATTAAACCAAAAAGCGTTTTGGTTTAATTATTAAAAGATAAAGCAGAATGTCCCTCTTTTTCTATCCGTAGATCCAGCCTTCCTTCCGGATGCGGTCGGCTTCCGCAGGGTCCAGTTCCTCCGGCGTTTTGTCGACTTCGCCGGAAAGCACTGCCGTTGCCGCCTGCCGCGCGGCCAGAACCGCCTTCAGAGCCGATGCGCTGGAGCGGCAGTCGCGTAGCGTCTCACCGTCCATGGTGACGGCCAGGCTCGGCAGCCCGGCCAGCTTTTCCGCAATGCCGGAGGACCACCCCCGCCCGGACGACAACGACGCTTCGTCCAGGTCCAGATCGCCGAGAGGCGGACGGACCTCGAACAGAACGTGCCCTTCTGCCGATTCGAACGGCCGGACCGCGTATCGGGAACGCCCTTCCCCCAGGATCCGGATCCCGTGGAATGTCACCGAACCGAGATCGGGCAGATCGCGCCGCAGCGGTGAGCCGGCCCCCCGACGCTCGTCAGTCAGCCGCAGCACCTCGCCGTGATCTTGTTGAAACTGCTGGATCTTTTCCAGAAAATCGGGATAGGACAGCTTCTCCAGAACTTGTACCAGACCCCACCAGCCGGTTTCCGGATATGTCCCGTCATGGTTCTCCTCAACGAACCGGATCGGCAACCCGAATGGAAACGACAAACCGACCCCCTCCGCCGCCATGAGGGTCTGGTCCGGGGACCGCAGCAGTCCGGCCAGGCCATGGCGGCCGGTCGCTTCCAGCCGAACCACCTGCAGGCCGATGTTGTCCGAGCCGGTCAACCGCACCACTGCAAACCAGGTGTGTTCCCGGCGATCACGCAGGCCACCGCCCAGTTCAACTCCGCAAAACAGACGCTGGTCAACCAGCGCCGTTCCCTCCGGCTCGGAAGGCGACACTTCCGCGGCATCTTCCAGATCCCCGGCTGCCGGAGTCCAGCCGTCGGCCACGGCGGCGTCAAACAGTTGCCGGAACAACGCCACGTCGGAGCCGGGCCACTCCGGATCACAGCACAGGAATACACGCCGAGGCGCTCTGTCGGGCACTAGCGGTTCACCCAGGCAATGTGCCGTCGCAAGATCGATCCAGTACTGGTCATTGCTGTACGATCTACGCAGCCCGATCACCCGGGACAGGCCCAGGAACGCACCCTGCTTCTTCTCCCCGGCCTGAATCGCCGGATGGTAGACAGCGATCAGGTCCCCCAGGCGCAAGCGGGTCGCCACCGTATCGAAAGCCAGAATATGCACCGGCATCCCGTCATGCCACAGATTCGGGTATTTCGCCCTGGGATCGTTCCACTTCAGGACCCGCAGCATCCACCGTGAAGAACGGCGTAATCTCTCCGTTGCCATACCGGTCTCCTTGTCTCGCACCGACCATTATAGTATCGGGGACAGGCACCTTAACCCGGGTTTCGGGGACACCCTTGATTCGGCACAATAGGGGCCGCGGCCAAGAGTGTCCCCGAAACCCGGGTTAAGGTGCCTGTCCCCGATACTGATACACTATAGGACTCGGCATATCGGAAGGAGATTGATCGATGCGATTCAAGAACACTTTTATCCCGTATGGCGCCTACTGGAGCACCCCGTTCGCCAAGTGGCAGGGCAGCCTGTCCAACCTGAACTCGATTCCGTTCGCCGCCACCGTGGCTCAAAACGCCATGGAAAGCCGCAATATAGCTCCTGCCGACATCAACAGCATCGTCCTGGGGATGACTGTGCCCCAGCATCATTCCATGTACGGCGGCCCATGGGCGGCTGCGCTGCTGGGAGCCGAACTCATCACAGGCACCATCGTTTCCCAGGCCTGCGCCACCGGTCCCCGGGCTCTGGCCACGGCCGGATCGGAGATCGAAATCACCGCTGACCAGCTGATCCTGGCCATCACGGCCGACCGCTGCAGCAACGGCCCGCACATTTATTACCCAAACCCGGCCGGTCCCGGCGGCACCGGCGCCAAGGAAGACTGGGTGATGGACGGCTTCGGACACGACCCGTGGGCCGGCAACTCCATGATCCAGACTGCCGAAAACGTGGCGGAGGAACAGGGGATCAGCCGGGAGGACCAGGAAGAGGTCACCATGATCCGGAACCGTCAGTACCAGGACGCCCTGGCCGACGATGCTGCATTCTTGAAGCGGTTCATGATCTGGCCGCTGGAGGTGAAAGACGCCAGGGGCCGCAAGGTCCTGGCCACTCTTGAAGGGGACGAAGGCATCTTCCCCACCACGAAAGAAGGGTTGGAAAAACTCCGTCCGATGCTCCCCGGCGGCACGGTGACCTTCGGCACCCAGACCCACCCCGCCGATGGCAACTGCGGCATAATCCTGGCGAGCAAGAGCCGGGCCGCTGCGGTCTCCCGGGACAAATCGATCCCGGTGCAGTTGATCTCCTACGGCCAGGCCCGGGCAAAAAAAGGGTTCATGGCCTTGTCCCCGGTGACGGCCGCCCGCACAGCCCTGTCCGAGGCAGGCATTACCATGGACGACGTCAAGGTCACCAAGACCCACAACCCGTTCGCAGTCAACGACGTGTACTTCGCCCGGGAACTGAAGCTGGATTACGACCAGTTCAATAACTACGGATCATCCCTGGTCTACGGCCACCCCCAGGGCCCCACCGGCTCCCGCCTGGTGATCGAGACTATCGAGGAACTGGCGATACTGGGCGGCGGCTACGGCCTGTTCTCCGGCTGCGCCGCCGGCGATACCGCAGCAGCAGTGGTGGTGAAGGTAGGGTAGGGGTCAACGCCTGGACCGGGGACCGAACCGGTCGTCGGCGATCAGCCGCTTAACCTTCGATCGCCCGACCCAGCCGGAGCGGAAATCGGGCCGTACGTCGAACTCTTCGATGTACGGCTTGATGTCCAGCACCGGCGTACCGTCCACCAGGTCGAGGTCGGCCACCTTCAGGGTGCACCCTTCCACGCTCAGAAGGCGCACCACCGACAGACCGATCGGATTCGGCCGCCGCGGCGACCGCGTGGAGAACAGCCCTCGTTCCTCCGTATCCAGAAACGGCACGGTCTTCAGCCTGAAACCCTCGGAGCGGTGCAGCCATGTGACCAGGACGATATGGGAAAATCCGTCCAGGTCGCACAGCCCTTCCCCGTACTCCGGCAGGAGTTCCACCGTCCCTTGCGCCCCGTCCGCCCGGGACGGCTGGATAGGCACCCCGACCGGCTCGGGGAATGGACTGTGAACCGTCCCTATCGGAGAGCATTCGACTTTCATAATCACACTCGAATAATTCTGTCGGCGGTTCCCATGACCTGCACCGTCTGCTCCATATTCCCCACCATCCCGATAGCCAACTTGTCCTTGATGCCCAAGTGCTCCAGACAGGTGCCGCAGGTTGCGATGGTCGCTCCCTTTGCTTCAAGTGCCTGCAGGTGTTCCAGCGACTCGCTGCCCTGACTGGTCAGAAGAACGCCGTCGTTGACGCATCCAACCAGATCCACTGCGACATCGGATGTGGCCAGGTTCTTGAGGAACGAGTGCATCAAGCTTGAACCGAGGACCGGGTCGCCGCTGCCCATTTTGTCGGAGTTAAGATAGAGGAACGTCATGATGAATTTCCTTTCAGCCAGCCGGCGTACAGTTCCGGTCGCCGGTCCCGGTAAAACAACTTGCGGGCGTGAGACTCGTTCACCCGCTTCAGGTCAATGTCACAGGTAAGGATCTCTTCCGTCCCCCGGCCTGCCCGGGCGATGGTCCTGCCCGCCGGATCACACACGAACGACTCTCCGGCGAATTCCAGTTTCGGCTCCCGGCCGACCCGATTGCACAACGCCGTGTAATAGCCGTTCTGAAAAGCAGCCACCCGAAGCTCGGCTTCATACAGCCCTCCGGGCCACTCATCCACCGCTCCGGCCTGGGGGATCACTACCAGCTCTGCGCCGCCGAGGCCGAGAGCCCGCATGTATTCGGGGTAATGACGGTCATAGCAGATCGCAACTCCGACATTGCCGCAGGCGGTGTCGTACACCGGCGCGCCCCGGTCTCCAGGCGTGTAATACGACTGCTCGTGGAAACATTCGTACTCGGCGATATGCACCATCCGGGTCACGCCAAGGATCGAACCGTCGGCATCGATTACCGGAGACGCGTCGTATGTCTTACCGCTGTCCAGTTCGAACAGGTTCAGGACGATCACGACTCCCAGTTCCTTCGCCAGCTTCACAAATGGTTCGGTGGCCGGTCCCGGCACCTCATCCGCCAGCCCGGTCACGTCTCCCGCCGCCGGCTCCTGGGGATGGAACGGGTCAAACGCCAGCTCCGCAAAACAGATCAGGCTCGCACCGGCACCTGCAGCGGCTCGTACTGCCTCCAGCCCTTTCTTCCGATTCGCTTCCCGGTCAACCGTCGCCGGCTGCTGCACAAGAGCGATCTTCATTTGGGGTCATCCGCGGGCTTGGTCTTCTCCACAATAGCCTCCATATCGTTGACCTGCGCTTCCAAGAGGGCGATCTTGCGGTCAAGCGGGACGTGCTCCGATTCCTCCGCTTCCTTGCGTTTCTTCTTGAGGTCGTGGAGATCCTTTTTCAAGCCGGCGTGGACCAGCTTGATCCGCTCATGCTCTTCCGCCTCTTCCGCCTTGTCGAAGATCAGGTCCTCGGGAGCCTCCTCCGCCTGCGCCTCGGTTTTCCTGCGGTGAACGCTGCCTTTCGGAACCACCTTCCGATCCGAAGCCAGCTGCCGCTGGTTCATGAAGCTGGGTGAAACGATCTCCAGTCCGCCGCCGTGAAGAGTGTCCAACACCTTTTTCTGCAGATCGGACCGGGTGGTGAACAGACGGCGGATCTCACCGTAGAGCCCGCAGATCTGATAGGTCACCGAGAAATCGCCCAGTTCCAGAATCCGGACGAAAGGATCGGTCAGCCCGGCAGCTTCCGCGGCCTCTATCAACAATTCCTCCACCCGAATACGGTCCAGGTCATACCCCAGGGAAACGGTGGTGGAGATCACCGTCCCGGACCGCCGCACCACATCGATCGGGTGGGACACCAGGTGGAAGTTGGGGAACGTGGTCAGGGAGCGGTCCTCGGTCTGGATCTCGGTGTGCAGCAGCCCCATCTCGGTAACCCGGCCGAACTTCTCTCCGACGCCGATGAAGTCGCCGGCGCTGAAACTCTTAATACCCCGAAGCATCAGGCCAGCCATGACGTTGGACACGAAACTGGTGGACGACAGGGCGATGACGCCGGTGAGCACTAAACCGATCAGGCTCAGCACGCTGTTCCGTGTTGATTCGGACATCGGCACGATGAGCAACAACAGGAACAAGCCCAGGGCGGTCAACACCAGCATGGTGATCTGCCGCGGCCGCTGGGCCTCAGCGCCCAGATCCCTGCTCCGCACCAGCAAAATGTAGCGGGCAACCCAGAGCCCGATAGCGATCAGCGTCGCACCGATGAGGAACGGGATGAAATTCCGCAGGCTTGCGGCCAGTTCATTAATAATGTCCATGGTGGGAACATTGTAACCCTGAACCGGGTCTCTACAGAACCGTTAGAATACGATCCAGGGAGTTGGCGAACGCCATGCGATCCTTTTTCGAGAACTCCGCCGGCCCGCCGGTCTCCATGCCGGTGCTGCGAAGCTGGTCCATCAGGTCCCGCATGGCGAGCCGTTCCCGGATGTTCTCCTCGTTGTACAACTCCCCCCTGGGGTTCAGCGCCAGTCCGCCCTTGTCCACCACGTCGGCGGCCAGGGGGATATCCGCAGTGATCACCAGATCGCCCTTTTGAACCGCATCAGCAATATGGCGATCCGCAACGTCGAACCCGGCGCCGACCTTCATACTTCGGATGAATTGGGATGGCGGCGTATACAACGGCCGGTTGGCCACCAGGACCAGTTCCACCTCCACCCGCTCCGCCGCCCGGTACAGGATCTCCTTGATCGCCCGGGGACAGGCGTCGGCGTCAACCCAGATGGTCATGAGCCGGTATCAGAACCCATGGACGGTGAACCCTCCGTCCACGGCAACGCACTGACCGGTAACGTACGACGATGCCGGCATGCACAGGAAGGCGGCCACCAACCCGATTTCCTCCGGTTCGGCGATCCGTCGCAGGGGGGTCCGGTCCAGCACCTCCTTGCGATAGACATCGTCCTGCAGCAGGCTCTCCACCATCTCGGTCCGGGTGTACCACGGCGCCACAGCATTGACCCGGATGTTGTCCTCCGCCCACTCCACCGCGAGGTTGCGGGTCATTTGCACCAGCGCCGCCTTGCTCATGGCGTACGGAGTCCCGGTGCGCAGGTGGGTCAGGCCGGCCACCGACAGGATGTTCACCACCGATCCGGCCTCGGACTTCGTCAACAGGCTCCAGGCGCCGGAGCACATCCGGAAGACGGAGTCGGTGTTGGTGCTGAGGATCACCTCGTACTCCTCCCGGGAGTACTCCACCATCTTTCGCCGGATGTTGATGCCGACGTTGTTCACCAGGATATCCAGCCGGCCCCATTGTTCACGGATCCAACGGCAAATCCGGTCCCGGTCGTTCCCCGAGGTAACGTCCGCCGCCAGGCCGTGAGCGTCATAGCCGGCGTCACGCCATCCGGATACCGCCGTTTCAATCTGCTCCTCTCCCCGGGCCACGATCAGGGCCGTCGCCCCCCGCTCCATCAGCGTGGCGGCGGTGGCGGCGCCGATCCCCCTGGATCCGCCGGTAACCAGCGCCTTTTGACCTTCAAGGCTCCACTTTTCGCTCATGATGGTGAAATCTTATCAGGGTTTTCCACCGACCACCTTCAACCGCAGGGCGGAAGCGTAGCGGTCCAGGGCGACCCGAACAGGCTCTCTGTTCTCCGGATGCTCCAACCTGATCGACAGAACCTTCAGCCGTCCGGCCCGGTGATCGGCCTTCAGATCGACCCTGGCCACCAACCGGTCGCCGGCCAGCACCGGCAGGCAGTAGTACCCATAGATCCGCCGGCTTGCCGGCTTGAAGATCTCCAGGATCTGGTCGAACCGGAACAGCGTTCGCACCCGGTCCCGATCCCAAAGCACCGGGTCGAAGGGCGAGAGCAGCACACCGGTATCCTGCCGGGGCCGGACCCGCTTCAGGCGGTCCGCCAGTTCCAGATCCGACAGGCCGGACCCAGCCCGCGGTCCGTTTTCCGTCTTCACCGATCAGTGCGCAACGGATGATCGCTTCCGAACGCTCCAGTCGGGCAAGAGCCCTCCCGATCTTCTCTTTCAAGTTGGTGAAACGCCAGGTTCGGCACAACGTGCCGGTAGTAGCCCAACCATGACCCTGGAGCGCCAGCAGCAATAATTTCTCCAGCGCCTCCCTTTCCGGCACACGGGCTTCCAGCAGGCGGCTCGGGATCACGCGCTCCGCCAGGTCGTAGGTCCGCTGGAAATTCTTCCGCTCCCGAACCGCAAGCTCCCCTGAAGACCACATCGCCGTGGCGATCCGCTTCACCATCTTCAGATCCCACCAACCCCGGCTGCCCTGCCCTTCCATGTCCAGGGACCGCAGCGGACCTTCCTCCCGGATCCGCCGCCGCAGGGTGCGCGCTTCCTTCGGATGCTGCGTAATGATGTCTCCCCACCAGGGGTGGTGCCGGAGCGCCCGGCGGCGGAACCCGAACACCGGATACAGTTCCAGCGGCATCCAACTCGCCTCATGCCCCCAGTACTCGAACAGCGGTTCGCCGGGCTGCAGCAGTTCCTCACCCAGAGACGGATCGAACCCGGAAAGGCGGGAGAGCAGAACGATGGCATGACTGCGTGCTCCGGCGATAGAAACGGTATCCAGTTGCAGGTACCCGAACCTCCGTATGATCCGGTGTGCTCCATCCCGAGCCCGTCGGCCCCTTCCCTTTGCACGTGCCGGCATACCGGTCCATTCCGGCTTCAGCAGTCCGGCCCGCGCCAGTGCCAGCCGGCAGGCCTCACGGGTCGAGATCTTTTCCATCAGCGCTGCCGCAGGCTCACATGTCCGACCAGACCGCCAGGGTGTTGCCGCCCGGGTCCTTGAACTCGAACCGGCGTCCACCGGGAAACTTGAAGATCTCCTGAACAACGGCGCCGCCGTGCTTCCGGACGCTACTCTCCGCCGCCTCCAGGTCCAAGGCATACATCACCACAAGAGGGCCGCCGGCCACCGGCGCTTGATCCGAGCGGAACCCTCCGGTCACCCGGCCGTCGGTGAAACTGGTGTACTCCGGGCCGAAATCGGTGAACTCCCATCCGAACACCGCCCGGTAGAACCGCTTGGTCGCCTCGATGTTGTCCACGGGAAATTCAATGTAATCGATCCTTCCGTCGTTCTGCTCTTTAGTCATGGTTTTGCTACCTCACCATTGTGAACACGGCATAACCGGACTTTTCCTTGTCGTAGTGACCGATGTCCCGGATCGCAAAGCCGTCCTTCAATAGCTGGGAAAGGTTCTCGGAACAGTTCTCCGACCGCCTGGACGGTGTACCGGCGCTTCCGGTGTAACCTGTGGAGGAAAACAGCGAACCGGTGGTGTCGCAGCGCAGCATGACCACGTCTCTGCCGGTCTTCCCGTCCTGGCCGCCGGATGTGACGAACAGGATCGACGCAAGAGCCAGAACGGTTATGATTCCCAACAGCAAGCTGATCTGCGTTTTGTGGTTCATGGTTTGCTCCTATTCGATTGCCTGACAAAAACATACCCCGCCTTCAGCGCTCCCCAGACCTGGTTGCCGTCGGCGTCGCACTGGAGTCAGTTTCCTCCCGGATGGCGCGGGTTGATCAGGGAATTCAACACGTGATCCTGCCAGCGCCCGTTGATGTTGAGGTACGCCCTTGCGTATCCTTCCCTCTCGAAACCGAGACGGCGCAACAGCCCCTCGCTGCGGTGGTTGTTCGGGATGTGGTTTGCCATGATGCGGTGCAGATCCCGAACACGGAACATATAGTCTATACCGGCTTCCAGGATTTCATGCATGAGGCCGGTGCCTTGGTACGCTTCCGCGATGGAGTACCCCAAGGTGCAGGCCCGGAACACCCCTTCCACGATGTTCGAGAAGTTGCAGCTGCCGACCATAGCCCCGCTGTTCCGATCCAGTGCGGAGAAGTGGGCGGACACCCCGTCCTCGAACCCGTCCCGGGAGATCTCCAGCCTCACCCGGCAGGCCTCGAGGGTGAAGTAGCGATCGTCCCGTTCCGATTCCCATGGCTCAAGATGATCCTGGTTCCGAATGACGTAATCCCGGAGGAGCCCGGCCTGGTCCGGCGCCAGGATCGTCATCACAGTGCGCTTTGTTGCGATCATCGGGATGGAGTCGATCACCACGTGGACCTCACGCCCCGAGCGTTTTTTATGCCGCCCGGCGCCTCCACCGGTAACTATACAGAATCAGAACACCCGCCAGGTTGGGAAACCAGATCCAGGGAGACGACCACGGTATTCCATCGATATAAAAATCGGTTAAAGGCCAAAACATCTTGGTTGGGAAAAAATCGGCGGAATGGAAAGGAACGTCCAACATAATGTGGAACGGCCAGGCCAGCAGCATGAAGCCGATCTCCCGGTTCAGTTGATAGACCGCCACTATTACCACGCCTGCCACAACAAAGCTGTGGGTGACGTCGTAAACCATAAACGTCCAGTTCGGGATGGTGGCCAGTTCCGGCTTCCCGAAACTCAGGCTGCCGTCCACCAACCGGACGAGAAACAGGACGCCGAACGCCAGCAGGTCCGGCAGGGCGCCAACCAGGAACGCCTGCCATTTGTACCTGCGGTATCCGAACAGACCCATGCCCCACAGGGCGTGGCTCAGGGTATCTATCGGGTGACCACCTCACTGCGCAATTCGACGAAGGCGCACAACATTTCCTGCTTTTCGTTTTCACCCCATCCGGCTGCGTCCATGGCCTCTCCCAGGTCGCTGCCGGCGGCCAGGAACTCGACGTTACTCAACTCCAGGTGGGCGTGAGCATCCACCATGTTGCGGCCGGTGTACTCACCCTCACCCCCGGTGCCGACTACCAGAAAATCGGTGACTTGGGAAATGAGATGATCCGGGTCCACTCCAACCATGAAATTTACGATTTTGTCGTTTACCTGATGACGCGCCACCGTATCGGCCACTACTGCATGTATGCCTTCCCGGCCGCCCACCCGATCGTACAGGCTCACCTCGGTCTGCCGGGCCTCTATCGCACTAGCCGATTCTGCGCACATCATCTCGAGTTCGGCGACATGCTCATCCGGAGTCAGTTCGGTTTCCTGAACCGCCTGTTCGGTGGGATCGGCGGTCTCTTCCGCCGGATCGCTGCAGCCGACAATGCCGACCAGCACAAAGGACAGAAAATAGATTCCGACTTTCAGAACGCATGATTCCCCCTTGGTATCGGAAAAGAGCGTCGCCCCGACGCCTGTATGGGGCAAGGGTATCACCCTGCGGGCGGGAGAGACAATTGATCCTCTTGCTCAGTTGCCTTGCCGTTCTATCAAAGCTTCCAGGTAACGGGAGTTGAGCGCCCGGCTCGCCAGCGCCCGCTTCACCGGCGGCAACTTCAGAATCGCTCCCAGGAATGCCGCCATGGCCCGGTGGCTCCACAGCACCCGGTTGTCGAAGATCAGGTTCTGCAGCTTGCCCCGCTCCAGAGCCATCACCACCGCCTTGTGGGTGCCGTTCAGCGGTGTTAGGACACGTTGCGGGCGGGACTGCAGGTGGAGATTGCCGTTGTTGCACGCACGGACGCAAACGCCGCAACCGAGGCACAGATCCTCGTCCAGCCGGGCGCTCTTCATCTTCGGCTTGTCCGGATTGTTGGCGGAGACCAGGGTCATCGCCTCCACCGGACAGGCGTTGACGCACCGGCCGCATCCGTTGCAACCGGTCAGGTCCACCACCGGGATGAAGTTGGTGGTGTGCACAGGGTTCAGGATGGCGAACCTGCGGGCGGCGATCATCGCCTCGCAGCAACAACCGCAACAGTTGCAAATGAAGTTGACTTCTTCGCGAACGTTCTCGCCGAACTGCACCAGGGACCGGTCCCAGGCTTCCCCCAGCAGATCGAGGCACTCGCTCTCGTCCACTTCCCGTGCCTGGCCGTGCTTCACCAGGGACGCCGCGGTGTGATTGAAGGTCATGCAGATGTTCATCGGGGCATCGCAGGCCCGGCCGAGGTGGTGCATCTTGTGCCTGCAGTAGCACATACCCACTCCGCGATGACTTGCGCCCCGGATCACCTCGCTGGCGCGCTCATAATCCAGGACGTGGAGAGCGTTGTCGGTGGACAGAGCCGGCTCGTGGACAAACGTCCGGCCCAGCTGGGTGTCGCCCCGTGTGAACAGTTCCCGGACGAAGTCCTCCTCCACGTTGAGGTACTGGTGGAACAGTTCGCTCAGCGCCTTCTGGTCGATGTCGGAACGCACGCGCATCATGGAGAATTCGAAGAACCCGGCCATCGGCGGCGGCAGGGCGTACCACGACCGGCCGTTCTGTTCGATGTCCACCAGCATCGCCCGGCTCGCCAGTTCCTCCAGAACTCCTCGCGCCGCCGTCAGATCCATCTTCCATATCCGGGCTGCTTTTTCTGGGCTGAACGGTTTGATCGGCATCAGCGCCACAAGCCCGGCCTCCCGCTCGCTGACCAGCATCTTCAGGATCTTGAACAGCAGATCGGAGGACGGCGCGCCCTGGGGGTACCGGTTAAGCCTGTCGGCCAGGCTGGAATAGGCCGACTTGACGGTGTGATGGGCCATGGCGTTTACTGTACCATCTTGCCGCTTCACGCCCTCGACGTATACGGAAACACCGGATCATTCACGGGAAATCCCGGTTTTACGAACGTATGGTTGCCGAAAATCTCGCGGCGGCCGGTGTCTTCCAGGTCAAGCCGGTCGGTGTGGAAGTGGAACCCGGCCATCCGGTCGGATTCTTCGGCAGATGTACGGGTACAACTCTTCGAAGGTCGGTATCGACTCACCCAGGATGTCGTAGATCTGCAGGCCGTAATCGTCACGGGCGATAACAGACCAGGCAGTCCAGTGCGGGGATCTCCCAGATTTTCTCCCGCAACGTGTACAGGGCGTGGAACATGAACAGCTTGGGGCTCATCACGGCGAACCGATCGGATACGGGAGCGGATTTCTCTGCGTATCCGTAGATCCGTTCCAGATCGCGCCTGTCGCAGGCGTTCAATCGCACCGCTCCTTCGCGTTGCGCCGCAGGCTCGAGCGGCAGGGTCGGCACATGCTCCTCCAGCGGTGTAAACCCGCAGTGTGCGTAGTACGGGATGGCCCCTTCGTCGGAGAACAGGAACACTCCTTCATGTTCCCGCCCCGCCCACTGCAGCCCGGCCTGCGTCAGTTCCCGGTTCACGCCGCGGCGACGATATGCCGGCAGGGTACCGACTCCGGAGATCTGGGCCACCTTCGTCCGGCGGCCGTCGATCACCGCCGGCAGGGAATAGATGCAGACCGAGGAAACCACCTCGCCGTCCAGGAAATAGGTGAACGGCCGGTAGGCGTCGTCCCAGTAGCCGGCTTGTTCCCAGGCGGTGAAGTCCAGGTTGTGGATCTCCAGAATGAACCGCTTGAACGCTTCCCGGGACTCCCGATCGTCCCAGTACGCTGTGCGCAATTCCAGGTTCATACCGCCTGCCGATGCCGGTCCACCAGATACCGCAGGTGTGCTTCTCCGGTGCCGCAGCATCCTCCCAGGATTTTCACTCCGTACTCCCGGTTGAGGGTCAGCATCGCA
The DNA here is from genome assembly GCA_963790785.1 of Candidatus Polarisedimenticolaceae bacterium. Classification (GTDB taxonomy): domain Bacteria; phylum Acidobacteriota; class Polarisedimenticolia; order Polarisedimenticolales; family Polarisedimenticolaceae; genus Polarisedimenticola. The sequence continues at coordinate 131,454 of CAWBPP010000005.1, forward strand.
TCTCCCCATTGCTCCACATTGTCGGACTGCAGTTCCGCGGCGTTGTCCAGTTCGGCGTGGTCCAGGGACGACCCGTTGGCCTGGAACCCGATCAGCCTCCGGAACAGTTCCGCCGGCTGATCCCTTGCATTCAGGAACGCCGGCCATGCGCAGTTGACCATGAAGCCGAGCGGCTGTTCCGTGACAGCCTGTTCCACCGTGATCACGCCACCCAAAAGACTCGTGCCGTCGAGGACGCACCCGTCCCGGCGGATGACGAAACTGATTATGTACGGGAGGCCGGTTTTCTCCATCGCCCTGGCGATACCTGCCGCTTCCGTGACGGTACAGATCGTTTCGGCGATGAGGTAATCGACTCCGGCTCCGGCCAGCTCTTCGATCTGCCAGGCGTGGTACACCTCGGCTTCATCGGCGGCAAGCCCCTGCTCCGGGTTGTAACAATCGTTTTTGCAGCCGATCAGTCCGCCGATCCGGACATTCTCACCCTGGGGGATTTCCCTGAGGAACGTTACCGCATCCCGGTTGATCGATTCCGGAAGACCTGCCGCAATGGTTCGCTCCCTGGTCGCCCGCCAGGTCGGAGTGAACATCATCAGCGGCAACCCGGCCTTCTCGGCGATGGCGGCATAGCCGCCGTAAAGGGCTTGCAGCTCCCGGCGCCCGACATCATCGTAGATCAGCGGCGCGTTCACCATAGTCGGGTGCAGATCGACCCTGCCGCCGCGGCGGATCGGCTCCACGATCGCCGCCTCCATCAGGATAAGGTCATGTCCGTCCAGCAGTTCCCGCATACGGTACATCGCTTCAATCTTACCGGCTGGGAGGAGGCGGCAGGGCAACATTATGCTCCACCGTTTCGAACTCCCAGGTTGTGGAACCGCCTTTTCTCCCCATGGTGATCCGGAACGGCACCAGCACGCCGTCTACGTTGCGGTACTCCGACAGTTCCCAGTAGTACCCGATCCCGGTCAGGAGGCCGGTCTCCGCATCGAACGTCAGGGAGTAATGCGCCGGATCCAGGTCTGACTCGATGACGAACTTCAATCGCCCATCGACGGTTTTCATGTCTCGCATCACCAGCCCAGGAAAATGATCTTCCAGCATCAGAGGGCCGCGGGGGTTCAGCAGCCAGGCCAGTTTCGGCCGGGATGACCGATCGGACTCCTCCACCAGGTCCCCATCAGGCCGGTGGAGGATCATTTCCCAACGGTCCGGCCCCGTGGACCAGGCTTCGAACGGCACGGTCTCCACCGGGCCGCGGTACGGCCGGTCATCGATCTGCCGGCCGGTGACAATCCGTGACTCGAGCCCCTCCAGGGCCTGCCTGCCACCTGCCGCCTCGATATACCTCTCCAGAACCTGTTCCAGGGCCGGCGGTGTATCTTCTGCTGCGCAGGCGAGCGGCAGCGTCAAAACGGTGCAAACAAGAACTGCTAGACCATTCCGGTTCATGACAGACCCTCCGTTGGTTTCCCCTCGATAACCCTGGCTTGCACGGACCGTGCCAGCTGAATCGGCTGGATCCACCAACACGTCCGGGAATCCGGTTGACCATCATTGACACAACCCGTGTCATGGCGGACCCCTTCCGTCTGACCTCTTCTCGGCGAACCCAGGATAGCCGCCGCCAGATCGGTTTCCCCCAGCGGGATGTTGGTGGGTATCTGGGAGAGCTCGAACCCAAGGGGAACGTTCCCTTCGATCAGGACCGGACCTTCGGGTGTAAAGCCTACGTCCCATCCTATGCCTGGGAAATCGGCCAGTTCTTCGTGGGCCTTCAGGCTGATCGTTACGCCCGGTCCCAGTCCGGCAATATCCGTCCGGTAATGTCCCTCCGGTATCGGGGTGGACCGTGCTCGGCTTGATGGCCGGGTTCTTGTTCTTGATAAACCCCTCAAGCTCTCCGGTCAGGTGACTGATACTACAGGCGACTCCGCCGTGGGAGAAGTTGTCCGCCACCTCCCTGCCGCCCGGCATCTTGAAAGACCAGAACCCATGGTACATGACTAGAGTCCCCTGTTCAACCCTCGTCATCCAGCGCCGCGCGCACCCGGACGGCCAGATCGTTCATGGAAAACGGCTTCTGCAGAAAATGCACGCCTTCCTCCAGCACTCCGCGGTGGGCGATGACGTTGGCGGTGTAACCGGACATAAACAGTCGCTTGAGATCCGGGTATAGCGACAGCACCTGCTTGGCCAGCTCACGGCCGTTCATCTCGGGCATGATCACATCGGTCATGAGGAGATGGATTGTCGCCGACATGCTCCCGCGCCAGCCGGATCGCCTCACCCGGCGTTCCGGCGGTCACCACGCGGTAACCCCGTTGCTCCAGCATCCGCCGGCTAAGGTCCAGGATCGCCGGCTCGTCTTCCACCAGCAGCACGGTCTCGTTCCCGCCCTCCACCGTCCCGGCGGAACGCTCCCCCGGGCGGAAGACCTCTTCCCGACAAACCGCGGCAGGTAGATCTTGAAAATCGTACCGTGGCCGGGCTCGCTGTACACGTGGATATGCCCCTGGTTCTGCTTGATGATGCCGAACACCGTGGACAACCCCAGGCCGGTTCCCCTGGTCGCGCTCTTGGTGGTAAAGAACGGATCGAAAATGTGCTGCTGGACCTCGCTCTCCATGCCGCAGCCATCGTCACTCACGCACAGGGTGGCGTAATCACCTGGAGTCAGGTCGGCATGTTCAGCGCAATAGTTTTCGGAAAGAACCTCATTGCCGGTTTCAATAATGATCTTGCCGACACCGGTGATGGCGTCCCGTGCGTTGACACAGAGATTCACCAGAACCTGGTCTATCTGGCTTGGATCGATCTTCACCGGCCACAGATCGTCGTTCGGCACCCAGATCAGATCGATGTCTTCTCCGATCAGCCTGCGAAGCATGTTGAGCATACCGGCCAATGTGTCGTTCAGGTTCAGGGTTCTCGGAGTCACGGTCTGTTTCCGGGCGAAGGCAAGCAACTGCCTCGTCAGTTCGGCGGACCTTTCGCCTGCCTTCTGTATCTCGGTGAGATCGGCATGGATTGGCTGCGCCGCATCCAGTTGCCTGAGCGCCAGTTCCGCATGGCCCAGGATAACCCCCAGCATGTTGTTGAAATCGTGGGCCATGCCGCCGGCCAGCCGGCCCACCGACTCCATCTTCTGCGCCTGGGCCAGTTGGGCCTGCAGCTTCGCGTGCTTTTCTTCCGCCTGCTTGCGATCGGTGATATCGGTATGTGTCCCGACGAACCGCAGCGGTGTCTGGTTCTCGTCCCACTCGACGACAACACCCCGACCCAGGATCCAGATCCACTCCCCGGATTTCATCTTGAACCGGAATTCGACATTGAACCGCTCGATCTCGCCCTGCAGATGCTGCTGCGCCAGCTGGAAGACGTGCTCCAGATCTTCCGGGTGAACCCGGTTCCGAAACTCCTCCAGGCGATGGGGAAACTCGTCCACCTCGTAGCCGGCCATGTGGTAGTACCTGGGATCAAAATACACGGCATCGGTTGCCAGATCCCAGTCCCACATACCGTCGTTGGCGGCGATCATGATCTTGGACAGGCGGTCTTCGCTCTCCCGCAGGGCGCGACTCGCCCGCCGGCGCTTCGTGATGTCCCGGAAGAATGCGAAGTTGTAACCCTTTCCGTCGAACTCACCATAGCTGAGGGCGACTTCCACCGGGTATGTCTCACCGTTCGCTCGCCGATGCGTTGACTCAAAAACCATGGATTTCTTGTGTTGCAGCTCCTGCCAGTGTTGTGGCCAACGCTCCTTGGGGAATTCCGGGTCGATATCGTGAATGGTCATGGTCAGGAGCTGTTCCCTGGTATAGCCAAGCAATTTTTCTGCGTAGTGGTTCGCATAAACGATCCGGGCATCCGACAGGATCCAGAAGACTGCGTCCGCGGCATGATCCATGGCGTACCGGGTTCTCAGCAGCGCTTCCTCCGTCCGTTTCAGCTCTGTGATGTCCCTCACAATTCTGGCGATAGCCACCGGGACTCCGGAGTCGTCTTCGATCCTGGTGGACGTCATCAGGGTAGGAAAGATCTTCCCGTCTCGTGTGATGTGCCCGACCTCTCCGCTGAACTTCCCGTGCCGCATGACCATTGCGTTGAACGGTACGACATCGTTTTTCAACTGATCTTCGTTGTGACAGATGGCCAGGTCCTTCCCGATCAGGTTCCGGGAATCGGAATAGCCGTGCATCTCGCACCATGCCGTGTTGACGTAGGTCAGCGTGCCGTCCAGGTCGGCGGTGGCCATGCCCGCGGTGGACTGTTCCACCATGGACGAAAGCAACCGCAATCGCTCCTCGGCCTGGTCCCGGTCATTTCGGTTTTTCATCCGGCCTCCATACCATCGAAAAACTCAATGGCTCCAGTTTCCAGGGAATATTCGGCCCCAACCACCAGGAGGCCCTCATTGTGGACCAATTCTCCGAGAACTTCGGAACCGTGCTGCAAATGCTTCACCGCAGCCTCAACGTTGGTCCTGACGGCGCGCGGCAGGTCGGTGCTCGACAACCCCTCGACGGCAGGCCGGATAAGTTCCACCAGCGGGCGCAGATTACGCGATTGCTCCTCCGGCGGCTGCTGAATTTCTTCAAAAGTAGTCTGAATCGCCCCGCAATGCGAGTGTCCCAGAACCACGATCAGCCGGGCGCCGAACCGCTCTGCCGCAAATTCGATGCTTGAGAGCTGCGAGGGGGCCACGACGTTTCCGGCAACACGGATTACGAAAAGGTCGCCGAACCCCTGATCGAACACGATCTCCACCGGAACCCGCGAGTCGGAGCAACCGAGAACGATGGCGAACGGCTGCTGCTTTTTCGCCAACTGGGCTCTCCGGGACCGGTCCGGCGACACGGCATCGCTCCTGATACCCGACACGAATCGCCGATTCCCCTCGCGAAGGCGTTTAAGGGCTGCATGTGCAGAAATCATCGCAGTGCTGATCCTTCCCATATAACGATATGCGGATACAAAGATAACTTAATTACCATGTTCGACCATCCGGACCGGATCGAATTACACGGAAATATCGAGTTTCACCGTCGGTTAATCCAGATCCGGATTATTCCGACAATCCGTGCAAGGTATTAGACCCCGATTCCGACAATTTCGGCGAAGTCGGGTTATTCCAGGCTGTCATTTCCCTGGCATGACGATTGCTCTATGACCCGCCGTGGCGCCAACCCGGCAAGGCGAATTTCCGCCAGGGACAACAGGCCGCCACGAGAAGGAACTATCAACATGAAGGAAGTAGGCATTTTCGTAGCTATCGCGATGTTCGCTATAGGAATGATCATGACCCCACTAGAGGGTGGCAAAATTCACGGCGAAGAAGGTCAAGGCGTAGTCGTCGATGGAACCCAGGCCGAGGGCCAGGCCTCTTTGCCGCGCGTCGGCAGATAATCACTTCCGGTCCAGAAAGAGAAGGCTGGACCTGTAAAGGAGAATGACAATGAAGGAAGCAGGAATTTTGGCCGTTATCACAATGTTCATCATCGGTTTCGCGATAGCAGCCGCCGGCGGTGGCAAGGTGCGTGGCGAAAAAGGTCAAGGCTACGTCGCAGACGGAATCCAGGCCCAGGGCCAAGCCTCCATGCCGCGCGTCGGCAGATAATCACTACCGGTCCAGAAGAGAAGGCTGGACCTGTAAAGGAGAATTGCAATGAAGGAAGCAGGAATTTTTGCAGCTATCGCATTGTTCGCTATCGGCATGATCCTGACCCCGCTGGCCGGCGGCAAGGTTCATGGCGAAAAAGGTCAAGGCTCCGTCGTCGACGGAATCCAGGCCCAGGGACAGGCATCCCAGCCGCGCCTCGGCCGTTAATCGGATACTGATCCGCAGTTGGAGAGAAGGCAGGGCCCGTACGGACTGCCTTCTCTCCATTTTTCATTCACAATGATACGTCTTTCGTCATCGCCCCCACATGCACAGGCTCGACACGTGAGAACTCAATATCACGCACCGTTCTCATCTTCGCCCACATCATGGCATGACCTTTGGTGAACCGGACGCGTCCTACCCGACGTTGCCACAATTGGATTTCCTGTTCTGTGGCTTCCCGCAGCTGCCCTGCCATTCCGTACAAGCGCACCGCCGGCGGGCTGACGAACTTTCCACCCAGAAGGGATTTCATCCAGAACCAGCGGCTGCTGTTGACCGCGAGGACGCAGATCTTCTTATTGGTTCGTAGATTCCGCGGCAATTGCCTGGGGAACTCTTCGAAGTACAAGCCACGACCAGGCGCACCCAGGATCAACGAGCCGATCGGTGTGATATGCGGCTCACCATTTTCATCGACGGTTGCAACCGCGTAATGGAATGACGATCGGAAAGAACGCCGGAACAGGTGTTTTATTTCCGCCCAGTGCTCATCAATGCGCATAGTCATTAAAGCGCGTTTCGCGCGATGAGTTTCCTGTACAGTTCGAGAGTTTCTCCATCATCCTGATAAATGTCTTGGATCGCCTCTTCCAGCGAATCGTAACCGGAACTCTCATGGTCAATCATCTCGAACCATTCCTGACACTTCTTGAAGGCGCCGTCGTAAGCGGCTCCGCTTGCAGTTGCCTCATTGACCAGGGTCTCAAGTTCCTGATACAGGGAGACGGTGTACCCTTCATCTTGATAGATATCTTCCAGAGCTTCCTCCAGACTTGCATAACCTGATGCTTGATAGTCGGTTGCTTCGAACCAGCTCTTCATCTCCCCGGCGATCCCAAGATCATCTTGAAGTAAGACAGGACCACTCTCCCGGCATCCAGGCAGGATGACGCATAGCGCCAGAAGACAACTGCACCAAAGAATGTTTACTGATTTCATAAGCGTTCCCTCCGTTTCAACAGATCCTGGGCAACTGCTCACCCACCGGCATGTCGACGATGCGCTCGATTCCCAGACACGTTCTAATAGTAACCTGCCCCGCATGCTCGGAGACCACGCGGCCGATAATCGCCGCGTCCCTGCCGTGTTCATGCCCCTGCATCGCCTGCAGCACCGCTGCGGCCTCACCTGCGGGCACAACCGCGATCAGCTTGCCCTCATTGGCCACATACAGGGGATCGATTCCGAGGATCTCACAGGCGGCCGCTACATCTCTGCGCACCACGAGGGCGCTTTCCTCCAGCCTGATACCGGCCCGGCTCACCCTGGCGAACTCGTTCAGCGTTGTAGCCGCTCCACCGCGAGTAGGATCGCGCAAGGTTTTGGTGCCCGGTCCCGCCGCCAGAATCGTCGCCACCAGCCCGTTCAGAGCGGCGGTGTCGCTGGATAAGGTGGTCCGGAAGCTCAAACCTTCGCGAACGGTCATAACCGCCATACCGTGATCGGCCAGGGTGCCGGACAGAATGATTGCATCGCCCGGAGCAAGCGAACCGGCCGATAGTCGCACACCTTCGGGAATGACCCCCACACCCGAGGTGTTGATGAAAATCCGGTCGCAATTGCCCCGATCGACCACCTTGGTATCGCCGGTGACGATCCGCACCCCGGCGCGGGCGGCAGCCGCTTCCATGGAACACAGCACCCGGTGGAAATCGGTCAGCGGCAATCCTTCTTCCAGCACGAACCCGACGCTGAGCGCCTCCGGTTTCGCCCCGCTCATGGCCACGTCGTTCACGGTGCCGTTAACCGCCAGGTCACCGATGTCGCCCCCCGGAAAGAAGATCGGGCTGACCACGAAGGTGTCGGTGGAAAAAGCCAACCGGCCAGGCGGCAGATCGAGGACCGCCTGGTCTTCCAGTTTTTCCAGTTCGGAACAGGCGAATCGCGGCAGGATCAGCTTGTCGATCAGTTCCGCCGACAGCAGACCGCCGGCCCCGTGGGCCAACTGGATCGTATCGTGGCTCATCAGCGGCACCGGGCAGTTCATCCTGTCGAAGTCGGGGCGATGGTTCACGGCATCCCTTTCCGGGCATACTTGTAATAGGCCGCACAGGCGCCCTCACTGGAGACCATGGTGGCGCCCAGTGGGGTGGTCGGTGTGCATTCTCCGCCGAAAGCCCGACAATCGTACGGTTTTCTCAATCCCTGCAGAATCTCCCCGCTGATACAGACCGCCGGTTCCTCCGTGAGGATGTTCTCCACGGCGAACTTCTTCTCGGCATCGTAGGCGGCCAGTTCTGCGCGGATGGCAAGACCGCTGCGCGGGATATTGCCGATGCCCCGCCACTTGCGATCGCAGATTTCGTACACTTCGTCCACCACCGCCCGTGCAGCCGGGTTGCCCTGAGCCTGCACAACACGTAAATACTGGTTTTCCACCCCGGGCTTTCCATTCTCCAGCAGTTCCACGGTCTTGAGGATACCCTCCAGGATGTCCACCGGTTCGAACCCGGTGGGCACGATCGGCACCTGGTATTTCGCAGCGATCGGCTCGTATTCCTCCCAGCCCATGATGGTGCACACATGACCTGCGGCGAGGAAGCCCTGCACCCGGTTGGAGGGCGACGACAGGATCGCTTCCATGGCCGGAGGCACCAGAACATGGCTGACAAGCTCGCTGAAATTGGACAAACCCTCGGCAACCGCCTGTTTCAAAGCCATGGCGTTACCCGGCGCCGTAGTCTCGAACCCTACGGCCAGAAATACGACTTCGCGATCGGGGTTGTCCCGGGCCAGTTGCACCGCTTCCAGGGGGGAGTAGACCATGCGCACGTCGCCTCCCTGCGACTTGACCCGGAACAGGTCATCCCGGCTGCCGGGCACACGCAGCATGTCGCCGAAGGAAGTAAAAATCACATCATCGCGGGCAGCGATGGCCAGCGCGCGGTCTATGGTCTCCAGCGGCGTAACACATACCGGACAGCCCGGGCCGTGCACCAGTGTGATTTCCGCAGGCAACAGCTGGTCGATGCCGAAACGCATGATCGCGTGAGTCTGTCCACCGCAGATTTCCATGATCACCCAGGGTTGCGTAACCGTCCGGTGGATTGCCGCCAACAGACCTTGCGCCAGTTTGGGATCCCGGAACTCGTCCAGGTACTTCACGGAACTGCCTTCATGCGACTCCTCAGCCATGCGTACCACAGGTCCAGGCCCTCCCCGGTGGTAGCGGACACACGGCGGAACTGCAGCCGGGGGTTCACCGTCCGCGCCGCCTCCTCGCACTTGTCCACGTCGAAGTCGACGTACGGCAACAGATCGACCTTGTTGATCAGGCACAGATCCGCCGCGGCGAACATGGTCGGGTACTTCAGAGGCTTGTCGTCGCCTTCGGTGACGCTGATAATCACCACTTTGGCCGCTTCACCCAGGTCGAACATGGCGGGACAGACCAGGTTGCCCACGTTCTCGATCATTAACAAGGATCGGTCCCGGGGGGCGAGGTCGCCGATGGCGCGCCGGATCATCTGCGCGTCCAGGTGGCAACCCTTGCCGGTATTGACCTGAATCACCGGAGCGCCGGTCCTTGCGATCCGTTCGGCATCGTTCAACGACTGCTGGTCGCCCTCGATGACCGCTACGGGCATGTCGTCCTTCAATGCGGTGATGGTCTCTTCCAGCAGCGTCGTTTTGCCCGAACCGGGCGATGAAACCAGGTTCAGCGCGAGAATGCCCTTGGCCTCGAACCAGCCCCTATTGTGCTGGGCCAACAGGTTGTTCTGTTGCAGGATGTCCGTCTCAACCTGAAGTGTGCGCGTGTGCTCGTGATCGTGATCGTGATCGTGATGATGGTGGTGTTCTCCGGGCTTCCGGAAAGTCACCGCCTCAAAAGGCTGGCCGCAACCGCAGGTGTCACACATGGCGCTCTCCCACTCGATTCGGAAACGGTTCAATCCACATCTATGGACCGCACCCTGAGTTCATTGCCCTCGAGGATCTCCAACAACCCCTGGCCACAGGCCGGACAGATCTGCATGAAGATATCAACCGCCACATCCTGGCTGCAATCCGGGCAGTGGCCGCGGCCGGGAATCTCGTGGATCACCAGGGACGCATCCGCTGCGAGGGAGCCTCGACGAGCCGCCTCGAAGCAGAATTCCAGTGCAGGGATCTCCACTCCGGCCAGCCGGCCCACTTCGATTTCGACCTGCCTGATGACCCGGGCTCCAGCCGCTTGAGCCTCTTGTTCCGCGATTTTCAGAACACCGGCCACGATGGACATCTCGTGCATGATCGCGCTCCGGGGAAACTGATGCAATTGTATCAAGTCTCAAAGCACCGATCTTAAGGATAACCCGATTAGTGCCTGGTAATCAGAATAGTAGAGTAAAAAGAGGAGGAATCTAAAGTATAAAACGTTTCCTTAAATCAGGTTGCTGATGATAGCGTTCGGTCATAACGATGCTCGTACCCGACTAGTCCATACGGGGAGGCCAGCCGATGAATTCTAACTCCGATAACCCCTCAAAATTATTTAGTTCGATTGATTCAAATATCGATCGCCGGAAATTCCTGAAGGTTATCTCCGTCGCGGCGGCATCCATCGGTCTGTCCAGTTCGGCCGCTCTGAAACTGGTAGAGGCTGCCGCCCAGGGGATCAAGCCATCGGTTATCTGGCTCCATTTCCAGGAATGTACCGGCTGCACCGAGTCCCTCCTGCGGACCTCGCATCCCGAGCTGGCCGAACTGATCCTTGATCTTATCTCTCTGGATTATCACGAAACACTCAGCGCCGCGGCGGGCCATCAGGCCGAAAAATCGCTGCATGACGCCATGGCGGCCAACAAGGGCAAATACGTGCTGGTGGTGGAGGGTGCTATCCCGGAGAAGGACGGCGGCATCTATTGCAAGATCGGAGGCCGTACGGCGGTGGACATGCTCACCGACGTGGCCGCCGACGCCGGGGCGATCATCGCCCTCGGTTCCTGCGCCTCCTTCGGGGGAATACCTGCCTCGGGCCCCAACCCTACCGGGGCCACCGGCGCACCTATGATCCTGGCGGACAAAACCATTGTAACGATTCCGGGTTGTCCGGCGAACCCCTACAACTTCCTCGGCGTGGTGCTGCAGTACGTGGCGCTGGGCTCACTGCCCGCATTGGATTCCAAGGGGCGTCCGCTGTTCGCTTACGCACGCACCATCCACGAGGACTGCCCGAGGCGGCCCCATTTCGACGCCGGCCGTTTCGCGAACCGGTTCGGCGACGATAACCATCGTCAGGGCTATTGTCTTTACCGGCTCGGTTGCAAGGGTCCGGCCACTCACGCCAACTGTTCCATTAAACATTTCTGCGAGGTCCCCGGCGCCTGGCCGATCGGCATCGGGCATCCCTGTGTGGGGTGCACGGAGCAGGAACTGGCGTTCGAGGTGCCGATCCACACCACGGTGGAAATCGAACGGGCGACGCCGCCGGACACGTATCCGCCCATCGATACCGATCACCCGGGCCCCGGCCCGGTGGCCACTGCCGTCGGCGGGGCCGTGGTAGGCGCCGCTCTGGGCGCGACCTGGAGGTACGCGAAGAAACTGGATGCCGAAGATAAGGGACCGTCCGGGAAGGAGGAATAACCGATGGATCGCACCAGACGCAGTTTCCTCCGCGGCCTGGCCTGCGCCGGGACCGTAGCCACTGCCGGCGCCGCAACCACACTCACCATCGCCGGCGAAAAACGCCTCCCGCCGGCCGACGCCGTAGGCATGCTGTACGACACAACGCGCTGCATCGGTTGCAAGGCGTGCGTGGTGGCCTGCCACGAGGCCAACGACCTGCCGCCGGACAATCGGGGCAATGGGATACACGATGCTCCCCGGGCCCTCAACGACCGCACCAAGAACATCATCAAGCTCTACAAGGAAGAGGACCGGCAGTCGTACATGAAGCAGCAGTGCATGCACTGCGTCGATCCGGCCTGCGCCGGAGCCTGCATGATCGGTGCGCTCCAGAAGCGGGAATACGGCATCGTCACATGGGACAGCGACCTCTGCATCGGATGCCGTTACTGCCAGGTGGCCTGCCCCTACAACATCCCCAAGTTCGAGTGGGACAGCGCCAACCCGCGGATCATCAAGTGCGAGTTGTGCAACCACCGGCTGGCCGAGGGCAGGATTCCGGCCTGCTGCGAAGTCTGCCCCCGCGAGGCGGTGATCTTCGGCAAATACGATGAACTGCTCGCCGAGGCCCGTAAACGCCAGGCCGACCACCCCGAGCGTTACGTGGACAAGATATACGGGGAAAACGACGGCGGAGGCACCCAGGTCCTGTATCTCTCCCACGTACCGTTCGAGAAACTGGGCCTGCCCGAACTGGGCGACGAAGCGGTTCCCGATCTGAACCGCACGATCCAGCACGGCATTTACAAGGGCATGATCGCTCCGGCGGCCCTGTACGTGGTGATGGGTGCGGTCATGCTGCGCAACCGGCGCACACAGGATAAGAACGATCAAGGGGGTGAGCCGTGAGCGAACACAAGGCAACCCCCGTAGGCGGCCCCTTGATGACGCCGGTCACCTGGACCCTGTTGTGCATTTTCCTTGTGGGTGCGGCCCTGACCGTGTGGAGATTCATTGTCGGCCTGGGCCCGTCCACCGGCTTGAACGACGGCTATCCCTGGGGCCTCTGGATAGCATTCGACGTGGTTACCGGTACGGCCCTTGGCTGCGGCGGCTACGCCATGGCGCTGCTGGTCTACATCTTCAACAAAGGCAAGTACCACCCCCTGGTGCGCCCTGCCCTGTTGACCAGCGCGCTGGGGTATTCGGTCGCATCCGTAGGCATAATCATCGATGTCGGCCGGCCCTGGTACATCTGGAGGATCCCGCTCTCTGTGGGCAACTGGAACCTTGATTCGGCCCTCCTGGAAGTGGCGCTGTGCGTCATGGCCTACGTGACGGTGCTGTGGATAGAGCTGTCCCCGGCGTTCCTGGAGAAATGGCAGGACAGCGGTCACGCCGGCCTGGCCGGCTTCTCGCGTGGGCTGTCGAAGTTCATGAACAAGGCCTTGATCTGGTTCATTGCCCTCGGCATGCTGCTGCCGACCATGCACCAATCGTCCCTCGGCTCGGTGATCATGCTGGCCGGCCCGCGGCTGCACGCCCTGTGGCACACTCCGTGGCTGCCTTTTCTGTTCCTGGTGTCCTGCATCTCCATGGGTTATGCAATCGTGGTAATGGAGTCGACCCTGTCGAGCCGCGCCTTCGGGCGGCGGCGTGAAGACAACATGCTGGCCTCTTTGTCGGGAGTGACCTCCTTCACGCTGTTCCTGTTCGTGGCGGTGCGTCTCGTGGATCTGCTGCTGCGCGGGCGCGGCCCGATGCTGATCAGCGAAGGGTATCTCAGCGTGATGTTCTGGATTGAGAGCGCCCTGTTCCTGGTTCCGGCGGTCATGCTGGCCGGCAGCAAGGGCCGGGCCCGCATCGGCACCATGTTCCGGGCGGCCCTGATGATCGTGCTGGCAGGCTCACTGTACCGCTTCGATTCGTACCTGGTAGCCTTCAATCCAGGCGAGGGTTGGGCGTATTTCCCCTCGGTTCCCGAAACCGTTATGACTCTTGGACTGGTGGCGATGGAGATCCTTGTTTTCATCCTGCTGGTCAAGAGTTTCCCGATTCTCAGCGGCACCTCGCCCATGGCGGCGGATAGAAAGTAGGGAGAGAGCATGAGCAAGAGAATCGTCGTAGACCCCGTCACCCGCATCGAGGGCCATCTGCGCATCGACGTTGAAGTCGACGGCGGCAAGGTGACCAAAGCCTGGTCATCGGGCCAGATGTGGCGAGGTATCGAGAACATCCTTATCGGCAGGGACCCGCGTGAAGCCTGGCTGTTCACGCAGCGGTTTTGCGGTGTGTGCACCACCGTACATGCTATCGCCTCGGTCAGGGCGGTGGAGAACGCCGTCGGGGTTGAAATCCCGTTCAACGCCCAGATGATCCGCAACCTGATAGTGACAGCTCACGCCATGCATGATCACATCGTGCACTTCTTCCACCTGTCGGCCCTGGACTGGGTCGACGTGGTGTCCGCACTCGACGCCGATCCCAAGGCCGCCTCCAGGCTGGCCGAGTCCCTCAGCCCCTGGCCGCACAACAGCGTACACGAGCTGACCGCGGTCAAGGACAGGCTGGCCGGCTTCGTGGCGCGGGGACAACTCGGCCCGTTCGCCAACGGTTACTGGGGCCACCAGGCCATGAAGCTACCGCCGGAAGTGAACCTGCTGGCGGTCAGCCATTACCTGCAGGCCCTGGACTATCAGCGCAAGGCCAACCAGGTCGTGGCGATCCTTGGAGGCAAGACCCCGAACATCCAGAATCTGGCCGTCGGTGGGGTGGCCAACGCCATCAACCTGGACAACCAGTCCACCATCAACATGAACACCCTGTTCAACATCAAGAACCTTCTGGACGAGATGCACGATTTCATCAAGGATGTCTTCCTGACCGATGTCTGCGTCATCGGGGCGATGTATCCCGACTGGCTGGGGTACGGCTCGGGAGTGGTCAACTACCTGGCGGTGCCGGATCTGCCCCTGGACGCCGCGGGCACGGAGTTCGACCTCCCCGGCGGCACGATCATGGACGGCGACCTCAGCACCTTCAAGCCGATCAGCGATTTCAAGGATCAATATTTCGCCGACAACGTGGTGGAGGGCATCGCCCACTCCTGGTACGAGGGTGACTGGGAGCGCCATCCCTACGAAGAAGAGACGGTCCCGAACTACACCGATTTTCAGGACGACGGCAAATATTCCTGGATCAAGTCGCCCCGTTTCAACGACCGTGTCATGCAGGTCGGGCCGCTGGCCCAGGTGCTGGTCGGTGCGGTCAGCGGTCATGAACCTACAACTCGCTGGCTCAAGTGGGCCACCGACCTGGCAGGCAGTGTGGCCGGTATCCCGATCAAGACCGAGATGCTGCACTCGACACTCGGGCGCCACCTGGCCCGGGCTGTGCGCACCGCCGTTATCTGCGAGAAAGCCCAGGAACACTGGCAACTGCTGGTGAACAACATCGCCTCCGGCGACACGGACACCTTCAACGAACCGGTGTTCAAGGGAGAACAGATCGGTTTCGGTTTCCACGAGGCGCCGCGCGGCACGTTGTCGCATTTCGTGGTGATCCAGAACGGCAAGATCAAAAATTACCAGGCGGTGGTGCCGTCAACCTGGAACGCAGGTCCCAGGGACGGCAAGAACCGACCCGGACCGTACGAGGCCTCTCTGGTGGGTAACCCGATCGCAGATCCGGAACGGCCGCTGGAAATCCTTCGTACGATCCATTCCTTCGACCCTTGCATCGCCTGCGCCGTGCATACCCTCGACGTCGAAGGGAACGAGATCGGCAGCGTCAGAACCCTTTGAGTTCCGACGACGTCGGAAAAGGTGCGGTGGGTGTTTTCGGCCTGGGCAACGTGCTGATGGGCGACGATGCACTCGGCCCAACCGTAATAGCCCACCTGCTGTCGGGGTTCGATTTCCCGCCGGAGGTGCAGGTGGAAGACCTGGGCACCCCGGGCCTGGACCTGTACCCGCATCTGGCCGGCAAGCAGGCGCTGATCCTGGTTGACGTGGTCAAATCAGAGGGCAATCCGGGTGAACTGCGCCTGTACCGCAAGGATGAAATACTGCGTCACACTCCCGCCGTGAGAGTCTCTCCCCACGACCCGGGGGTCAAGGAAGCCCTGCATGCTCTCCAGTTCTCAGGTGATGAACCGGAGGAGATACTGCTGGTCGGGGTCATTCCCGGCAAGGTCGGTCACGCCCTGGGGATGACCCAAGAGGTGCGGTCGGCCGTACCGGCCGGCGAAGCAGCGGTGCGGGAGGAATTGGAACGGCTGGGCTATGCACCGACCCCGCATCTTCCCCGGCGCGAACCCGATCTGTGGTGGGAGCAGAGACCGTGAGCGGCAGTCCCCGGGTCTGGCAGAGCCTCGAACGGCTTGGCGTGTACATGATCGCCCTGCACAGCTTCATGATCGGATTCTTTTTGTTGTTTGTCACCCAATGGACCCTGGATTTCGCCGGATGGGACCAGGTTTCTCACCTGTTTTTCCCGCGCCAGTCCGGGGCCTTCCACATCATCCTGGCGGCCGGCTACTTATGGGAATACCGACGTCTCCACACCATCCGGCTGATCCTGCTGGCCAAGATCACGGCGGTGGTTTTTCTGCTCATCATGAGTCCCTGGAAGGATGCCTGGTCGGTTCCGTTCTCGGGGATCCTGGACGGCTTGATGCTGGTGGGGATCGCTTGCATTCACGCAATGGTGCGGCGGAACACAAGCTCCTGATCGGGAGTTACCACGGTTTGTCTTCCGCGACGCTATCCTCCTCCTCGAGCCGGTCGAATGTATCCTGCACCTGGTCGATTCCGAACCGGATGGTCATGGTAATGGTGGCGTAGAAATAGCCCCGCATCTCTTCGGCCTCCTCGTCCCGCATCAGGGTCTCGTGGCAGATCGTATTGATCGTTTCCAGGGCCCCCACCACCTCCTCGCAGGCGAACCCTTCCTCCCTCCTGCGTTCCGCCAGATCCCGGCAGTAGGCCATGAAATCCGGCTTCATGCGCGTGTGTATGGCGCTGAACAGGCTGCCCAGGAACAGGATATGGTTCCAGTGGTGGTCGCGATCATCCACCTCATGGTAGCTGGAGTACTTCTCACGCAAGGTGCGGGTGATCTCCTTGGTGATCTCCTCCTTGTGTTTCTGCAGTAGACTGTGGATCAGCAGGTGCGGCAACACACGTTCGACCTTCATGGCGCCCAGATTGCGGCGCACCCACTCTATGCGGTCGAACTTGAAATTCTCGATTAAAAACGGCAGCCGGTACAGGATTTCGTGCCGCGGCTTCGGCGCCCAGCCGAGGCGCCACCGGGTATGGGAGGCGTCGATGGTGAGTTGCATGTCAACGTAGTCAGCCATCCAGGGCCGCTCGAACGGCTTGTCCGAAAGGAACCGGCCGGCGAAGCAGAGCGTTTGAATGCCGGCTCGGACCATAAATCTGGGCATATGGATCGGGGGCACGTATTCTTCATAATAATATTGCGTCGATATCTTGAAGAGATCCCTGTGCCGGATCGCGCCATCGGGGCTGGCGATGAGAATCTCTCCGTCTTCCAGTTCGGCGTGTCTGCGCAGGAGCTGAACCATGAAGCTGGTTGCGTCCTTGATGTGGAGATACGGGATTGCCGAGTAACCTCGTCCGCCCAGGATGCGGGCGTTCCAGGCCCCGGACAGCCAGGTGCGCAGGAACATGTAGAGCGGCGGGTATTCACACCAGTCCGAGAACAGAGCCGCGAACCTCACGATGATGGACGGGAAATACTCGCTGTATTCGGCGAGCATGGCCTCGCCCATCGCTTTGCTCTTCGCGTAAATATGTTCGCCGTCCGGAGGGGATTCCTCGGTCAGGGCCGACTGCGATGGCGGAAAAGAACAGGCGGCTACCGAACTGGAGAAGATGAAACAGCGCGGTTGCAATTCCCGACAACGGTCCAGAACGGCGCGCAGGCCCAGAACGTTGGTGCTCCAGTATTCAGGGTGGTCCTCACCGGTGAAGTCGTAATGAGCCGCCAGGTGGATGACGAAATCCACCGGCCCGCCGGTTTTGATCTCGTCGAAGACCCGATCGATGGCAACCTTGTCCCCGATGTCCGCCTGATACCAGCGGATGTTGTCATGAATCGGGGCTCCAACACGAACCCTGGACCGGCGATCCAGGGCGATGATCTCGAATTTCTCCTTGAGAACATCCAGCAGATGCCGCCCTATAAACCCGGATGCTCCGGTCACCAGGATGCGGGGAAGTGCCATGGCGCCTTCCAGGCGGTTTTCAGCCGCCGATAATAACCCGGGCTGGCCTTGTGTCCTTCATGATCGCGGGACGGGGGGCTCCGGAGCGTCACCAAGTTCACGCAGGGTCTCGAGGGTCCTGGCGGCCTGCTCCTCATCGAGGCGGGTCAGGGCGAATCCGGCGTGGACGAGAACATAGTCCCCCGGTCCTGCGTCGGGCACGTAGGCCAGGCATATTTCCAGCCTGAGAGCCGTCGAAATCGACGGTTCCCATGCGCATGAACCCGTCTTCAGTGGCGATAATTTTTCCGGGAACGCCAAGACACATGGTGACAATCCTCTCCCCGGGTCCGGTTCGTTCCTATTGTAGACCGAGAAGCCATATTTTTCAGCTTGAAGATTGACTCAGGATACGTTGCTCGCTGTCGATTTTCCTACCGATGGCGTAAGCATCAACAACGCTCAGGATCCATAACACCATGATCAATAACAAAAGTAACTTGATCGAGAGGCTCCCGGAACCGGTGGACGCCTCTGTGGCTGCCCGCGCGATGGCGCTCATACTGATTTCCCCACCGTCCACCGCAATCTTCTCGAGGATGGCAAGGGCCTGCTGTACCGCCTGCACTACAACGACAACCATGCTGACCAGAACAACCAGCGCTATGGCGGCGCCCCGGCGGTAATGTTTAAGAACAACCTGACCGAGACCAGGAAAAATCAAACCGGACCACAACACTCCCCGCAATGAATTATTCATGGCGCCTGTTATGCGGTCTTTTCTTCGGGCTTGTGCGGAGGATAGTAAGGTGACAACGCCATGATGCTTGCTTGCAGGCTTTTCACATGGTCCATGCCGGCATTCTGCTTGGCTTGCATTGCTGCAATGATTACAGCATGGTGCTTCACCAAACGTTCAACATAATCTTTTTGCTCCGGTTTGACCCGTTGCGTCAGAAAGTAGTCACTGATGGTAGAAACAATATTTTGTGCATGTGTTTCTTTATTCATGACCCAGCGAACTAATTGGTTTTGAGATTGTGCATCGGTCTTGCCGGATAATGCGGCAATCATCTTGACCGACTTTTCTATGGTGGCTGCATCTTCAAGCATCGATTGCACGCGGGCGTGATCATCATAAATTCCACACGGGATCTGGCAATGGGCATGTACCGCCGGCGGCAATACGAAAATGGATCCTGTCACAACAACGGCAATCAAAAAGACGGTGTTTTTAAATTGTTTCATTTTCATTTCCTTCATCGATTAGTAGACAGACAAATATTTTCCTTGAACCATAATAGACGAAATCCGTCGCGTGCTGGAAGATTGGCGCAGAAACTATAGTGCAAATGGGAACCTCAACTCATTCATCCGTATATCTTTTGCCGTACAGCTTCTCTTGGCAGTCAGGGCACACCGCGTGGCTGAACTTCGTGTCAGTATGGTGCAAGACGTAGGTTTCCAGTGACACCCAAGTCTTGTCATCTTTGCGTATTCTTTTGCAAGAAGCACACGTGGAAAGCAAGTCCCTTAGCGTCTTGATCTCTTCGCTAGCCTTTTCAAGTCGCGCAGTTATTCTAGACACAACAACACCGACAACGACTGCAAGCGTTAACATAGTGCCGCGGATGTACACCTCAAAAGCGGTTGGTCGCAGCAACTGATCAAGAATGTTGCCTTCACCAAAGACTGATGCGTCAATGACAACATCAATTGCACCAGCCAGGAAGCCCAAGGCGACGCTTAGGGTGATTATTGCCTTGCTTGCTCTGAAAGTTTTCTTCACCTAATGTTCTCTTTTTCCATACAGATCATCACTCCTGAATCGCTCGAACGCCAACTGCAAGCGATGGTCAGGTAATGTGTCTCCATCTTTTTTACCCGCGATCGTGTACACGTGGCACGAACCGCGGAACCCTTTTTTTGTATTCAATATATTTCGCGCCGAAACGAGCCGTAAGTTCACGTTCCTCAAGCACTGCTATGACGATAATCATCACCACATAGACGCCCCACAGAAGGTAGAGTATTAGGTAGTTGGTCAGAAGTGCCATCGCCGCAACCGCTAAAGTCATCGCTACAAACCTTGGATGCCTCATGTGCGAGTACACTCCATCCTCTACGAGGGTTCCAGGTTCATCGGGGGAGATCTCTGATAATCCGAATGCCATCGTCTTGGGAACCCGACGGTAGACCAGAATGTTGAGGTACGTAGAGCCCGCTATAAGAAGACCCGACACACAAGCCAACGGCCAGCGAAAGCCGAATCGAACGTGTAAGAGTGGATTACTTACCGAATAGACACCAAGCATGATTAAGATAGTAGATGCGGCAACAATGATCAAACTCCCGGTTGCTCCCAGGCGCCGCCAGAATGAAACTAAAGAATGCAGCAGCACCCACGCTATCAGAGTTGCTGGAACAGTGATGAGCGTAAGGAGCGCCAGGTAGTAGAGCACACTATCCTGCATCGGCTTATACCTCTCAAATGCCGGTTCGCCATATGTCACAACCTAACGTTTGTTTAACCTGCAAAGGCGATTGGCGCGGGCCTGGCGCAAGCCAGGCGCGTGACAAGCGACTTTGTCAGGTTCAAACTCTTGTTAGACCATTTTTTACCGTTGCAGCCCTATGAAACCCAAGGACTCCAAAAACTCATCCACCTCAAGCCACGCGGCGGCCTGTACTTCGGGATCCGGGTTCGGATATCCGTCATCAGGCTCACTGCTCGGAGTGAACAAGTGCCCTACTCCTTCGTAAACGACCAATTCGCATTGGTTCTTCTCCGCCAACATTCGCTCGTGAAACCTGCGGACGCCGTCGATGGGAGTCACTGTGTCCGTTTCGCCTTCAAGAATGAGGGTCGGAGGCAACCCACTGCGTACGTGTTCCACAGGCGAATAATCAGCAGCCGCCAAGCTGTCACCCAGTAGCGTGCAAAACCATTCGTCATTGACCAAGTCAAGCGCCGGAGATTTCAGAATAAGCGCATTGGGCACACAACTGAGCTCTTCGGTTGGGGGCAAGTCGGAAAATATGGCCGCTGACACCGCGAGGTGCGCCCCAGCCGACCAACCATACACAGCGATTCGGTCGGGTGAGATGTCGAGCTGACTGGCATTCATTCGTGTCCAACGGATCGCAGCGCGCGCGTCGGCCATCGCATCCACCGGGGTGGCCGACTTGCGGTCTGAAAGACGATAGTTGACCGCGATGCCGACCATTCCCTTTTCCGCGAAACGGCGGGCCACCCCATACGCCCATTCTTCAGATCCGATCGACCACCCTCCGCCGTGAAACACGACGACTGCTGAACCAGACGGAGCCTGATGGTCTGCCGATGGCCTGAACACGACTGCTTTCAAAAACGTGAACCCGGCCTCCGTCCCTTTGGTGAGCGGTTTGCCGTAGCAGTACAATTCGAGCTGAGAACCGGCCGCTTCTTCTTGCGCACAAAGAGGCGCGGCGAAGAGAACCGTGAGAATCGTCACTACAATCAGATTGCGCATAATTCCTCGTTCAATGGTCTAACGTTTTGGCCAAACTGTGGCCGTGCGGAGGCGAGTGGCTTGCTGTGCAAGCCGCATGCCGCAGCCGGCTGGCAGTTTAGGCCAATTGTTAGGCCGCTGATTCAGCACGTAAATCCCAACCTGGAAACACCAAAACGGCAGGATGACACTTGAGAGCCCTGGCAATGACCTTGGCTCGCTCAACTCCCAGTTTGACGCGGTTGTTTTCGATCCCGGAAATGGTCGACTGCGGAATACCGGTCAACTCGGCCAATTGATTCTGGCTTAGTTCCTGGAGTTCTCGGATGATCCGGACAGACTCGCCCACGGTTACCTCTACGCGACGGCGGGCTTTGCGATAGTCTTTCTTATTAATCATTCTATTTCTTCCTGTAATCGTGTGGATTGATTTCTACCACATAAATCGATACTTCTTGGCTTTCGATCAAATAAATCACACGATACTGAATCCCGAGCCGTGACGATCGATGCCCCTTCCATTTGCCCCGCAATCCCTCGTCATGAAACCCTTTGATCAACCTCAGCCCAGCCGGACCCGATATCCTGACGATATCCTTCCATTTTTCGTAGCGCCTGAGCACATCAGCAGGTAGTCGAGCCAGGCGCCGGGAAAGCTTTCGGTGTTCGTAGATTTCCCACATCACATATATATACTATACTATATATAGTATGTCAAGTGCCCGTCGGCTTAACGTTTGTGACCAGCAGCACAAATTCTGGCGCGGACCGTGCGCCGCACGGGACGTGCCAGATGCATGGGACTGTTGAGGCACATTGTTAGCCAGTTGCTCATTTCATAGATTCAATTGCTGCATCGAATGACTGCATCGCATCGTGATATTCATATGCCATAAAGACGGCTATAAACAGCATAAGACATACAGAGAAGACGAGTATCGCTTTGGGGCCGAGAAAAGAGTCTCTGCGCCAGAAGAAGAGAAGGTAAACGACGACACAGACAACCATTAGAGTTACGGGCAGCCAAGTCACTGCAAGCTGGTAGCCCGTGATCCAGACGAGTGTAGTCTTTGAAAAAGAAGCGCCCAACTCTTCCAATTGGGCCGCAAGTGTGTACGTAACAGCATTATGGAACCAGACAAGCACACTCACAGAGCCGACTAGGGCTAGTAGCGAGAGTCCCTGGAAGTAGCCGCGCCCTGTCTTTGACATAAATGAAAACCCTACTATTTCGTATCTGGCTAACGTTTGCCATATGCTGCGGGGCGTTCTGGCATGGACCGTGCGCAAGCACTGGACATGACAGGTTGGACCGTCAGCTTTAAGGCAGTGTTAGGCATCGGTCTTCAATTAACACCATTGCTGCGTTTGAGAAGAAACGACAGAGTGCCGAATTTATCTCCATAGCATGCCTCGAAGATTTGGATTTCGGTATCCCCATCGCTCCAAATCCAATTAGTAACCCCACGTTTTTTGGAAGGCTTCCCATACATGTCGAGGAAGGACTCCCGTATTGAGTCATATACCGCAGGACATGGATATACTTCTTCATCTTTCATGAACCGACTGATCACACCGCTAATGAAGTAGATCCGCTGTTCTCCATCCGGCACTGCCCTAAATCGAGCATCAAGTCCAAAAAACACATCAGTCCAGACAAGACACTGTTTATGTGGGGCTTGATCACAGGGTTCGATGATATATCTATCATCTAAAGCAGCAGCATCTTTCAGCAACATCCCAAATGTAATGTCGCCGTATCTGTCCGGCAATTGAGCGACATTCTGTTTGGCTGCATTTGCACTGTTCAGGGCCGACATTGCAGTAATTAGAACTAGAATTGCCCGACGCTTCATTGCGAATTCAATTTTGATATCTTCCTTCCTACTTTGTATGCCTAACGTGTCGGTGAAGTTGCGGGCGCGACCTTTGCGTCAGCAAGGGGCGTGACCGTTAAATTCAACCGCCTGTTAGCCAGCATGGATAGCCTACGACTCTGAGAGTTTGTGGAGAATCTGTTCAGGCGTTCCACCAGAGTTCTCAGTCCACTCGGGATCCTCGACAGCCTGCCAGAGTTGGTAACCCATATCTCCACAAGACCTTAACGTATCGCTCCGGAAGATCATGCCAGCTGACCTCCCAGAAATCATCTCCGGGCATCAGAAAGTTGCTAGTGACCCAGCAATTGTCGTGCGACCGGCCGTCCGTCGACACCAGGAACTCAAGAACACCCCGAATCGACTGTTCAAGACGCTGCTCGTCCAGCGGTATCGTACTTGTTTCCTCGTAGAGTCGCCGAACAAGGGGCTTCAACTCAGATGATGGGGAGGGTGAGACCCGGCTTCCCCTCTCGGATGCCCTCGAGAGTCTCGGACCACACTTTCTCGAATCCCTCTGTGCTCATCAGGAGTTCTGTCTGGCTAACGTTGATTTCAGCTGCGAGCTGCTTGGCGCGGACCGTGCGCAAGCACGGGCCGTGACAAGGCAGCTCGTCAGCTGCAAATCATTGTTATGCCGTTGCCCAATTCAGTATTCATCTTATACAGCCAGAACTCGGAGAGCGGAGTGGAAAAGATCGCCGCCCACGCGACGAATCCGGGCAAACGCAAGGCCTACGAGAACGGCAAGCCAGCTTCGCTCGTCTAGACGCGCCGCGCGGCATGGACGAGAGTGCAGTTTCCGGAGGAAAAGATCATCACGAGCAACGCCAACAGGCTTCGCGAGCGGGCCCACCGGGGCTCCAGAATCAACAACAGACAGCTGACCAGGGGTTATCCAGTTGAACTGTACGGCGCTCGTAAGAGCGTAACCGCCGTCAAGGCCTCCGAACGTGCTGAACTCAAGAGGTAGATCGGGAGGATCAGGCGCTGCGCGTGAGTGGCGCGGCGCGCAGGGGTTCTGCCGACGAGTCGGAGCACCGATGGGGATCCCCCACACCTCCGAGCGCCAGGCTGGATCGGCAGGGGTAATTCTCGTTCGGAGTTAGGGACCACGTTAATCTCAGATCGGAGCATAACGTTTGCGACCAACAGCACAGACAGCTGGCGCGGACCGTGCTGATGCACGGGCCGTGACAATGGAGTGTGTCTGTTGACGCATTGTTACGCCAGCCGCCATCAGTCAATCGATCGGATCATGGTGTTTCTCAGCACCCCCAGCAAATTATCTGCCATCTGGCCCAGAGTAGGGTCAGAGACTAAGGCTCAGCAGTCGCGATCATCCATTTTGCCGCAGAACCTCGCAGTCGGCTCCGGCTCCTTCACGGAAAGCTGTAAGTGTATGGACTGGAAGTCTTTCTAGCCACGGTGCCCACGATTCCTGATTTCGCTACATTGATTCCAGGAAGTCACGCGGATGAGCAACAAAGTACTCGGATAGCTCATACCCGACCTCGATGCCGACCATGCCGTCACGAGCCTTCCATCGATCAAGCAAGTCATCGAGGGAATCCGAACCTCTGGAGACCTCAGAACCCAATGTGATCGCAAGAATGACCAGGAACCCACGCCAAGATGCGTGGCGACCTTTTCCGGGTTTTGGTCGGGTCTTCATGAGTTATTCCCTGGTGTGTCTAACGTTTGTGATCAACAGCACAAAAGCTGGCGCGGACCGTGCCATGCACGGTGCGTGACAGCTGCATGTGTCTGTTGCGGCGCATTGTT
Source organism: Candidatus Polarisedimenticolaceae bacterium (assembly GCA_963790785.1). Classification (GTDB taxonomy): domain Bacteria; phylum Acidobacteriota; class Polarisedimenticolia; order Polarisedimenticolales; family Polarisedimenticolaceae; genus Polarisedimenticola. Next base: position 156,276 of record CAWBPP010000005.1, read on the forward strand.
AGCCAGCCTTTCTGGTTTACTTCCTGCCTCGTATTTTACGCCGAACTGAATCGGAGTATTCGACTGTTTCAGTTGCCTTTGCGGCTCGCGCTCAGCATTTCAGCGGAATGGGGCCACGTTCGCTTGATATTCTTTGGTCTTTCACATTGTCTGGCTAACGTTTGCGACCAACAGCACAAAAGCTGGCGCGGACCGTGCTCTGCACGGGCCGTGACAGCTGCATGTGTCTGTTGCGGCGCATTGTTAGGCGTCTCCTCCAGGCATCAGTTTACACATCAAGATACCTTCTGACCTCATCGCTATATTCCGATACCTGCTCGTCGCTCAATAACCCCTCGAGGATAAATGCCCTCACAAATGCAATCGCCGAACTCCGCCGATAATCATGAAACAACGCATCCTCTTTCATAGCAACCTTGTTCACATACTGGGCGATCAACTGGAACCGTTCAATGCTGGCAGGGTTCTTGTCATCCATAAGCTCACGAATTTTAGTCATTGCGCGCCGACTGAAGGCCTCCTGCACAACTGCATGATGCTTTTTAAACACCTTCCAATCAGCCTCAGGTATACGATCCATTCGATTACTCTTTTTAGTACGCCTAACGTTGCGCACAAGCCTGCGGGACGGCTGGCGTGGACCTTGCGCCAACAAGGGCCATGACAGGGCGGTGCCGCTAGCTTGGCGGATTGTTAGGCAGACTTTACACACATGACTCATTATCTCGCCGAACCAAGGGAAACCACACCAGGCCGGCCACGAAAAAAGCAGCCATTGGAACAACAAGGTCCGCCACCACGACCCGCACGAGCGGAATCGACGAACCAACACTCATCAACCCAAAAAGCACGGCGTTCACTACCGCCCAGAAGATGAGCACTCTGGGTTCAGTGAACTCAAGTCCGTCGGACCATCCAACTACGAACCAGACGAGAACCCCAAGAGAGACTACGCCGAAGAGCGCAACTGATCTATCGGGAAGATCACTTCGTCCATCGATGAGATTCACGCTCCAGAGCACGAACAACAGCGGCATGACAGTAACTGAAAAGGCGCTTCCGCCCTCGAATACTGGGATGACGACAGCGAAAGAGTGAGGTGACAGTGCCGATGGAACTCTATTCGCAATCGTCGCCCAGGAGAGAACAGCAAGAAGGCTCATAGCAATCACTATGCTTGCTGTCCGGATCGCGAGTGATGGCGGCGCCTAACGTTTGCGACCAACAGCACAAAAGCTGGCGCGGACCGTGCGCCGCACGGGACGTGACAGCTGCATGTGTCTGTTGCGGCGC